>NZ_CP175677.1:0-33961 GCF_030910025.2 Enterococcus sp. SB12 | reverse complement strand
CTCTCTTATACCTTCTGAAGAAGAGTCAGAGAAGTTATTAAATTTACTTAGTCTTATGGGTACGCCTGTTCAAGGGGCATTCACTAAAATGGATATTTTACGAGCTCCTTTAATTGATGAAGGTAGGAAAGAAATCACTCGTGGTTTTCATCGATTAAAGGAATTCCAGCAGTTTCATACAAGTGAATGGGATTTCTCAACTATCCCTGAAGGAAAAGTAAAGCATTTAGCTACCTACGCTTTTAAAGCCAAATCAAGCCTTATTCAAAGAATGAGTATTCAGAAAAAATTAGCCCTTTTAGTTGCTCTTGTGTATGAGTATGAAAAGATTGCTACAGACGAATTGCTTACAGCTTTAATAAAATATTATGAGTCAATTTTTAGACGAGCAAAAAATAAAGAATCAAAAGAGCGACTACGAACGTTAAAAGATTTGGATCGTGCAGCATTTACTCTATCTGAAATAGTTGAACTATTTTTAGACGATTCTATTGAAATTGATTGTCTGCGAAGCCGAGTGTTTGACCAATATCCAGCAGAGGATATTGTAAATGCGGTGTTTCAAGTAAAGAAACTTGTTAAAAATGAACAAGAACCTATTGCAATCGCAGAATTAATTCAATCTTATCGTAAAATTTGAAAGTTTATTCCTTTGATTATTGAAACATTAACAATAGAAAATGGCCACTATGGTGAAGATTGTATGGCAGTGTGGTACTTAATTCGACGTAGATTCCCAAAGTCCATTACCTTTAGACAATTTGAATCTGTTGAAAATCATATACCAAAGAAATGGGCCTATTATATTCACTCTAACCCTAATGAAGTCAATCAAAGTATGCTTATTCTATGTGTTGAGTTACTAATCCAAAGCTTGAATAAACATGATATATTTGTACCTAAAAGTGAAAGATTCATTGATCCAATGAGTTGTTTAATCAGTGAAGATACGTGGGAACATCAAAAAGAAAGTTTACTCTCTCAATTGGAATTACCTAGCTCTTCTGCTGAAGCAATAAAACAATTAGAAGAAGATTTAAGTCTGTCTTATAACGAAACAATAAAAAAATGGCCTCATTCTGAAATGGCTAGAATTGAAAAACAGGAGAACAAAGATAAAATTATCGTGTCTAAACTCCGAAAAACACGTGAACATAAGGAAGATAAGCAGTTCAAAAATCGCGTAAAAGCATTAATGCCCAAAATTGATCTTCCAGATTTATTATTGGAGGTAAATCAACAACTTGATTTAACCTCCTGTTTCCACCATATTAATGAATCGAATACGCGTATGGATCACCTAGATATTAGTGTTCTAGCAGTACTTTTAGCAGAAGCCTGTAATATTGGTTTTTCTCCAGTATCTAAAGAAGGAATCGAGAGTTTAAAATATGATCGGCTAATGTACGTCAATCACCAATATGTTCGATTGGATACACTGTCAGCATCAAATAAAAAAATTATTTCTGCATACAAAAAACTTCCTATTTCTCTTGTATGGGGAAATAATCAAATGGCTTCGGCCGACGGTACTCGTTATACCACACCACAACGTTCCCAATATTCTAGAAGTAATCCAAAATATTTTGGCCGCGGTCGTGGAGTCACATTTTACAACTTTGTTTCTGATCAATATATCGGCTTTCATGGAATGGTTGTTCCAGGAACATTGCGTGATTCTTTGTACTTATTGGATGGTTTTTTAAATCAAACAAGTGGCTTAGAACCAAAACAAATCATGACAGATACAGCCGGGTGTAGTGATTTGGTATTTGGACTTTTTGGATTGTTAGGCTTCCAATTTAGCCCATGAATTGCAAACAATCACGGAACAAAACTTTGGCGAATAGACTTAACTGCAGACTATAAAATGTTAAATAAAGTTTCTCAAAACAAAATCAACACTACTCGAATAGAAAAAAACTGGGGCGAAATACTTCAAGTAGCAGGTTCTTTAAAGTCAGGAAAAGTGAATGCGACAGAGTTAACAAAAGCACTTCAACGAAATGGTCAACCAACAGAGCTAGGGAAAGCCATTATTGAATATGGAAAAGTATACAAAACAAAGCACCAATTGCGCTATATTTCTGATGAGATTTATGCAAGACAGATTTTAGAACAGCTGAATAAAGGAGAAGCAAGGCATACATTATGTCGCCACATATTTTATGGGAAAAAGGGCAAACTATATCAAACCTATATTGACGGAATGGAGGAGCAATTGACTGCTCTTAGTATTGTGACAAATGCAATTATTTATTGGAATACGCTCTATTTAGAAAGAGTAATTGACCAAATGCGTGTAGAAGGATTTGATTGTTCAGAAGAGAAAATCAATAAATTATCACCACTTCTCTTTGAGCATATTAATTTTGTTGGTAAATACTCTTTTCGATATGATCTTTCCTTGAAAAATGGACATTTACGTCCTTTAAATACACAATAAAACTAAAATGTTCGTGTTTTAAATCCTACCGCTATTTTCTGCACGAATGTTCCAGAAGAATGTTTCTGAAGAGAAAAAGAGAAAAACAAGAAACGTTGATTTAACAGCATTTCTTGTTTTTTTCATGTCTCACTACCGCTGTTTTCTGTACGGATGTTCCAGTGACCCCTAATTGCTCATATAAGCTGTTTTAACTGTTTGACTAGCTAAATACTCACTTCTTGCAATCAAGCGTCTTACAGACGGTCAGGGCAACCCCTAACAACCCTTAAATGGAAAACCGATACTTTGTTTAACTTGTTTTTTTTACAACTTACAACAAGCTATTCAATTCAAAATCAATTTAAACCCACTTAAAAGCTCGTTTAAGCATTCTTAATTCTCCCTTTGAACAAATAGACAGTTTCGAATTAAAGTCGCTTAAATCGAGTTTTAGAGAGTTTTAAAATAGAATGATGAAAAACTAAAAAGTTTCAAACGCTGGTCGGCTTGTTTCGTTAAAAAAGAGTGCAATGCGCACTTACACACCACTCTAAAAACGAGTGATGTAATGGCTAAAAATCGTGTATCAGAAGTTGCTTATCGCAACAACAAAATTTCATGATAGTAGCGTCTCTTAAATGAGTGAGTCTTTGTTTAAATTTGTGATACATTTTTCTGATCCATCAAGAACTTACTCAAAGATAAAATGCCCCAGCGCTTATTCCTCAATCGCCCTTTGTCATTGATTTTGTAATAAGCATTGCGTCCTATTCGGTTACAATCCTCACAACAAAATAGAAAATATAAACCCATAAATACTGCAAGCTATCACATTGTAATACAAAGTACTTCGTTCTTGTATTACAATGTGGCTTGAAAAGGGGGAAGTGAAACTTCCCCCTTTTATCCCCTTTGGATTGTGTCGGTTTGCTTTACGCAAACGCCACCTCCCCATTTTATAAAAATAAAATGGGTAAAAGATCTTTCTTTTTGTCATACAAAAAGAAGAAAAAAAGAGACGATTTTCTCCTTCCGAAATCGTCCCTCTTTTTTCTAAAACCATGGATGAACGAACAAAAAATCTCTCGTATTTTATTTATTCATCCACTAAAAATATGCGAACAGTATTGCTCCATTCAATCTTGTTCTTACAAGTGTCATTTTTCTAGATAAATGGCATAAATTTTCAGCGCTAAGTGACAAAAGCAACTAATTTTTCATGATAGATTTTTAAATATCTCAATCTATCTCCAAAATTAGTTGCTTTTGTAGCTATAGTTGACTATGAATATGACAAATAATTAGAAAAAACTGTGCCAATTAAATATAAAAATGACAGAGTTATCTCTATGAAACCTTTTTTTGTTTTGGATTTGAGTCAATATCTTGGACACATTTTAGTAGAGACGGTTAAGCCATTTTTTCTTTTGCTAATTCTTCAAATTCCTGTGGGGTTAGATAGTGAATCGAGCTATGGATTCGATTTCGGTTATAAAATCCTTCAATGTAGCTAAATAGCGCTCGATTTGCTTCTTCAAAATCTGAGTAGCTAGTCGTGTAGACTTCTTCTTTTTTCAATGAGGCATGGAAAGATTCGATTCCAGCATTATCATAAGGTGTTCCTTTTCTACTATAAGAATGCCTTATTTTGTTGGTTTTAAGCCATTGTTCCACTTCTCTTGCTGTGTATTGGCTGCCCAAGTCAGTGTGTAGAATCATTCCTTCTGGAATGTGATAATGTATTTTTGCTTTATTCAATGTTTGAATGACACAATCCACAGTCATTCGTTTTGAAAATGTATAACTAATAATTTTTTTCGTGTGTAAATCCATGATTGAAGATAAGTAACACCAACCATTTTTCTTAGTAGGAATGTACGTAATGTCAGCTGCCCATTTCTCACAGATCGTTTCAGTAGAAAAGTCCTGATTTAAGAGATTCTCTTTTGAAATGATCGGTTTATTAGACCTTTGAGGTCTATATTTTTTAACTACAATCGACCTTAAATTTAATTGTTTTATTAGCTTTTGGACATGTTTAAGAGATACTGAAATCCCTTCTTTTAATAAAACTTGATGGATCTTTGTGGCACCATAGCGTTGTTTATTCGTAAAAAAAATTGTTGAAATCTTCTTTTTCAACTTATTATTTCTGATTTCTGTAGCTGTCAACGGTTTATTCTTATAAAAATAATAGACACTTCTAGGGATTTCTAATAACCGACACAACAAAGAAACAGTGTAATCCTTACACCATTTTTCAATAAATTGAACAAGCGAATTTAGGTTTTCCGAGAGAATATGGCTGCGGCTTTTTTTAAGATTTCAAGTTCCTCATTTAAACGAGCATTTTCTTTTCTCAGTTCAGCTACTTCTTTTCCAGTCAGTCCTGTGGACTGATCAGGTAAATATAAATTCTTCCATTTGTAAATCGTTACTTCAGATAAGCCATATTCTTTCGCTAACCCTCGAACAGAACGTCCAGTTTGATTCAGTTCAACGATCATTTGTTTAAAATTTTCTTCATATCGGGTCATAAAAATTCATCCTCTCGTAGATAAGTTTAATTTATTCTTGTCTCTACGAAAAGCTGTCTAAGATTTGATACTAACACCACAAATTATAAAGAAATAATTACCTATCATTAACTAAATTTTGGGGTGGCTATATTTATCTGATACTAGTAAGCAAAACGTGACCAGTCAAATTGATTCATTAGTATACTGATATAGGGTTATCCTCAAAAAAATAAAATAGTAATTATTATCTAGCGTTAAGCCGAATGTTTACACAACAAAAAACTACAAAGAATACAAGGATATCCTTATAACTTTATAGTCTTTTTTAAAAATTTAGTTTAGTTTAAACATTAATGTCTTTTTAGCCATTTTTCAATTTGATCTATTGTCCATCCTTGTCCAATAAATTGCATGATTTGTTTGTAGAATTTTTTGATTAGTGGCCACCCAAACTTTGTCACTAGTTTTGCGATTGCTCCCATGTACTAACACATCCTTATTTTAAATATGTTTTTTAATCCACTCAATGATTTTGTTAATTGCCCATCCTTCTCCAATAAACTGCATAATTTGTTTGTAATATTTTTTAACAATAGGCCACCCAAACTTTGCTACTAATTTTGCGATTGCTCCCATAATATAACTCCTCCAATCATTTTTTTTGTTCATAATAATTGTATATCACACAAAAACAAAAAAAATATTTGACAAAATATATATTTATGCATAGAAGATGTATTGTTGCAAATACTAGCTTTCCACAATTAAATTTTTTTCTCTTAGAAGAAAAATTTTTTAAAATAAGTAAAAATTTTAACATTTAATATTAGTTGACATTAAAATATTTGATGAAATGTAACTATATCAAGCCTATATTATATAAAATCATTCTACTATTTTGGTTCTTTCTTTTGTTTAAGAGCTTCTACAAATATGATTTATCCAAATATCAATATTTTTTAACGGTTATGAGTCCAAAAGAAGCTTTTATTAGTCAAAAGTAAACTCAGTTATTTTGTATGATATAGTCAATTTAGCAGGAATTTTTTTATTTATACTTTAATGTCGTTTGATGTAATGGTATAGGGTGTCTTAAAAACAGAAAGGAAGGGAGACTGTAGGGAGTCTATTATAGGAGGTAAAAATGGAAAATTATTTCTCTAATTTTAGTTTAGAAGATCAAAATTTTATGATTGATTTTTTATTATCTGAAGGTAATATATCAAGAATGTGTAAAAAAGGATATTCATATTCAAAAGTAAAAAAGAAACTACAATGTATTAATGAAAAGATAGGAAAAGATAGATATACAGAGGATGCATTAAAAGTGTATTTAGATATTCTTGTTTCTGAAGATATTTTATTTCCAGAGATCGCTAGCTTGATTTATAAAAAGCATAAGGAGGCGTTATAGATGAGTGTAGAAGTAATTGTATTATTAGGGCTATTGGCAGTACAAACATGGTTAATGCCTAAATTAAATAATAAGCATTTATTGTTTTTAATTCCCGGTATTTTTGTTGCATTAAGTTTATATGTTTTTAGAGAAAAACTAAGTTTATTAATAGTTATGGGGTTGATGTTAGGATTCTTTATTTATTATATGGCAGGATTAAGTCAGTGGGACAGAATAAAGAACGAGAAGCAAAAGAAGCATTTAAAAGAAAAATTTTTCAATGAAAAATGAATTTGAATTTATGATGCATCATAATTATTTATTATTTTCAATAGTTAAAAATGTAATCGGGTCAATCTTAGTTATAGGCATTGCAGGTTTGATCCAAATTTTTGTGAATCAAAAATTTTTTTTGATTGTCTTGCTCTTAGTTGTTACCTTGATCCCTTTTGATATCTTTTACGAGTATATGTATGTAAAGAAATATTCAATTAAAATAGATTATAAGAATATATACATTTTTGAAGGATTTATTATAAGAAAGATAACTGTAATTCCAAAAGTTAAAGTATATACAGTGATTGAGACTGACTATATGTTTTTTAAAAAATATTGGAAAAAAGTTGAGCTAAAAACAATTGTAAAGGATTATAAGTTGCTAGGAGTAAATTTACATGATGTTAGAAAAATAAAAGAAGAGGTTATTAGATGAAAAAGTTAAATAAATGTATTTTTTTAATAAATACTATTTCTATAGCTAGAAGTTTAATTATATCTATTCCGTTTTCTATTTTTCTAATAAATAAAAACTTAACTTTTCTTTTTTTTATGTATCTTCTTTACCTTGTATATGTAATATTCCAAAAAATAACCGAGTATTTTAGTGTTAGATATGGATTTTTTGAAACTTACTTTATTTTAGAAAAAGGTATTTTTAATAAAAGCATTTTAAAAATAGATAAACAAGACTTAAAGTATGTCGACAGTATTGAATTTACTCAGTCGTTTTTATATAAAGCTTTAAATAAATATAAAGTCATTTTGAATTTAAAAGAAGAAGAAGATAAAAAAATAGTTATTAGATGTATAAATAAAACTGAAAAATGGATCTTTAATTCTTTTTTTGAAGTAGGTGTAACGGACAAAGAAGAGGAGAAGATTGATTTAATATTTAAACCTATGAAAAAAGACATAGTAATAATGTCTTTTTTTTCAGCAAATATAATTTTTGTCGTCTTATCTTCATTGGATTTTATAGATAACTTTAGTTATCTGAATATTTCCTATAAAGATGTAACAATGAATACCTATTTAATAGTTGCGTTAACACTTGCTGCGTTCATTATAATTATTTTAGTGCAGATATTAAGATATGGCAATTATTCAGTGGAAAGCACTAACAAGTATTTGTATAAAAAAAATGGAATATTGGATTATAGTAGTAAAGAACTTGATATTGATAACATTAATACCATGATTATGTACCAGAATGTATTTATGCGATATTTGAAAATATTTAACATATACTGTTTGACTACCAAAAATGATAGTTCTAAAAATGAATTTAAAAATATGCTGTTCCCATATATTAAATACGATATTTTTAAAAATATAATTCAAGAAAATTTACAACTAAAAAAATTCGAGACTATATTGGAGAAACAATCTTCTAAGTATAGTCTTTGTTTCTTGTGCCTCAATATCTTATATATATTTTTTTTCTTAGGGATTGTATATTTTGGGTACTTACATGGTTATAGGTACTACATTCTTTTACTGTTAGTCACTATATGTAAGAAATATTCTGATAGTTTTTTTATTTCTATTCAAGTTAAAGAAAAACAAGGTGTGTGCTTAGTTATTCCTGGCGTATTTTTTAATCGAAAAGTATTGATTTTATCAAATGGAATAGAAACTATTAAGTATTCTAATATATGTATGTTTAAAAAGTACAAACTTATACTAAACTCCAATAATTTACCTTCAAAAAAATATGTATTACGTGGGATCACTAAGACACAAGTATTGAATGTTTTTAGTGAGTTAAGTATTGAAGAAAAAAATGTAAATAACAGCCATTCAGTAGGAGGATAGCATGGAAAACTACAACGTAAAAATTAAAAAAATAAAGAGATGGAATTTTATAGCATTAATATTATGTGCTGTTGAAATAGTATTATCTATTTTTGATCTACCAGGATCACTTAATCCAGATAAAGCTGCTTATCAAAAATTAGGTGACGAGGGAATTAAAATTTTTAATCAATTAAATAGTGCGCCAGTTAAAATATTTACACTTTTGAATTTGTTGATGGCTATTGCTTTTTTTATAATGTTTTTTTATGCGAATAAAAATTTAAAGAATAAAAAGATTATAAAAAAATATCCTTACTTTTTAAATCTAGTATGGACCGTTATTGTCGTTTTATTTACTGTATTAACCACTAACAACCTAGATAGTAATACAGGCATTTCTTCGTTTAACCTAGGTATGCTATTATTTACGATATTTTTTATATTTTTGTTAAAGATACCGGTCGTAATGGTCTTAATTGGTATTTTTAAACTAGATGTAGGAGAAGAGAATGACTAAAAAAATGACTAAACGACAACAAATTTATTTGAGTATTATGGGTGGAGTAATCAGCTTTTTATTAATTGGGGGTGCTGTTATTTACAAATTGAGTAACCCTATTGTGGAAGAAGATTCTTATAAACTAGTTAAAGTAAAAAAGAGTGAACCCTTAGTTTTAAAAGGGATTGTTCAACCCAAAAATACTAGTTACTTAAATTTAGATCAGACGCTCGGCAAAATCAGTGCTATTTCCGTTAAAAATGGTCAAGAGATCAATGAAAATGACGTAATTGCTACTTATCAAAATACAACTATTGAGGATCAAGCGGAAGAACAAACGCAATCGCTAGAAAAGTTGAATTTGGCTGTTACAAATGCTCAAATAAATCTTGAAAATGCAACACAAAAACAACAAGAATTAGAAACTCGCTTAACTGCTGCTAAAAATGAACATGCTGCAATTACAAATAAAAAAATAGATGAAGAAATGAAAAAAGCGGAGAAAGCTGAAGCTGAGAATAAAATAGAAGCTGCACAACAAGCCTTAGATGCACAAAAAGATGCAGTCTCACAAGCAAAACAGGTACTAGCTGAAGCGAATGTTGATCTATCAAGTGTAAATAATACTATTGAACAAACAAAAAAGAAAATTACAAATACGGTAACCGCACCAATTAAAGGAATTGTCTATATTAACGATAAAGGCAAGACAGACGCAACAGTACCGTATGCAACTATTGTTAGTCCAGATAAAGTTATAAAAGGAACCGTTACGGAATATGACTATAATAAAGTAAAAGTAGGGCAAGTAGTAAATATTAATCTGCTCAATGAAGAAAAATCAATAGAAGGAACAATCACTGATGTTAATGCATTACCTGAAGATATGGAAGTAAGTACACAAACTAATATATCCTCAGATAAAAATAATACAGTTTCCACCTTCACGTTCATGGTCAGCCCTAAAGAACCTATTCATTATGGTTATAACGTCCAAATAAATGTGCCAACGAATCATTTAGAATTAGCTAAAAAGAATACGATTAAAGAAAACAATGAAGTATTTGTTTTTATTTATAGAGATAGAAAAGCTATTAAACAAAAAGTAGAAGTAAAGGAAGAAAATGGAAAATACTTAGTAAAGACAGGGCTTAAAGAGAATGATTCAATCATCGAAACTCCTGGTGTACGCTTGAAAGATGGACAAGAAGTGACGGTGAAACAATGATTGAGCTTAATAACGTAAATAAATATTATACCAACGAAGAGGAATCTCTTCATGTATTAAAAGATATTCATTTATCCGTCAAAAAGGGGGAAATGATTGCTATTATGGGTCCTTCAGGATCTGGAAAGTCAACATTAATTAATCTTTTAGGCTTTATTGATCGTAAATTTGAAGGAGAATACTTGTTTGAAGGTAAATCTCTGTTTAATACAACAGATGATATTCTATCTAGAATAAGAAATCAGACAGTAGGCTTTATTTTCCAAAATTTTAGTTTAATTGAGAGTAATACAGTCTATGAAAATGTAGAATTACCGCTTCTTTATAATGGAATCTCTCCCTTTCAAACCAAAGAAAAAGTATTTTCAGTATTGGAAAGAGTTGGCTTAAGAGGAAAAGAATATAAATATCCAAAGCAGTTATCAGGAGGTCAACAGCAGCGAGTTGCTATCGCTAGAGCACTTATTAACAAACCAAAATTTATTATAGCAGATGAGCCTACAGGAGCTTTAGATACGAATACATCAGAGGCAATTATGCAGCTGTTTGCTACTTTAAATAAAGAAGATGACGTGACTCTTATTATGGTTACGCACAACCCTGAAGTCGTTCCTTATTGTCACCGACTAATTAAGATTAGAGATGGTGCCATTATTGAAGATAAGGAGTTGGTACAATGAACGTCTATGTAAATTTTCGTTCAGCTTGGCAAGCGATTAAAAATAATCGTAAGCGTAGTATATTAACTATGATAGGGATCATAATAGGAATCTCTTCTGTTATAACAATTTTAGCTATTGGAAGGGGTTTTGAGAAGGATACTATAAAAAATCTTACTAAGAGCGATTCTAAAAATGTAGAAATTCAACTAAATTTTACACCTAATGATACTTCTTTGTATGATACAAATACAGATTTTTTTCAAGACGCAGATTTATTTATAATAGGAAATGTAGAAGGGGTTAAAAAAGTTGACTATTCTAAAATAGACGAAGAGCAAATCTACAAAGATTTGATAATTAAGGGAAAAAAAACAAACAAACAAATCAAACTTATAGGTTCTGAAGGTGAAAAAGTTTCTATAGGACGAAATTTAACAAGTCAAGATAGTGAATTGTCAAATAAAGTCGCAGCGATTGATTCAGTTACTGCCAAAGAGCTATTTGATACATCTGAGCAAGCATTAGGTAAAGGAATTGAAATCGAGCAAGAATTATTTAGGATTGTGGGCGTTTTTCCAGGAGAAGAACAAGATAATTTGTTTTCCTTATCAAATATAAACATTGAAATTCCAAAAGCTACGTACCACTATTATTTTAAGTCTGAAAAGGATACATCGTCTCTAACGTTAACTTTAGAGGAAGGAGTTGAACCTGACAAGGTGACCTCTAAAGTGATAAACCAATTGAAAGAAAAAGGTAGTTTGAAACATTTGGGGGAATATGAAGTGTTAGATACGGCTATGTTAACGAAAGGAATTGGTCAAATCCTCAGTACGATCACTTATTTTATAACAGCTGTAGCAGGTATATCTTTATTTATCGCAGGGGTAGGTGTAATGAACATGATGTATATATCTGTATCTGAACGAACAAAAGAGATCGGTATAAGAAGAGCCCTAGGAGCTACTCGAAAATCGATTATGCTGCAGTTCCTTTTAGAAGGTTTGATTTTAACTCTTTCAGGAGGGTTAATTGGCTATTTATTAGGAATGGCTCTTGCTTATAGTGTTGGTTCTTTGATAAAGGTAAACGTGTCACTTGATCTATTTACTATTTTACTAGCGGTTGGGGTATCTTCGGTTATTGGACTGGTCTTTTCTGTAATGCCCGCTTCAGAGGCTGCAAAAAAAGATTTAATTGATATTCTTAGATAAAATCAGAATGACAAGAATATTTACGTTCTAGATTCTAAAATAAAACACAAAGAGACCAACCAGGCACCCTATTGTTTCTTTGTAGTATAGAGATATTCTTTGGCTTGTAAGAGATCAACAGAGTTAGGTGACCGGAGTTCGAAATAAAGGAAATTTTTGATTGTATAGGAGAATTCTTTATCCCTAATATTTAGAATTTTGAGTATGCCATGTTGATGTTTTAGATTCTCTATAAATATAGAGGTGTATCAAAGGTCAACTAGACTGTGCAAAATAGAGACACTTGAAAAATCTATCGGGGGTCAGAAACTTAATAGTTTTTGACACATAAACAAAATCGCGATATAATGGGGTTGAGAGCGTTTCATAAACTTATGTCATAAAGTTAAGGAGATTTCGCATGATTTTAGAGAATAAATTGGGATTAACCAATCAAGTTGAGTTGGCTAAGGTTGAAGAAAAACTCAGTAAACAAAAAGCGAAAGAATTGTACGATTGTGGAAAAATAAATGAAATCGAAGTTGGTACATTTAAAGGTTTATCTGAAATTCATGAATTTCTATTTTCGGATATTTACGATTTTGCCGGAAAAATCCGATCGGTCAATATTGCAAAAGGAAATTTTCGATTTGCACCAGTTATGTATTTAGAACATTCGTTACAGCATATTGATCAGATGCCACAAACTTCTTTTGAAGAGATTATCAAGAAATATGTGGAGATGAATATCGCTCACCCATTTCGAGAAGGAAATGGCCGAAGTACTAGAATTTGGCTGGATCTCATTTTAAAGGAAGAATTGCAAAAAGTTGTAGATTGGAACTTAATCGATAAAGCAGACTATCTTTCTGCAATGGAGCGAAGTCCCATAAACGATTTGGAAATACGCTATCTAATTTCCAATGCTCTGACTGATAAAATTGACGATCGCGAGTTATATATGAAAGGAATCGATGTCAGCTATTTCTATGAAGGGTATTCTGAGTATACGATAGATGATTTGTAAAAGTAGGTGGACCAAATGACGAAATATGGATATGCACGTGTCTCAACCGCTTCTCAAAGTACAAAAGAACAAATTCAACAGTTGCTTGAGAACGGCGTAGAGAAGAAGAATATTTTTTCAGAAAAATTTACGGGTACAAAACGGGATCGGCCAAAATTCAATCAGCTGTTGGCTGGTCTGAAGCCTGGAGATGAAATAGTTGTTACGAAGCTTGATCGATTTGCTCGTAACACGAGAGAAGCATTAGAGATCATTGAACCTTTACTCGATGATAACGTAACGATCAAGGTTTTGAATCTAGGAACGATTGAAAATACGTCCATGGGGCGAATGGTGACACGGACGTTGTTGAGTGTAGCAGAAATGGAACGTGATATGATTGTGGAACGTACCCAAGAAGGAAAAATGTTTGCAAGAAAGAATAATCCTAATTTCAGAGAAGGACGTCCGAAAGCAACAATCACACCGAAGAAGAGGCACGCATATGAACTGCTTACTTCAGGTAAATCGTATAAGGAAGTTGAAGCTATAACCGGTTTCAGTCGCAGTACGCTTTTTAGAATAAAGAAGAAAATTGAAGAAAGTTAAAAAAGAAGTCTCAGCGAACCAGACAGGTAAATACTTAATGCGTTCTAGATATGAGTCTATTAGCATGTTGTGAAATATAATATTTTTTTATTTACTTGATTTCTGCTCAAAAAATGTGTATGGTAACTGTAAAAGGTAAAGTAATTAAAGGTATGCTAGCCACGCTTACTATATTAGGATACCATCATATATTTATAATGAACGATTTGTTCGTCTACCAAACAACACATATCGTTCAGCGTAAGTCACGTTTAGGAACGTGGCTTTTTTAGTGTTATTATCGATAAATAATCTATTGACTCTATTGATTTTATCTCCATATCCCTACGGTGTTGATTGTCTTTAGATCTTTCATTTAAGAACCAAATAACTATCATAAAAATCAGCACTGCTGCTAATATAATAAACAGCATTCCTATTGTGATATTACCTATTGATTTTACCATAACTACGATTAAAGTAATAATGGCATTCAAGTCTCCTTTGTTCTCTATATATAAATTAGCCATAAATCATCTTCCTTTCAAATTAAGATACTTGTTTGATACCAATAAATAGTAAGCGTGGCTAGCATACCTTTTTCTGTAATAGCAAGTGTTCTAATAGTCCAAACTTAATGATGGACCGATGCTAGTTATAGTACAGTAATGTTTTCTTTCTTATCTAGATTTTTAGTAAGCTCTATCAGCAAATCTAACAAATCTGAGTCCTTTTCAGAAACTAAATTAAATCTAGTGTTTACAACAAAGTTTTCATGTTCTATATTGTTTAGATTATTTGCGGAAAGGAGGGCTTCTAGATCTTGACATTCAAATCTATATGCATCGTCATAAAACTTACTAGAAGGAGTGCTTAATTCGAAATCACTTATTTTCTCATCTTGGACCAAGATAAATTTATAGATAGTATCTTTTTGTGTTTTTCTTTTAAAAACACAACAGAGTGTGTTATAAGGAACGTTATAATTTTCATCAGCCTCATTTTTTCTCCATTCAAACAAATGATAAACTGCAACCAAGTTGCCATCAATTTCATGGACAGTGCTCTCGGTAACATCCTTTAAAGAACTATCAAGGGCTAATTTATAGTAACTAGAGAGAGGAAGTAAAATTGTCGATTTACTGAGATGGTTATCGTCTATACGTGCAATCATACCTAAATCAACTAAGGTTTTATTCCAGGTGTTTATAGTTTTAGTTGTCACTCCTAGAGACTCTGCTATGGTATTGACCGAATGCCAGGAATCCCCGCTTTCATTCTTTGCCTTAAAACAGTAATACAGATATAAATTAATAGCTTTGTTATTCGGTAAATATTTTTCAAGTTCTGTTGGTAGAATAAAGTAAGAATCCTTAATGTTTTTTCTGAACTGTCTCCAGTCTCTGTAGTTTTGTTTATAAAGTTGTGAAACGGTTTTTCCACCTTTAGAAAGTCCTGCTATCTTAACCAATCTTATTGCTCCTTTCTTGAATCTGTCATGATCATACAGTATTTTTTACTTGTAGTACAGCACCTTAATATATTATCCTATGTAATTAATTTCGTACTAGATAGTAATTATTTTTTATTTAATTCTCTAGTCACTCACAAATAAGTTATATAAACTATGATTAATAAACTATTACAAAAACTATTACGAAAACTTCTACATACAACTATTACAAAACTATTAAGAAACTGAATACTTCTATTTTTTGTTTTTAAGGAAAGTTTTTTCTTTTTTGAATTTCTTATTTTTTTCTAATATAACTAAGCAAAACTGGATAATACGACACTTATTTTCAAATTTTCACAAGACTAATAGTAAATATCCATTTAATAAAGTGATACAATGTGTTGATTTTACAAATCAACAGAAGAAGTAGGGAAATAACTTACCTATGCTTCTTTTTTTGTACATTTAATCGATTCTTCTTTACAAAAACGAACGTATGTTTGTATAATGTGGAAGAATGGAGTGTTATTTATGATGGATTATTCAAAAGAGCCAATAAATGATTACTTTTTGATAGATATGAAGAGTTTTTATAGTTCTGTGGAATGCATTGAAAGAAATTTAGATCTATTGACAACTGAGCTAGTTGTTATGAGTCGTGCTGACAACACTGGTTCAGGGTTGATTTTAGCTTCTTCACCAGCTGCAAAGAAGAAGTACGGTATTTCTAATGTCAGTCGACCACGAGATCTACCGCAACCTTTTCCTAAAACGTTATATGTCGTTCCACCACGCATGAATCTCTATATTAAGCGAAATATGCAGGTAAACAATATTTTCAGAAGGTATGTAGCAGACGAAGATTTATTGATTTACTCGATCGATGAATCAATCTTAAAAGTGACCAGATCAATGAATCTTTTTACGACTGAAGGAACAAGAAGTCAACGGAGAAAGAAGCTGGCTCAAATGATCCAGGAGAATATTAAAGAAGAGCTAGGATTGCTTGCTACAGTAGGTGTCGGAGATAATCCCTTATTAGCTAAACTTGCTTTAGACAATGAAGCAAAACATAATGATGGATTCCTTGCTGAATGGACGTAGCAAAATGTTCCTGATAAAGTATGGAATATTCCTGAAATGACAGACCTTTGGGGTATTGGATCTCGAATGAAAAAAAGACTCAACCAAATGGGTATCATGAGTATTAAAGACTTAGCTAATTGGAATCCATACACTATTAAGAGCCATTTAGGTGTGATTGGCTTACAGCTGTATTTTCATGCGAACGGGATCGATCGAACAGATATAGCGATCCCACCAGAACCGACAAAGGAAAAATCATATGGTAATTCACAAGTGTTACCACGAGATTATACCAGGAGAAATGAAATCGAACTGGTGGTAAAAGAAATGGCGGAACAAGTAGCTATTCGTATCAGGCAACATAACTGTAAAACAGGTTGTGTCCATTTATACATTGGCACGTCGATCTTAGAAACGAGACCAGGTTTTTCACACCAGATGAAGATCCCTATAACAGATAATACAAAGGAATTGCAGAATTACTGTCTTTTCTTGTTTGATAAGTATTATGAAGGACAAGAAGTAAGGCACGTTGGAATAACCTATAGCAAGCTTGTGTACACTGATTCGCTTCAGCTGGATTTATTTAGTGATCCACAAAAGCAAATTGACGAAGAAAATTTAGATAAAATTATTGACAAGATTCGGCAAAAATATGGTTTTACGTCGATTGTACATGCTTCTTCTATGTTAGAAGGCGCTCGTAGTATTACTAGAAGTACATTGGTTGGTGGCCATGCAGGCGGCGCAGGAGGGCTTAAAAATGATTGATTATAATGATCGTGGACGTTTAAAGTGGGCAGGTTTTTATTTATCTGATCATACTGAAAAAATTGATGCCGACAATGAACAACGAGCCAATCAAAATTTGGCAAAAGAACAAATGACGACTGAAGAGGTTGCGGAAGTATTGAACGCTGCAGTCATAAAAAATAGATCAGTATGTATTCAAAAAGAAGAACGAAACGCTGAAGGATACTATCCAGAAGATATTGTTAGCAAGATCTTAGGTAGTGATGAGCTGGGGATCTACGTTGGAAAAAACAAAGTTCACTACGACGAAATACGTCATATCGAATTTTACCAGGATAATAAATGGGGTCGATTAGAATGAACATTATCCAGCAATATGAGCTAAAGTATATAACCTTTGATCAGCTATCAGAAGAGATTTGGGGTTATGGCCAGCGTTTGATAAATGAGGTTGGTGTTGAACGCTTCTCTTTCTATGTAGAAGCTGCAGCAGGATACCATAAATACGAATACTATATTGGCTATTAAAGTGCAATAAAATTATATTTCTTTTATGTTTTACATTTTGTATCAATTCTGATAAAATTACCTATAGGTAATTAAAAAATATAAAAAAACTAGTTACAACCTTAGGACGTTGTAACTAGCTTGAAGCATACTAGAGCTAACTAAAATAGCACTAGAAAGCAATGTTAAACCCGTCCAACAAACTTGATTTAACATTGAGACCAGCTTATTCAGCTAAATATAGTTGAATAAGCTTCTTTTGTTTTAAAAAAACAAAAGGTGTACTACGAATAACGCAAGTAAAAGAAATACTATTACAACCAGTAGGCTACAAGTAAGTATTACTAAACATTGCGTAGTTAGAACCTTTGCTCTATTGTCTAAAGCCACAAAATTAGAGATCAGCTTTATGATGCTAAGAGCGAGCTGCATCCATGCGGACATAGGTTCTTTTGACACTATTAATTCTCCTTTTTAGGATAAGGGAAATTGCTAGTAGTTTTTTCATTAGCACCATCCCCCTTCATTTGATTGAGTCTAGTGCTGCTGTGATAGTTTGCTGTTTAATATGCTTACATTCTTATTATAACATAAATGAAACAAACACATGGTTAGAGGTCGTATCAATCAAAATAGTGTCTCACAAACGATTTATTACTTACTCCTGCTGACTAACGGACTGTTCTTCAGTAACTGTAACTATATGTTTGTTAAAACCACCATTACCTGTAGATAAAAACCAATATATTTACTATACTCACTATATTAAATATATTTAGTATAGTAAAAACTAGAAACAATAAAATTTGTGAATGTTGTATACCCCCAAACAATACACATATTTTGAAGGATTAGGATTAATAAAGCTAAAAATATAGTAAGTATACTAAATATATTTACTATATCTAGTATACTTACTATATTTTAATCTTTTGATCGTCTATTATATATAATCCGTTCCTCGTCGTTTAAAGTATCAACATAGGCGTCCATTGCAAGTTTGACTATTTCATACATAGGAATATCTTTTGCATAACTAAGATCCCGAATGGTTTTTAGTACGGGAGGATCTACTTGAACTGGTTTTCTTTCTTTCGCAGTGTACTTTCGTTCCCCTAACTCGACATTAATATCATCTTTAATTGAAATATCTTCAGCACCAATTTTCTTCTTATCTTTGTTCGTTGGTAATAATGCCATTTAGTTTAATCTCCTTTCCAAGAGGTAGGATATGATTGGCCATTGAGTCAGCATATTTAGGTGTATAATCAAATCCTTCAATATCACCATGTTGTTCATAGTATTCAATTCTTTCTTCTAATTCTGTAAAGATGTCTGCAAAAATAGCCCACCATCTTCGATCTACATAATCATTTAATTGGATACCATTCTCACCATACATTTCTAACCGATCCGAGCCTTTAACAATGCTTTTAAAAATGTTTGATTCACCATACTTATCAATTGTTTTTTGATAGTTTGCGTGTTGAGAGGAACGTCGCACTGAGAAAAGAACAGGCAAAATTCCAATGATTTGAAGATGAGACTCTTCAAAATTCGTGACAATCGGAACTAAAACTTTATTAATAAAATCTTCTGTTCCTTCCATTGCGTACCGTTTTAATTCTTGCATTGCAATAATATAATCTGCAGCAGTTAAGAATGCACGAACCACATTATCTGTTGATGGTGGGCAGTCGATAAAGATATAATCGAAATTTTTTCTCAATTCTTCTAAAGGTTTAATGAAGGCCAATGATCTCTTACGACGATCAGGATATTTTTCGGACAAGTATTCATTAAGTTCTTCAGATCCAGGAGAGCCAGCCATAATATATAAATGTGGACTTACTTGAGTAATACCTGAAACCCAGTCCCCTTTTTTGATTGCTGCAGACATGGATCGATCAAAGCTAGTAATTTGATACGTTGATCCAATGTTGGAAGTAGTATTTCTTTGTTGGTCATAATCAATTAGCAACACGTCTTTTTCAAAAAGTTGACTAGAAACAATCGCTAATAAATCATTGTCTGTAGTCTTACCAATGCCGCCTTTTCTACCTGTAAGCATTACAACTTTTCCTAGTTTATCTGATGTTTTAAATGCAGTCCGTAAGTTTTCCATAGTTCCCTCCAATTTCCTATACTAAATATATTTAGTATACTTCATATACTTAATATTTTCGATATATCTAATATACTCCGAATTGATAAGAATTCAGACTTTATAAGGAATATAGTGGATATACTAAATATATTTGCTATATTCAGTATATCAGATATATTCAAAATGTCAAAATATATTTGTGCGTTTTGCGTTGACAATTTAGAGTGAAAAGAGGTAAACTTAATTCTATAGAAACCACAGATAATTCACTATTTACAAAGTAGCAAAAGCAGTGGTACTCTTTAAACAGAAAAATTACATAAAAAAAAGAGACGGAAATAATTGATTTTAGCAGAATCAATTATTTCTGAATCACATGGTTAGGACATGTGTTCACGCTCGTCTCAAGAATATGTAAGTAGCTACCAACTACTTATATTAAAAGTTGATCGGATACCTTTTCCGATTGCCTTTATTCTACCAAAAAAAGGCGAGCAACTCAACAGAAGAACGTTTATTTAGTGTACTTAAATTAAATATTCTTAAACACTGAAGAGAGAACACATACTATGGCTGAGATTAAAGCTAAACTGTGTTCTCTTTTTGTTTGAGAAAGGACGTTACAATCGATGTTGAGCGAAATTTATTCAGCTATTCTTAAAAACGGCTTACGTACATACAAATATCGAAACAGCACCATGAAACCTGCAGGTCATATTGATTCCAGTAGGAGTGGTGCTATCTTTGCGTACCTTAGCAAGCAATTAATGAATGTTGGGCGTGGTATGGTCATTACTTCGGAAGAAGCTATTTTAGAGAACGAAAAGAAACTAACGCATTGGACACCTAATACCTATCGCTTTGGTACTTATGCGGATGATTATCGAACAGTGGTTAAAGGTCATTCTGAGAAAAACTTAAGTCAAATCAACACATTTGTAGTTGATATCGATTCAAAAGAGAACCATCAAGGCGAAATTATTTTAGCCTGTTTAGATCAAGTGGGCTACATGCCAACGCTAATTTTAGAATCAGATCATGGTTATCAAGTTTATTTTGTACTAAAGACACCAGGCTATGTCACAAAGAAAAGCAATTTCAAGGTGATCGATGTAGCAAAAAAAATTTCAAAAACAATTCGTCTACAGTTGGCTGAAAAATTGTCCGGAGTGGATCTAGGATGTAACCACTTCGGAATTGCTCGATTCCCACAAGAAAATAATATTGTTTTTAAAGAAATGAACTATCAGTATTCTTTTGCTGACTGGATTCAATGGTCGATGAAGCTTGAATCAGATCAAAAAACAAAAGAAGATCGAGAACGAAAACTAATTGTCTTTCCTGAGAAAAAAGAAATTCGTCAAGTAGATGAACCGTGGTTCGATATGTTACTTCATAAAGCAAACATCGTTGGCGGAGAAGGACGTCTTGGTCGAAATAATGTGATTTTCACGCTTTCTTTAGCTTATTACTCTTCAGGTTATGCATTGGATACTTGCGAATACAATATGTTCACATTCAACGAACGGTTACAGGAACCGCTATCTGAAGCAGAATTAGTAAAGATTGTACGTAGTGCTTATTCTGGTAATTATCAAGCAGCAAGCAGAGAATTCATTATTGAATTGTGCCAGCAATGGGTTTCACCAACCTTAAAAAATAATGATCTGTTCATTCAACGACGTGGCTGGTGGAAATTTAAAAAGCCACGAGATCAAAGAAAATATAGTCATAAAAATGAATGGAAAGAAGATCTATTGGCTTATCTAAGCGAAAAAAGTCTTGCTAGTGAGCCTTATTTGAACCTGTCAAAAAAAGAATTGGCTTCACAACTAACGATGCCCAAGCGAACACTTGATAAGATCTTAAATGAGTTACGAGAGGAGAATAAAGTCTTCTACAAGGTAACACGAGGAAGAAATGGCGGAATGATCATTGCTTCAGTCAAAACGTTGTTCGCGAGGGTTATTCAACTAAGTAAAGAAAAGAGACTAGATTATTCAACAAGGATCACAGAGGTATTTGGACTCAACGAGAGCTTAGTAGAAGAGACATTTAGACAATTATCAACCCCCTTGAACCCTCTTAAAGAAGTGAATCTTTTTGAAGTAGATACAGGTTGAAAAATAAAAGGTGCAAATTGCCTTATACAATATATCTATAATACTTCTGTAGGTGTTGTTCCCTTTGCCTAGCTACGTGTAGGTGGTATACTTATAACTGCGTATGCAGTCTTATGTATCATGGAGGAAGTTGTATGTCGTTAAAAAATTATGTCTATTCACATCCTGTTAATGTGTTTATCATTGGTCGTTTGGGATTATCTGTGGAAGTGTTCTGTGAGCTTTATGGTTTTAAGCAGGGGACTTTGTCTTCTTGGGTTACCAGGGAAAAAACAGTTGCTTCTTTGCCGATTGAGTTTCTTCATGGGTTGTCCTTAGCTTCTGGGGAGACTATGGATCAGGTATATGATTGTTTGTGTGTGTTAGAGCAGGAGTATATTGAGTATAAAATAGCTAACGAGTTAAGAAAAAGGAAGAAGTATATCCAGTAGTAGTTTTTATTTACTTAAAAAATTGGTTCATTGAGCAACCTATCGCTGCTAAAGTAGCAAAGGAAAACGTTAAAGGAAAGAATTTAGGGAAGAAATCGAAATGAAATCGGACGACTGGATTGAACACACCTGGCTTCCTCTGAAAAGAAATAGCAAACGAAAGAAATTTTGGGTATTGCAATTATGGCCATTAGGAAAACTTTGTAGTTACGGGGCACGACTTATTCTTGATTTAACTGTTTACTCGATTGGAGTATTTGGAACGGCTTATTACTTGATAAATGATCCCAATAGGATTGCAGCATCAGACATTTTTACAGTGCTAATGACGTTGATTTTTGTCATGCTATTGTCTATTTTTACTCAATTAGTCATGCAATTTACCAGGCAAAAATTAACAGCAGGAAAACTTTTCAAAAGCCTATTCGATTTAATTGTTGTAAATGCAATTCTAGCGACTTTAATAAAACAAATTGAACAATCTGGAAGAACAACAAAAGGAGTGAAGGATTTTTTATTGACGTTTATTCACTTTGTAAATGGACACATGTATTTGTTTGAAGTGGGTATTATTCTCTTTTTGGTCGGGTATGTATCCACGAAACTTATTAAACGTTCAATTGAAAAAGAAATTGAAATTGACCTGATTCCGACACTTCTTGGTTATGAGTACAATGTTGATTTTGGAAGATATGACGAATTGATCAATACGGATATCGTTCACACGAGTATCCATGAATCTACTGTTAAGGGCATCAGATCTATTTTAAAAAATGGCCAGGAAATGAAAGCAATAGATCGAAGAAAAGAGATCTACAATTTTTATGAAGTCGAAGCAAGCCTACGATATGGCATCGGAAAATTGTGGTTAGATGGAAGTAATATTCGTCAAAACAAACCATACATTTTTTGGAACAGTAGTGATTTAGAACTTCCAATGAAAGATAAATAATTATGGAGAATCGTTTGAAAATGATTCCTCTATACAGGATTGTGCTTATAGTTGGCATGGAGTTAAAAACCTTAAAGAAGGAGCAGTTATTCAAAGTGAAAGAACGTCATAATCAGTTACTATGTAGTAAAACGGGTACGATGAACATTGAATACCGAACAGAATATTTAGAATTAACGAATCAAACTGATTTTTTGTTGATTCGAAAGCAACAAGAGCAAGAAAAATTAATGGCTACTTATAGCCAATTGATTGATGAATGGGAACAATTCAAGGAATCTAAAATTCCAGAACGTCTCTAAAAGCCTTTATTTGTAAAGAGCATAAGGAAACGTGGGAACACTTTTTAAAAAAAGTGTTCCAATAGGCTGTGCCTATTACGTTTCTCAAAAATAAATGTGGGAACAAAATATTTAAAAATAGGATAGTGAAAGGATAGTGAAGGATAGTAAAAGGAGGGTAGTAGGATAGCAAAAAGGATAGGCTCCTTTTCGCTATCCTTTTTAAATTGGAGGAATTAATATGGAAGTAAGAATAAGAAATGTGGATGAGAAAATCGTAAGAGAAATTGATCGAAGATGTGACGAACTAAGTAACCGTACGGGTCATAAATGGAGTCGTAACGATTATTTAAAATTACTAATAGAAAATGATTTTGATCGTCCTTTGATGGAATATAAAAAAGAAAAGTTTGATCAGTTATTAGAAAAGTTTTCAGAAATTCAAAGCTATAACACAAAGATATTAGAAGAATATGTTAGCCAAAACAATCGTATTTTAGAAATCTTGATCGAGCAAAATAGAGGAAGTGAACTTTGATATGGCAAAGGTTATAGACAAACACATTTACTTTCACCAAACACATATCGATGTGTTGGATGAGATTATTTCTACTCATGCAGAAGTTAAAAACTATAGTGAAGCCGTTCGGTTTCTATGTATGAATTATGATCCAGAAATGGAGAAAAAAGTAAATTCCAATCAAGCAAAGTTGAATGGAATGAGTAAAGAAATTTCTATTTTAACCGAAATGGTTTCAGAGTTTGCAGATCTTCATTTGAAAGATACAGGAATACTAATTGGTACAAATTCAACGGTTTACCAAGAAGCAAAAGAACGTGTGGAAGGAAAAATTAAATCTAATCAAACCAAAAAATATTCCCCTCAGTTGAAGAAACCTGTGAATGAATCTGTTCATAAGCAACATGTACAAGCTTATGAAGTTGGGTTTAACAATAGATCATCAAATTTAAAAAAAGTTTTTGGAGAGTTCTTTGAAAGAGAAGTGTTGATAAATACCAACGATTCATTCGAAAACCATAGCGCTTCATGATGCTTTGATGGTGAAGAAACATCCCGCGGAACTGGCAAACCTGTTAGCTACTTACGAGCCAAACGGTACGGCAATGGACATGACGATCGCGACGCTTAAGCGACACAAAGTCGCTGTTCTCGCCGCTGTCACCAGCCCTTAATCCAACGGTCCGATCGAAGGGATTAACCGCCTCATCAAGTCACTCAAACGATCCTGTTTTGGCTTCAAGAATCAGCTGAACTTCTTCAAACGAATCTACCAAATCACGGCATAACATGACAAAGACGGCTCCCCAAATGGAGAACCGCCTCAAATGATAAATTTATTATTCAACACCAGTTGACGTAGAGCCACAGTTATGGTTCTTGTGTATTCTTTTATCTCTTGCTTTTTCCCGAAAAAATAGTAAAATAGAGATATGCTTAATTTTTTATGTAAAAAATTATTTTAAAGAGGTAAATATAAATATGCAAGGAGTTCTTCTCGCGCTTGTTCCAATTTTTGCTTGGGGTTCTATCGGATTGGTAGCTAATAAACTTGGTGGTGATGCTAATCAACAAACACTTGGAATGGCTTTGGGCGCTTTTGTTTTTGCACTTATTGTTTTCTTATTCCGCATGCCAACGTTGACATGGCAAATTTTCTTAATTGGATTTATTGGTGGATTGCTTTGGGCAATTGGACAATTGGACAATTTGGTCAGTTTAATTCAATGAAATACATGGGTGTTTCAGTAGCGAGTCCACTTTCATCAGGAAGTCAATTAGTAATTGGTGGATTGCTTGGGGTTTTTGCTTTCCACGAATGGACAAAACAAATTCAATTTATTCTCGGATTTATTGCGATGGCTGTTTTGGTAGTTGGGTTCTATTTCTCAGCTAAACGTGACCCAGAAAATGCAGTTGTTGAAGAAGGACGTAATTATACTAAAGGATTGACTGCTTTAACTTACTCAACTTTGGGATATGTTAGCTATGTTATTCTTTTTAATAACTTAGCAGTACTTTGGTTCAATGTTCATTTTGATACACTGACAATTATCTTGCCAATGTCAGTTGGAATGATCTTTGGAGCACTTGTGATGGGTCGTTTCAAAATTAAAATGGAAAAATATGTTTATCAAAATATGATTGATGGAGCAATGTTTGGTGTAGGTAATATCTTTATGCTTATGGCTGCAAGCGCTGCTGGTAACGCAATTGCCTTTTCATTCTCACAATTAGGTGTTATCATTTCAACTATTGGAGGAATTCTCTTCCTTGGTGAAAAGAAAACCAAAAAAGAATTGGTTTATGTTGGAATTGGGATTGTTCTGTTCGTAACAGGTGCAATTTTACTTGCAATTGTAAAATCTAAAGGATAATAAAAAAGCTATCAGTAAATTGACGGCTTTTTTTGTGAGTTAATTTTCTGACAAGTTTTCTGTCAGTAAAATTTTAGAGTTTTTCATTAACGAAATTCACAAAATGATTCCAAAAAACCTTTGGAGCACTACTGCTAGGGACAGTTTTCTTGGCAACCAATGGAATTTGTTCTGCTGTACAATTTGGAAGATAGCCTAAACTATCCTTTACTGTAGTAGAAAGAGTGACAAGTTTTTGGTTTTTAGTCACAGTTGCTTCAACTGAGGCTGTTTTTTTGGAAGTTTGTCAAATTGTTTTTTTATGGTATGTGATACACTTTAATAGTCGTAAAAAATTTGGGGTAGGATGTAACGCGTAAAGTGTTGAAGGGACGGAATGTGACCTTCAAACGAAAAGCATTCAGATCGACTTTCTGATAGCTTGCGATGCTGCTTCCGCATTCGCCATTTTATTTAGTAGGTTTTCTAAATATTGGTGAGCTCCTTTCTAGGAGATGTCATTATTATGAAGTCAGTTTCATTTGGTTCATTAGGTTTTTTTAAGTTACGGACGATTGATATTGCTGTGTTAGGGATTTTGATGGCTTTGGAACTCATCATTAATCGATTCATGGTGGCAACTCAGTTCATTCAGATTAGTTTTGGGTTTGTAATTGTGGCCATTGCGAGTTATCTTTATGGACCGGTTTGGTCCTCAATGATTGCCGCGATAACCGACATTTTGGGAACTTTGATTTCTGGCAGTGTCTATTTCCCGGGATTTACCCTTTCGGCAATCTTAGGCGCGGTTATCTATGGGTTATTTTTCTTCAACCATAAGGTAACTGGGCAACGAATCTTTTTAGCACAGCTAATTATTACATTATTCGTTGACGTTATTTTGAACACACTGTGGCTGACAATGATGTATAAAACACCATTTTTCGGCGGGTCTTTTTAGTAAACTCTCAAAGGAGTATTGATTATGTACACAATTCGAATTAAGAATATGGCTTTCCATAGCCATATCGGGGTTCTCAAAGAAGAAAAGAAAGTGGGCCAAACTATTGAAATTGACATTGATGTTGCGGTTGATGCCATTCCCAAGGACGATGCATTAAGCACCACCGTTAGTTATGGTGACTTCTACCCAACTATTAAGCAGATTGTCGATCGATCACGAGTTGATCTCATTGAAACCCTTGCCCAAGAAGTTATTTTGGCCATTAAAAATATTGATGATCGTATTCAGACGGTTACCGTTCGCATTCGTAAATTGAATTTACCGGTAGACGGCGTATTTGATCACGTTGAAATCGAGATGAAGCAATAGATATGAATAATAACATTATTTTAAGTTTAGGAAGCAATATTGGGAATCGAGAATTTTATCTTAATCAGGCCATTTCACAAATCGGTCATGATCCCCATATTCTTGTGAATCAACAGTCTGGTTTTTATGAGACGTCACCCGTAGGAAATGTCAAGCAACGGCAATTTATTAACTTAGCCCTGAACGTTGCAACCACTTATTCTCCCGAGGATCTTTTGAATAAAATTCATCAGGTTGAGGCAAAGTTAAATAGAACTCGAGACATTCACTGGGGACCGCGGACACTCGACATTGATATTGTATTTTGGAATGATGCACACATCAAAACAGCCGATTTGGTTGTTCCTCACCCAGAAGCTTTTAACCGCTTATTTGTGCTTGCACCAACTCTTGAAGTAATTGATACAAGTTTTCCACTCTATAAGCAAATTAAGTCTGCCGTTGACGGGTGGTCCGTTAAAGATCAGCAGGTAACCCTCATTCGCAAAGAGGATCAATCAGAAACGGTGATTCAAAGTTCAGTTCGTCATCTTCTAAGCGCAATTGGCGATAATCCTGACCGGCCAGGATTAGTAGAGACACCCGACCGAGTTTTTAGAATGTATCACGAACTTTTTTCATCGCAAGGTATCGACAATTTTCAGAACTATAAACTTTTCAAAACCGATGAGACTAATGACTCTAAAATGGTTATGATGAAAAATATTCCGTTTTATTCGATGTGTGAACATCACATGATGCCATTTTGGGGAAAAGTTAGTATTGCCTATATTCCGGATCACGGAACAATTATTGGCTTAAGCAAATTGCCACGATTAGTAGACTTTGTATCCCACAAACTTGGACTTCAAGAAAAAGTGACCGATGATATCGTCGCCCAGTTAAATAAAATTTTAGCGCCAAAGGGTGTTGCGGTCGTTGTTGACGCTCGACACATGTGCGTCGAAATGCGAGGCGTTAAGAAAACCGATCCTTCCACCCGAACAATTCGTTTTACGGGTATTTTTGATAAGCAGCCTGAACTGCGGGCAGAATTTCTTAATTCGATAGGTGACATGAATGGCAAAACAATCTAACTTGACAACCCCAACATCCTTACCTGATTTTATGTACAACGTTGGGGATCGAATTGACTTGTTGAAGCGGGTACTGAAGGTATTAGATAACCCAGATAAACAATTTAAAATTATTCATATTTGTGGTACTAATGGTAAAGGTTCAACGGCAACAATGATTGTGGCAATCCTTCGTCAACTTAACTACCGGGTTGGTACATTCACTAGTCCTTTTATTGGAACGCTATACAATGGTATTCAACGAAACTTCAGCGATATTTCCAAGGCGCAGTTTGACAGTGAAATGGCTAAGATTCAACACGTAATGGTCCGCCCGGGGTTCAATCACGACATGTTATCTGAATTCGAGGCCCAATTTGTTGTTGCCATGCTGTTTTTTGCGGATCATCCAGTGGACTACGTGGTGTTAGAATGCGGCCTCGGTGGTGAACTAGATGCAACAAACGCGGTCAGTAACACGATGTATTCGGTATTTACGGAAATTGGCTTAGATCATCTGGGGATACTCGGAAACACAGTTGCAGAGATTGCGACCACAAAATCAAAGATTATTCGTCAGGGAAATACAACAATTACCGCGCCACACCAGCGACCGGAAGCCTTTCAAATCCTGAAGTCACAAGCCGCTGCAAAACAAGCAACGTTTCTATCGGCAGATTAAATTCATCTCACATCAACTCAGGTCGAAGGCTTACAGCGAATCGTTAGTTTTCAGAGTGCAATTGTTAATCAAATTCAAGGAAAATTTATGTTTGGACTTCCGGGTACTTATCAATTGGAGAACTTGGCAACTGTTCTAACGTGGCTGAATGACTTTAGTAGCAAAACAAGTGTCCCAACAAAACATTTTGATCAGATCCTGACGGCGGCACTGGGACATTTAGTGATCCCAGGGAGGTTTGAACAGATCTCAACAATGCCTACCATTTTTTTAGATGGCGGCCATAACCCGGATGGGGTGGCTGCATTTGTAAGTAGTGTCGACGAGTTATATGGTGACCGTCCAAAAATTATTATCAACGGATTTCTCAAGGACAAAGAATATCAACCAGCAGTTAAATCATTGTTGACACTAAAAAATGCTTCCTTCATTGTAACGGAGCCACAGAATCAGAAAAGAGAACTGGACGCCGTGAAGTTATCCCATGTGTATCGGAAGCTGACAAATGAAACAATTGAAACGTTTGAAAGCCCAATTGATGCATTGAAAGAAGCAATTCATCGGGCCCACGGCCTTCATGATAAACCGACCATTTTCGTGGTTGGATCATTCTATCTTTTAAATCCGATTAGGAGTTATATCCTAGCCAAAGGAGTCGATCTACATGAAAATTAATCAAATTCAAGCCCCCAAGGCCTCACTCAAAAATCAAATCAACGTTAACTTTATCACGATTTTCAATGAAGCTGAAAAATTACGTAATCTCATAGGGACGAATTACTTGTCTATGACAAGTAATTCAAATAACACAACGCTAACAATTACGCATGGCCAACTCAATCAGCTAATTGATAAGTGGCCGTCTGCTTTCAAAGACGAGCAAACCATCAATACACTGAAAGAAATTAAAACTCGGTCCGAACTTCACTTTCGTGGAAGAGGATTTGATTTTGATATCACTGATAAGCCATTGATCTACTCAATTTTGAATTTAACACCGGACTCATTTTACGATGGCGGCCGTAACGCTTCAGTTGATGGGGTTTTGAAACGGATTGAAACCGAAATGTTACTCGGTGCAGCTATCTTCGAGGTCGGCGGGAAATCCTCTAAACCAAACTTTGATGATATTAGCGCGGAAGAAGAGTGGGCTAGAATTGACCCATTTTTAGAGGCGATTCATCATCACTTTCCAAATATTGTTTTAGCAATTGATTCTAACACGCCCGAAGTCATCAAGCTTGCTTTAGATAACGGTATTCAAATTATTAATGACATTGATGGGTTCGACTCTGAACAGAAACTAAAATTAGTTGCTAACTACAAGCCTTCGGTTGTTACAATGTTTAACGGCCGTAATTTTGACGAAGAACCGGAAACGCTCATTCAAACAATGAACACTTTTTTTGCTAATACAATTAGCGATCTGACGGGGGCGGGGATCGAGAAATCGCATATTGTATTGGACCCCGGGGTTGGATTTTCTGATCATAATACCTTGGAATTTGATCTGATGAAGATGCGATTCACTAAACTCATGACTCAGTTTGATTTACCCATTATGATTGCAATTTCCCGAAAAAGTTTTGCCAAGCGATTGTTCAATTTACAAACCGCTGACGATCGTCTTATTCCAACGCTATTGTTTGAATCATTCATGACCGTTTTAGGTGGCCGAATCATTCGAACTCACGACGTTCGCGAAACTCATGAGTTAATCCAAACCTTTGATCTTCTTAAATCAGAGTTGTTTAGTTAACCGTATTCACGTATTCAACGGGAGGAATTTGATGAGTGATACATTAACGCCTATTTTAAGAACCAATCTTCAACAATTATCAATCTCACAGTATCCTTGGATCACAAAAAGTAAAATCCAGTTAATTTCCAAGCTGATTAAGGCGCATCCTGCTGGTTTACGGGATCGATCGTCAGCGGTTCATCTGTCTGCAAGTGCATTCGTTCCAGTGGGAAATGCCGTGTTTTTCATTCGGCATCCGTATCTCAAAACGATTCTTTTACCTGCCGGTCACGTTGAGCCAGAAGAGTTACCGTTGCAAACTGCTATTCGGGAGTTCCACGAAGAAACGGGGTATCAGGTTGATTCCAAGGATGAAAAGCTGATCGACGTAAACGTCATTGAAATTCCTGCCAACCCATTAAAAAATGAGGGAGCCCATCGCCATATTGACTTTCGATTTTTACTTCATCGAAACTTCCAGAAACGCTCAGGCGCGGAACTTCCTGTATTTCAATTATTATATAAAGACGCACCGTCAGAATTTCAACCATACTATCGCTTAATACCTAGATAGTTGAGGGGAAGTGTAACTGGATGACACCCTTTGAAGTATTTAATGAGCATGTTAATCAATTTCCGATTGTGATTGATCTTCCTCACAGCGGGACTGCAATGACAACAAAGATGTCGAATGAATTACGTTCGGATGCAATATTAGCAAACACAGATTGGCTTCTGCGTGAATTGTATGGCTTTCTTTCAAAATTAGGTTTTACCATGATTCAAAATAATATGAATCGATACTTAGTTGATCCAAACCGGAATCCGAATGGGTCATTAACTGGAGATTATTATCATTTGGTATATGCAACTAATACCTTTGGCCATCAGCTTTATCAAACACCATTAACCACTGACGAGATTACAAAGCGGTTTACGCAATTTTACCGACCATACCATAACCAGCTTTACAAATTACTTACCCAAAAACGACAAGCATTTGGTCACGTTTTACTACTTGACATGCATAGCTTTGCCGAGTACACGAAGAAGACTGATGCGACCACTGCAGACATCGTTCTGGGAAATGATTTTGATCGTACATCGTCACTTGGTATATACAATTATTTTTCGGATGCGTATGAAAAGCAGGGCTACCAAGTTTCAAATAATTTTCCTTTTCGCGGCGGTTACATTACGCGCCATTATGGTACGATGAACCATGTAGGTGCGATTCAAATCGAAATCCGATACCGCGACTACATTGAGGATCGTTTCTTCAATGAAGAAGTCCTGACTAATTGGAATCCTAAACAATTTTTGTGTGCACAGCAAACCGCACGCCGGATATTTGATCAACTTGCTTGGGATTTGCAAAATAGAAACTTAATGGTTGATTAATATGGAGGTACTTAAATGACACAGCACTCGAAGATTGAGATTCGTAAAATGGTTCCTGAAGATTATCCGGCTGTTTATGAGCTATGGCAAAAAGATCCGACCGTTCATGTAAACGACTTTGACGATAGTTTTGACGAGATTAACAGACTCCTTAAATTTAATCCAGGATTTTGTTTTGTGGCTGCTAATAGTAATCAACAAATTGTTGGAAATGTTTTGGCAGCTACTGATGGTCGACAGGGTTCAATTAATCATTTGGCTGTGTCCCCAAATGATCAAAATAACGATATTGCGACTAGACTCATTAACTTAGTAATTACAGAAGTTTGTCAAATGGTGTTGAAGGATAGTTTCTATCCTTTGGAGATCTCCTCGTGTGGGAGATCTTTTTTGTTGTTTTATTAGTTGCGGCGTTTAATCTGGTGAGTTGTCTGAATATCGTACTTGAAGGCATAACAAATAAGCCTACCATCGTGACGTTATTGTGGTAGATAATCTAGGCAATCAGCTGGTAGACGCGTGTGAACATATTGGCCTGATTGGAGAAGCCATAACAAGCACGTTTGAGCTCCTTGATCTTACGGTTGATGCCCTCTATCGGTCCGTTAGAGTAGGACGATTTGGTGGCGTTAATTACTCCATTAAGATTCTTTCGTAGGGTATGCATGGCCGTATCTAGGGGCGTGCCGTTAGGCTGATAGTTAGTGATGATATTCTTGAGTTCATGGGGTCACAGGAACATCTGTACAGAAAATAGCGGTAGAAAAACGAACAACTGACGATAAATTACGTTAGTTGTTCGTTTTTTTGTTTAACTTTTTCAGTTTTAGTCGATTAATTTCACGATAAAATGTTCCTGTAGATATCTGATTTGTTTCAATAATCTCTTTGATTGAATAATCTCCACTTTTGTACATTCGAACTGCAATATCTAACTTCTCCTGTGGAACTTTAGGACGGCCAATCGCTACACCTCGTTTTTTGCTAGCTTCGATTCCTTCGCGGACTCGATCAGCTAATAGATTACGTTCCAATTCAGCAATCACACTCATCATTTGTAACATGGCCTTCCCCGTGGGTGTTGAAGTATTCATATTTTCTTTGAGAGAAACAAATTGAATTTGTTTTTGATCCAATTCTTGAATCAAGTTCAAAATATCCAAAGTATTACGTCCAAGCCTAGAAATACTTTCTACCACAACAATATCGCCTTTTCGTATAGTCTGGAGAAGCTGCTCAATACCAGGTCGATTTCTTTTTGTTCCCGTATATTTTTCTTGAATAATCTTCTCTGCGCCAAAATTTTTTAACTGATCAATTTGACGATCTAAATTTTGGTCGTCTTTCGATACTCTAGCATAACCAATAATCATATAAATCCCCTCAAAATTATATTCTTGCTTATTATGAAGAATTCTCTTCTTTTTGGCAATGGTTTATTATAAACTTTTTTATAATGAGTTTTTGAAAACTTAAAACATTGATAGACAAAGGAGTCAAAAACTAGAAATAAGATTCTAAAAAACTATAGTTTTTGGAAAGTTTGAAGGCTTAAATGAAAAAAGAAAAAATTTTTGGTACGTTTGTGGGTGCTCTTTCGGAAGAACAATTGCAATTATACTTCCAGTTAACTGATTTTGATAAAGAAATTATTAATGAAATGAGATTACCTTCTACTAAACTCGGGTTTGCTGTACAACTTGGGACAGTACGATTTTTAGGAACTTTTTTTACTGATTTTTCAAAAATTCCGTTAGAAGTAATAATATACCTGGCCAATCAATTATCTATTGATCCCCGTGAATTTGATTCTTATTCTAGAAAAATGACAATCAGTCAACATGCACAATTGATCAAAGAGCGCTATTCGTATAGAAATTTTCAAGACTCTGATTGCCAGAAATTTCTATATGATTGGCTTTTATCTCGTGCTTCACATACGACTGAAACAACTGAAATGCTCTCAGATATGCTATTGAAAAAATGTTTAGAAGAAAAAATATTACTTCCAGGTGTATCCATATTTCAACGTTTTATTTCCAAAATTGTTGAACAAGCAGAAGATCAATTGATGAATCAACT
>NZ_CP175676.1:0-238123 GCF_030910025.2 Enterococcus sp. SB12 | reverse complement strand
TGATGGAAATCATCTGAGAATTCTCGAAAGTCCAAATGATATTTTTCAGTCAATGCTTTTGAAGATTTTTCTTTCAATAATCGATAAACAGCTTTTGGATCAGCAACTACTTGCCGATCTTCTAAAGCTTTCATCATGCTGTCAAGCATGATCGGATACGTATCGAACAACGTCCCGTCAAAATCCCATATATATGAATCAAACATTATTTTCTCACTATCTTCCTAATTTTTAAATGAATGGATTGGTGCCGGGATCCGCCCGCCTCGTTGGATAAAGTCCGTCGATTTCGCCGAATTCGTCCGCATGACTGGAGCAGTCCCCAGCAAACCGCCGAATTCGACAGAATCGCCGACTTTTTTATCTTTAGCGGGGATGATCCGCACCGCCGTTGTTTTATGATTGATGACACCGATCGCAGCTTCATCAGCGATCATCGCCGCAATCGTCTCCGCTGGTGTATCTCCTGGGATCGCGATCATGTCCAGACCCACTGAACAAATGGCGGTCATCGCTTCTAATTTCTCCAGATTCAGATAGCCTTCTTCTACGGCTTTGATCATACCTGCATCTTCAGAAACCGGAATGAATGCGCCTGATAAGCCTCCCACATGGTTGCAGGCCATCACGCCGCCTTTTTTCACAGCATCGTTCAATAAAGCCAGTGCGGCAGTTGTACCGTGTGTGCCGACAGATTCCAAGCCCATTTCTTCCAAGATCAACGCGACACTATCACCAACTGCCGGAGTAGGAGCTAATGACAGATCCACAATACCAAAGGGTACGTGCAATCGCTCAGAAGCGATTTGACCGACTAATTGTCCCATCCGCGTGATTTTAAATGCCGTCTTCTTAACTGTTTCAGCAACCACATCGAAAGATTCGCCTTTGACCTTTTCCAGAGCGCGTTTTACTACGCCCGGTCCGCTGACACCGACATTGATCTCGCAATCTGCTTCACCGACCCCGTGGAATGCTCCCGCCATGAAAGGATTGTCTTCCACCGCATTCGCAAAGACTACCAACTTCGCACAGCCCATATCTGAAGCTTCGGCGGTTTGTTTGATGGTTTCACCCATCAATTTGACAGCGTCCATATTGATCCCTGCCCGTGTCGAACCAATATTGACAGAAGAACAGACAAATTCTGTTTCTGCCAAGGCTTCCGGAATCGATTGGATCAAGGACAGGTCCGCTCCTTGATAGCCTTTTTCAACTAATGCGCTATACCCGCCGATAAAATTGATCCCCACCGCTTTTGCGGCTTTGTCCAAAACTCGCGCAAAAGCAACACAGTCTTGCCCGCCGCTTGCGGAAGCAACGATTGCGATCGGCGTTACCGAGATCCGCTTGTTGATGATGGGGATCCCAAATTCACTGGCGATCTCGTCACCGACTTTTACAAGATCTTTCGCTTTGCTGGTGATTTTATTATAGATATTTTGACAAGTCTTTTCTGTGCTGGCATCGATACAGTCCAACAATGAAATACCCATTGTGATCGTCCGGATATCAAGATTTTCTTCTTCTACCATCCGGATCGTTTCAAGAATTTGTTTTGTTTCCATCATTTCCCTCCGAATTATAGTTTATGCATCGCATTGAAGATCTCTTCATTTTGAATGCTGATTTTGACGCCCAACGTGTTTTCAACTTGACTCAATGCTTGCTTGATCGCTTCTAAATCAGCCTCTGGTTGCATTTGCAACATCATCATCATGGTAAAATAATCTTCCATGATCGTTTGAGATACATCTAGAATATTGATATTCAATTCTGCCAACTTCTGGCTGACACCGGCAATGATCCCAACCTTGTCCTTCCCGACCACCGTTAAAATAGCTTTCATTATTCTTATTCCTCCAATTTTTTCAATAGTATACCATAATTTATGATAGTTTTATGAAAAATTCTGAAACAAAGGGCTATTTCCTTCAGCCAATATTCGTCTTTAGAGGATCGATTTATTGACGATCTGCAAGTTCTTATCAAAGCGGTAGTGGATCGGCTGCGCATTGGGAATATCAATGGTATCCATTTGGTCTTCCGGTACATCCTCCAAATATTTCACCAGTGCCCGCAGACTGTTGCCATGTCCGGTAATCAAAACATTCTTACCCGAACCCAACAGCGGCGCGATCTCATCTTGCCATAATGGCGCGACCCGCTGGACCGTCATTTGCAGATTTTCTCCATGAGGAATGTCTTGATCTGCCAATTGTGCGTAACGGCGATCAAAATGGTTTTCTTCTACTAATGGAGGCATTTCATAATAATCTCGACGCCAGCGTTTGACTTGATCTGCCCCGAATTCTCGTGCCATTTCATCCTTATTTTTCCCTACTAAAGCGCCATAATGCCGCTCGTTCAGACGCCAGGTTTTAAATGTCGGTATCCATAACTGATCGCTTTCTTCTAAGATGATCTGGCAAGTCAATGATGCCCGCTTCAATACTGACGTAAATGCAGCGTCAAACTCGATCTGCGCGTTTTTGATTTTTTCCCCTGCCTTACGAGCCTGTTCCTGTCCTTTTTCTGTCAGAGAAACATCCAGCCATCCCGTCCAATAATTTTCAAAATTTGCTTCACTTTCCCCGTGCCGCATCAGTACTACATCCATATGTCTTCTACCTCTCTTCCTTTATTATCCCAGTTTCTTTGAGAAATGTCATTTGCAGTTGACATCTTTTTCATCTTTTTCATAAAATTTTCTTAAAGCTGTACCAATTGATTTTAAAAAATCTAAAGAACTGAGTTTATGCTATCAAGCATCTTTTTTGTAAGCATTAACAAATTGCTCTTTTTTTGCTGTATTTTTTGTATAAATCAGCTATTTGTGGTTCTATTAAACTATGGTAATATGTAATTTGCAAATATTCTGAAAAAAAATTGAGGAGTTATCATGAGAGACCTAACTACAGGCACCCCAGCAAAGTTGATTTTTTTATTTACCATTCCATTACTCGTGGGGAATATTTTCCAACAGTTCTATAATATGGTAGATATGATCATTGTTGGGCAAACGATCGGTAAAGAGGCATTGGCAGCAGTCGGCGCGACAGGAAGTATCACATTTTTGATCATTGGTTTTGCTCAAGGTTTGACCGCTGGATTATCTATCATCACGGCGCAACGTTTCGGCGCTCAGGATTTTCGCGGTGTAAAGAAAAGTTTTGCTGTTGCTATTATAATTAGTTTCACAGTAACTGCTATTTTGACTGTTTTGAGTTTAGTATTTTTACGTCCGTTATTATTGCTGATGCAGACACCGCCGGATATTATCCAACAAGCACAGGAATTTATCTCCGTGATCTTAGGCGGTATGTTTGCCTCAATGGCGTTCAATCTTCTTTCAAATATGATTCGAGCGCTAGGAGATAGCCGAACACCTTTGTTCTTTTTGATTTTCGCTGTGATCATCAATGTGATTTTGGATTTGGTGTTTATTATCAATTTCCACATGGGGATCGCTGGGGCTGGGTATGCGACAGTTATCGCGCAAATTTCCGCAAGTTTGATGTGTGTCATCTATATCAAACGGAAAATCCCGTTGCTGCAAGTCTCTAAAAGTGATTTCAAAATAGATAAAGACACTATTTTCACTCATTTAAATGCGGGCTTGCCTATGGCTTTCCAATCATCCATCATCGCTATTGGAGCGGTGGTATTGCAGTCTGCTCTAAATAGTTTGGGAACAGATGTCGTAGCGGCTCAAGCTGCCGCGGGAAGGATCGACCAATTTGCCACTCAGCCAATGATGTCTTCGGTTGTGCGGTCTTTATATTTACTAAATAGCTTGCCAATATAACCAGACAGTGCATAGCCAACCATATTAAAATGGCCAATAGCAGTTGCATCACTTCCTGTAATCTTACGCATGAAGGGCTGACATAATTGAGGCAATGCTGCGGAGAAGAAGCCAAGTAATAATCCACCAACGATAATTGCGGCTACATCCGAGAAGTTATGCGCTTTCAAAATCAAAGATAACACACACGCAAAGAACAAACTATGACCAGTCGTAAAAAAGATATTTTTGAAAGGAGTAATCCTAGCAATTACTAAGTTCATGATAAATCCCAAAATCAGCGTACTACTCGTAACAAACACAAATTCTGTCTGCGCTAATGCTGTCGCTGCTTCAGGAAAAGCAACAACTCCCTTGATATGAAATCCGGTTTGGAACAACGTATTGAAGTTCTGCAAAGCCCTGTCATGATCGTGCCACCTGCATTAAAGATCAAAAAGCCAATAATTGTCTTAGAGGTTCCAGTCAAGACTTCTGTTCCAGACTTTTTTTGTGCTAATAAGCCTATCATAGCCACAAGCCCTAATAGTACTGCGGGCGTACTTAAGAAGCTAATAATAAAATCCATTTTCAGCCTTCCTTTCTAACTACTGTTTTTCTAACTCAATAAATGCTTCTTCAAGTTTTATCTTAGTTTCATTCTTATCCACAATATTCGCAATGCCAACAATCTTCTGTGGTAAATTTTTTTCTATTAATTCATTCGCTACATCAGGCAAAGTAATGATCATATCTCCTTGAAAACCTGGCACACCATCTAAAGATGAATGTTCTACTTCTAACGGAAAGTTATTTTCTTTAACAACTTCATTGACTTTGATCTTTAGCATCAAACTTGATCCTACTCCTGCACGGCAAGCTACTAAAGCTTTATGACTATTCATGTTTATTCTCTCCTTCTGCTTTTTCAATATAGTTTTTAAATTCTTCTCTAGATGAAACGACTTTGATAAATTTTAGAAAATCTGGATTTCCTAATAAATTTGCCAATTCTGATAGCAATTCAATATGCGCTTGGTTATTCTTGGCGCTTAATGGAAAAAGATATTTAACTGGATCATTGGTGCGATGACCTGAAGTAACTGGGGTCTTCAATCGCATAAATCCAATAGCTACATCTTTTGCTCCACTTTCCACCGTTGCATGAGGTAAAGCAATATTTTCAGTAATAACGATATATGGACCGGTCTCTTCGTAAATCTTCAAAATTGTTTCGACATATTTTTCAGTTACTACATCTGCTTCTAAGAAAGGTTGCAAAGCTTTTCTTATTGCTTCTTCAAAGTTATTTGCCTGAACATCTAGTTGAATATATTCATCTTTGATTACTTTACTTAACACTTATTTCGCCTCTATTTCATTTATTACTTGTGCACGTCTATACTATAAGTTCCTCCGCCTTACTTGACAATATAAACTGGGTTCACTTTTTTATAGTGAAAAAACAAAAAGCGTGCTCTAATGGGAATTTATTCTTATTTTCTGTGCCAAGAGCGTTTGACCCATAAAAAAATAGCCTTCTCTCAAAAAAAAAACAGTTCGTTTTTTCTTCCCTATAAAAGAAAAAACGAACCAAAATAAGGCTGGGGCAGAAGTGCTTCACTCTGAGAAATAAGCCGAAATTCACGAAAATTATTTTTCAAATTTTTGTGAATTTCGGCTTATTTAAGAAGGAGTTGCTTCTACCCCCGCCGTTTATTCATTTTTAAAGAATGAGACAAAAGTGTTTCTTACTTTTATCCCACGCTCATTTTGATTCTACATAAATTCAAAATAAAAAAACCTTTACCCTATACTTGAAGTCAGGATAAAAGCTTTTTATTTTCGGTCAATCATCACTTCAGAAAACCAATCATCGAAAAATGATCACCCATTCGCAATCAGTTTGATTCACTTAAGGAATCTTTTAAGGAGATTGCTTCTCCGTTACGTTTCCGCGCGCTTAATTCCCCAATCGCTGTGAATAACAGATCACTAGAAGAGTTCAAAGCTGTTTCTACCGAATCTTGGATCACACCGATAATAAATCCTATCCCTACAACTTGCATCGCAATCTCATTCGAAATACCAAACAAGCTGCAAGCCAAAGGAATCAATAGCAACGAACCTCCCGCAACGCCTGAAGCTCCACAAGCAGCAATGGCTGCCAACAGACTAAGGATCAATTTTGAAGCAAAGGACGCTTCGATCCCTAATGTTTGTACCGTCGTCAATGTCATCACGGTAATCGTTACAGCAGCGCCCCCCATATTGATGGTCGCTCCCAACGGAATCGAGATCGCATAGGATTCCTTCGTTAATTTCAATCGTTCGGCTAACATCATATTGATAGGAATGTTGGCTGCTGAACTACGTGTAAAGAAGGCGGGAACCGCACTTTCTTTTAAGCAAAAGAAAATCAATGGATAGGGATTTTCTTTGATAAATAAAAAAGTCAGAAGCGGATAAACAACTAAAGCGACAAATAACATGGTTCCTACTAATACCAGAACTAGTTGAAGATATTCTGCTAAGCCAGACAACCCTGTCGTTGAGATCGATTGATAAACTAATCCTAGGATACCGATCGGTGCAAACGCAATGATCAGCTGCACTACGTGTGACAAGGCTACAGAAACTTGATCCACGACTTCTTTAGTTGTTTCCGTACGACTACGCAAAGCCAGCCCTAACAAGACGGCCCAGAACAAAACGCCTAAATAATTTGATTCAATGATTGCTTGGATCGGGTTTTGTGTCACGTTAGTCAACATCGTAGATAAGACACTGCCGATATTTTGTGGCGCCTTTTCAGAGACCTGTTCTTGCAAAGTGATTGGGATCGTAAAAATCGAACTAACGACTACTGCAACTAACGCAGAGAGGAACGTTCCACCTAAGTATAAAAATAAAATAGGTTTGACATAGGTTTCATTCCCAACTTTATGTTTTGCAATCGAAGCTGCCGTCAGAAAAAATACCAAGAGAGGAGCAATGGCTTTTAAGCAACTGACAAATACAGTCCCCAATATGGTGATAAACGTCCATGAGGGTAAAAAAATACCAACTATAATACCAACTATGATACCGCAACTAATTCGTTGAACTAAAGACATATCCAAAAACTTATCTAACAAATAATCACCCCTATATAGTTTAACCATCATTTTAACATCTCTAAAATAGAAATAAAAGATAAACTTTCTAAAAATTCAAACTATTAAAGAGGATCGGACAGAAGCGTTTAAATCCGAGAAATAAGAAGGAGTTGCTTCTGCTCCCACCGTTTATTCTTTTTTAAAGAATGAGTCAAAAGTGTTTCTTACTTTTGTCCCACGTTCGTGGGGAAAAAATTAACGAAATGATGATTTATTGATTTGAAATAAAGAATAGGTTAGATTCTAGGCGGAATTCATCAGTAGTCTTGTTCTTGTAGACTTTCAATAAATCCATTTTTTTGAATGATTTTTTCTGTTACTGCAACGCTACGGGTACAAAGGGCATTTTTAATTTTGTGTTATTTCATTATTACTCATCTCTCATTACAACAACATTGTACTGTCAAAAAAATCCTCATTTATGATACGGAGCTGGGTATCATGAGTGAATGATATTTATAAATCACTGGATATTGAAGTATATTCTGTTTTCTCAACTTATTTAGTCAGATTTTTTAATGAAGATTTTTTGAGTAAAATTTCTATAATTCCTACTTATTGAAAAGTAGTTTGTAGTGCTGCTTCTACCTCTCTCATCTGTTCTACAAATTCCAAATAACTTGACGCAGCTTGCGGAATGAAAAAATGATATGTGAATATTTCTCCTCCTAGCCCGCTTAATATGCCTATTTTTTTATACCCATGATTTGCAGGAAGGGGATCGGAAGTAGGTTGCAGAAAGCCGCCTTTCATTGTATCTGCTTGGTCTAAATTCATTATATGAATATATGTGACTAACTGATTATAGTCATTTCTAGTATCAAGATGTTTTTTGTATTTTGTATCAATTGGTATATTATTAAATGTAAAATCTGGATATCGTGGGGACCGGTTGGGCTCTTGAAATAAATGCATTGTTGCTAACCCTTTATCTCTGCCATAATGTTTCCAACCAGTGACTTTCCCAATGTATTCTTCCCATAGCCAAGACACATCGATAATGATTCCATGTATTTGATTTTTATCACTTCCAAATCCTGATTTTTCTTCCGATAAAATTTGGATACAGATTTGTTGAAGAGCCGAATACTCCTCGTAATAACTATGTTTGACTGGATGAAGGATATTCTCTTGAAGGATATTAAATTGATTTAATCTAGCATAACCAGGTGTTGTTTGTTTGATTAGAACCACGTTTTCTTTCGTATCCTCATCTCCACTAAGTAAGAAATCGTACTCATTTTGGATTTTTTCAATAGTATGACGAATAAGCTGGGTTAGGTGATTATTATAGCTAAACTCTCGTGTTCGATAAGCAACTTTTCCAACGAAAGGAACATTCGAACGGATGTGTTTTGCAACATCAACAGCTCCCTTGATATTGGCATTATTGTATTCTCGTTTGACATATTCTTTGTATATCCCTTTACGCATTGCTTCATTCAGATAATAAGGAAAGAGAAATACCAACAAATCGTAGTATGTCATCTTTTTAGATGCACTAAAATGATCATTAATCACGTTGTAATTCAAAACACGCTGAAGCATATAACGTAAAAAGAAATCTTCATGCTTCATTTGATTAGCGAATCTAGAATGAATTCTTAATTCATCTGTTGAATCGCTAAGGATACCTACGACATTACAAGTCCAAATTTTTCCATTTCTTGATTGAAATATCAAGTTATCTTCACTTAGATCCTTGGATTGATTTAACTGTTGCGGAAAGATAATAAAATTTTCTTTCTCTAAACTACTTAAGTCACGATTAACTAAGTTCGTAATGATTGGATGTTGCACAACTGAGTCATTGATTTCTTGATTATCGTGTAGAGGTTTCAGCTTCATCTAAATCACCGTCATTAGAGTATACCTTTTCTAGTATTTCTAATTTTTCTTTCGCCTTATGTTCACCACGAAAATAGTCTTTCAATAATGGATATAACTTAGTATCCCATAATTGTTCCATTGTCTCCTCACCATTATCGATACTTAAAAAGTAACTAGCACCAATTTGGTAATCAGTTGACAATCCACCTTTTTCTTTGGCAACGATCGCCTCATTTAAACGCGTCATAAGTTCTTTTGTTTTCTCTTGAGTCAGCATATTTTGTGCTGAATCTTCTGCCTTTATTTCTAAGAAAGTAAATCGCCGGCGCATAGCAAAATCAAAAGTGTCAACAGAACGGTCAATGTCGTTCATCGTCCCAATAATATAAACATTATTAGGAATATAGAATTTTTCTTCTGGATTTTCATGGAGGTTTGCATACTGAGTGTAAACACCTTCTTTATGCCCACGATATCCTGGATCAATTGAGAAAAATAATTCGCCAAAAATTTTGGAAATTTCGCCCCGATTAATTTCATCAATGATAAACACATAGTTTTGGTTATTCGTAGAATCTACCGTTGACGCCGTGTAGTTTTTTAAGCCAAATTCTTCTTTTAAATGTTTTACAATCGCTTTTCGATAAGCATCAAATCCACCTTTTGGCGTACCTGGCAATCCACGATAGACATTATAAATTTGGTCATGGTTTAGATAAGTATTGGTTTTAGCAGGATAAACACCTTGAATTTCATTTCTTTCATAGGCTAGAAGATTGCGTACTGGTTTACCTGTCAATGTTTTAAGTTTATTGTAGCCTTCTCCCTCTATACTAGCTTCCGTTACCGCATCGAAAAATTTAGCCCAAGCTTCTTCAAAATTATCTTGTCCATTTACTTTCTTTGTTTTCTTTGCTTTTTCAACAAAGCTCTTAAAGCTTCCATCTTTCAAGGTGAAACTAACAACGCCATCATCGGATGTAGTTGGACGTAAACCTTCGACAAAATCAGTATAATCATAGCTAGGATGAAACTGGACAAATCCAATTCGGCTCTTTTCATCTTCGCTCAATTCATTGATTTGTGTAGTTCTGCCATTTGAAACGACATCAGCTGCCATTTCATTTGCAAGGAATGTTTTCCCTGTTCCAGGAGCGCCACGTAGAATAAGGTTTTTAGATTTGAGTAAATGTGAAACATATGATTTCAGCAAATGATTGGTCATAGTCTGAGTCTCTCCTACTCGTATTTCCTTTTTCTCTTTCCCTTTATAAACAAGAATAAATTCATCCCCAGATGTTCCAAAACGTTTCAAACATTCTTGTACAAATAATAAAGTTGAAAAAATACTCCAACAATAGATGACTATCTGCTTGTCTTCATTATATTTATAAATCAAAAATTCAATGGACTTCCTTTTTTTTTTGAAACTGTCAACATCTGGAAAAATCCCTCGTATTATCTCATCTCCTGAGTGATATCGACACACAGGAAATGTTGCTCTTTCGCTTTCTGGTAGAGAAACAATCGATTGTTCAAACATTTGAATAGCTAATCGCGGTAATGTTTGATTTGAAATTTTCCGTTCATTTTTACCGTAGTTTCTTCTAGTTATTTCGCCTTCTGCCGTACGGAAGTAAGCATCTTTTGGTTGATAATTATCCCCTAAGCTTAGATTCTTCATAGTAAATGTTGGGTCTGTTGATTTAATCTCATCAGCAGTTATTCTTAGTTCATATGTTTTTTTTGTTTCATTGTTGTTCATATTTTCTTCTACTTTCAAATTTTATTTACCGTATCAATGTAAAAATAAAACCAAATTTTATTTCGAGCATCATTTATTAACATGTTTATCATACAATTTCTTCAATTTTCTCGTTTACCTCAATTCATTCTCAAGTGGAATCAACTCATCATCTAACATTTTACGCCAGGCTCGCTTCATTTCTTGTGGGTATTTAAATGGCTTGGCTTCTGGATGGTTGGCTTTATATCCTTCGTAATCCTTACTGTTGATAATTGCTTTCATATTAGGAATTGGATCTTCACCTGGCATATATTGCAGATTAGAAGCATGTAATTCTTTCTCAGAGACAAACCACTCATTGGAAAAGGCATGAATCAAATCATCACTTGCTTGTGTAAAATAGCGACGTTTAATGACAAAGATATCTTCATTACTATCTAAAGTCCCCACATCAAATGCATTTAAAATTTGTCGGTAAACTTCTTTGACTCCTTCTGTTTTATTCAATTTAGCCAAAGCTTTTTCAATTTCTTCTCGTGCATCTGAACTATTCGCAGCATAAGTTCCTAGTAATTGATCAATATAAGTAGAATCAATATCATACAACTTAGTGGTATTTTCACTATAAAATTCGATCGTTGAAAAATCTTCTCCCTCTTTTTCTAGTTCTTCCTCTATTAATGAACCCTTTACGGTCTCGTACACGCCAATTTGTTCTTCCAAAAGTTGAATTTGATTGTTCAAAGTTGGAGATTTCACCATGTCATCATTGTAATCGTCATAAGTCACTAACGATTCATACGCACGATTCAATTCTTGAAATGCTTTGACGTACTCGATACGGATTTCAAGTGGCGTATGTTCATCAATGGATTCCATGGATGAAACCTCTTTTAACTTACCATATGCCTGCTTGAATCTTTTTTTGGATTCCTGATAACTTGGATAAATCAAACCCGATTCTTCTTTTGCTTCTGAATAAAGTTTTGTCGCATCCTCGACATTCTTCTCCATTGTCGCTGGCTTACGAAACGTCACAATCAATCCTTTTTTCTTTTCAGGATACGTACGGTTCGTACGTGAAAAAGCTTGAATCAATCCTGCATACTCTAGATTACGATCCACAAATAGGGTTTGAATCGTAGGTGCGTCAAAACCTGTCAATAGACGATCCACTACAATCACTAAATCGATTTGTTTCCCAAATTGTTTGAATTCCGCTCTTTTTCGTGCCAAACGATTATTGATGTCTCCGTTATAACGCTCAATGTCTGCTAAAGACCAGGAAGTATCATAATACTGATTATATTCCTCAATAATTTTTTGCATTTCTTCTTGTTGGACACTTGAATCTCGGCTGTTTTCTTCTAATGAATAGGTAATAGCGATTCGTGGAAAATCAGGATCCTCCATCGTTCGTCCTTCACGAATGGGCTGATTGGGAAACTCTTTTGTTAACCATTCAGGTTCTTTTGTCATTTCTTTGATGGCCCGATAATACTTTTTGGCCATGTCAATGGAACTCGTGGTTAAGATCGCAGACTTCGTTGGACGGCCATTTCGAAAATCAAATTTTGTATAGGCATTATCTGGACGGAACATTTTATGAATGACTTTTTGGATATGTTCATCTGCTTCAAAAACAGCAGGGTCCAAATAACTTTCTTTTTTGATTGTCTCCATTTGATCGATCATACGATTGATCTGTTCTGATGAATACTCTGAATATGTTTCTACTTCTTTTAATTTCCGATAGATTTTATTCTCTAATGAAGTCGGCTCAACGGTGTTTTCATGCTCTACTTGAAATCCTAAAACAGAGCCATCTTCTAGCGCATTCTTGATGGTATAGGTATGCAAGACCTCTCCATACTGATCATGGGTCGTACGTGCCAATTGCCCTTTGGCTTGTTTCCGATTCTCAGGGAAAATTGGTGTACCTGTAAAGCCAAACCAAGTGGATTTCGGAAACATTTTTTTGATTTCTTCCATATTTTCAGCACTTAACGCTCGATGACACTCATCGACTATAAACACGATATGTTGTCCCATTAATTTTTGGAAGCGATTGGTTCCTTTTTTCTCTTCTTGTTTCTTTGCATATTTCAACGCCGCATCTAGTTTTTGACGGGTTGTAATGATTACAACATTTGCATTGGCATCTGCCAACAGAGTTTCACTTAACTCTTTGGCACTTCCTGTTCCAACAATCAAGCTATTCGCTTTGGCGTTCCCGGAAGAAATCCCAGTATTAAATTCCGAAGCAAATTTCGTAAACTCTGTGGTGGTCTGATTATCTAAATCTTTGCGGTCCACTAACATGATCGTTCGATCGATCCCCGATTTTCGTGCTAAAAGCTTAGTAGATACAAAACTAGTCAACGTCTTTCCTGAACCAGTCGCATGCCACACATACCCTGATTGATGTTTATTTGCGGCAATAAACAAGGCTTGAATCGCATGAACTTGATAAGGATGTAACACCATGAGGGTTTTATTGTCTTGATCTTCACTGACAATCGTATAATCCGCAATCAAGCGATGGGCATCCGGGATATTTAGCACTTGTTTGCAAAACTCATATAAGTTTTCTACCTTTTTATTATCTTTCGTTCGCCAACTAAATAAAAACTTAGGATGCAAATCCTTTGGTAAGGCATTTGCAAAATACCGAGTGGTTTGTTCATTGGAAACCACAAACAACTGTAAGGTCGAAAAGATATTGTTCCGAAACATACCTTCTTCTGCATATTTTTTGATTTGGTTAAACGCCTGATAAACACCATCTTTTGCGGTTACTTGTTTCAGCTCGATTTGGACAATCGGTAATCCATTGATCAATAAGGTGACATCAAAACGTCGATCCCGTGCTTCTATGTTACTTCCACGTTTTGCAATTTGATGGACCACTTCATAAGTAGAGATTCCTCCACCAATGTCTTGATTGGAATAAAGGATAAGTGAGACAGAACCCAATTGTGGATCTTCCCGTTCAATCGTGATCCGAGCCATCCCATTTTCACCTTTTAACCATTTCGCAGCATCAAATGGGGTTTTCGTTCGCAGCAGTAATTCCGTTTTGATCGTTTCAAATTCTTTATCGGTCAAAGGAGAATCATTCAGTTCTGCTTGATTATTTGAGATGATTTTTTGACGTAAATTGACCCAAAGATCTTCTTCTGATTTTAGATCCGGACGATACGTCCACTGATTATGCCCTTCCCCCAGTACACGAATCAACTGTTCTTCGACTTCCGCTTCCTCACGATGACTAATTTTCATTTATCTTCCCTCCTAAACAAACATCTTTTGCAAGAAGCCTTTTTTCGTTTCTTTTAGTAAATCCAACTTACGTTGATGAAGAGCGATCGTGTCGTCGAGTTGTTTGAAAAAAGCGCCGATTTTATTTTGTTCTTCAGAGCTTGGCATACTAACCATAAATTCATCGGTAAAGGTTTTTACTACATGTGGAATGTTTGGGGTACGGTAACGATCATAAATAATCTGTTGGTTTCGTTTTAATTGTTGATATAAAAAAGCACCTGATTCTTTGGCTCGGTATGCCTTTAAAGTTGAACCTAAAGCTCCAGAAAATCCGTAATAAACCGTTCCTGCTTGCGATCCATCCCACAAAATTAAAACATCGTCATTTTCCACATCCCTTGGAGAATCTACATAAGTGACAACTCCGCCATTTAAATAATTAGTATCAAGATATAGTGATTTTGTTCCAGACATTTCAGCTTTTGCTTTACCTTTAATACCTGAATTGATAACCTCCTTAAACTTCTTCTCCTCCCAATTTTCCGTAAATCCTGGGAAACGGATTTCTGGCACTTTTGCTCCGTTTTTAGGGAACATTTTTTGTAAGAAGCCTTTTTTCGTTTCCTTCAGCAAATCTAACTTACGTTGATGAAGAGCGATAGTGTCATCTAGTTGTTTGAAGAAGGTGCCGATTTTTTGTTGTTCATCCATTTTAGGGATAAATAGCGGTAATTTTTTCAACGAGTCAATGCCAATATTCTTTTGAGAATTCGGATTAATTTCAAATTCGATTTTCTGTTGCATCTTTTGTGTTTTCAATGTTGGATATAGAAATTGTCCATCAATATCCGAAAAAGGTTTTATGATCGCGCACGAATATGAAATTAAAAACTTTCTATGTGTTGATACATAGCGAACGGCACCCACAGATGCGTATCGAGCAAATAAAATATCTCCATATTCAGGCCTTATTTTTTTTGAAAGTTGAAGATAATCATCTTCACTGACTAACTTTGTATTTTCAAAATTTAATTCATTTTCCTCAATGAAGTCTCCAGTCATAAGATATGGGATACCATCATCTACTGATGGTGGCATTCGATGGTCAATGTCACCTATCTTAGATACTTCCCCCAACTTACGCTGTTTCCAAGCTTCCGTAAATCCTGGGAAACGAATTTCTGGTTGTGTATCATTGCTCATGTTTGAACACCTCCAGCGCACCTTGTAACCACGCTTCATTTTCAGGTGTTGTTTGCAGGGAAGAGATAGCTTCTAAAAGTTCTTTTTCTAGCACTTGCTGTTCTTGTCGTATCTTCTTGATGTCATTTCCGACATGAACCATATCAATTGGTTCTTCTTCTTCGAAAGTATCTACATAGCGTGGGATATTTAAGTTATAGTCATTTTCTTTGATTTCATCAAAGGTTGCCAAATGAGCGTATTTCTCGACATCTTTTCTTTCAGCGTAGGTTTCGAGGATTTTTTGAATGTTTTCTTCCGATAGTTTATTTTGATTTTTCCCTTTAACAAATTCACGACTAGCATCAATGAATAATACATCTCGAGTTTGACGATTCTTCTTCAACACAATCACCGTCGTTGGAATCGATGTACCAAAGAACAAGTTCGCAGGCATACCGATTACAGCATAAATACTGCCATCTTCTAGTAATTTTTGACGGATGACCCCTTCTGCAGCGCCACGGAATAAAACTCCGTGTGGTAAGACGATGGCCATGGTACCTGTTTCCTTCAAATGATAGAACCCATGAAGAAGAAACGCAAAATCTGCTTTGGATTTTGGCGCTAATTTCCCATAACGATTAAACCGAGAATCATCTAAGAAAGTCGTATCTGCTGACCAGTTAGCCGAATAGGGTGGATTCATCACTACTGCATCAAATGTGTAAGGTTCATCTGTTGGCCAGTCCTTATTCAACGTATCCCCATTGCGGAGATTCATTTCTTCGGCATCTACTCCATGTAAAATCAAGTTCATTTTTGCTAGATTGTATGTCGTTGTATTTAATTCTTGCCCATGATATTTAACGTTAGCTGGGTGAGTTAAGTAGTTACGTACGTTTAACATCAATGAACCTGAACCCATCGTTGGATCAAAAACACTAAAGAATCGTCGTTCTTTTTGATCCAACGTCACGATTTGTGCCATCATATCAGAAACCATATGAGGCGTGTAAAATTCTCCGGCTTTCTTCCCTGCTTCTGAAGCAAATTGACTGATCAAAAATTCATACGCATCCCCGATCACGTCTCCATCATGTCCTAAAACATCTACGTCGTTTAATTTCTTGATAACTTCGGTAATCGTGACATTTCGTTGTTGCTCATCTGTCCCAAGTTTTTTCGATTGGAGATCCACATCATCAAATAACCCATTGAATTGGTCATAGGTCGTTGAAAGTTGTACAAATGCTTTATTTAAATCATTCAATTGAAAAATTGCTTGTTTTGCTTGATCTGCTAACACATTGAAAAGATACTCTGGTGAGATCGAATACCCCAAAATATCAACGATTGTGGCAATCAGGTCTTCTTTTGATTCTTCATCTGAAAGTAATTCACGATATAAAATCGTTTGTTTGCTTACTGTGTCATATTCCTCTAAGGATTCATCTGCTAAAAGAACCACTTGTTCCAACAAACGGTCGGATAAATATTTATAGAAAATCAGCCCCAATAAATAATTTTTATATTCTGACGCATCCATTTTGCTACGGAGATTATCTGCCGCACTAAATAATTTTTGATTTAATTCTGCACCCAAAAAGATACACTCCTATCTCTTATTTAAAGTTGCTATATACCCTCTTATTTTAGCATACTCCCTTTTAGAAAAAGCAAAAAAAAAGAAAGAATCTTATTCTTGATAACAAGCTACGTGACGTATATCCCTAACACAAAAATAGCCATATCCTTTGGTTTGGATACGGCTATTTGATATTACTCATTCAATTATCAAATCACAGTAGGTGTGAATCTCATCGGGATCGGCAATATCTACTTCTGATTAGGATCAAAGGTGATTTTCTCAATAAAGGTGTGATACAAAGCTTTAACTTGCTTCTTCTCACTCTGGATAAGAAAGCAATCCAAACTAGTCAATATCTGTTGGACATCTTTGACTTGAATCGGTTCCCCTTGTTGTTGAAAGATCCCTAAGATTTCATTCTCTCGAATTTGTAACTGTCTTCGTTTTTCAGTCAATTCATTTAAACGATCTTTTAACATCGGAAACAATTCGGGACTATCTTCCAAAGCAGCTTCCTGTTTTTGCTCTAATAGTTAGATTTTGCGTACCATTTTCTTCGTTTATTTTCCTTCGATTGCTGATTTTAATATAGTCTAAAGGAAATTTATATTTATTGTATTCTTTATAACTTCAAGAGAACTTCGTTTGAGTATTACTGTATTTTTTTAATTCCATAAGAAAATTAGTTATTACCTGCCACCTAATCAGCAAATCTGAACCTGAGTCAATATAATTAATATTATTTTCCATCTCCAACATTGTAAGTACTGTTGGTGTTAATATAGGAACTTTGTACAATTGTATTTTTTTGATTTTGTCATCTGTACAAAGGAGATTTTTTAAATCTAATCCTTCTTTTATTTCAAAAGTTGAATTTTTTAAATCTATAAGAGTAAAACCAATTCCTTCATACTGAATTTCTGAAAATCGAATTTTTCTCCCAGTTGATAGATCAAGGGGCATAAAACCTTTTATTACATTGTGAGTGTCACCATCATTTACAATGTCATTAGGAAATTTGATTTTAGAATTCTGTGGAGCACCTATTGGACGGTAATAATTCATTATAATTTTGTAGTCTTCATGAGGAAATAAAGTACTTTTAGGATTGCTAAGATATTCTCGTACCGAATCTAAGAATGGCTTATCCATTGAATCTTCATCCCCATCTAAACTAAAAAACATTGCTACAATTGCTTTTGCAACTCTAAGTGAATTCATTTTCTTTATTGAATGTGTTAAATCAGACTTCCCATTCTTTAAACTTGTATTGTTATAAAGGAAATTTTTATTGTCTTCTGCAAATCTAATATATTCCTCAACATACTCACTACCAAAAAAACTATTACATTTACTACATAACGTATAATAAACATTTCCTTGAGGTTTCCTTTTAATCCCCTTCGGAAAATCACCTTTTGTAAAATCGCTCTTAAGGAAATCATCTAAATTACCAGTTCTGGTCTTTTTACCTCCAGTATTCCCTGATTTTTTAGGTGGTACATGTTCTTTAGTAAGTTCAGTGTATTTTTCACATAAAATACACTTACCCATCTTTTTCATATCTATCCCCACTCTTTTTAATTCTTATATACAATTATATTTCAAATATTCATTAATAAATATCCCTATTTATGATAAGGACCTCCCTAACTACTTCTCTAACGATGGAATGGCAACAGTTTTTTTGACAAATTTTATAAGGTGCAGAACTTCTTTCCGTATGCTATTCCGATTGTCCTTGACAATGAGCCTCCTCGGATGTGACGATCTTCGGCAGGAGCTAACAGTTAAAGTTAGACTGCCTCGCTAGCGTTAGCACATCCGAGCTCATTATCAAGGATTCGCTGCGCCAATCTCTGGTTACGGTAACCAACCGGTGTCTCGTAGCCAAGTGTACCGTGCAACCGAAGGTGGTTCCACCAATTGACATAGTCAAATAACTCCAAATCCAATTGTTGTAAGGTTTCAAATGTGTATTGATAGACAAATTCTACTTTCAACGACTTATAAGTTGATTCAGCTACGGCATTATCAAAAGGACAGCCTTTATGACTCAATGATCGATTGATGTCAAAAGTTGTTAATAATTCATCAATAGCTTGGTTATCAAACTCTTTTCCACGATCAGTATGAAAAATCTCAACCTCTGTCAGAGGTTGTTTGATACGGCTAAATGCTTTTTTTACTAGAACGGCATCTTTATGTTCTCCACAAGAATAGCCGAGAATTTCTCGATTGAACAGATCCAAAATGAAACAGACATAATTCCATTTTTCCCGACTCGTACATAAGTCAAGTCTGTTACGATCGCTTCTAATGGGTTGTCTCTTAAGAATTTACGATTCAATACGTTTGTCGTTTTGGCTTCATTGCAAGTAGAATGATGTACTTTAAAATAAGCAACAGTATAGCTCGATTTTAATCCTCTATTTTTCATGATTCTACTAATTTTTCGTCGGCTGATCTGAATGCCTCGTTTTGATAAGGCTTTTTTTATTTTTCTTGAGCCGTAGGCCTTTCGGCTGCGGATAAATTCTTCAGCGACTACTTCTTCAAGTTCTGATTCGTCTTTCTTTGGTTTTGATTGATAATAATAGGACTGACGTGATAGACCTAATATTCTGCACATCGCTGATATAGGGTAAAGATGCTTATTCGCATCGATTACTTGTCTCTTCGTCCGAATATCAGCGCTGCTTGCTTTAAAATATCATTCTCCATTTCTAATTGCTGGTTTCTTTTACGTAGTTCTAACAATTCTTTTTGTTCAGGCGTAAGATTATCTTTTTCTTTGAATGAACCACTCGTTTTAGATTGCTTTACCCATTTGTCAAATGCTGAAGCCGTTAGTTCATATTCTCGAATGATTTCTACACGTGGCTTTCCAGCTAAGTAAAGATTGACGATTTGTTGCTTGAATTCTTGTGAAAAAGTTCTTCGTGTTCTCTTAGACATAAAAATTCCTCCTGGTATGTTTTCTTCTAGTCTACACACCTTAATTTTTCTGTCTAGTTAATTGTAGCCTATCCAGACTATATCTTATATCCATAAGTCAACTCAGCCGGACTAAAAGGGCTAATCTTACTAGAACACAAGCTGCACTTGATATGCAAATTAACCCTGAATCGGAAGGGTGCTTAAATTGGATATTAACGGAGGGATAAAGTAAAATTTATCTCTAGGGAATGTTTAGAAAGGATCCAAGTTCCTTAACAAGTGACAATTAGTAATGTAGTAACAACGATAGATTGTATGCCGAACATTTCAATTTGATACGTATAAAAGACGATTTCAAGCTCATCCGTGATAAATAACCCACATGAATGATTTGAAATCGTCTTAAAATGCTTTATTTTATAACCCAAAATAGAATAATTACTTCAAAATAACGTCGCATATCACTATTAATGATTAATCGATGACTTCCATAATCATTTTAAGTTCCCCGGATGTTAAATCCTCGCTAAAAATGCCAGTAACTTTTTGTCCAGGTCCAATTTCCTTTGATGATAGGTTTAACAAAGAGATAGGGATATAAATTAATCCGTTTTGTTTCAAAGACAGAGCCAATATTTTTTTCCTTGTTCGAATAGCTGCATCATAGCGAAGAGAAGAGTAAACACCTCTGCCAACAATAGAAATATGCTTCCCCAATAATAAATCAAGGCTACCTATTACTTGTAATTTCTGAAAGGTCGTCCCATCCGTTTTGATTTGAATATCCTGTAAATTTATTTTCCTGTCTAAGGCATCTTGAAAAAACAAGTGTGTGCCTCTGCGATAATCAATGCCACAGAGGTGCATAAAATTAGTTGTCGAAAAAATAATCGCTACCGTTGAGACTTCTCCGACAAAGGATACTTTTTTATCTACAAAATGTTCTTGTAAGAGATGGGCAGCCTTATAAATCGCGTTTAACTTTCTGGTAATTTGGGTTGTCTCTTTTATAGACATGCGTTTGTATTCTTTTTTTGCCACGTGCGAAGAATGCTCCTTTTTCCCAATAAAAAAAGCTGCTCAAAAGAGCAGCCTTTTATACAGGTTTAGTTTTGGTGCTTGCCACCCGCCGGACCCTTACGTTCCGGATTTGTATCGAGTTTAGTTTTGGTGCTCGCCACCCGCCGGACCCTTATGTTCCGGATTTATATCAAGTTGACTATGAGCCTGCTCTCATTTGTATATATAATATACCAAAAAAAGGTTGATTTGTCCAATACTGTGGGTGATTATAACCGTCTTACTGTGCTTATCTATTATATAATACAATCAAAAACCTAACCGAAAATTTAATAACGTTTCACTGATTTCATCTTCATTAATTCCGATGTAGCGTTTGGTAATCTTCTCGCTGCTGTGACCAAAGATTTCCATTAAGGTGGCCACGTCTTTGGTTTTCTTGTAATAGTGGTAACCAAAGGTTTTTCGTAGGGTGTGGGTGCCGATATCGTCCCTTCCTAACAGCTTCGCGACCTTTTGAAACATATGGTAGACCGTATTGACTTCTAAATGGCCGCCCTTAGTACTGGGAAACAAGTAAACCTCCGGATCTAAGGGTGCGGTATAGCCGTGAATCAAGTCCTGTAAGCTGCTTAAGTATAAAATGCGTGTTTTCCCTGTCTTTTGCTCCACGATGCGCGGGTTTTTTGAGGTAATCACGTCTTTTTTCTTGAGTTTGACGATGTCGGACATGCGCAGACCGCTGTTAATTCCAATTAGAAACAAGAAAACGTCACGTTCCGCATTTTTATTCCGTCGCAGGCAAAATAAAAAATCATTAATCTCCTGTTGCGACCGTAGTGGCTGAATATTATAGCCCATGACAATCCCTCCTTTTTAATCTGTTCGAATACATGATTATAGTTATTATAACACGAAATCGTGTGTTTAGGGGGAGTAAAAAAAAGAACCCTATAGGGATAGGATTCTTGATACATGATTTTATACAATTTCATGTATCAATGAAAATTAATTATTATTTTAAACTCGACTACTTTCTTTTAATAATGAGTGCTCCTATTCCTGAAATCCAGATATAAGAGAAGAAAAGAATCCATAAATAAAAGATTGAAATAGACTCTTTACCTAAAAGTGTAAAAACACCTAGGGATATAAATAAAATACCTAAAAAAATATGTGACGCATATGCAAAAAAACGAGAAATATTTTTAATAACACGTTCGTCTGCTTCAGGGACATTATTTTTCTTTTTCTTTTGCTTTATTACTTCAATGACTGTCAAAAAGAGAGTTGCTACTAGGCCAGCAGTAAGAACTTCATATGGAAACTCACCTTGAAAGTAGTAAATAAGAAATGAACCCAAAACTGCACCTAGAAACGTACAGGTAATAAAATAATATGGTACCCATTTTGTTAATTGTTGCACACTTACTTCTCTGTCTTTTATGCTCATTTATTATCCTCCTCTAAAATAAATATTTCATCGATTGGCATATCAAAATATGCTATTAATTTTAGTGCTAACTCTAAACTAGGATTATACTTATTCTTTTCAATTGCATTTATAGTTTGCCGAGTAACTTGTAGATCCTCAGCCATTTTCATTTGAGTTATTCCTTTCTTTTGACGGATATCTCGTATATGGTTAATCACATTCATTAATTGAACCTCCTAATTTAAGTAAAGATATCTTTACATATATAATAACAAAACACCAAACGAGTGTAAAGATATCTTTACAATCGTTTGGTGTTTTTTACTATTCTCGATATATGAATCTATCTAATTTCATGTATTAGCACTGATTAAATTCTTTGTTGGTCTTTTGCTTTCATTTTATCTAGTTCTCTACGTAGTTCTTTTTGCTTTTTCTCATAACCCTTTTTCCAAAAAGAACTAAGAACCGCTAAACCGATAAAAGGCATAAATATATCGCTTATAGAAAATTCTAACGTTCCGTTCATTAGAAACCATATATTAAAACCAATAAAAACTATTGGGAAAATCCATCCTAAAGCTTTATATTCGTTATATCCAAAATAAGATTGTGTGATTCCTATAATTACTACAAAAATTAATCCAATGATATATATCCAATACATACTTACACCGCTTTCTTATAGTTGTTTATAATTTCATTAGCGCTATCTAAACTAATTTTATCCTCGATAACCATTTGCATAATTGAACTTACAAACGGATTATTTTGTTGCTCAGAATACAATTTAACCTTATTAATTACTCTGTCCAGTCTTAGTCTTACAGTTGGGTAGCTGACATCATATACTTTCGCTAGTTCTTTTAATGAACCCGAAGCTAATATAAGCTGTCTAATAAACTCTTTTTCTTCATTTTCTAAGTAATCAAACCAAGGATTACTTTCCATATAAAAACCTCCTTTTCAACTTTATTAATTATAAGTTTAACATAATAATAAGTAAAGTTAAAGTAGATATTAACTTTATTGATTATTTTAATTTAAAAAGAAGCAATCCTAATTTAGAATTGCTTCTTTTATGGATACACGACTTTATCTAATTTCATGTATCTTAAATAATTTTTTTAAACCTGGTTAATCTTCTGAATAATAAATAGTCATAAGATAATAGAAAAATAGTGTAACTGCTATAACAACAACAAGCGCTTTTAAGTTTAAAGTTCCAACGTATAGTAAAAACAGTAAAAGTAGAGCAGGTTTTACTAGGTATTTTAACACCTTAGAACCTTTATGCTGTTGATTTAACGTATATAGGAATCGAACGGGTAAAAATAATACTCCAAATAGTAGTGTGAAAAGAACATCTTTCAATGTCAATTTTTGATTCATTTCAAAAACTCCTTTCGAATGGTTTGTTCCTTTATCTTCAAGGTCAGATAAGTTGAATAGGTTATCTAAAAGTTTTAGGCTGATCAAATCAGGTTGGCTTTTTCCTAATTCCCATTTAGAAATAGTTTGCCTTGTAACAAATACTTTATCTGCGACTTGTTGTTGTGTAAGATTTAATTCTTTTCTTTTTAGTTTCAGTTTATTAGAAATATCCATAATGACCTCCTCAGATATAACGTATCATTTCTTTTCTTTTAAACAAAGCAACGATAACGCAACGTTCGTACTGTTGCTTTAAATGCTCCTATTAACGTAACCATTGCGTCTGATTAATAAAAAAAGAACCCTGTTTTAACAAGGTTCTAAACACACGACTTTATGTAATTTCATGTGTTACAACTTAATAGGAATTTAAATTTTATTATTAGATTTTTTAATCATTTACACGAAAATTAATTTTATAAAGAGCATACTTTATACTCTTATTTTTTTTTCAAGAACTCAAAAAAGCGGAAAATCCCAGATTTAAAAATCTGAGTTTCCGCTTTTGTCATTTCAAGGATGGACTATTGTCTCAGCCTCTTCTAATTTATTCTTAAGATATTTTTACTTTCTCTGCAGGTGCTGATACTTCTTTTTGTTCTTTCCGACCTTTCAACTTATACTTCATTAATCTCATGCCATTGAAAATTACCACCAAGATACTACCTTCATGAACCAACATTCCGATAGACATATTCATCCATTCGCTGAAGAAGACGCTGGTCAACAAGACCAACACTACTCCAATTGAAATCACGATATTTTGTTTCATATTATTTGCGGTGGCTTTTACTAATCCTAATGCGTGAGGCAAGTTGCTGAAGTTCGAGTTCATTAAAACGACATCGGATGTTTCAATCGCTACGTCCGTTCCGCTTCCCATTGCGATTCCAATGTCTGCTAAAGCTAAGGACGGACTATCGTTAACGCCATCTCCAACAAAGGCTACAATTTGACCACGTTGTTGAAGTTTTCCGATATAAGCCGATTTGTCTTCCGGCAACATGTGGCCGTGAGCTTCGGTCAAACCAAGTTCGCCGGCGACCACATCAACGGTTCCTTGGTTATCTCCTGAAAGAACGACTAGATTTTTCACGCCCAAGTCTTTTAATTCCTGCAAATTAGCTTTCACACCCGGACGGACTTGATCGCGAATGCCCATCAGTACTTTTAATTCACCGTCGACCGCTGTCAAAACGAGAGAGTTCCCTTGTTGTTCAAACCGTTTGACATCTTTTTGCACTTTTTTGCTGAGAGTGACATTTTCTTTTTCCATCAAGGCCACATTCCCAACAGCCACTCTATGTCCAGCTACACTTGAAACGATTCCGCCGCCTTTCACGACTTCAGTTCCTTCAACAGGATAAAAGTTTGTTTCTCCAATTTGATTTAAGACCGCTTTTGCTAATGGATGATCTGATTCCCGTTCCACACTGGCCAGATAGCCAAGCGTTTCAGCAGGATCTTTTTCATACAGTTCAGTCGCTGCAACGGTTGGGTTTCCGACAGTTAAAGTACCTGTCTTATCAAATACAATTGTATCCACATTGCTGAAGTCTTGAATGACTTCACTCCCTTTTAAAAGAACACCGTTACGAGCACCATTCCCAATACCGGCAACGTTTGAGACAGGCACTCCGATAACTAATGCGCCTGGGCAACCTAGAACCAAGATGGTGATTGCTAACTCAATATTTTGACTGAACGCCCATACAACAATTGCCAGAACCAAGACAGCTGGTGTGTAGTATTTAGAAAAGCGATCAATGAACCGTTCCGCTTCGGATTTAGAATCTTGTGCTTCTTCCACGAGTTCAATAATTTTTCCAAACGTGGTGTCCTCACCAACTCGGTCAGCTCTGATTTGAATCGTTCCGTTTTCTAAAATGGTTCCTGCAAAAACTTCTGCATCAGCTAGCTTGTTGACTGGAACAGCTTCACCTGTAATGCTAGCTTCATTGATATGCCCTTCACCCGTAAGGACTATGCCATCTACTGGAACTTTCGCACCCGTTTTAACGAGCAAGATATCCCCTTCATCTATATCATCCACTTCTACTTCTTCAAATTCGCCATTATCCATTTGTTTCAAGGCGCTTTCGGGTGCCATTTCAGTCAATTCTTTGATAGCAGATCGCGTTTGGTTCAATGTTCGTTGTTCCAAGTAGTGTCCGAATAAGAATAAGAACGTGACAATAGCCGATTCTTCATAATTTTGAATAAAAAGCGCACCAATCGCTGCAATACTGACTAAGACATCAATACTGATGACTTTGACTTTCATTGCTTGAAACGCTTGAATGGCAATTGGCGTAATCCCAAAGACAGAGGCGATGATCAAAGACCACTCTGAAAGTCCTACGTTTTCTAAAACAAAGTGACTGAAGAAACCGAGTACGATTAACAATCCACTGATGACGGTGATAACATTTTTCTTGCTTAATATATATTGTTGCATGCTTTTTCCCTCCAAAATTAATTTCTCTTTTATTGATAAACACAGTATAAGATAATTGCTTAAGTAATTAATTGACTGACATCAAGTTTAGAAAGTTCTCTTTTATCGTTTCTAAGCACCTCGAATCGGATTGCAACAAAAAAAGCAATCCTGGAAAAATAGCTTTTCTTCCAGAATTGCCTAGTTCATTTGATCTGTTAAGCGGCCTTGACTTTTGCTTTAAGGACCGGATAGCCTACGTTTTCGATAGCTTTTTGAATCTCTTCAATCGAAGTGACAGCTGAATCAAAATTGGCTTTGACTTTGCTGGAGTTGAATAATACTTTAATGCTGTCTTTATCAACACCGTTAACTGATTTTACGGCACCTTCAATTTTTTGCATACAACTTGGACAAGACAACGTTTCTAATTGCAATATAGCTTTTTCCATAATTCCTATCTCCTTTATGTGTTTTTATTTTATCGGCAGCAGATTAATGAACACTGCCTTTTCCTCTTTACAACTGTAGTATAGCTCACTTTTAGCAAACGAAAATTGACGCATATCAAGTTTTGCACTTTTTATCTTTTTGCTCAATTCACCATCTTAATAGTCTTTTTCTGCCCCTTATTGCCATCAGAATAATAAGAAATTGGTGGATAATCTTGTCTGCGTATAAACCATACTACAATCGCGCCAATAAACAGGGCCAGAGACAAGGCTTGCGAAACGCGGATCCACTCGCCAATCCATAAACTGTCCGTTCGCATACCTTCAATGAAGAACCGACCCACTGAGTACCACAAAACGTAACTCAAAGCGACTTCTCCTTGACGCAAAAGCTGTTTTCGGTTCCGTATAGTGACGATGAGGACAAAGCCCAACAAACTCCACAATGACTCGTATAAAAAAGTCGGATGGTAGTAGGTACCATTGATATTCATTTGTTCAATGATAAATTCAGGTAAATAAAGATTTTCCAAGAATTGACGAGTAACCGGTCCACCATAAGCTTCCTGATTCATAAAATTGCCCCAACGACCAATGGACTGGGCTAACAATACATTGGGCGCTAAAATATCAAGAACGAGTGCCAAAGAAGTACCTTTTTTCTTTGCATACCAATATAGCGTACCCCCTCCTGCAATCAATCCCCCATAAATCGCAATGCCGCCATTCTAAATCGCAAGGATTTGTCCTGGATTTTGCAGATAATAACCAAGTTCAAATAACACATAATAAAGCCGAGCGCCGAGGAGTCCAATCGGAATTGCCCATAAGGCCATATCGATAATGGTATCCTCTTCCAGTCCTTTTTTCTTTGCTTCCTTGGTGCTCAACTGGAGAGCCGCTAATATGCCCACTGCAATAATGACTCCATACCAATGAATCACAATAGAACCAATCTCCACCACATGAAGATTCAAAACGCCTAATACTAATCCCATTCTATTTGCTCCATTTCTTCAATTTTTCGCGTCATTCTAGTCATGGTGATGCTGAACAAGATTCCGGCTAAGCTCCATGGAAACCAAACAGTGAATACACTTTTATCTCCCTGGTCACTCGCTTCGTAATACGCCACTTTTCCGTGTCCGATTACGCCGGCTCCTTTTACAACTTCCTCTTCTTTTTCCATAGCTAACCTATCTGCCTCAACAACGTTAGACGTTTTTGCTTCGCCGCCAATCGTGTTCTTGGTGAAAGGGACGACAAAGAATGCACCCGCTGCTGACAACGTGATGGCAACTATCACCCAAAAACAATGCACATTCACCCCTACTTATTTTTACGTTTTGTTCGACAACCCTATCTTAAAGAAAAATAAAACAAAAAAACTTGAGGGTTATCATGTTTGTGCTTTTATTTTTCCAATGAATGAAGGTTGTTCTGTCTTAAAAAAGTCAAAAACGGACAGATGGAAGCAAAAGCACTGAGTTCTGTCCCGTTGTTAATGAAGAGCGACAGAACACCAACGTGTAGAAAAAAGTGTGTCCGATTATTCGCTGTAAAGCAATAAATCATCTAAATCCTGAATCTTGATCCTTTTCCCAGACAGCTGTTGAATCAATCCCTCGTCCTCCAATTCTCCAAATTTGCGACTGATGGTCTCAGGTGTCGTTCCTAAATAGGAAGCAATGTCCTTTTTTGCCATCGGCAGGGTGATGGTGGGAGAGTTGCCCATTTCAGGTTCCACATTTTCTGCCAAAAACAAAACTAAACGGGTAATGACACTCTCCACGGCTACTTGTGTCGTTTGACGTTCTGAACTTTCTAACCGTTTAGACATTTCCGCCAATAGTTTTAAAGAAATAGCTGGGTATTGTTCCAGAAAATCTTGGACATCTTTTTGCTGAATCATACAGACAACGGTATCTCGGGTTGCTTCGGCATATTCCTCGTGTACTGCATCCGGGTTGAACAAGGTCCATTCTCCGGTGAAATCACCAGGGTTCAAGATCCGCACTAGCTGCTCTTTGCCAGAGTCTGCCAATCGATAAATACGGATTTTCCCACGATTGATAATATATAAAGTATCCTCTTTTTCTTGTGAACGAAACAGAAACTCTCCTTTTTGATACTGTTTCGTGTGGGCTTTTTCAGCAATGTAATTCATCGCGCTATCCTCTAAGTGATTGAATATTGGAACCAAGCGGATACAGGCTGCGTGGTCACCAATTTCATGATGGGTATGTTTAGTCAATTCATTCTCCCCCTTTATTTATTTTGTTTATGTTCGCTGCTTTTATTATATAAGTCTCTTACTACAAAAAATTGATGCACATCAAGAAAATGGAAAAAGGACTGGAAAGAATTCCAATCCCTAAATCAGCTTCTATTTTTACCTTAATCTTCATCCTCATCAAGAGCGTCATCATCTTCTAATGCTTCTTTACCAATGAACGCTTGCAGCATCCAAATGTTCTTGTCTAAGTCATTTTTAAAAGCAATCAATGTATCTTCTAAAGCATCGTCACCCTCGTCTTGAGCTAAACGAATCGCGCGAATAGTTAGGTCACGAGTGCTTCTGAAGTCCTCGATAATATTTTCAACCATGTCTTCTGCTTTAACGTATTTATTAACTGCATCTTCCGAAAGCATCGAATATTTTTCAAATTCAACCGTTGTCGAAGCAGGTTTATGCCCAGAAGTAATTAGACGCTCCGCAAGTTTATCGAACCATTTTTCATTTTCGTTATACAACTCTTCAAATTTTTCATGCAACGTAAAGAAATTGGCTCCTTTTACATACCAGTGATATTGGTGCAGTTTCACATGTAATGTATGCATGTTGCCTAAAAGATGATCCGCAATGGCCGCTGCATTAATTTTCGTATGATGAACATGTTCCTTGTGTTCTTGTTCTTCTTGCAATCTTTCTTGGGGTGTTCTTTCTTGAGTAGCTTTATTTTCAGTCATGATTTATTCCTCCTATAATTTTGGTTTGTTTAAAACAGCTTTCTTTGATTCCTCCTTTTTCTTTACTGAATTTAGTATAGGATAGATTTCCGTTAAAAAAATTGACGCTCATCAAGAAAAGTATTTCTTAATAGACGCCAGGCTTCTCTATTAAAATAAGTTCTTTGAAGTTTATTTCTTTTTATTGGGTTTATTTCAAAGCTTACAGATTGTAAATCTCTTTCTTAGAATAGACTCTATACATCAGTACTTAATTGCAGTTTTCTCTTATTGCGCGTCAAAGTGCTCTTGCTTATGCCGGTCATTTTCTCTACTTCTTTATAGGAATGATTCTTCAGTAGATTCATGGCGAGATTGATTTGTTGCTGGCTGAATTTTTTCGGTCGCCCTTCCCGGAAGTCGGGTTTCTGTTTAGCCAACTCTTTCCCCTCTTGTGTACGTTCTACAATCAAATCACGTTCAAAATCCGCAAAAGCACTGAAAATTGTGAAGATCAATCTTCCAGTGGAAGTATTTTCAATAATTCCTAAATTCAGCACATTGATCCGCACACCCTTCTCAAATAAGAGCTTGATTGTGTTCAATGCGTCTTGTGTGCTGCGAGCGAAGCGGTCCAGCTTCGTCACAACCAAAGTATCCCCTGTCTCAATTTCCTGAAGCAGTTTTTGGAATTCGGGACGATCACTTTTTGTCCCGGTAATTTTCTCGAAGTAGACCCGGTCGCAGCGTTCCTCCTCTAGTTGACGCAGCTGCCCTTCCAAATCTTGCTGGCGGGTACTCACCCGTGCGTAGCCATATTTCATCTTTTTTTGCCCTCTCTTTTGACTATAAGTTATGACACCTTTGTATCCCTTGATTTTACTGGAGCAAGGAAGCATAGTCAATACTCTTAAGTTATGAACAAAAAGACTTGTTAAAGGTTTTTCTTGGCAAGTCTTTTTGTTCATGCTCGTTGGTCTGCTTGACGACAGAAGCAGTCCGCTTGCAAAGCGAAAATTCTTTTCTAAAGGGCTAAAGCATTCTACGATAGCTCTAGAAGCTCACATTTTAGCTTATAAGCGATTTTAAATTATTTCTAGTGTAATTCTTCCACTAACAGGTAATCGTTGCTTATAGGGCTTTATATTGGCTTATTTATAAACGTGGGGAATGTTGACTTTTATTTTTGGTGTGTTCTTGCTGGTAATCTTCGTAACGGTCAACGGCCTTGTCAATGATAAGCGTAAATTTCATTTTTTCTAGCCCTCCGAAATATAATGAACCACTTTTTGAATTTTATCTTCCAAATTTTCTAATTGATTTTGATAATCAGACATCAATTCTTTTGTCTGATTATTTTTATTTTCGTTTAAATGTTTAGCAATTTGATTGATATTATTTCCGATACGTTTTAGTTCAAATTTCGTCGAAGAAATTTCAGAAATAATATTTTTATATTCTGAAAAATCAATAGAAAAAATCTCTTTATTGCAACAAGCTCGCCTTGCAAAAATAGAAAAATTAGTGATGCCAGTTTCTCTCATCATCAATTTAATTCTTTCCGCTTCTTGTTCATTTACAAAGAATTTTTTTTGAATAATTCTCTCACGATTTTTGATTTTTTTCATCTTGTCAACCTTTCAAACTACTGTCAACTCTAAAATCCCAAAATAGGGGGTTAGTGTCTTTAGTGAACTTAGCAAGTGTGTACACACTTTCAGTAAAAAGTATACATCTTTCACTCACAAAAGCTAAAATTTCCAATTTTATTTTTGTTCGTTTCAGACGAATCTTTTTATTTTTGGTGGTGTCCCCCAATCCCCCTTTTTGAAAAAAATTAGAGCTTAATTTCAAATTCTTTTAAGACATCTTCGTATAAATCTTTGACTTCGCAACAGAACCCTTTTTACCGTAAGTGTATATCCACTTACTAAGCTCGCTATAATACTTTATAACGTTTTTATTTACATGAGCAAAGCGAGTTTTTCCTACACGTTTAATCTAAAATATTGGCATTTTATACCATGATTTTTCATGGTATGTAAGTGCGCCCTTAGGAAAATAATTTGAATATATTTCAGATTTTCAATCTGACTGCTCCTGTCATCGACCAGACCAATGAAGCCTTTTGGTTAGGGATTTTTTTTATTTTCTTTTAATACCATACTTTGTTAAATATCGTTTTAGTGTACTGACTGGAATTTTAGTATGATGTTCAATTTCTTTTAAAGTATATTCTTTTGATTGATATAGATTAAACGCTCTTTGTAGTAAAGGGTCGTCTTTTTGAAAGGTACTTTTTCTTCCAGTAAATCGTCCTTTTTTCTTTGCTAACTCAATCCCTTGTGCCTGCCTTTCCTTAATTCTTTTCCGTTCGCTTTCCGCTTGATATTTGTATAATTCAACGACTAAATTATTAATTAATCGTCTCAAATTTTCGTCTTCAATCCCATTCATTGACGGCAAGTTTAAGACTTCCAGCGTAGCTCCTTTTTGTTGAATGGCATTCATAATCTCTGTAAGGTCTTTATTGTTCCGCCCTAAACGGTCTAACTCCGTTACAATCACAATATCCCCCTCACGCAGATAGTCCAGCATGGCTTGTAATTGAGGACGTTCGGTGGATTGTCCGCTTGCTTTGTCTGAAAAGACCTTAGAAACGCTCTGTAACGCTTCTAATTGTCTATCTAGGTTTTGTTCTTTGCTACTCACTCGTGCATAACCAATTTTACTCATAAATCACACTCCCTATTTTGGCAAACTCTAATGAGCCTTTACAAATCTTATTATATCAGAAAAACAAAAAAGCCCACTAGAGTGTACTCCAATGGGCTTTTGCTTTTAATCGTTTTTCTTTAATTTTCTATATATAAACCACATCAACAAGTACTGTAGCAGTAATCCTATTATTAATACAATAGCTAAACCTATCCTTCCGTCAGAAGTGTTTATAATTGTTCTAAAGAAATTTATACGTATAATAATACCAGCTATTGCAGAGATTACTATAGGAGGTATAAGCGGAATCCATATTTGTTTTTCATTCGTTTTATTAAAAAGATAGGAAATGATTAAAAGAGCTAACAATATAAGAAATATCCCTAAATTATTTGATAATCTTACTTGTAATCCTGTGTTTAGTTGGAATGATAGTAAAAAGAAGACAACAAGTCCTAATCCAAAGAATAGTGACAATATTATATTCATAATCTTAGATTCATATCTATATAAACAATATCCCATAAATAATAATAAGGCGATAACAAGAAATACCAGATAAACACCTGAGATTAGGAAATTACCAATATCAATATATTCTTCAAATGAGGCTAAAATGGGTATAAGTTTCATTAAACATAATATCCCTAATGAACTAATAATAATTTTTATTGTATCTATCACGTTTATAGGCAATTCTTTAATAATATTGTCAGCTACTTGTTTAGGATTTTTGCCTAAATAATATTCTGCGGATTGTCCGTGTTCCTGTCCTTCCAATATATCTTCTAAAATTTCTAATAACATTTCTTCAGACTTTTTTTCATCTCTTATAAGAGACATTACTCTAATGTAAACTAAAAGATTGCCATAATATTTTTTATTTTCTTTTGTTAGGTGCTCTTGAAGTTCAGCATTACGTTCAATAATCTTATTAGTTTTCATATTCATCGACCCCTTTAATTAAATTTGTAAGACAGCTGTTGAGCTGATTCCACTCTTTAAAAAATTCTTGCTTTTCTTTGATTCCTTTTTCTGTTAATGAGTAATATTTTCTTCTGGGCCCGTATATTGATGGTTTTAAGTCACCTATTATTAGCCCCTTTTTTTCTAAAGATAACAATAATGGGTATATTGTGCCTTTAGATATATTTTTAAATCCATAAATATCTAGCTCTTCGCTTATCATGTATCCATACATCTCTTTTTTCGAAAGAAGAAGTAAAATACAACCATAAAGTATTCCTTTTAGCATTTGAGAATCAATTTTATTTGTCATTTTAATAATTCCTCCAGAGGTATTATGTTTTACATGATACCAAAATTATTGTAACTTGTAAAGCAATATAGTGAAGTATAAAAAAGAGCGGAATTTTCCACCCTTTAATAGTCGATTTTTAGCCCATTACAACAGCTTTCTATTTATTTAAATAAGTTTGCAATAGATATAGCTATTAAACAAATAAAGAGTGTAAAACCAGCATACCCTAAAACAATAATCCCTTTTTCAATTCGTATTTTTCTATGGTTTCTTCTTTCTCCTAGTATGGTATGGTAAAAGCCCTCATAAAAAAAATCTTCATTCTTTTTTTCACGCATAAATGCTACTAATTTTTTTACCATAACTTCCACCACTTTCTAGGTGCTTTCTTTGGTTCTTCTGCCACGCTTTCTACTTCCTGTGGTTGTTTGCTACTCACTTGCTCCACTTTTGTATCTTGTGTAGGCATTTTAAGGGCTTTTAAGCTATCATTCTCTGCCTTGTATTCTTCCAGTAATTTTTTATCCTGCAAGGCTAAACGCTGTTGCTGGTCTAGCAAATTTTGCATTTGTAATAGCTGTTTATCTTTGTTTTCTAATTGCTTATCTCTATTATTTTTCAAGTCTTTAATTTGTTCTAACAAAAGACTATTAACGCTTAATTCTTCATTTCTTTTTGTCGATTTTCGGTCGGTTTTTTGTCGATTTTCGGTCGGTTGAACTTTTTTTATTTTTGTTAGTCTTTTTTTGATAAACTTTTGTTCTTCAAGGTTTAGGACGATTGAACCACTATTGTTTTTTTGTCGATTTTCGGTCGGCAAAAACTTTATATGGTATTGAACGGTCTGTTTAGCTAGTCCTAGCTCGTCCGCCAACTCTTTTATCGTCTTTAAGTTCTCACTCATGATAAGTCCTGCCTTTTAACCGTAGGTAGATATTGTTCAATGGCTTTTTTGAGGTACTTAGCGATATTGTGCTTAGAATATTCTTCACGCTTGCTAGAGACATAACTTAGGTGGTCTTTGACACCATTCAACCCTCTTAATTCTTTCAATTCGTCATAAAGCGGATAAACGTTTTTCTGTAAGCCTGCCAATATCTTTTTGTCGGTTCTGTTGCAAAGTTTTAAATAAAGAATAAAACCCCTTACGGTATCTATGATTTAAGCTGGGATTCCCAATAATACCTTGATTTCAGTACAGACCGAAAACCCGAAGAGAGTGCCTTCTTTTCGGGTTTTCTTATATAATCCTCGAATGGCTTCCATGCCTTTAATCGTGGTAGAGGCAGTGCGTAAACTTCGATAGAATTTATTGCGTCTCTTTACTGGACGATGGTCTTGTTCAATCAAATTATTCAGGTATTTAATGGTACGATGTTCTGTCCCTTGATAAAAGCCGCCGTATTCTTTTAGTTCCTTAAAGGCACTTGTAATAGAGGGGGCTTTATCTGTGACTACAACCTTCGGTTCATCAAACTGCTTCACTAACCGCTTAAGAAAAGCATACGCTGCTTGTGTGTCCCGTTTTTTACGTAACCAAATATCCAAGGTTAAACCATCTGCATCGATGGCTCGATACAAATAATGCCATTTTCCTTTAATTTTGATGTACGTTTCATCCATTTTCCATGAATAAAAGGATTTTTTATTTTTCTTTTTCCAAATTTGATAGACTAGTTTGCCATATTCTTGCACCCAACGATAAATCGTTGTATGAGAAACGTTAATGCCACGATCATATAAGATTTCTTGAACTTCACGATAGCTAAGGTTATAACGAAGATAGTAGCCCACGGCTACAATAATCACATCCTGCTGAAATTGCTTTCCTTTAAAATGATTCATCGTCATTCCTCCTGCTATCTTTTTCTATTATTCTACCTTATTTGATAGTAGATTTAAAACTTTGCAACAGAACCCTTTTACTTATACTATCTCAAATGCGATCATCAGCTTCTTGTTCACGGATGTATTTTTCAATTGTCTTTTGATTCAATTCGACTGTACTCACATAATATTCCTCCGACCAAAATGATTTATTTCCGTATCTATATTTGTGATTTACGTGCTGCTCGTGGATTAGCACAGCACTACGATCTTTCAGATAACCATAAAACTGGATATACTTATTTTTGATGGTACTTGAACAAGCATGTGAATATGATCTGGCGTTGCATGTGCTTCTATAATTTCCACGTTTTTTATTTTGCACAACTTCCTAAGTATTTTTCCAATATCTTTTCGTAATTGCCTATAGATTACTTTTCGTCGATATTTTGGTGTAAATACACTATGATACTTAAAATTCCAACGAGTATGGGCTAAACTTTTATCGTCATTTGACATGAAAAAACTCCTTTCGATATGCTAGTTCTTCCACGTGTAGAAACGCATGGTTTTCTTGTTTCGCACGCTTTGCGCACGAAACTGACTGAAGTCATTAACAAAAAAATTGTAGACAAAGAAATTTTTCTTTGTCTACAATCTGAAAGGATAGGCACTACCATTTTTTATAAAATATTTGTATTGAACCATTTTTTAGTTATTAGCTTACTAATACAAAATACTGTATTATAGTATCAACATAACCATCCTTTGTCCATGATTTTATCTAAAAAGATTGTAAGGATCAATAAGTCTGCACTTCCACCAATACTCCAATTTTTCTTTTTAAATTGCTGATTTAGGTAATCCAAATATTTTTTACCTTGTATGGTTTTTACACCCCCTAATTCAAAATAAGGACGAATAAGTAATTGATACTCTTCAAAAACATGTCTATTATTACTTCGTTTGATCAAATTGGTATCTTCTACTTCCATTGATAGAAAAAGTAAAGTGTCTATCATCTTATCTTGTTGCGACCCTTGATATGCTTGATAATAAGGCAATCCTCGGTCAAAAACACAAGGATAACCTCTTTTGGCTTCCCCTCGTATCCCTGTCAATCCATGGTTAACAAATAGATATTCTCCCCAAGTCCATGCTTTTGGTTTTGTTTGATCAATCTTCCCAAAATCGTTAAGTAGATTTTTCGTCATTTTTTGAATTTCTTTTTGAAAGAAACTTTTTTTACAAGGAACTTTCCAAATAGTTAACCGGCCACAAATAGCAAGAAAAATCCCCAATGAAAAGATAGCACCTTTATGTGTATTTATACCATTTGTCACTGAGAACATCGCAGTTTCAGCCTCTAAACCAATCTGTCGAATCGCCATAAAGGTTTCTTCAATTGGTTGATGTTGTCGGTCCAATCCTGTTTGGATAAATTCTTCAAAATAGGGAGTCAAAACTACACTACTTTGTAGAAAAGTAAAAATGTCCATATCTTGATGAGAACCGGGGTCTACTGGATCAACCAATCCTGGTTTATTGATACATGTAACTTCATAAAGCATCGCTAATTGTGCTTCTTGTGCTATTTTTTGAATATTATCATGCATGTTTCAATGCTCCTTTTAAGGAATCGGCTACTATTTGTTCGATTTTCTTTTGCATTTCTTTCACAGTATGTGTACGATTACGTGCACATACCTTTGCTGATTTCCCACAAATAAAACAAGGACGTTCCCCATGATTAAGAGCTTGGCGACTGACAATTGTTATCTGCTCTCCTTTTTTAAACAAGACATCTAAATCAAAAAGTCTACCTAATGCGTCTTGCTCTTCTAACGTGACCAACCATTTTTTGAGATTCAAAGGTGCTTCTGTTACTATTACGTACCAGTCCAATCCACTTGGCAAATTGATTTCTTTTGTGTACGTCATTTCCACCTTTTTTTTTAAAAACATTTGCTGAATTGACTGCTGTCCCTGACGAAATACCTGCTCAATCATTGGATTATTTTTGATCGGCCCAGGAATATTCAATGTAAAGACCATCAATGAACTATTTGAATACTTGGAAAGCAGGTTGCTTTGCAAGTTAGCACGTTGTTCTTTATGGATCAAAATATCCTCGATTTCTTGAATTTCTCCAGTATCAAACATCATGATCTCTCTTCTTCAAATTCTTTCACCTGACGAACGACATCTAAAATTGAACCATCTCGGTATTCTACATAGGCAACTATCCGATCTGTGAATTGCAAAGGTTCCGGGATGCCTACTATTTTTTCTGCTCTTTGCTGTAATTCTTCTATTGTAAAAACAGGAATTTGTGGAATTCTTTCAAAAATAGCTATTAGATCTTTACGTTGGGGATTGATAGCAACCCCTACTTCTGTGACTAATACATCGATACTTTTCCCTGGTGTGATCAATGTAGTAACGTCATTTACTACTGTAGGTATTCGGCCACGTACTAACGGCGCTGAGATGATAGTAAGTTTAGCCGTTGCTGCATCTTGATGTCCACCAATCGCACCTCTTAGCACACCATCTGAACCAGTCATAACATTTACATTGAAGTTTGTGTCAATTTCTAATGCAGATAAAATAGCGACATCTAATTGGTTAACAACCGCTCCTTTATTACTTGGATCAGCATAAAAGGAAGCATCGATCTCCTGTTGGTTCTCAAGCCGCGCCATTCCTTCAGCTGCTCCTTTGTCAAAGTCTTGGACATCTAACACTTTTTCAACAAGACCTTTTTCCAATAAATCAACCGTTGGTTTAGTGATGCCACCTAATGCAAAAGAAGCTTTGATCTGTTTTTCTTCCATTTCACTAGCTAAGTAACGCGTTACTGCTAAAGCTGCACCACCCGTTCCTGTTTGAAAAGAAAAGCCATCTTTGAAATAAGGTGAGTGAACAATGACATCTTTGACCATTTCAGCAATTTTTAATTCTTTTGGGTTTTTAGTAAACCGTGTAGCACCAGCACCGATTTTATTCGGATCACCAATTGCTTCTACTTCCACGACATAGTCGACTTGTGTTTGCGGAATACTAATGGGCGTATTAGGGTAAGGAACTAAATGATCAGTTAGAAGAATGACTTTATCTGCATATTGTGCATCTACTTTTGCATACCCTAATGAACCAAAAACGGATTTTCCAACAGTCGCATTAGCATTTCCATAATCATCAGATGTTGGTACTCCTAGAAATGCAACATCGATTTTCAATTCACCACTTTCAATTGCACGTGGACGATTACCATGAGAACGTAAAATCACAGGATTGTCCATTCCTCCATGAGAAATAAATTCACCTAAGCTGCCGCGCATCCCACTGCTTGTGATATGAGTTACTGTACCGTCCTTGATGCATTCAATAACCATCTCATTCATAGTGTTCGTTAAAGAACTTGGTGCTAAGGTCAATTCTTTGATGCCCATTTCACGGATCACGGCCATCACTTGGTTAAAAACAAAATCACCTTCTCTTAAATGATGATGAAATGAAATCGTCATTCCATCTTTTAAGCCCGATTTTTCTATAGCTTCTTTGATCGAGTGCATCAATTTATTTGTCTGATTAGTTACAGTCGTTACTTTTGGTGCACAACGTTGAATCGTTTGTGGCGATAATGAAACACTTTGGAATTCTTTTTTATACTTTGTTAAAACACTTGATGGAATGCTACGTCTTTGTTTATTATGCATGGATATTTCCCTCCTCATCAATCAATCGTGATGCTTTTGCTAACATCAATGTCCGTTGTGCACGTTCTACAATTGGTTTATCGATCATTTTTCCATTTAAAGAAATTACGCCAGAACCTTTTTCTTTTGCTTCTTCGATTGCCGAGATGATGTCTAGTGATCGTTTGATTTCTTTGATTGACGGCTGATAAACAGTATTGACTACTGGAATTTGCCGTGGATTGATACAAGATTTTCCATCAAAACCTAATTGATGGATTAAACGTACTTCGTTTAAAAATCCTTCCATATCATCCACATCAGAGTAAACAGTGTCAAATGCGGAAATGCCTGCTGCACGTGCAGCATGAACGATCATACTGCGAGCAAAAAACAATTCGTTTCCATCTGGATATCGTTTGGTTTTCATATTTGTCACATAGTCTTCTGCCCCAATGGCGATTCCAATCAATCGATCAGATGCTTTGGCGATCGCAGGTGCGTTCAATACACCAGAAGCACCTTCAATGGCTGCCATCATCAATGTTCGCCCTATCGGAACATTATGATAGTTTTCTGCTTCTATAATCACTTTTTCTACTTCTGTTATATCTTCAGAGGTTTCTGTTTTAGGTAAACGTAATACATGCGCGCCGGCTTTAACCATTGCAAAAATGTCTGCACGTCCAAATTCTGAGTGCAGGTCATTTATTCGAACAATTAATTCTGTGTCACCATAATCCACTGTTTTCAATGCCTCAGCCACAAGCATTCTTGCGCTGTCTTTTTCTGCCATAGACACTGCATCTTCCAGGTCGAACATAATCGAGTCAGCACCATAAATACCTGCATCTTTGATCATCGCTGGATTATTTCCTGGAACAAACATCATTGTTCTTCTCAAACGTTCTTTCATCATCTAATTAAACCTCCCACGGTGTTTCTTGGTGTTGGATACCTAAGGAACGATGGATCGCTGTTTTTAATCGTGCAACAATAACGCAATCTAATGCCCCTTTATCTACTACCTTGAGTTTTACGTTTTTAATCTGATAAACTGCTAGTGTGTCATAGATAACTTTTTTGATTTGTTTTCCAAATTGCTCAATCACTTGACTGTCTAAATCGATTTCTATTCCTTCTGTATTCGGTGAAATCATGATTTGGACATCACTTGACTCTAATGTTCCAGCAATCGCTGATTTATTTATTTCCATTACTTAACGCTCCCTTTTATTTTTTAAGTATTGATAGGTTGTTTCTGGAACCATATATTTTATTTTTTCCAATTGCCCAGCAAGATACGCTTTACGAACTTGAGAAGCAGAAATAACTTGGTGTTGTTCCGTTTTCTTCCTTGCAAGGACATGAACTTTTATTTCAGGGGGTAAAATCGTTTCCAGTATGTCGTTATATGAACGAGTCATTGGGGAAAGTGGTTCTTCTCCCACATATCTAGCAGAGATATCTAAATAAGTGGCAATTCTTTCTTTGAATAAAGTAGCATCTACGACCATTTGCTCCTTTGCTATTTCATCATCTTCTCGTAAAAAATAGGTGGGAAACGTTGCAGGGCTAATAATATACTCGCCACCTGATAGAACAATGACATTTTTCAGTTTTTGTAATCCTTGTTGAACTAATTTGAGTCGGTCCTTCGTCGAAAAAAGATTTTGTTCTTTTTCGAGTACAAATACATATACCCAATCGTTGTTATTGGCAGCTTGTTTTACTAAATAATAATGCCCTTCTGTAAATGGGTTCGCATTCATGACAATTGCTGCTTTTTTTTCACCATTCACTTTAGGAATCCTCTCTAGGTACTGTTTTATAGAACTATCTCCCATTTCTAATACAGCTATTTTTGGGGTAGATACGATTGTTTCAAAACCTAAAAAGTTAAAACTTTTTTGATAGCGCGGTTTCGTGAAAACAATATAATGAAAAATCTCTTGTTGACTCATTGCCTGAATTATTGCAGAGACTAGTACATTAAATGTATGTCCACCATCTTTATATTTTTCAGACACGGCGATATATTTAATCACGTTGTTTTGATAAGATACTGTTCCTACTAACTTTTCTTTATGGTATATACCCAATGTTTGATCTAAATGTTGAAAATCTTCGATTTGCTTCTTTTGTATTCCTGAATCAAGCAAAAGATTTTCCCATTGGTCTTTGATATAGTTATTTTTTAAAAATAATCGTTGGATATCTGTTTGATCAAACACATGGTCACGTCCTTTCTTTATGTTCTTATGATAGCAGACCCATTAAAAAGATAGCGAACGTTACGGTCATAGCACCCCCTAGTCGAACAGCAACTTGTGCAAATGGCATTAATTCCATGCGATCACCCGCAGCTAAGATAGCTAAAGCACCTGTACCGCCTTGTCCGCTACAACATGAAACTGCGATGGCAGTATCAACTGGGTACATTTTTAAAAATTTTGCGGCGATAAAAGCTGTAGCGACAATAGCTACTACCGTCACAATGATTGTTACTATCGTTGCAGGATTTTTAAATACTTCGATCAGCTCTAACCAATCTGTTTTTGCAACCCCTACGCCAAAAAGTAAGGGAGGTGTGATCCCACGAACAGTGAATCCATACAACGAATTTCCACCTTCTTCGATATTTTTAGGGATAAAACCAAGCATTTTAGCCCCCATAAGAGAGACTAATAAGATCACAGGTGAAGGAATAGAAAAGCCAAGGAGTGATTTTAATAAGTGCTCAACATAGACAGCAACAAAATAAATCGTTATTGCTACCACGCCTGCTAACAATGTTTTTTCAATATTGACTGGTTTAGCTGAACCCTTCAAGTTCTCTAAATGTTCATCATCCCCATCGATCAAATTACCCTGACCATTTAATTGTGGGTATTTCTCTCCAATTTTTTTGAGCATACCAGACAGTAGAACTGCGACTAAACTTCCCAACATCACACACGGTAGAATCTTCCCAAAGATATCATTTTGTCCCATACCAGATAATATTGCTGCATAACCAATCGATAATGGCATCGCTCCTTCCCCAACACCACCAGCCATAATCGGCGCAACGATAAAGAAATACGCATTCCAAGCAGATAGCCCAAGGAGTATTCCCACACCTGTTCCTATCAAAGAACCAATCACATCGCATAAAATTAAAATAATGATAATACGTGAAGTTGCTTTAACCAATGTTTGCCGATTCATTGAAGCAATACTGCCGACAACTAGTAGTGTGATAAAGAACATCAAGAAATTGTTATTATTCATAAAATCAGAAACCACAGTTACAGTACTTTGAGGTAGCCAATGTTTATAGACTAGAAATGCAGGCAAAAATGTAACAACTAATACTTTACCACCTAAATCTTTTAAAATAGGAATAGTTTTACCAATTTCTTCTAATAAATAAGCAAAAACAGTCATAATACCCAAAGAAACTAACATATCATTTTCTGGAACGATATTGCTTATCGTCATTGCAAGATACGCGAGTACCAAAATGATATAAAGAGATAAAGGAATAAAACCAATTTTAATTCTATTTAATGTTTTCAGCATGTATATTATCCTCGTTTTCTTTTAGTTTTTGTAAATAATCCAAAACTGCCTGTGAAACGACGTTTGCGACTCCTTCATCAAAAACATTAGGGATGAATTTTTCTACCGTAGGCTCTGCGACCATAGCAGCTAATTGTTTGGCTACTTCAAGTTGTAATGAAAGATCGACTTTATTCGCTTTCGATAGTAATAGTCCCTTGAACAATCCGGGAAATACTAAAATATTGTTTACTTGGTTAGGATATTTCGAAGAACCTGTAGCGATTAGCTTTGCACCAGATTCTTTTGCTAAATCGGGTTTGATCTCTGGTACTGGATTGGCTAAAGCAAAAATAATCGGATTATCATTCATTTTTCCAATCATTTCAGGCGTTAAAACATTTCCTATTGAAAGACCGATAAAAACATCTTGTCCAACGATTGCATCTTCCAAAACGCTTGCATTATTATTTGTATCATGTATATGATCCAACAACTCTCTTTGATATTTATTTAATGTACTATCTTGCTTCTTTAATCTCCCTTGTTTATCCACCAATGTTAGATTTTTGATACCAGCAGCGATTAATAGTCTAGCTGTTGCAACCCCAGATGCTCCCATGCCGTTGATCAAAACTCGAAGTTCAGTTAATGTTTTCCTTTGGATCTTAGCAGCATTGATCAATCCAGCTAAAACGACTATCGCTGTTCCTTCTTGATCGTCATGATACACAGGAATAGAAAGTTTTTCTTGTAATTTTTCTTCAATCTCAAAACACTTCGGTGCTGCAATATCTTCTAAATGGATCCCTGCAAAACTATTTTGCAAATTGACAATTGTTTGTACAATCTCGTCTACTGATTTTTGTTCGATGGCTAATGGAATCGCATTGACACCTGCTAAATTTTTATAAAGCAGCGCTTTCCCTTCGACGATTGGTAATCCAGCTTGGTTTCCTACATTTCCAAGACCTAATACCGCCGACCCGTCTGTAATAACGGCCACTAATTTACCACTAATTGTTAATTCTCTTGCCAAAGCATGATTTTTCTCAATCATTAAACTTAGTTCTGCTACACCTGGGGTGTACATTTTTGCTAAATCTTGATCATCTTGCACGGCTTCTGTTGTTTCCATCCGTAAAACACCTACATTTTTTTTATGGATTTCTAAAACTTCATCAAGCATACCTTCACTCCTTTTTACATTTTTTAATTACAAAACCACTTTAACACTTTTTTTAAAATAAAAAAACCCTTTCATTTTAAATTTTAAAAAAATGATGCTTATTTTTAAAAAATTAAAAAAAGACTAAATTCAATTTTTTTGGTATAATGAAAAAAAATATCTATTTGAAAAAGTTAGGAGCTATACTATGCATCTGGAATTCTCTGACTATGAATCACTCCTTGTGAAAATTTGTGAAGACTATTATCTCGAGGATATCAATATTAGTGAAATTTCTAAAAAATATGGGATCACCAGATATAAAGCTTTAAAATATATTGAAGATGCACGTGAAAAACAATTAGTTAGTATTTCAATTAATTCTCCGTATGCTAGGAATTATGAGCTAGAAGAAATCTTCAAAAATTACTTTAAAACGAATATCTATATATTAAAAAGTAGTGAAGACTTATCACAACACGATTTATTATTTTCAAAATTTGCTGCCGATTACATTCAAGAATTAATTAAGAAAGCCAATGTGGTTGCACTATCTTGGGGAGATACCGTTTACAAAGTGATTGATCAGTTTAAAATGGTTGCTCGTGAAGAATTAATTTTTACTCAATTCATTGGCGAAATCGGAAAATATAATTCCTTAGCTGGCTCCACACGATTAGTTCAAAAAGCTGCTGAACGTTATGAGTCTTCTTATTTGACTCTCAGTATTCCTTTATATGTCATCAATGAAACTGCACGTGAACTAATGGCTCTAGAACCTTCTTTAGCTAATACCTTAGCAACCGCTTCGCATGCAGATATGTTAATTTCTGGAATTGGCACCTTATCCTCTATTGATTCTGTCGAACCCTGGAACAAGCATCGTAAAATCCTATTTCCAAGCATGACGGATACTGTTGGATTTCTTTACGGAAGACCCTTCAATATCAATGGTGAATTCATCAAAGCATCTGAGGATAAGACTTTTGGTCTTTCTTTAAAAGAAATTTTCGATATTCCAAAACGAATTGGTATTTGTAAAAGTAAGTTCAAAGCGGAGAGTTGTTTAGGCGCCTTGAATGGTAATTTTTTTACAGATTTATTTTTGGATGAAAAAACTGCTTGGAAAATACTTTCTTTGATAAAAAAAGAGTGAGTCATGTAAAATCCTCCAAAAAATTTAGATTTTTGGTACTACTTTTTTGGAGGGCAGTACAATGATTCACTCTTTTTATTGGATATCAAAATCCCTTTTTTTGAGAAGCTTGTCTTAATATTTTTTGAACTTTTCCAAGCCATACTCCATTACTTTTCAAGATTTAATTTCTTTGTATTCACTGAATAATTCCCACGTTTTTTCGTTAATGTTAATTCTTATTAATTTTATTGTACTTCTCATGCAATAGGATCATATATCCTTCTAAATCTTTTTTATGCTATAAAAAGGGGGTTCTATCTAACTTTATTATTCATTCCCCACCCTTTGCGCAGTGAGTCTTCGGTATCTTGTTTTATCTGACTGGTAGTTCTTATTATTTCTCCACGATCATCTAATTCTGGAACAATTGGATATTTTTCTCTGAACAAGTCTAGTTCTTTCACCACGTCATTAAACAAATCTTGCTTATCTTCTTGCGTAAGATTCTGTTTAATATACTCATCTAAAGCTTTTCTAAGCAATTCATCTCTTGTCATATTAGTCTCATACTTTTCTACTAAAACTCTGGAAGTCGCATTTAACAAAGTCGACAGTTTTAAAGGATGCTTGGTGGAATAAACCTTATCAAACTTTCTGATTGGTGCGCCAACTTTTTTTGTTCTTCCTCTACTCTGTCTTTCAACATTGGAGGAAGTTTTTATTTCTTGAACTTGGTGCACTTCTAATTGCTTATTTTCAGATGGTGTAATTGCTTGCTGCTTTTTCTTTGCTTCTGCTTCTTTTTTTATTTTGGCGAGTCCTTTGTTGTTCCCAAAAATATCAAGTCCTTTGATGTCAGCCAATTACTCCACCTCCGCATACCAATTCTCGTGTTCTTCCAATTCTTTCAAAATACTGATAAATAATTCGTGGCTTTTGCGATCCCATTGTTTTAAGAGACCTTTCTTTGTCTTCTCCATCGTAATACCTGATCCGTCGTATCGTTTTAAGCGCGCATTTTTGAGTACAACATTTTTAATCAAATGTTCCCCATAAATCTCTTGGGCTTGTTTATACATTTCCTGATCTACTGCGTCACCGCTTTCCAACATGAAAGGAATAACACCAGCAACATATAAATTTGTATCAAATTCTTTCACAAAAAAGTCCATATACTCAAGATATTGCATCGCATTTCTCATCGATTTTACTTGGGTCTGTAAGACGACGATTGCCCAGTCCGCAATGTACATCGCGGATTTACTATATACAGAAATAGAAGGTGGGACATCTAAATAGATGACGTCAAACTCATCAAATAATGGTTCTAGCTTTTCTTTCATATATTTGAATTGGGATAATGAATCATTATATTGGTCTTTGATCCAATCATCATACATTTCAAAGGACATGTCTGCTGGAAGTATATAGAGGTTATTGATTACTTTATAGACAGCCTCTTTAGGTGGAAGATTGTTTATCAACACGTCAGTCACAGTATTTTCGTAAACAATCGGTTCACCTTCTCCGCCTCCTTCTTCGTTAGTGAAGTTCATATGCGTTAAGTTCATCACATCAGAAGTATTTCCTTGCATATCCAAGTCAATTATCAAGGTTCTTTTTCCTTCATTAACTGCTGATTCAAACCCTAACATTTGCGCGCACGTACTTTTACCTACGCCACCTTTAAAATTACCGATTACATATTTCTTCGCTACCACGTTCCTACCTCTTTTCTTTTAGCAATATTCATTTGATACTATTATAACATATTTATTTTTAGTTACTACCGAAAAAAAGATATATATGTACTACCTTATAATTAATAAGTAAAAGGTAGTACATAAATAAGGAAAACCTGAAACATATTGATTTATAGCTTTCCTCAAAGTAAAGACGTTATTTAATTTATCGAGAAGCAGAGAATACTCGCGACTTTAGTCATGTAGACGAATCAGATTTTCGATAAAAAAGAAGCCGTCCTTCTTAAGAACGACAACAAATCACTAGATTAATTTTTTCAACTGTTCATAAAATTTTTCATGCGTTCCACATAACAATACTGGAATAACCTTGTTTTCTATAATCTCGTAAGCTACTCTATATGTTGTGCCCGCATATTTGAACCCACTAGACCAAATACCTGATAAATCCCCAGTTTTTTGTTCACCCTTATATGGATCAATCGCAATTTCATCATAAATTAAATTCAAAAATTTTTCTTTCAATGGCTTCTCTTTTAGCTTTTTTAAATACTTAATGACATGTTTTGAAGGAACGATTTCATAAGCCAATTTCTGTTGCCAACTCCTCTTTAGTCATTACTTTAGAATTAGTAAGTGTATCTTCAGCAATATCTCTAAAGGAAGAATGCATTTTGTTTTTTCTATTCTTAAATTCTACAAGAATCTCATCTTTATCGTAGCCTTCTGCAATTATATCAGACAAAATATCTTCGCTAAAATCATAAAATTCTTTTTGTGGTTCAACAAATTCATAAAGAATACCATTCTCTACCAACTTTGCTTCAACTTCGACTCCATTAGGAACATTAAAATCTTTAGGTACTGTCAACATGATTGAATTGCCTTGTTTTCTTGTTTTTGTAATCATTTAAATCCCTCATTTCTAACAGTATGTAATTACTTAGTAAATACATTATACCACGAGATAATGTATTTACAAGTAATTACTGTGACTCGTAATGCGTCCTTGCTGAATAAATTTCAACCACGTGTTCATCTTTATCTACCTTATAAACAACCCGGTGTTGTCTATTCAATCTTCTAAAATACCTACCTTGGTTCTGTTGCAAAGTTTTAAATAAAGAATAAAATCCCTTACGGTATCTATGATTTAAGCTGGGATTCCCAATAATACCTTGATTTCAGTACAGACCGAAAACCCGAAGAGAGTGCCTTCTTTTCGGGTTTTCTTATATAATCCTCGAATGGCTTCCATGCCTTTAATCGTGGTAGAGGCAGTGCGTAAACTTCGATAGAATTTATTGCGTCTCTTTACTGGACGATGGTCTTGTTCAATCAAATTATTCAGGTATTTAATGGTACGATGTTCTGTCCCTTGATAAAAGCCGTATTCTTTTAGTTTCTTAAAGGCACTTGTAATAGAGGGGGCTTTATCTGTGACTACAACCTTCGGTTCATCAAACTGCTTCACTAACTGCTTAAGAAAAGCATAGGCTGCTTGTGTGTCCCGTTTTTTACGTAACCAAATATCCAAGGTTAAACCATCTGCACCGATGGCTCGATACAAATAATGCCATTTTCCTTTAATTTTGATGTACGTTTCATCCATTTTCCATGAATAAAAGGATTTTTTATTTTTCTTTTTCCAAATTTGATAGAGTAGTTTGCCATATTCTTGCACCCAACGATAAATCGTTGTATGAGAAACGTTAATGTCACGATCATATAAGATTTCTTGAACTTCACGATAGCTAAGGTTATAACGAAGATAGTAGCCCACGGCTACAATAATCACATCCTGCTGAAATTGCTTTCCTTTAAAATGATTCATCGTCATTCCTCCTGCTATCTTTTTCTATTATTCTACCTTATTTGATAGTAGATTTAAAACTTTGCAACAGAACCGAAAAGGGAAATCCAAAGAGTTAATTTGTCGTATGGTCCCCAGATAAAATCTTTTGTAGTCTGGATTTTTAGATCTTCTTTTAGTTCGCATCAAAAAGCTTAATAATAGTTTGAAGTGAATGCTACTTTAAGAATTCTTGTTCATATTCTTGAATGATTTCTTCCGCTCTTAATTGCTCAGATCCACTCAACTGTTGCTTCACATCTTGATACTCTTCCCTCATATTTTCTAAAACTAACGGAGCCTGATACGCAAACCACTCTGACATAGAATTTTTTGGATACTTCTTTTTATATTCTGGATAATCCATAATCGTGATCATTACTCATCAACCTTCCAATAATTAAATTTATAAATCTAAATGTTTTTCTTGTTTGGCTTATCTGCTATTTTAGTTGTCGACTTTCTCGCTACATTACCACTATTCATTTGATAATATTATTATAAATATCATCATAATTGTATTCTTTAATAAATCCAATTTGCTCAGAAATTTATGTAACAAGTACTAGTCAGCAGTTTCAGTAACAACTAAAGTAATACGGATTTTTGTATTTATTTCGTTTTCTCCTAATGAATTCCTAAACTATTTTTCGACGGTTCTATTTGTAAACTAAAAATTGACTAACTCATTGACACACATCAGTTTTTAAGTCATCATAAATATATAGTTAAACATAGATATCGATTTGCTATTCCTATGCATTTGTGAATACATGATCATGAAGACCAAGTATACTCTTTAGTAAAAAACTAAAAAAGGACTTTTAGGAAGATATCTGGTCAAACTTACGAATATAAACTGAATTATTTGAAGACAAATGAATAGGTTCTGCTAGAAAGCCTTGTCGCTTTCTTTGATAAAAATTAACCCGAGGCTGGGACAGAAGTGTTTCTTACTTTGTCCCACACTCACTATCTTTTAAAAATGACAAATCTATTATATCAGAAATGAGGAATCAAGAAATGGGATTATTCGATGGACTAATGGGAAATGCTGCACAACATGATAATAAATCTGTAGAAAAAGAACTACAAGGGGTCTTAGTACCTAATGAAAACGTGGATTTAGCTTTTAAATTAGTAAGAGACTTAATTGTTTTTACAGACAAACGATTGATTATCGTTGACAAACAAGGTGTCACTGGTAAAAAAGTAGAATATAAGTCGATTCCTTATAAATCAATCTCACGTTTTTCTGTAGAAACAAGTGGTCATTTTGATTTGGATGCAGAGTTGAAAATTTGGATTTCTAGCGCTGAACTTCCAGCCGAGAGTCTACAATTCCGCAAGGACAAAAATATTGTAGCTATTCAACAAGCATTAGCTTCTGCTGTTTTATTCTAACTATTGAAAATCATTGAACCAATCTAACAATGATCCGTCCTTGTTTTTGACAGAAAATCCACCGAAAAATCAATTTTTTCGATAATGAGTAAGTCAATGAGGATTTCACTAACAAACAAAAACTGGAAGACTGAAAATCGTAAAAAAGATTTCCAGTCTTCCAATTTTTTGTCTTGATATATATCCAAAACTCTAGCGAAACGGGTTATAAAAGCGTCCGCCATTGATGAACAATAAAGATATCCCTGCAGCACACAATAAGATTACCAGTAATAATGCCAAATAATCATTGCGTTTCAAGGGTTTAGCTAACAACCAAGTGCGGCTTTTTTTCTTACCGAAACGACGAAGCTCCATCGCCGAAGAAATCGTTTCGATCCGTTCTAAACTGGAGAAAATCAAAGGAATCGCAATCGTTAAATTGCCACGTACTCGTTTCATCAACGAGGCTTTCTTGGATAGCTCATTTCCTCGAGCTTGCTGTGCTTTTGAAATCGTTCGAAAATCTTCTTGAATATCTGGGATATAACGCAATGCTAAAGAAAAAGCATAAGCGATCTTATATGATCCACCTACTCGATGAATACTTGATGCCAATTCACTAGGGTTCGTCGTCAAAATAAAGATCAACCCTGGTGGGATCGTGACGAAATATTTGATCAGCAGATTGAACTCATAAAAAAGTTGTTCTTGTGTGAGTGTATATCGGCCGATTCCTTCAAAAATCACATGTCTTGTCCCATAGATCGTCACGCCATATTCTGGTGCAAATAGATAAACCGTCAATAAATTCAAAATCGAAAAGAATGCGATGAATTTCAATACAAAGGAAATCTCACGATACGTAATTTTTGCTGTTCGAAAAAGAATAATAGAGAAAAGCGCAAGCACTAGCAAAAAACGTGTGTCATAAGAAATCATCCCAACTACTGAAATCATTAAAAAGCACAACAATTTAGTGAAGCCGCTAAGTTGATGGATCACCGTTTTTTTCGGCAAATAACCGATCAAATTATTGTCTGCCATCAGTAGGCACCTCCTCATGCTGGATGAATGCCGACACAAAATCGGTGGCATCTGCTAAATGATTGTTTTGTGCCAAACGATAGAGACTCGTTTCACGCAGACTTGCTGAGGCAACTAATTCTGCCGAAGATAAGACATTGGCAGGGGTCTCATCCGCGATGATCTGTCCTTGTTTCAATACCAACGTCCGTCGGATGTGTTCCAACATCAGGTGCATATCATGGGTGATCATCAAGATGGTAATCCCTTGCTGGTTCAACGTGCGTAAAAAGGTCATCATTTCATTATAATGGTAATAATCTTGCCCCGCTGTAGGTTCATCAAGGATCAGCAATTCAGGCTCGAGTACTAAAATAGCTGCAATTGCTACTCGGCGTTTTTGCCCATGGCTCAATGCAGAGATTGGCCAATTACGAAATTCGTAGAGTCCACAGACCTTCAATGTGTCAAAAACTTTTTCCTGGATCTCCTCAGGTTCGACACCCTGGTTCTCCAACCCTAATGCGACCTCTTCAAAAATCATATTCTTCGATAGCATTTGATTACTATTTTGCAACACGTAACCTATTTTATCGGCTCGTTCCTTGATACTTTCATTTGCAATGGATTGCCCTTTCCACAATAGTTCACCTGTTTGAAGAGGATAAAAACCTGTGATCAGGTTCGACAGCGTAGACTTTCCTGCCCCATTATGCCCAACAAGACTGACCATTTCTCCTTGATAGAGTGTCAAGTCAATTTTTTTGATGACTTGCTCATCCCCAAAGCCAAAGGAAATATTTTTCAGTGTCAGTAATGGCGTTTCTTTTAACGGAATTGCTTTGAATTCTCCCTGATCCTTGGCTAATGCCGTTGCTATTTCTGGGGAAACTAGTTGATCGACCTGTGTTAGATCAGAAAACTCTTCCAAAGAAATACCCGCACGTTTCAAAGCAGAGATATACAACGGTTCGCGTATACCATACATTGTCAAAAGGTCACTTTTTAGTAATTCTGTTGGCGTGCTATCTGCGATGATCGTTCCTTCGTTCATTAGAATAACACGATCGATTGGTGCTGCTAAAACTTCTTCCAAACGGTGTTCGATAATGATTGTTGTAAATTTTTGCGACTGATACAACTGGTCGATCATTTGAATCGCTTCGTACCCCGTTTGTGGATCGAGATTGGCTAAAGGTTCATCAAACAAAAGGATCGGCGTTTCATCGATCAAGACGCCAGCCATCGTTACACGTTGCTTCTGACCACCAGAGAGATCTTGTGGGCGTTTTTCTAATTGTTCCGATAGATTGGTTTTTTCAGACCAATAATTTACCGCCTTGCGCATCTCCGTTTGCTCAATCATCTCGTTTTCCAATGAAAATGCAATATCTTCTGCCACTGTCAAGCCAACAAATTGGCTATCCGTATCTTGCAATACTGTCCCCACATCTAACGAAAGGTCATAGATGGTGGATTCACCAAACAACTTCCCGTTGATGTTCAAACTCCCAGTATAACTACCTTTTTCATTTTGCGGGATGATACCATTCAAACATTTCCCTAAGGTAGATTTTCCTGAGCCACTAGGTCCCATGATCAAAATCTTTTCTCCTTGTTTGATGGACAAATTGATATTTTTCAGCGTGGGTTCGGCTTGGCTATCATATTGAAATGTAAAATCATGAAACTCGATCATTTTATATCCTCACGTTCTAATCTTCTTTATTTAAGCTACCTTTTTTCGTTTTCGTCTGTGCATAGGCTTTTAGCAAAATAACACCGATGACACCTGTTACAATCGCATTTGTGATCCCTGCAACGATACCTTGTGTAAAGACTTTGCTTGGTGCCTCCGCATAGATCAAGATATCTCCGATTGGTGCAATCACTACCCATGTAATCAAATTGGCGATCGTTTCACCAACAAGAAATGTCCCGATTTCTTTTTTCCCAAAAGTTCCTTGTTCGATTGGGATACGTTTAGCTAACAAGCCAAAGAAGACACCTAAAATACCTGAAGCAATGATCCATGACCACCATGCCCCATAGGTTGTCAAGTCACCAAGTGCATGGCCGATAAAGCCTGCCAACCCTGCAACGATAGGGCCATAAACAACGCCTAACAATGCCAAGAAAGGATACGCCGTTGCGATATCCGTATTAGGAATCCCTGTTGGAATAGTTACGAAACGTTTCAAAATGAAGAAGACCGCTGCGCCGATACCAATTGCTACAATGTGTTTTACCGTGAATTTTTTACTCATACTTTTTTACCCCTTTTTAATTAATACGTAATAAGTGCTTCTTTTCTTAGTTCTTTTCTTAGTTCTTTTCTTAGTTCTTTGTCAGTTCGATCGTCCAGTCATTGCCTGTTCCGATCTTATATACAGCTGAAAATGAATCCAGATTGATCCCTAAACCAACGTTCAATAATGAATTGATGTATAATACCGCTTTTTTTGGCGCTACTTGAGCAAACGAACGTCCAAAGACAACCTTATCTTGGTAACGGACTACACCTTGATAGTATATTTTTACTAGTAAGCTTTGTCCATATTCAATTTGCCAATTTTTGAAAAAATCCACCGGAATGTTCGTCCAAAGTGAGCCGAAACGAATATCGGTGATATCGATCGTACCTGTCGTTGTATGTTCATTTTGGACAGGAGCAATTAATGGGAATGTTACTAACTCGCTCGTTGGAATGACTGAACCTAGTTCGTCAAATCGTACATTTCCACTAGCTAGTCGAGCCCCATTGTATACATAGACATCGCGTCCATGGAATGTATGACTTTCTGATGAACCTGGCAAACGCTGTGTTTCTTCATCAATTTGACGGACTTCTTTGATTCCTACGTATTGTGCCAAATATGTCAATGTCCCATTGTCTGGCGTGATGACATATTGCCCATCTTTTAATTCTGCCATGACACTTCGACGCGTTGAACCAACCCCAGGATCAACAACCGAAACAAATACCGTGCCCGCTGGCCAATAACTTGCTGCTTGCAATAGACGGTAACTTGCATCATGAATATTGTATGGTTCAATCTCGTGAGTGAGATTATTGATGATCAAGTTGGGCTCAACTTGATAAGCCACTCCATACATTGCATTTACCGCGCCATCTTGCAACCCAAAATCGGTTTGTACTACTAAAAATCCTGCCATAATTCGTCCACCTTCCAATTCTTTATGTCCGATGAGTCTCTTTATGAGATAGTCATCCTTGCTTAAAAGCAAATACAAAAAATGCCCCTAGCAAAAAATTTGCTAAGGGCATTGGACATGCGTTACCACCTTTAATCATAAAATCCTCACAGATTTCATCTCGATCAGTACCCAAAAAGTTTGCATCTTGGAGACTGTGCCTTGTTAACGGGGACAACCGTACTTCCTTCATAAAGTCGGGAAATCCGCTCAAAAGCCATTTTCAAGTAATTGATGCGCATCCCCTCTCACCAAGCAGGAATTCTCTTTAGCGTACATGGTTACTCTACTTTGTTTTTCATCGCGTTTTAATGATTGGTAATAAAATAGCAGAGTTCATTTGATTTGTCAATCAAGAAAAAAATTTTTTCTTTTAGCTAGTCTAATGCTGACTTTCTGATTTTTGTGCTATCGATTTTACTAAGTATACTTTTTTCAAAAATAAAAATTAATTACAGCTAAAAAAACTGTTGTCCATTGTTGGAATTTTTACTTCATACTGTATAAAAAGTTATTCGAAAAGAGGCAGCTAGTATGAAACCAGAAGAAAAGAATAGTTTAAAACAGGAATTACTCCATTCTATATTTTCCTATCGCCAGCAACAAATAAATAACTATCAACAAAAGTATACAAAACAAGATATAATGGTGTGTCTTTCCCATTTAAAAAGCAAAAAGCCTGAGGATCAATTTTTTTTGATCAAACCATTTCCGGTTCTGTTGCAAAGTTTTAAATAAATTTGATTTGTCAAATTAAGCTAGACAAAATATCTTCATTCATGTAACTCATAAATACTTCCAGGGGTGTTTGATAATCCAAGGACTTTCGTGGAATATTGTTTCTCTTATTCGCCACTGAAGAGATAAAAGCTTGGTCGACTTGATTAAAATCCATGTTTTTTGGCAGACCATCTTTTCGCAGCAAGCCATTGGAATTTTCATTCAGTGCTCGTTGCGAAGGAGTCCCTGGATCAGCGAAATAAATAGCGATGTCATGTTGGTTACTTAAAGCCTTCCAATTAGAGAATTCTTTCCCACAATCAAAGGTAATGGATTTAAATAAATGTCTGGGAATCGATCCAAACCAGTGGTTCAGAGTATTCTCAATATCGATCGCCTTGCGCCCCTCGGGCTTCAAGGTGATGATGATTTTCGATAGACGTTCTACCAAAGTTATGACAGCACTCTTATGATGAATGCCTACAATGGTATCGCCTTCGATATGGCCGAACTCTTCTTTAAATGTCGGGTAATCAGTTTCTCTTTCAACGATATTCCGTTTAAAAGCCTGTTTTCCTCGGCGTTCTTGATGTCCATTTGGTTTCCGCTTACCCTTCATGGGCAAAGTCGATTCATCGAACACCTTTTCCTTGAACTGGCGATAAAGGGTTCTTACGGAACAGCTGATTGGTTTCTCTTTACGCCCAATGATAACGTCTGGCGTCCAGCCTTGGGCAATTTTTTCTTTAATGTAGGACTGTTGTTTCTTTGGCAAGACGATGTTTCGTCTGCCACACCGTTTCTTATTTTCTTTATACTGTTGGTAGTATTCAAGGGCCGTATGGCCTTCTTTCAAGAAATTAATGACGTTATAAATCGGTGTTCGAGATCGTTTCAGGTACTCAGCAATTTTCACAATTTTGATGTTTTGGTGGTAGTAAGACTCTATCATCACCAGTTCATCCGTGGTAAGATGGGTGTAGGTCATTCGTGATCACTCCTATGTTTTCTTTAGTCGGAATTACATTTTGAGTGTAGCACGAATGGCTTATTTATTTGTCTAGCTTAATTTTACAATCGGCGAAAGAATAAAATCCCTTACGGTATCTATGATTTAAGCTGGGATTCCCAATAATACCTTGATTTCAGTACAGACCGAAAACCCGAAGAGAGTGCCTTCTTTTCGGGTTTTCTTATATAATCCTCGAATGGCTTCCATGCCTTTAATCGTGGTAGAGGCAGTGCGTAAACTTCGATAGAATTTATTGCGTCTCTTTACTGGACGATGGTCTTGTTCAATCAAATTATTCAGGTATTTAATGGTACGATGTTCTGTCCCTTGATAAAAGCCGTATTCTTTTAGTTTCTTAAAGGCACTTGTAATAGAGGGGGCTTTATCTGTGACTACAACCTTCGGTTCATCAAACTGCTTTACTAACCGCTTAAGAAAAGCATAGGCTGCTTGTGTGTCCCGTTTTTTACGTAACCAAATATCCAAGGTTAAACCATCTGCACCGATGGCTCGATACAAATAATGCCATTTTCCTTTAATTTTGATGTACGTTTCATCCATTTTCCATGAATAAAAGGATTTTTTATTTTTCTTTTTCCAAATTTGATAGAGTAGTTTGCCATATTCTTGCACCCAACGATAAATCGTCGTATGAGAAACGTTAATGCCACGATCATATAAGATTTCTTGAACTTCACGATAGCTAAGGTTATAACGAAGATAGTAGCCCACGGCTACAATAATCACATCCTGCTGAAATTGCTTTCCTTTAAAATGATTCATCGTCATTCCTCCTGCTATCTTTTTCTATTATTCTACCTTATTTGATAGTAGATTTAAAACTTTGCAACAGAACCGTTTGACCGAAGCTCACGGCCACATGTTGCCGGAAGACAAATCGGCTTATATCGGAAAACTTCAACAACGTGGTCAAATTGTAGCCTTTGTTGGAGATGGCGTTAACGATAGTCCGTCCTTAGCTTTAGCAGACATTGGAATCGCAATGGGAAGCGGAACGGACGTAGCGATTGAAACATCCGATGTCGTTTTAATGAACTCGAACTTCAGCAACTTGCCTCACGCATTAGGATTAGTAAAAGCCACCGCAAATAATATGAAACAAAATATCGTGATTTCAGTTGGCGTAGTGTTGGTCTTGTTGACCAGCGTCTTCTTCAGCGAATGGATGAAAATGTCTATCGGAATGTTGGTTCATGAAGGTAGTATCTTGGTGGTAATTTTCAATGGCATGAGATTAATGAAGTATAAGTTGAAAGGTCGAAAAGAATAAAAAGAAGTATCAGCATCTGCAGAGAAAGTAAAAATATCTTAAGAATAAATTAGAAGAGGCTGAGACAATAGTCCATCCTTGAAATGACAAAAACGGAAACTCAGATTTTTAAATCTGGGATTTTCCGCTTTTTTGAGTTGGAAAATTGTAAAATGAAATGCATAAGGAAATAAACAAAAAAATCATGTAGATACGATATACTTGTTAGCAACCAAACCAAAAGTATAAGGGGTATCTACATGACCAAAAATAATTGTATCACAGAAAAGCGCACCTTCAAACAACTTACTGACATCCAACGCGGAATGCTGGAACAGATGGCGAAAAGCGGCACCTATAAACAAGCTGAAATGGCGCGAGAATTAGGGGTCAGCCAACCCACTGTTTCTCGTGAGTTGAAACGCGGTAGAACGCGCCAGCTTGACTATAAGCGCAATTATTACGAGCAGTATATTGCCGCCTCAGGCGCACGGGTTTATAAAGAAAATCGTGAGAACTCGCATGCGCGGGATCATAATAAATATTCTGCGGCTTTCCTTGCTGCCTTACCAGAAAATCTAGCACCCAAGAAGGGGTTGCGGATTCATAGTGTGGATACTTTTGTACACTCTTATAGAAAGTTGCACCCTGACGAACGCCTTCAGGAAGAACTGGCCGATTTACAAGCAGCTTAAGGTGTTTTGTTGGTTCTATAGGATAAGAGAATAGATTAGCTGAGTCAAGAGCCGCTTTGCTCCTTCTCTTGACTCAGCTAACCTATCCTCTTGGGTCAGAACCATCAACAACTCACCTGAAAAATGGTAAGGGATGAAACACTCCCTGCCGTCAATGGCTTCAAAGCATTGGTAATACTGGATTATTGAGTAATTCGCTGTCTATAAAGGTTTTTAAAATTTTTTATGCATTTGATATTGCAATTAAGCGAATGAAAGTAAGCACAAAATAATTGACAACCATCCATCATCCTTGTATATTTATTAAAAATATATGAAACTTTGATGAGATAAGTAGCTGGGAAAGAAACCATAGAGAGTCTGCGAATGGTGAAAGCAGATGTTTCGGAATCAGCAAAAATGGTCTTTGAGTTATCACGTGTGAGGGAAACTTAGCAAGTGACGGGTACGCCCGATAGCGCGTGAAGGGATGACAGTCCCTTGCTGAGATAATCTTTATGATTATGAACAAAGGTGGTAACGCGAGCATTCGCCCTTTCAATAGGGGGAGTGCTTTTTTTATATATTTTAATATATTTTTGGAGGGAAAAATATGGAGCAATCATTTGTAAGGGAAATGACATCAAAGCATCTAGTTATGCTTTCATTGGGTGGGGTAATCGGAACTGGAATCTTCTTGAGTTCGGGGTATCTCATTCAAACGGCGGGTTCGATCGGAACAATCATTGCGTATCTGATCGGAGCATTTTTGGTGACGCTGGTCATGATGTGCTTGGGCGAATTGTCGGTCCACGAGCCTAGTACGAGTTCGTTCCACAACTACGCTTCAAAATATATCCATCCCGGAGCAGGTTTCGTGGTGGCGTGGCTTTATTGGCTGACGTGGACAGTGGCATTGGGTTCGCAGTTCATCACCTTGGCGATTTTGTCACAACGCTGGTTCCCCGGCATTCCCACTTGGCTTTGGTGCATCTTTTTTATCGGCATTATTGTACTTTCAAACATTATTGATGTGCGTTGGTTTTCCGTCAGCGAATTTTGGATGTCGCTGATCAAAGTGCTCGCACTGGCAATTTTCCTTATCCTGGGTCTGGGTGGCATATTCGGATTTATACCGATCCAGGGAAATGAATCAGCACCACTTTTCAGCCATCTGACGGAAAACGGTTGGTTCCCGAAAGGCGCAGGCTCTGTTTTCTTGGCGATACTGTCTGCTAACTTCGCTTTTTCCGGTGCGGAATTGATCGGCGTAGCCGCTGGTGAAACGTCGGATCCTAAGAAAAATATCCCGAAAGCAATCTTGCAGACAATCGTCATTTTGGTGGTCCTTTTCATCGGGACGATTGTTGTGATCGGTGCGCTGCTTCCGGATTCTGCGGCTAATTTGGATGAAAGTCCGGTGACCGTCATCCTGAATTTGATGGGTATCCCATACGCAGCAGACATCATGAACCTCGTCCTGATCACTGTAGTCCTTTCCGGCGCAAACTCTGGGGTCTACGCAGCATCAAGAATGCTGTGGACATTGGCCAATGCAGGAACATTGCCGAAACGTCTCGCCAAATTATCCAAACGCGGGTTGCCGATTTACGGGTTGTTGCTGACCATTTTGGGTGGGCTTCTCTCCCTGTTTTCCAGCATCTATTCCGCGGACACCGTTTACCTGGCTTTGGTATCCATCTCCGCATTCGCGGTCGTGGCGGTTTGGTTGAGCATCGCTTGGGCACAACTGAATTTCCGCAAATACTATCTGAAATCGGGGCATAAACTGGATGAACTGGCTTACCAAACACCATTCTATCCAATCGTTCCGTGGCTCGTCATTATCCTTTGCTCCGTTTCGATCATCGGCATCGCGTTTGATCCGAACCAGCGGATTGCCTTGATCATCGGCATCCCATTCACGATCTTGTGCTTCTTTTATTACCAGTTATTCTTCAGTAAAAAGGCTTCTGTAGCAATCGAAAATCAAGAAGTGGGTGAGCTTTCCGATGAATTTTAAAGAGTGGCAAAAGAATCAAAAAGTGATCCTCATCGATGGTTCGATGTCCTTAGGTCTGGAGGAGCAAGGCTTGGACCTGAATGATGAGTTATGGACCGCGAAAGCATTAGTGAACGAACCGGATAAAATTGAAAAAGTCCATCAGAAATATTACGATGCCGGGGCAAGCATCGCCATCACAGCGAGCTATCAAGCGACGGTTGCCGGGTTCGAGCGTTTGGGCCATACAACCGAAGAAAGCCGGGCTCTGATCAAAAGAACGGTAGAACTAGCGAAACAGGCCCAAACGAAAAGCCAAGGCATGCAAGAAAAATGGGTGGCGGCTTCGGTCGGACCATACGGAGCCTATTTGGCGGACGGCTCTGAATATCGGGGCAATTACGGTCTGTCGCAAACCGAATTGGTCGATTTCCATCGCGAAAGGTTAGAGTTGCTGCTAGAATCCGGGGCTGATCTGCTGGCCATCGAAACCATTCCGGATCTAACGGAAATCCAGGCTGTGATTGAGTTGCTAGCCCAACATCCCAAGACGACAGCTTGGCTGACGGTGACTTTGAAGGACGATCACCATTTATGCGATGGGACCGATCTGCGTGTATTCCAGCTATTGGCAGAGTCGTCCGAGCAAATCATTGCCTACGGCGTCAATTGCGTGCAGCCGGATTTAGTTTTGCCGGCCTTGGAATATCTGAAGGAGATTGCGACAAAGCCATTAGTTGCTTATCCAAACTCGGGAGCGACCTACGATGCCACTACAAAAGTATGGACGCACAGTCATGCGGTTGATGAAGTATTCTCAAACGAAGCATTGAAATGGCATGGGTCAGGATGCAAATGGATCGGCGGCTGTTGCTGCACATCAGCCAAAGAAATCAGTTTGTTGAAGGAAACCTTTTCCGCAATTCTTTAGTTGGAATAAACATAAATGGCTGGTACAGTCGGTGCCGGCGGTGTTGGTAACATAGCCATTGTCTATGGTCATCAACGTTTTGATTCTTTTGCGATGTTCTCTACCGTAGTGATTTTAATTATTATAGTCCAAGTAATCCAATCTACTGGAAATAAACTTGCACGCATGATACGTCGTAATTAATGGAGGTCTATTTGATGACATGGAATAAACAAAAACGATTTGAAGCGTTATTAACAGGAACAAAAGCAGATCGGCCGATTGTGAGTGGTTGGCATCATTTTTTGGATAAAGAACAAACGTCTGCCGATCTAGCTGAAGCGACCGTTGAATTTGCTCAGAGGTTCTGTTGCAAAGTTTTAAATAAAGAATAAAATCCCTTACGGTATCTATGATTTAAGCTGGGATTCCCAATAATACCTTGATTTCAGTACAGACCGAAAACCCGAAGAGAGTGCCTTCTTTTCGGGTTTTCTTATATAATCCTCGAATGGCTTCCATGCCTTTAGTCGTGGTAGAGGCAGTGCGTAAACTTCGATAGAATTTATTGCGTCTCTTTACTGGACGATGGTCTTGTTCAATCAAATTATTCAGGTATTTAATGGTACGATGTTCTGTCTCTTGATAAAAGCCGCCGTATTCTTTTAGTTTATTAAAGGCACTTGTAATAGAGAGGGCTTTATCTGTGACTACAACCTTCGGTTCATCAAACTGCTTCACTAACCGCTTAAGAAAAGCATAGGCTGCTTGTGTGTCCCGTTTTTTACGTAACCAAATATCCAAGGTTAAACCATCTGCATCGATGGATCGATACAAATAATGCCATTTTCCTTTAATTTTGATGTACGTTTCATCCATTTTCCATGAATAAAAGGATTTTTTATTTTTCTTTTTCCAAATTTGATAGAGTAGTTTGCCATATTCTTGCACCCAACGATAAATCGTTGTATGAGAAACGTTAATGCCACGATCATATAAGATTTCTTGAACTTCACGATAGCTAAGGTTATAACGAAGATAGTAGCCCGCGGCTACAATAATCACATCCTGCTGAAATTGCTTTCCTTTAAAATGATTCATCGTCATTCCTCCTGCTATCTTTTTCTATTATTCTACCTTATTTGATAGTAGATTTAAAACTTTGTAACAGAACCAACAATAAAATTCCTGATTTATTTCAATCGTTCGGTTTCATAAATGTTTTGATACAAATAAATTTGCGTGCCAACTTCTGAAGCTATGCTATGACCTCTGTGTATTGACTTATTGATTTCATTTCAGTAACAATAAATGAATGGAAATATCACAAAATTATTATTTCATTCGCGATAATAGTTTTGTGTGTTTTTGGGGTACCGGCAGGATTCTGAAAGTATGAAACGACCCCAAGAATTAGATTTTTTTTCTAATTTTTGGGGTCGACTTTTTATGAAAAAATAATTTATACTTTTTGAAATACAGCTCGTATTTTTGTTAATAATTCTTCTATTAATTTTTCAGAAGCTTTTTCTAGAAATTTGCAGTTCCTGGCTTCATAATCAATTGTTGTGATTTGATCTAACATAACTTTTCCGCGTGTTTTCATTTTATGATTTTCTGTTATTTCAATGTATAGTGGGTAATTTCTACTAGTTGTAGTTATCGGTGCAACAATAACCACATTACTAGTATCTGCAATAATATCGTGACTAAGAACAATATAAGGTCTTCTTCCAGTCTGTTCATGGCCAGATCTGGGAGCTGTGTTCAATAAAAGAATATCACCTTGTCTTGGAACATCTACCATAGTTCTCTCCCTACTGGGCTTCCTAAATCCTGAATTTTAATATTTACTTTGCCCTCTGTGTAATCTTTGAAAAGCTCTTCAATAGTTACTTCTTCTTTTGAAATTGCTGGTTCGATAATTAATCGTCTTTTTCCATTAACATCTTCGCTTTTGATTGATACTCGATCATCAGTCTTTAATTCCAGAAATTCCATTAAATTTTTTGGCAATCTAAGTCCGTTGCTATTTCCCCATTTTTTGATTGGTATCATTTCCATGTTATTCACCTCTTTAATTGTATATACAAAGTATAACATATATCTCGATTTTCGTATATACATAATTATCCATTAATATCTTTTTTATAACGCGAATTGTAAAATTAAGTTAGAAAAATAAAAAGGCATTTATGGTACACTCAAATTGTATTTCCGACGAAAGAAAACAAAGGAGTGTAACCATAAATGACCTACAAACATCTTGCCATAGACGAACTGACAATGATAGAATCATATTATCTTCAACATAATAAGCCGGTTGAAATCGCTAACCGAATGGGACGTACTATACAAACTATTTATAATGTAGTCAATAAGTTCAAGCAAGGCAAGACTGCTCTTGATTATTGGCACCAGTATAAAGAAAATAAGAAAAAATGTGGTAGAAAAGTCATTCAATTACCTGCTCATGAAGTAGATTACATTAAAGAGAAAGTCACTCTTGGTTGGACGCCTGACGTCATTATGGGTCGACAAGAAAGGCCTGTTTCATGCGGTATGAGAACACTTTATCGTTTATTTTCTAAAGGAATATTTGATATTGACACACTACCGATGAAAGGTGAAAGAAAACCCAATGGCCGTCAGGAAAAACGGGGAAAACAACAGTATCAGCGCTCAATCCATGATCGACCTGATAATTATCCTGATTTCAATTCTGAGTTTGGTCACCTTGAAGGTGATACGATCGTTGGCATTCATCATAAAAGTGCCGTCATTACTTTAGATTTAGGAATAGATGTATAATTTATCTGTAAGATATCGCACAAGTGTTAGAAATTACGAACCAATAATTGTTTATATATAATTATATCGATAAATAAGAATTAGAAGTAAAAGTATAAAGAGAATAAACGAAGGTGATGTAATGACTTTGCAAAAGTTAAAATAACGAAAAAACACTTTTCATAGCAGTTTAATAACTACCATGAAAAGTGTTCAAATTTTTTAATTAAATAAGGGACTAAAATTGTCCACCCAAGTTAACATAGAACCGATATTTCTATCTGATTTTCTCTAAGTTTACTTTTATAACTGTTAAGTATCTATGCAATTTTTCATTGTCATCAATATTAGATTCTAGTATTGCCTCGAAATATCCTCTTATAATGGAAAGAGGGGTTTTTCTAAATCATGAGCTAATGATTCAACCATTTCCACTTGTTCTTGTTCCATCTTCCACTGGGCGAATATTTTTTTCAGCTTTCAATTCTCTACGCTGCTCATAGACTAGAGTAATGATGAAAGCAATGATGAATGTTAGAATATAAGATATGAGTCGATGCCATACATTCATGGTAATTTCTCCGCTATCAGGTATATAACTTGCTAGACTGAAAATACCAAGCCCACCCATACGATATGGAACAACATCAAAATAACCTGAATAGCCCCCGCCAATCCCACTTGCAATTAATGCGGTTCTGTTGCAAAGTTTTAAATCTACTATCAAATAAGGTAGAATAATAGAAAAAGATAGCAGGAGGAATGACGATGAATCATTTTAAAGGAAAGCAATTTCAGCAGGATGTGATTATTGTAGCCGTGGGCTACTATCTTCGTTATAACCTTAGCTATCGTGAAGTTCAAGAAATCTTATATGATCGTGGCATTAACGTTTCTCATACGACGATTTATCGTTGGGTGCAAGAATATGGCAAACTACTCTATCAAATTTGGAAAAAGAAAAATAAAAAATCCTTTTATTCATGGAAAATGGATGAAACGTACATCAAAATTAAAGGAAAATGGCATTATTTGTATCAAGCCATCGATGCAGATGGTTTAACCTTGGATATTTGGTTACGTAAAAAACGGGACACACAAGCAGCCTATGCTTTTCTTAAGCGGTTAGTGAAGCAGTTTGATGAACCGAAGGTTGTAGTCACAGATAAAGCCCCTCTATTACAAGTGCCTTTAAGAAACTAAAAGAATACGGCTTTTATCAAGGGACAGAACATCGTACCATTAAATACCTGAATAATTTGATTGAACAAGACCATCGTCCAGTAAAGAGACGCAATAAATTCTATCGAAGTTTACGCACTGCCTCTACCACGATTAAAGGCATGGAAGCCATTCGAGGATTATATAAGAAAACCCGAAAAGAAGGCACTCTCTTCGGGTTTTCGGTCTGTACTGAAATCAAGGTATTATTGGGAATCCCAGCTTAAATCATAGATACCGTAAGGGATTTTATTCTTTATTTAAAACTTTGCAACAGAACCCTCACTTCCAAAATTTCCGCCATTTTTTTGTTCTTCTTTGGGTTTTGTTATTGCTTGTTCCTTTAGCTGTTCCTGCAAAGCTTCGACTTCCTCTTGTGGTTAATTGTCTGTCTACTCTTCCGCTTGTAGCAAGGGTTTCATCTGTTATTTTTTTGAAAACAACTTTTTAATCGCTCCCAATTTACGATAAGAAAACAAACAGGGATAAAAATGAACATGATTGCTAGTAAAAGCATGCCTACCATCCCAAATAATCCCTCCATCTTTGGTTCTATTATATCAAAAAACATAAAAATAACCCCTATTACCTGTCCAATAGATAACGGGGGTTATTTTAATAGCGTTGTATAGGGGTTATTATCTAATTATAGACCCCATTGGTAGGAGCAAAGCTGCTAAAGTGTATAAAAAATGCCATCACCTCAAGCCAAGATAATAGTCTTCATGAGCAACTACCTACCCCAAAAAGTATGTTCTAACAAAAATTCCAATCAATATGACAACAGCTAACAATAGTGTAGTTTTAAAATATGAAACGCAACAAGAGTAAGTAATGATTCGGTGCTGCTCTTGTTATAGGAGTTATTTGAAGATTGTAAGCCCTAAAAAGTGTTATTTTTTTCGTGATATATCCTTAGCTTTCATTTTTTCGATTTCTTTGCTGGCTTTCTTCTTCCTATCCCTCAGTGCCTCTAACCAGATACCATTTAAAAGTGCCTCTCCCACAATCAATACCATTAGTTTGGCTAGTAAAGACTGATCCTTAGTAAAGATGATATAAACCATTAATAACAGAAAAGCAATTCCAGGAATCGCTCCAAACCATTTTGGCAAATATCTATCTAAAACGTAAAGTATAGCTACAATCAACATACCCATTAAAAGCCCTTTAAACTCACTCATTTTTTTCCTCCTTAAAATCTTCAATAATTTGTTTTGCTAAGTCTAACGATATTTTTTCGTCAATTACCAATTGCATAATTTTGGCTTCAAAGGTACTTGTATTATCCTGTTCAATTAAATCAATTTTTTGAATAATTTTATTCAAGCGCATTCTGACGGTCGGATAACTTACTTGATATACCTTTGCCAATTGCTTTAGAGAGCCCGAAGCATGTACTAACTGTTTAACAAATTCTTGGTCCGCTTGATCTAGTGTTAAAAACCAGTTCATATTTCTCCCCTCCTTAATTAAATAATATTTATTTTAATTTAACATTATTTATAATAAATGTCAACAAAAGACATTATTTTTTATATGTTGACCGATTTAATTTGACTCCGAATTTGACAAAAATAGTCTTTCAAAGCGATAACAATGCCGCTTTGAAAGACTATTTAAAAAGTATTTAGTACAAAATTGTTATTTAGATTTATAGACCCTAAACAAACATCTTTTGTAAAAAGCCTTTTTTCTGTTCTTTCAATAAATCTAACTTACGTTGATGAAGAGTGATAGTATCATCTAATTGTTTGAAGAATGAGCCGATTTTTCGTTGTTCTTCATAACTGGGAACACTTATTTCAAAGGTAGAGTATTCTTTTGCATTTACCCCAGGTTGTCCTGAACGTTGTGAGGTAACTCGAATAAAATTTTCGTAAGAACTTGTGAGTGTATGTTGAAATACAAAATTTGAGTCGACTCCAGATTTTATTCTAGCTCTTATTAAGAACCCTGCATAGTAGACTAATCCATCAGAATCAGCGGTTCTGTTGCAAAGTTTTAAATAAAGAATAAAATCCCTTACGGTATCTATGATTTAAGCTGGGATTCCCAATAATACCTTGATTTCAGTACAGACCGAAAACCCGAAGAGAGTGCCTTCTTTTCGGGTTTTCTTATATAATCCTCGAATGGCTTCCATGCCTTTAATCGTGGTAGAGGCAGTGCGTAAACTTCGATAGAATTTATTGCGTCTCTTTACTGGACGATGGTCTTGTTCAATCAAATTATTCAGGTATTTAATGGTACGATGTTCTGTCCCTTGATAAAAGCCGTATTCTTTTAGTTTCTTAAAGGCACTTGTAATAGAGGGGGCTTTATCTGTGACTACAACCTTCGGTTCATCAAACTGCTTCACTAACCGCTTAAGAAAAGCATAGGCTGCTTGTGTGTCCCGTTTTTTACGTAACCAAATATCCAAGGTTAAACCATCTGCATCGATGGCTTGATACAAATAATGCCATTTTCCTTTAATTTTGATGTACGTTTCATCCATTTTCCATGAATAAAAGGATTTTTTATTTTTCTTTTTCCAAATTTGATAGAGTAGTTTGCCATATTCTTGCACCCAACGATAAATCGTCGTATGAGAAACGTTAATGCCACGATCATATAAGATTTCTTGAACTTCACGATAGCTAAGGTTATAACGAAGATAGTAGCCCACGGCTACAATAATCACATCCTGCTGAAATTGCTTTCCTTTAAAATGATTCATCGTCATTCCTCCTGCTATCTTTTTCTATTATTCTACCTTATTTGATAGTAGATTTAAAACTTTGCAACAGAACCTTGGACTTCCTCTTTTAAAACACAAAAATAAATACTACCTTATTTAGGTAGTATTTATTAAAAGTTACGTCAAATTTGATTAAAAATATACTACTTGAACCTCTCATGAGTAAAGTCACGAAATTTTTGGGAATAGAGCGTACTTGATATCTTATTTTTTCACTAATAGCAGTGTCTCTTATTCACCAAGCGATCCCCGTAGTTCCTACGGTTCTTAATTTTTCTCTAGACTAATGATTGTATCTTTAGACCTTCGGCCATAACATGGAGCAAAATAAAAAGGTACTAAGTCTTATATATCAATCTTCGAGTAACCGACGGTTAACAACCATATCGAGCGGCATTAATCACCCACCTGTAGAGGATGAGCGACTTTTGCCTAATTATTGTTAAAAGCCTAGTTTCATTTGTTTAGATTGGAAAATACGTCCTACAAGTATCTCTTTTTTTTCATGGTCGATCCGATAAAATAAGGCATAGCTTTTGCCGATCACGATCCGATATGTTGGGATATCCATTCCATAGATTTCGGAAACTTCCTCATGCATAGTTGGAAAATTTTTGGTTAGTTCTAAAGCCTTCTGGATCGCACCTACAAATCTTTTTATGCTGGCTGGAGAAAGAGCAAGCTCATTTTCCCATTCTTCTATTATCGTTTCAAGGCTGGTCTGGAAACTTTTAGAATAAACTAGCGTGTACTCTTTCATCTATTCACTCCAGCCGTATTTTCCGAAAGCTTTTACCATTTCAATTTCTGAAACTGTTAAACCTTTCTCAAAGTCTTGGAAACTTTCTTCAATCAATTTGCGATCGTGTTCTTTTGCTATTTGAGTAGTATCTAATATGAATAAGTTGCCTTCTTGTTTGGCTTGGATAGTGTCTCCGCTTTTTAATCCAAGAGAGCTTGGAAGGATCACTCCCACGCTATTGCCGATCTTTCTAACCTTTAGTTCTTTTCCCATGTTATCACACTCCTTTTAGTTTTTGATGAATAAATTATAACATGTTATAACAACAATTGCCAACGGTGTTTCTTAAGGGATTCCACTCCTTATTATTATTGGACAAAATAAGCCACTTAGAACGCTGAAAACATATACAAACGATATCAAAATACGAGTGAACTACTCACCATACACTTCCGTTAACATCCATTTAAGTAGGTATTTTTATTATATATAGATTTAACATATGTCGGTCAGTTGATTGATATAGCTAAAGTTATAACTCAACCGAAGCCGATTCATCTACACGAATAAAGTTGCGAGTGTTCTCGGCTAATTCATAAAAATTGTTATGTGTTCCATATAGCAATACTGGAATAACTTTATTTTCTTGAATCTCATAAGCAACTCTATACACGGTGACCGCATACTTAAATCCATTAGACCAATTACCTGATAAACCTCCAATTTTTTGCTCTTACTTAAATGGATCAATAGCAATTTCATCACAAACCTATAGAGGATGAGTGACTTCTGCCTAATTACGTTAAAAAATATTGAAAGTAACTCTATGTAGCAAAAAATATCTAGAATTTCATTTCCTCAAAACTGATCGATATTGTATCTAAAAATATATACTACCTAAAATAGGTAGTATATATTAAAATATGTGCTTTTGTTAGAAAAATCGGGAGCGTCAATAATTTTGTGTAAATAACTCGTCCTTCTGCAAAATAATGGGTTACTCAGTAAACATTGAAGCTAATGTATCCGTCACTTTTTGGAAGCCTTTATGGCTTCTATTTAAGAATTTTTGATTGTATGTATCAAAGATGGATACTAGGAAACGCTCTAGTGATTCTTCATTTTGAAACTGATCTTTTCTGCGGCTGTATTTCTTGATTTGTTTATTGAAAGATTCGATTAAATTAGTTGAGTAAATGCTTCGGCGGATACCAGGCGGAAACTCATAAAAAGTCAATAAATCTTGATTTTTTATCAGTGACTGCGTCACTTTAGGATAAGTTTTCTGCCACTTCTCAATCATACTCCCTAAAAAGGTATTTGCCTCTTCCTTTGAGCTAGCTTGATAAACAGCCTTAAAATCATCACAGATTTCTTTTCGATCTTTGACACGTACTTTATGAGCAATATTACGGGAAATGTGAACACAGCAATGTTGGTATTTAGCTTTAGGATAAATCTGGTGAATCGTATCTTTCATGCCTTTTAAGCCATCGGTAATAAACAGTAAGACATCATGAACCCCTCTGGAGTAAATGTCCTGTAACAACTCATTCCAAACGTAGGTCGATTCAGTCGGAGCAATCGCATAACTTAGTACTTCTTTAGTGCCGTCTTCTCGTATACCAATGGCAATATAGATTGCTTCTTTGGAGACGGTTTGCCGTTTTAAAGGAATATAAGTAGCATCCATGAAAATAGCGACATACTTATCATTTAGAGTTCTAACTTTAAATGCATTTACTTCTTCAGTCAGCACTTTAGTCATGTTGGACATGGTTTGGGGCGTGTAGTGATGCCCATACATTTTCTCAATCAAGTCTGCGATTTCCGACATGGTAATACCTTTTCGGAAGAGGTGAATGACGGTCTCCTCTAAGGTATCATTCGTCCGTCTATAAGCAGGAACAGTCTGTTGCTTGAACTCGCCGTTGCGGTCGCGCGGAATCTGGAGATGAAGTTCCCCGTACTCGGTCTTGACCGTACGGTCATAGGAGCCGTTACGAGAATTACCCGTGTTAAAACCAATACGATCGTACTTTTCGTAATCGAGGAAAGCCGTTAACTCCGTTTTGAGAAGCGTATTGACAGCTTTTTCCAAATGGACACGGAATAATTCATTCAAATCGCCTTTGTTCGCTAGAGTCTTTAGAATTTCTGTAGTAAAATCGTTCATATGGAAGTCCTCTTTTCTGTGAATGTGTTGTGGTAACTCTATTCTACAGAAGGGACTTCCTTTTTTCTATTTACACAAAATATTTTACACTCTCGAAAAATCAATACATAAGTTATCATATCTGTATATGTCATTTAGGTATTTCAGTTATGTTATAATAGTTTTGCTGTCTGCTACCCGGGCCTAATCTGGCAAGGGGAGGAGGAGATATAATGAAATACCTTTTTGATTTTGTTTTTGCAATCAAGCCACTTGCAGATGTAGTGTGCTGTTACCTCTGCAAATGGCTTGATTGCAAAATTGCCAAAAAAGACAGTAAGCCTACCCGTTAATTCTATAATATAGAAACGTAAAAAAAAACCCCATCAGCCTGCACGCTGATGGGGTTTGGTGATATAATGAAATACCTCTTTGTTACTCATAATTATACCATAATTAGTCACGAATGCAACCAATAGAAAAAACTACTTAGAACGGTAGATCATCGCTAATAACAATGCATTGTCCACCAAATGGATTTTGTGAAGCATTAAATACATTGTTATTAATTGTCGCTGCTTTTAACTAGGCCTCTCCCCTTCTATTATAAAAGAAGATATATATCATTTCTTAATTACCTACTACCTTAAACCAAAATTTAAGTACTACCTAATTTAAGTAGTACTTAAATAATCTAAAAAATAGTTATCCCAATTGTTATGCTTTTATAATACGATTATTTGTAACAAAATGAATATTATATAATTAAACACTACCATATTTAGGTAGTGTTTAATTATTAGCAAAACAAAAAATATTTATTCTATTCTCTTAACTTCAACTAAGTTATGCTGCACACCTTTATATAAATCATATGCAACTCATTAGCTAGACAAACTACAAGCATGTAGTTTTATCTGTTAATTATGTACTACCTAAATAAAGTAGTTTATAATTAACAAGTATATATATTTAAAAATTTAAGATTAATTTTTTTATGACTTGTACAAATTTATCTGATATTCTCTTATTAAGAACTACCTAATTTGGGTAGTTCTTATTTTTTACATTTTAAGTAGTATTTAATTGCAATTTGGTAGTATTTTTTTATTATCTTATTCCTAGAACGGTAGTACTTAATATAAATATAGGTAGTATCTGATTTAAGTATTAATGGTAGTATCTAATTTAACAGGTAGTATGTAACTACTTTAAAGTAATTTTTTTCAGATTAACACAGTAGTATCTTATTAAATAAGTTAATTTTAATGGTAGTACTTAATTATTATATATATCTGACATTGGTAGTACTTATTGTATTTTTTAGTAGTATATAATCTATTGTTTTCTAGCCTAAAGCCTTGTCTTATAAGAATAATATAATATATACTACTGAAATAAGGTAGTATATATTACTAGTAATGGTAGTATTTTTTATATGCATAAGGTAGTTCTTAATTTATTTTTTGTTTTGACACTGGTAGTACTTAATTATCTTTAATTTTAAAACTAAATTTTATTCATACGTTCTTCTGGTAGTATTTAATTATAAATAATATTTATTTAAAGTAGTTCTTAATGACTTTAAAGGTAGTACATAATTCATTTTATTTCTTATTTTAGGTAGTATTTAATTAAAAAACAGTTTTAATACGTTTGCATTTTTTATTTATCTTTGCTATTTTCGAAAAGAGTAGGTAATTTTACATAAATAAAACAACGTGAAAGTAGAGGATCTACAATGACTGATTTTAATTTTTTTAAGGCGGATAGAGTTTACAACGAGTTATTTTATCAATTTCCAAAAGTCTTTATTGTTTCTGACGAATACAAAAAAATGAAAGATTCAACTAAGATTGCCTATATGCTTTTAAAAGCAAGATTAGAGATCGCAATCAGCAAACGGCAAATCGATGAAGAAGGTAATGTTTATTTTACTTATACGACAAATGAACTATGTAGCGTATTAAACTGCCAAAAACAAAAAGCGATAGCAATCAAAAAAGAGTTGGAATCCTTTGGTTTATTATTACAAAAGCAGATGGGATTTAACAAACAGTTAGGGAAAAATAATCCTAATAGACTATATCTAGCAGAATTAAAAGTCTCAGAAAATGATATCTACTTACTCGAAAAATTTGATAGAGAGAATAGGGAAAACGTTGATAAATCAGAGGGTATGAAAATCATACCCACCCTCGACGAAAAATCAGACGCTGAATTCCTTGGGGCTCAAGAGGGTATGAAAATCATACCGTGCCAAAACGTTGATAAATCAGAGGGTATGAAAATCATACCAGAACTTAATAATAATATATTAGACACTAATAGACACAATATAGACACTGAAAAAGACCGCCTACAAGATCAATTGTTGTTAGACAATTTTGAGACAATTATGACAAACGATAGCATTGCTACGTTTGTCCCTGAACGAGTATTAAATTTGATAAAAACATTTTCTTCAAGTTACAGTGAAGCTCAAAAAACCGTCCAGACTATTCATAATGCAAAGAAAAAAGCTGAAATAGAAAGTGGTATTTCGATAGTTTTTGAAGAACTCGATAGTTATTATGTCAATGCAGAACAAGAATTATACACGACACTGTTAAAAGCCTATCAAAAATTAAAAACCGAAAAAGTCGAAAATATCCAGAACCTGATTTTTGTCTATGTAAAAAATTGGTTTATCGAAAAACCAATAGCTGCTAAAGTATCAAGTGAAAAACGTTTGAATTCTGAAAGCTTCCCAAAAACTATTACGAAAGACTGGTTAGAGTGAAATATTACTGACAAAGTGATTGTTGCTTCATGGAGTAGCATTAAAATTAAAAATTTTTTATTATTCTAATTATATTACAAATGTTACAAAGAAATAGCTATTTTAATAGAATTTATGAGTTAAAATATTATGATAAAAATCACAAACGTAGCTTTTTACGTCATAAGTGTTAATAGTTAATAATTAATTTCCAACACAAAAAAGAGAACAAACGTTTGCATGTTGCTGTTTTTTAGTTATAATAATACGCGAAGAGAGGTAATTTCATTTTTTAAAAAAGCTAAAAACCTTGATATTACTTCTTTTCAGGCAATACGAATATTATTCGCTTACATTTTTTTGTATAAATTTAGTTGTTTTAAATTTAATTGTCTGCTATGCTTGTGATGAATTGATTTTCGTTCTGCACTTTTGGACGATAAATTTGGACAATTGAAAATACAAAAAAAAGAAAGGCGGTATGAACTCGGAAGGCTGGTAACCTTCGTCAGCGTTCATACACGGCATTAAGATTTGGCCCTTAATGCGTTAACCTTTCAGTGTTACGGTATTACCCGCAACGGATTTAGTATAACAGATATTCAAAAGTGATACCACTTTTTTTGGCTGTGTTAAGGTTAAAAATACGTGATATTACGATGAATCTATGCCTAAGCATAATGTTATAAAAATGTCCGTGTGGCTCTTTGCCGTATGACGAACGCTGAAATTAGAGGGAACGCATGTTTGGATGCGTTCCCTCTTTTTTGTTTGTCATGAACGAAAATCAATTCTCTATTTTTGAAAAATAACAAGAAAAACTTGTTAAAAATATTTAAAGAAATTGGGTGGTTTATTTTATGTCATATACAGGAATTTTGAGTCTCAAAGATATTTGTCACTACGGTAAACGGTGTACCGCTACAGAGAAAATCACGAAGAAACTATCAACTGGCCAAAGTAAAACCGTTGTGCAGTGTAAGAAATATATAATCCAGAAAGACAAAGTCTCAGAGGAAATGATTTATTACATTGGGAAACAAAAGCAAATAATTTTAAAAGATCCTATCCCCTTAAAAGAGCTATATCCAACAATCAAACATGTTTATGACCAAAACGGTGTACTGATTGGTCGAAGAAAAAATGGAGTCTTGCGTTGTACCGCAAAAGGGATGGGGCGTTTGATCAGCTGAATTGATCATTCTCATAACTTGTATTTTATCGTTTTTCGCTTGCTTGAAAATATTGTCGAGACTTCTAAAGGAACTTAGAGTCACTAGAAAAATAAGGAGTAGACTTGATCTATCAACAATTCCCTTCGGGGAGTGACGGGGTAGGTTTTAACGATTGGTAACGTAAAAAATTGGTCAATCGAGTAAATGCGCTTGTTTGGATAGTGGTGAAATGAATTTGTGTAAATAATATGCGCAGAGTAAACAAGAGGGAATTTAGAAGTTAGACAAGTTAGAATAGCGTCTAGATTAATCATGAGCAGCTACTAAGGGATCTAGACTTTAACGCAAACTCATGGAATAAGGAGTAGGTCTTCTCGTAATGGGGAGGACGCACAAGAAATTGTGTCGTGTGCTGCAGTACATGTAGATACTTGCGAGGACGTTGATTATTGGATCAATCGAGCATTTACCGCTGTCTACTAGGGTTTCTCGTTTCGGACGCCATAAACGAGTCGAAATTTTTTATGTATTTTTAAGTAAACGAAAAACGATAAAATATGAACAAGTCCTGAATAAAGTGAAAAAATTGATATAAAACATAGAGAAAATGAAATTTACGTAATGGAGGAATGACAAATGAAAAATTATGATCCGAATATACGATTGGGCACACATACTATTAAGGTTTCTTTCCAACGTTGGGATTACAAAGGATTTGTGACGTTTAGAAGAGGCGGAAATTGTAAAGGATTAGATGTTTTAGCATTAGACGAGGATGATTTATACGATTAAACATTGACTGATAATCCAATTGGATTCGGCTTGCTACCTGAAGATGATGAAGGCGATGAGTGGTTTAAAATGACGCTTACGAACGACAAAGGAGACGAATTGTCTGTAGAAGATACCTGGTCATATTTGAGTGATTATATTGTCAGTGTTGAAATCATTGACTTTGTAGCGGATAAAGAAGAATAAAAATTGGAGGAATAGATCATGAAATTTTTCGAAGTAAAATCACCATGCTATTATGCGTTAATCGCAGAAAATAATGAAGAAGAATGTGCAGAAATTACGACGAATAATAAAAAGCTAGTATTATCATTAGACATCGAGTAAAGAATTTATTTAGGAGGCAAATTAGATGGCGCGACCAGTTTTAGATGCGATGGATATGGATACTTTGACAAAAGGAAGGTATGTACAGCTGTTAGCTCGTGGTTATTCACCTAAAGATGTATTTAAAGCCTTATCCAAAGGAACAGATATGGAAAAAGAAAGATTACGAAAAGAGTTTGATTATTGGAGAACCTATAATGGAATCAAGGATTTGAAACCAGCAAGGCCAGTAGTTAAAAGAAAGAAAAAGATAACCCAAGAGTGAAGTGTAGAGCGTATGTGATCATAGGCTTTTTTATTTTTATCAAAACAAGGAAGGTAGGAAAACTCATGAATTGTAAAGAAATCGAAAATAGAAAAAAAGTGTCGAAAGAAATGGAAGAAAAGTTACTAAAAACGATGAAACAAAAACACCTTAAAAGGTTATCTGTCATGCAATATATCAGTGACATGCAGATAACAGGAAAGGAGAAAGCCTGTCTATTGGGATCAATGAAAAATTTTGAACAGTTGAGACGAACTTATGTGAAAATAAGTTCTAATTGCCAACTATTATTAGAAGTTTCTTGACGATTATGATATGAAAATGATCAATTATGATGTGGCATTGTTATTGAATAAAAAGAATAGTAAAATTTAACGTGGTTTATCTTGGTTAGATGTAGTTAAATTAATTCAAATATAGAAGGTAGATAGATGAATAAAAACAATAAAACTTTATTTAATCCTTACGTGGGCGTAATCATTGTTTTTCTCCTTTTTAGTTATTTTGCTTATCAAGGTTATCTAAAGGACAAAATCGCTGAAAAAGTAGATGGTGTAACAAAAACAATCCATATTCAGGAACAAGCTAAAACCTATCAAGATAATTTAACCAGTTTAACGGATATTTGGATCAATACAAATACGATAGGTAGTTCTTTAATGACATTAGCCCTTCTTATCACAGGATTTGCTAGTTCATTTGGAAAATGGTACATGCGATTGCTATCATTACCAGCGTTGATTCTTGCTGGGGCAACGATTTGGGTTTGCCAATCGAAAGCAGCATTATACGCGCTTGTTATCTTCGTTATCCTAGAAATTTTACCTAAGAAGATTTTTCGAAACACACACTTGTCCTTTTGGATGTATGCAGCAGTTTCGGTTCTAGCTTTACCGATTTCTTATTTTGCTGCAATGTCAGACAAAGTTCATTTATTTACAGGACGAGAAGAAATTTGGCGCAAATTCTATGAAACATTAGGCGAAAAAACAGGACAAATATTTGTAGAGATGAACCTTTCTTTTTCCATATAGGAAATCAGATTCTAGGTAATCATAATACGTATCACGCACTCGTCAATCACTATGGATTGATTGGTTTTGCTCTATCGATTATTCTTTTGCTTAGTTTTTTATGGTTGCTCGTAAGAAAATGTGAGCTGACAAACGGACAACTAACATTCTTGTGGGCTTTTTTAGCGATCATGTGTCAATCATTCATGGAAGAAACATTAACTACAATCAGTTGGGTGCCAATTGTATTCTTAATGTTAGCAATGGCTACACACCAATATAAAACCACCAGATAAATGAAATAGAATAGTAATAAGAGAAAACACTTTTTCGTTGTGAAAAAGTGTTTTTTGTTTTGTCTGAAAGGAGGCAGATGGATGAAAAAATGGTTATTTGGTTTTTTAGGAGTCGCTTTAATCGTCTTTTGCAGTGTGTTTGGCTATGTTAGCTACCAAAAACATGAAGGAGAGGTGTTTAAGCAAAATATAGAAAAAAAGATGCCCGTAGATCAAATCAATGCACACGCAAAGAGTTATAAGGAGGATGCAACGAACGTCAATAATGATATGTCTTTGGGGCAAATGTTGTCCATACAAAAAGAAGCAATCAAAATGGGCGTCAATAAACAAGTATTTGCACAAATTCAGATTCCTGCACTTGGTTTAGCATTGCCAATTTTTAAAGGGGCAAATCAATACACTTTGTGTCTTGGAGCGGCTACTTATTTTTATGAAGATGCCGAAATGGGCAAAGGAAACTATGTCCTAGCAGGTCATAACATGGAAATGCCAGGGGTTTTATTTTCTGATATTCAAAAGTTGTCATTAGGGGAGGTGATGGACTTAGTTAGTAACGATGGCGTCTATCGTTACAAGGTAACGCGTAAATTTATCGTACCTGAGTACTTTAAATTAATCGATGGCGTTCCTGAAGAGAACTCTTTCTTGTCTTTGCCAAAGAAAGGAGAGAAACCCTTATTAACGTTGTTTACTTGTGTTTATACGTCACAAGGAAAAGAAAGATACGTGGTACAGGGAGAGCTACAATAACAAGGTTTTAATCAACGCGAGTCGTTGAAATATGAAATGAGGAGATAAAAAAATGGCAATAAATCGGTATGTAAAAAAAGCTGGAATGCTTGTTGGAATGTTAGGAATCATTGCAAGCTGCTTTCAGGGGTATCAAGCATATGCAGAAGATGTCACACAAAAAACGCCACCAGAGAAGGTCAATATCACGGTTCATAAATTAATGTACGATCAAGGAACGCAATTGAATGTTGATATTGACGGGATCAAAAACGATGGTTATACGCACGATCAATATCCTACAGGTGTAACGAAATACAACAAGGCAGATTATGGTGATGTTGAGTTTACGTTAGGAAATATTACGGATCAAGTATTACTGACTGAAGATTCTGATCTAACCAACGCGAAAGTGGACGAAATCGTTAAAGATGTAGAAGACAAGGGATCTAACAGTGAGTACGTCAAGAATGCAACCAATAAAATTACTTCAGCTGTAGATGAAAATGGTGAGATCACTTTTGCTGATCAACCAGCCTATGTCAATTCCAAAGGGAATGTATATGTGGTTTATGAAAGTAAATCCGCTGCTGGATTAGTCACACAAAAAGCAAAACCAATGGTTGTGATTGCGCCAATGACTGATAATACAGGTTCAGGTTTTTTAAAAGACATTCACTTATATCCTAAAAATATTGTTTCTAAGTTGAGTTTTGAATTAACGAAATTTGGTGACGATGGCAAAGCTCAAAGCAAACAAACACCTTTAAAAGGGGCAAAATTTGAGTTATACAAGGGCGAACCTGGAAAAGGAACAAAATTAGGAGATCTTGTATCGGATGATCAAGGAAAGCTGACTGCTACTGATTTGACGTTAGGAAAATACTATTTTGTGGAAGTTCCTTCAGAAGTTGTAGTGGGATCAGATAAAGAACCAACAGCAGATCAATATTTATTAGGCGCAGACGCTCGCAACGATGCGCACAATAAATTAACCTTTGAAATTACGAATGATGGCGTGACAAGTGACTTAAAAGCTTCATACGTAAACTATAAAGCACCAGTGATCGATAAAACAGTAACAAATGGAACAGGACAAGAACATTCTTTCCAAATTGGTGACGCAGTAAATTATCAAGGAACGATTCATATCCCAACAGACATTGCAGGCGGAGCAGACGGTATCACAGTAAACGGAGTGAAAAGCGAAACTTCTCCTTACAGTGTATTTAAATGGGGGGATACAGCAGGACAAGGACTTTCTTATGTCGCTGCTAAAGCAAATATCAAAGTAACAAATAAAGATGGATCTGTGGTATTAAAAGAAAATACAGATTATAAAATCCAAAATTCAGAAAATGGCTTTGTGATCGATTTTATCGTGAATAATGGCCAAGTAAGTGATACTGTAGCAAGTTTACACGGACAAGATCTTCAAATGACTTATAACATGTATGTAAACGACAGCGCAGCTGTTGCCAATCCATTAACAAATAGCGTGGATTTCGTTTATAACAACAATCCATTTAATCAAAAAGAACACCACGAAAAAACGAAAGCTGACGTTGTGACTTATGGTGCAAAATTCTTAAAAGTCGATAGCGGACTATTTGGAACAGGAATCAAAGCAACACCGCTTGAAGGCGCAGAATTTGCTGCTAAAAACGCAGAAGGAAAATATTATGGTGGATTAGTTGATACGGATAAAGACGGTGTCAAAGAAGCAGTATGGGTAGACGATGTAGCAAATGCAGCGATCCTAAAATCAGATAAAGAAGGTCACTTTGAAATCACTGGTTTAACTGAAGGTGAATATTCACTGGAAGAAACAAAAGCGCCTGAAAACTATCAAAAATTAACGAAAGAGATCTCTTTCAAAGTAGGCAAAGATTCATACAAAGAAGAAAACCGAATCACGATCAAAAACAATCAAAAAGCTTCCGTACCAATGACCGGTAGCAACGGTTTTCAAACGTATGTATTAATCTCTTGCTTGTTGCTAGGAGCAGGGGCACTTTCTGCAGTTGTTTACTTTAAGAAGAAAGCCTAGAAGGATCAAAACCAATGATTATCAGGAAGCCTAAGAAAAAGCGAATCATGGGTAAATGGATCATTGCTTTCTGGTTACTTTCAGCTGTAGGTGTCTTACTTTTGATGCCTGCTGAAGCGAGCGTGGCGAAATACCAACAAAATCAGCAGATTGCCGCAATCGATCGAACAGGAACGGCAGCAGAAACGGATTCTTCTTTGGATGTTGCTAAGATTGAGTTAGGCGATCCTGTTGGTATTCTTACAATTCCAAGTATTTCTTTAAAACTACCAATTTATGACGGAACGTCCGACAAAATTTTAGAAAATGGTGTAGGTATTACGGAAGGAACTGGTGATATTACAGGAGGAAACGGTAAAAATCCTTTAACCGCAGGTCATAGTGGACTTTATAAAGATAATCTTTTTGATGATTTACCTTCAGTAAAAAAGGGAGAAAAGTTTTATATCAAAGTTGATGGTGAGCAGCACGCTTATCAAATCGATCGGATTGAGGAAGTGCAAAAAGACGAACTACAAAGAAACTTTGTCACTTACTTAGAACCAAATCCCAATGAAGATCGAGTAACGCTAATGACATGTACGCCTAAGGGGATCAACACACACCGTTTTCTAGTGTATGGGAAGCGAGTAACCTTTACAAAATCAGAATTAAAAGATGAAGAAAATAAGAAACAAAAATTATCTTGGACATGGCTTTTAGGAAGTACTGTTTTTCTTTCAGTCATGATCATTGGTTCGCTATTTGTTTATAAAAAGAAAAAATAAAGGAGGGTAACCAACATGAGAAATAGAAAATGGCTATTTGTTTGTGCAGCCGCTCTTTTTTCTTTCACTGCCTACACACAGTTGACGTTTGCAGACAGACAAGAAAGCACGGATAGCACAGAACAAACAATCCAAACGTCAGATAGCAGCACGATTCAAAGCAGCGATGAAACCGTCGATTCGTCAACAGTTGATTCTTCAGAAGAACCTAAAATTGCTGAAGACGATCAAATAGTCAAACAGACCATTCACGTTCAAAAGATTATTTCTTCAGAACAATTAGACAACCAGGGGCATGAAAAACAAGAAGGAGTAAATGGCGCGAAGTTTTCTGTTTATGATGTATCGGACATTTTACAAAAGATGGATGTTAAGGATCTCACTACTGACCAAATTGAATCCCAATTAAAAGATCGAGTGAAAAAACTATCCAGTGATCAATTGAAGCTAGTTTCTAATGGAGAAACAAAGACAATTGATCAACAAACAGGTGTCTTTGAATTCTCGGTAGAAGTACAGGCAAATCAGAAACAAGCTTATTATATTGTCAATGAATCAAGTCCTGAAAACATTTCTAATAGCGAGGATATTTTGCTATTAACACCTGTTTCTGATAAAAACGGTGAATTCTTAAAGGATGTGTGGATCTATCCTAAATCAGAAGCTTCGCAACCTAAAGAAGAAGTAAAAAAAATCGTTTCTACTGGCGTAAAGAAAAACTTCTTTGAGAATTGTTGGTATTTTGTTACTCACTTGTTTTCTAGAGATTAAGGAAGAAATAAAATGAAACTGATCAAATTATTATTATTCAATCTTTCTTGTTTAACCGCAGTCTTTTTGTACTGCGGTTTATTATTTTCTAAACTATCTATTTTGCCAAGCTACCAACTATACCTAATGAGGATTTTAAACATACCAGCTGCTTCCATGCCGCTAGATATTATGGAAAAGCTCATTAGGAATCCATTATTTACTACGATCAATTTGATCGTTATTGTCGGAATTTCACTAGTCATTTATAAAAAAGAGGGGATGAAGGGATGAATTTTAAACACTCGTGGACAAGACGGTTAAAATATGTTTTTCCCATAATGATGATGTTAGGTACATTGTTTGGGTTAAAAACAGCCAATGTCTTTGCTGAAAAAGTTATTGTCGATCCGTCAAATCCAATCCAGAACGTAAAGAATAATTTTATTATTCCAAAAGATGTTCCTAATGCAAAAACAAATATTACTGTAAACGGAGCGTCAAAAGTTTACAAATATCATGTTGATGCCAACAAAGGTGGTTTTACAGACGACTACGTAGGATTAGTGGAGGGAAACAAAAATATACGCTATCCTTCTTTCCAAAAAGAATACGGTGAAACAAACCTTGTTTTAGAAGGCGTAACAACCAACACCAAAGTCAATATTGACTATGGAAAAATCGGTACGTATAACGGGAAAAAAGTCAATATCAAGCTAGTTCTATCTAATATTCACTTATACTCGGATACGTTGCCGTGGAATCTACTAGATAACAACTATACAAAAACTCATTTTCGAGACGATGGCTATAAAAATACGAATGGTGCAATGAGTAAATCTAAAAAAAGAACAGTACTTTGGATCTCAGACAATCTTTTCTCAGGAATTGTTTACCATTCAACACAAATGAATGTGCAGCTAGTAGCCACATATGAGGACGGTAGCCCCGTTCAATTTTCAGGAGATACATTTATCAGTTTTAACTCTTTGAACCCTGCAAGAGGAAAAAGCACGGATCTTAAAGGAGAATATGCCCACTATGACAAAATGAATAAGACAGATTGGTATGTCAGAAAAGATACGGTTCTTTCAGAATTTAAATCTTTCTACAACAATCTGAACGTGGTAGGTGGCCACCCAGGAGGAAGCTCTAGGCTGACACAAGCGGATAATGATTTCAATAATTTGCATGATAAATTAGGAGATCCGAAGTTTGGTCAAGGTACTGTGTCCTTTAAAATATCTGAAGCAAATCCGACGTTTGTGATTGGTTCTTCTAATGTTCAAACCTGGTTTACTTTATCTTCTGCGACAATCTTTAGTGTTGTTCCTGATCAACCTGAAAAAACAGGGGTTGATAAAAATGGAAATAACGTGAACGATAAAATGTTGCAAGTAGGAGACACGATTCAATATCGAATCAAACAGAAGGTGAATCGATTAGGAGTGGATTTACTAGCGGTTTACGATCGATTTGAGTTAATCGATAATTTACCAAAAGAAGTAAATTACGTCGATGCACACGTTGAAAGTGGTACAAATAAAAAATTCGATGTATCTGGTGAAGTGACCTATGACAAAACAAAACACCAGGTAAAATATGCAGCGAAAGCTGATACATTAAAAAATCGAATGAAGTATAACGGCGAAACTTACGAATTAGTGATCAATGTAAAAGTCAATGAATTGGCCAATCAAAATAGTGTAGCCAAAAATCAGGGAACGTCGATCATTAATAAAGTAGAAAAGGATACAAATATCATTACCGTTTATTTCCCTAAAATTCCAGTGAAAGAAGTACAACAAAATGGAAAAGATGTAAACGGACGAAATGACGGTAAGAAGGGTACGCCGACAGCTCCTTTAAACGCAGGATCTGAAGTACAATATCTAGTCACACAAAAATGGCACACAAAAGGCGTAGACGCTGCGTCAGATCACTACAAACAATTTAGTATTCAAGATCCAATTGAAGCTCGTTTGACATATAAAGAAGGTTCTGCGCAAGTAATAGATAAGAGTAAAGGAAAAGATATTACTTCTGAAGGCACACTAACCTATGATAGCAATTCAAGAACGCTGAAGTGGGAAGCTTCCGCTGACTTCTTAAGTAACAATCTTTTAGATGGACGAGAAATTCAGCTGATATTTACAGCTAAAACTCCATTACAATCAGAAAAAAATATTGATAACCAAGCCGTAGTAGCAGTAGATAATGTTTCTAATAAAACAAATGTTGTGACAATTGGGGTTGATCCTAACTTGCCACAGGTCATTGTTCCTAAAACAGGTTCTACACATTTAGTAACGATTTCAGCGGTCAGCTTACTATTACTTGTGTTAGCAACTTTTAGTTATGCGGTTCTGAGATACATTTAAAATAAAAAAACGAAAGAATGAATAAAATGAAAAAGTTAATAATAGTAGTTACTTCCTTGATTGCCATGATTGTTATTTTAGTCGGATGTAGTAATGAAAAAAATAAACAAACTAATCAAGATAATGGCGTATTGAAATCAGGAACTATGTGGAAAGAAGAAGTAGGTGGTCTTGTTTATAATTTGAAAATTATAGACGAGACTACCTGGGAATACTCTGAGAGTGTATGGCATCCAGATCCTGTACAAATAACAGTCAAGAGGCAAAAAGACTATAAAGGTTTAGAAAGATACAAAATAGTAGATTCAGCTGGTGTTAGGGAATTTATAAACAAATCTGATTCTTTACTTATTGTTGTTCCCTATGAGAAGAATGGCGTAAAAAAAATAATTTTTCTTGGATCTAGCAAGGATGAAAAGCGAACGAAAGAGAAATTGATTCACGATGGATCACAATCCAATAAATATAAGTTACAAAAGACTAGCGAGTGATTGCTAGTCTTTTTATTTGTCCTGAAGGAGGAATCACAGTGGCAAAAGCTAAAACGCCATTTGAAAAAGCCGCGTCTAAAATCTTAGAACGCCGCGGTGTATCTGAAACACAGTGGAAACAAGAAGTCCTTGAAAAAGCACAATTTGACCTATTACGGGGAAAAGACAAGGACTTAGAAGGATATATCTATCAACGTGAACGTGAAAAGCTTGTTTTCGATGAAATTATTAAACACTAAAAGGAGCGAACAATTTTATGTTTGAATCAATTACAATGAATTTTTTAACACAACCGAAAGTAGTAGCTGCGGTTGATATTTTTAGAGCATTACAAACTGCCGCAACTAGTTTAAAAAACAATCTGATGATTTTTGCTGCTGCTGCGGCCGTTGCTTCCATTGTTATTGGGGGTCTTTTCTTCCTATTTGGACGAAGAGGAGCTGAAAATGGGAAGATGCACGTAGGCTATGTATTGATGGGGGTAGGAGTTATTTTAGCAGCAGCTTCTATTGTGGTTTCGTTATTTGGATTGTTTGGACAAACACCTCAAGGATTATAAGAAAGTAAAAAAGTAGGAGTAAGAAGTAGTCGATACTTTTTACTCCTTTTTTATGAAAGGAGAATACTCATGCACTTTACGATTGCAGGCAATACCAAAACAGATAAAGAGTTAATAAAAAAAGCAACGAAGGAAGTAGGAAAGCGTACTTCTTTTTTACCGAAAACAATTAAATATTCTGTCATTGAAACGGAAGAACAGCTACATGTGTTAGGGAAAGTACTGGAACACGAAAGTCGATCTTCTGTTAAGTTGACTCTCACGTTACATGACACAGAAGGAAAAATAGAGAAAGCTGGTACAGAATACGTTTTTGGCCCACTGGATTATCAAATTTCAGAAGGTTTCTATCCTACATTGATGAATTTAATCCGCCTTGATGTGTTTAAAGAAACGGATGAAACTATGAGTGTGGAAGAGTCTTATCGAAACGAAAAACTTTGGTGTTAGTATCAAATCTTAGACAGCTTTTCGTAGAGACAAGAATAAATTAAACTTATCTACGAGAGGATGAATTTTTATGACCCGATATGAAGAAAATTTTAAACAAATGATTGTTGAACTGAATCAAACTGGACGTTCTGTTCGAGGGTTAGCGAAAGAATATGGCTTATCTGAAGCAACGATTTACAAATGGAAGAATTTATATTTACCTGATCAGTCCACAGGACTGACTGGAAAAGAAGTAGCTGAACTGAGAAAAGAAAATGCTCGTTTAAATGAGGAACTTGAAATCTTAAAAAAAGCCGCAGCCATATTCTCTCGGAAAACCTAAATTCGCTTGTTCAATTTATTGAAAAATGGTGTAAGGATTACACTGTTTCTTTGTTGTGTCGGTTATTAGAAATCCCTAGAAGTGTCTATTATTTTTATAAGAATAAACCGTTGACAGCTACAGAAATCAGAAATAATAAGTTGAAAAAGAAGATTTCAACAATTTTTTTACGAATAAACAACGCTATGGTGCCACAAAGATCCATCAAGTTTTATTAAAAGAAGGGATTTCAGTATCTCTTAAACATGTCCAAAAGCTAATGAAACAATTAAATTTAAGGTCGATTGTAGTTAAAAAATATAGACCTCAAAGGTCTAATAAACCGATCATTTCAAAAGAGAATCTCTTAAATCAGGACTTTTCTACTGAAACGATCTGTGAGAAATGGGCAGCTGACATTACGTACATTCCTACTAAGAAAAATGGTTGGTGTTACTTATCTTCAATCATGGATTTACACACGAAAAAAATTATTAGTTATACATTTTCAAAACGAATGACTGTGGATTGTGTCATTCAAACATTGAATAAAGCAAAAATACATTATCACATTCCAGAAGGAATGATTCTACACACTGACTTGGGCAGCCAATACACAGCAAGAGAAGTGGAACAATGGCTTAAAACCAACAAAATAAGGCATTCTTATAGTAGAAAAGGAACACCTTATGATAATGCTGGAATCGAATCTTTCCATGCCTCATTGAAAAAAGAAGAAGTCTACACGACTAGCTACTCAGATTTTGAAGAAGCAAATCGAGCGCTATTTAGCTACATTGAAGGATTTTATAACCGAAATCGAATCCATAGCTCGATTCACTATCTAACCCCACAGGAATTTGAAGAATTAGCAAAAGAAAAAATGGCTTAACCGTCTCTACTAAAATGTGTCCAAGATATTGACTCAAATCCACTTTTACAAGTTTTAGAAGAAGAGTTAGAGAGCGACCAAAGAAAAGTGAATCAAGGGAGTGAAGTCGAAGTAAATGAAGAAGTACCATGGGAACGACCAATATTTCCAAAGAAGGAGTCAAAAGAAAAAGAGACAGTCTATGTTGACGAACAAGCTGATATTCCGACTCAGAAATCGATATTTGAGGAAGAGAACGATGTGATGGGTCAATTGGAGGTAGATCCCTTTGAAGAAACAATGGAGGATGAAGAGACGGCCGAAGTAGAAGTTGATCCAGTTGAAGCTAATGAAGAGTCAACATGGACTGAAGGGGATTCTCAGGAATATATTGAACCACTTATCAGTGAAGAAGTAGAAAAAAACGAAATAGAGATACAAAAGGCAACTGTATTTGATTATATTTTGGATCAATATCCGCCAGAGCATGAATGGATGAAAGAAAAAAACAAATTATTTTTAAATGAGCTTTATTCGAAATATCAATTACCCCAAACCTATCAAGCATTTTTAGAGAGTAAAGAAGAATTAATCTCACAGGGTAAAGGCACACTTTTAGAACAGTTAGAGTCTGTCCAATCAACAAATTGGCATGAGCTTGCACAAGAAGATTTATTAGCCACCTTTGAAGAACGTCAACAAGAAACAGATCAAGAAATTAATGAGTATGCGACGGAACAGTCGTCTAATTGGGAGAAAGCAAAAGAGGAACTAAATAAAGAAGAACAGCGAGTGATTGAAGAAGAAGTACAAAAAATTAAAGAGCGATACGAAAAGAAACGCGACAATGCGTATTCCTTGTGTGTAGCAAAGATCAATAATTTTACTCAGACGAATCAAGAAGCGTTATCGAAAGAAAAAGAAAACTTGTTAAAAGAACGTATTAAAGAACGAAAAGAAGAATTTTACCGAGGTTTGCGTACAGATAAGCTAAAGATTAGCAAAGAATTAAATGAACAACTGAATAAGCTATATCAAACAACGACTGAAGTTCTTATGGAAAAACACGAATAGGTCCAGCAAGAATTACAAGTACAAATTCCAAAATGGAAAAAAGAGTATGAAATTCAACAACAAGAATTGAAAGAACAAGAAGAAAAACAACGGCAAAAAGAAAAAGAGCGCGAACAATTAGAACTAAAAAAACGTGAACAGGATCTTGCGGAACAACAAATGGCAATAGAAAAACAACGGTTAAACCAAGAAAAGGAAAAAGAAGCAGCTGCTCGTAAGGAACGTCAAGAACAAATGGATACATTGCGACAAGCTCAGTTAAATTATCTAGCACAACCTCAACCAACGCCTTCAGTAGCTGCTGTTCAAACCCCAATGAACAACCAAACAAATCTAACTCCTTCACCACAGCGTTCCTTTAACGGATGGATGGTGGGATGTATTGCAAGTTTAAGCTTACTTCTAGGTGGAGGGACAGTATTTGCTTTTAATCATATCAATCAATCTTCACAGGCTGATTCTGTAGCCACAACGGCGTCAATCAAGGAAGAAGCCCAAGAACAAGCCCAAGAACAAGCCCAAGAACAAGCAAGAAAAGAGTATGAACAACAATTGGAAGAATTATTGAATCGTACCAATCAGTCAACAACAGAGTCAAGTATGGAAAATAGCAAAGAGAGTGATCCTAGTAAGGCTAAAGAAGGATCAAGCGATTCAACTGTACAATCAAACACTTCCGAAAGTTCAGAATCAAATGAGGTGAAATAATGCGTGTTAGAGAAACAACGAGACGAAAAGACAAACGATTCAATTTAGAAAAGAATAGGTATCTTTCTCATTTCTATCGCTATACTCCTTCAGGAGAAGAGCTACCAGAAAAACATGACAAACGTATTTCTCAAAAGATTTTTTATAGTGGATTAGCTTATCTTCCTTTAAACTATGTTGTTACAAGAATACCAGAAGCATTTCATCGATTTGAGATTATTCCAGGAAGTTTACAAGGAGTGAATATTTTTCAGTTACAAGAAATGCCGCAGTTATTCCATTTTGATTCAACTGGTTTTTGGAATCCTTTGACCCCAACAACAAGTTTAGGCACACGTTTAGTTGTTTCTACGATTTGTGTTGTTCCAGCTATACTTATGGGATTGAAAATGGACATGTGGTTTCGTCCTCTAGCAGATGGGCAAAAAGGAGATAACCGATTAAAAACGTTAAAGGAAATCCAACAAATTTATCCGCAAATACCAGAATCAAAGGGAGGTTTTCCTGGTTATGGCGGAATACCAATTACTCATTATAAAAAGTACTGGTATATTCAGACGGATACAGTAAATACTTGTATTGTTGGTACTTCCCGTTCAGGGAAAGGACAGATAGAAGTTTTAGCAACCATTGACAATTTGTCTCGTGCAGAAAGACAAAGTTCAATGGTTGTTAATGATCCAAAAACAGAATTATATGTTGCTAGTAAAGATGAACTAGAAGCTAGAGGGTATGATGTGTATGCATTTAATATCACCGATCCACTGCAATCAATGAGTGATAATCCATTGGCACTCATCGTGAAATACTGGAAGCGAGGAGACATAGATACTGCAACGCAGTTAACCAATACTTTTACGAATACGATTTATTATGATGCCAATGCTTCAGACAACAAATACTTTAACGAAAATGCGCAGAAAGCTGTAAATGCGCTTATTTTTGCGTTGTTAGAACAAGCCGATCAAACAGGGGATTACTCCAAATTAACACCCAATAATCTTGTTGAGCTTCTTTCTGAAATTGGCGGTTTTAATTATCAAGATCCTGAGAATGATTACAAACAACTCAATGCCTTAGATGAATTCATGAATCAGTTACCACCTGGAAACATAGCAAAAAAACAATATGGGGCAACAAAAATTGGTTCTGATAAAGCAAAAGGGAATATTTTATCGACGGCAATCACAGGATTGAATCCATTTACCCTAACGAAAATTGCGAAAATGACTTCTCAATCAACCATTGATTATAAGTCCATTGGTTTTCCGAAGTATTTGGATCTCAAACTACACGAGAGTCTGTTAAATCAGCGAATTGTTGTAGAGTTTTATCATCAAGGAAAAAAATTTCATGAGGAACGTGTCAAAGTAGGTTATAGAGGTTTTTGTGAAATCAACTTTGATTGTCATTTAGAGCAGGGAGATCATGTTTGCTTAAAATACGATCATCAAGGAAAAGAATATGTTGCTTGGTATGAGTTTTCTCAAAGAGTATTGAAAGACGAAGAGGGAAATATCGTTTATCGAAAAAAACGAGGAGAAACCCATTTACCAGAATTAGAAAAAGAAGCTGTTCTAACATTAGATGAGGATAAAAGTAACTTATTAGTAGAGTCTATTCGGATGCACTATACCGATAAACCAATGGCTATTTTTATGCTCACACCTGATTATGATCCATCTAACCATATCATTGTTAGTATTTTTCTTAGTCAGTTGTATAAAGAATTATCTACGCAATGTGTTAAGACTAAAGGAGATAAATGTCACCGTAGGATTCATTTTATTTTAGATGAATTTGGGAATATGCCACCAATGGATAATATGGAAGGAATCATGACAGTCACAGCTGGTAGAAACATGTTGTGGGATCTGTTTATTCAATCCTATCAGCAACTTTATGCGAAGTATGGGGAACAAAACGCAGCGATTATCAAAGAAAATTGTCAGACACATATTTATATTATGTCGACAGACGATAATACCATCGAAGAATTTTCCAAAAAAGTGGGGAATAAGACGGTTGAACAAGAGAACAGTACCACCAATTCATTAGGTATGAATACTCATATCAATCGCAATGTTGATTCAGATCGTATCTTAACTCCTGAAAGAATTTCTACTTTTTTAGAAGGTGAAACGATTGTACTCGCTCCTTTAAAACGACAAGATTTGAAGGGTCATAAAATACGGCCGTATCCTATTTTTAATCATGGGGAAACGAATCTTCCTTATGCTTATCAATATATTGAAGATTTCAATCCATCGTGGGATATCAATGATATAGACATACATTGTACACATGCGGACTTGGATCTTAAGGCTTTACAAATTGATTACGATTATTTTCTACCTGATATCTATGCACGTCGACTTTATCACAATATGCACGATCAAATAGAAGAGGAAGCTAAAGAAAACATTTTTATTAAAATCGTTCAATCTTTAGACAACTCAACGGCACAAAAGTTACTTATTCAATTTTATGAAGAGAAGCAAATAGATCGTTTGCAAGAATACCTTGAAAAATTGCATCAAAATGAAGAAATTACAGAGGTTATAAGGAAACGACTTTTGCTAGAAGCTGAAAAGGCGGTGAAAGAATGATCATTGGAGGAATATTTTCCGGCATTGCCGACTGGTGGTCAGGCTTATTTGGGGATGGGGATGCAGATCCCAAAACCGTAACGAAAGTCTTACAAGATTATGGTAATTATCTGCAGTATCAAGATGTATTCAGTTGGATTTGTAATACTTTTTTATGGGGTTTGATTAAAGGGTTATATAAGCTCAATACTTTACTAGAAAAAACAATTTATCAAAGCTTTGATTTAAAAGACTTATTGAACGCTGCTGGTGTTAATGAACTGTTTCAAAGTTTGATTAGCAAGGTATTGGCTCTTTTTTGTGTCGTCACATTAATTTATTTAGGCTTAAAATTTTTTATGAGTAAACATCCACCAAAAATCAAAAATATCTTGGTTAATCTATTTATGGCCATGATTTTGATTTTTGGTGGTAGTTCTTTAATCGATGAAGGGCTAAATATTAGTAAAAACTTTTACGGAGACGTGACTGCAGCAAATAAAGCAGATAAAACTGGATCACCTGCTTTTCAAATTATTCAAAATAATGTGATCGATGTGAGTACGCTACTAGAAACTGATCCGAATAAAGTAGAATCCCTACCAACAGATAAAAGAAATGCTCTCACGGCGAAAAACTTTAAGACAGCAAATATTAATTCAGTGATTATTCCTAAGGAAGCCGCTAAGATGGCGGATGAAGATAAGAGTGGTCTATCAGATATACAAAAGGATCGGCTAAGAGCGTTACAATACCGACTGGAACTGGATGATAATGGAAAAGAAATCCCTGTAGAGATTAGTGATGAGGGGTTAGCAAAATATGTGTATACTTCAGGCTATCGCCGATACATTAGTAGTCCAGGGATTATTTTAGCTGGTGAATCTTCTTTGTCGGTTGCCTATTTATTTATCTTGTTTACGATTGTAACTTGCATTATTGAGCTGGTATTTAAAAAATTCTATTTAGTAATTGCCGCGTCAACGGACTTTGAGACAGGACAACGGATGAAAAGTGCTATAGAAGATATTTCTCAATCCTTCTTGTTATTGGCGTTTACGATTTTAGAATTACGAATCTATACATTAATGCTGTCAGGTATCGGTGATTTGCACGCAGCAGGCAAGATCAACGGATTTTTGTATGTTGTCGCTTTAATTGTACTAACCATTGCGCTATTCAAAGGATCTCAATCTGTTACGAAGATTTTCGGTGTTGATACAAGTCTGAAAAACGGCAGCAATTCTCTTCTTAGCATGTTTGCCTTAGGAAATATTGCGAAAAATGTGGGTAGTGGGGCTAAAAACCTTGCAAGTGCTGGTAAGAGTGGTTTAAGCAATTTAAATGATATTCGTAAAAATGGATTTGGCAATCGAAAAGATGTTACCCCTGATAACGGGGAAGAACAATCAGACGATAAAGCTACAACTGTACCTAATAGTAAGAAAACAGTTTCCGAAATGTTCGGGAAAGCGAAAAATGGTGTTTCTAAAGCCGCAGAAGGTCTTGGTTACGTCAATGAACGTGGGTTAAAAGGAACAGCTGAAGATCTTACAGAAAAAGCCAAAGACACCTTAGAAGAGAAATTAGACGGCACGAGAGCTAAAGAATTGGCTGAAGCTGTGAAGAATCCATCCGAAGCACTAGAAAAACAAAAAGAAAAAGCTTCAGAAGTCAAAGAAGGACTAAAAGGTGCGTATGGTGAAGGACAAGTCAATGCAGCAGTAAAAGTTAATACAACAACCGAAAAAGAAAATCAAGAAGGTGCAGCGATTCCTTCAGCCAAAGATCACCAAGATGGGTTGCATTCTAACGAAAATTCAGAAGAAGAACAAAATGGTCAATTACCAAAAACAGATCCAGAACAATATCGTTATAAATCTAACATTAATTCTGAGAATGAAAAGCGCATTTCAGATTTACCAAAACGAAATCAAGAAGTACAAACGGATGAGGATTCCATCGATCTGCCAAATGATAATGGAATCGAAGTTGGAACTGAAAAATCAACGAAAATTGGTTTGCCTAAGACACAAAATTTACCAATGAAAGATAGTCGTTTGAATCAATTCAAGGAGAATGATCAAAGCTTTGTTCACCAATCAACTGCAGGTACTGTTCAAATGAAACCAAGTCGTTTGCCTGAAAATGGAAATCTGACAACTGTTTCTTACAATTTATCTGAAAGTGGTGAGACAGGGAATGCGTCCGTTCAAAATGTTGTGACAAGAGAAGCTGCACCAGAACCTATTCAAAAAGTTCACACAGGTTACAAACCAGCAAATGTGGCATTTACTGCACCAACAAAAATAAATGTAACAAGAGAAACTAAAAACAGGAACAATGAATTGAAAGAACAATTATTGAAGGATATCAAATCATAAAAGGCCTACGAGTTAGGCCTTTTTTCTATGTATGAAAAGGGGAAATCATTTATGGATAAATATATTAACATGAAAAATCCTCCAAGATTTAGTGGGGAATGGAAGTTTTTCGCATTTTTCTTTTTAGATCTATTAACGCTTGGTGGTTGCTTTTTTTGGGCGAAAATAGTCAATAATCTTGTCCACTTACCACTCTTTTTTGCACTCTTGAATTATGGCTTATGGATTGCGATAGCTTTAGTGATTGTTTGGCGCCCCTATAATAACCCTGGTCAACGCCAGATTTTTGCGATTATCGAATCTATTTTCTTTACGGATAAGAACCACTATCATGCGTTAGATCCTAACCGAAATTATCATGGCACGTATAAGGAGGATGAATAAATGCGAGTCAAAGGACAAAATTCAGTTGATAAGAAATCCATTTTTCAGTTTGGAAAACCAGAAGAACGATCTATCTTGGATTTATTTCCTTATAAATCCTGTACAGAAGAGGGAGTCTTAGTTACTAAAGAAGATCATTTTCAACGTTATTATCGTGTAGTTTCTACAGACGTGGAAGGATTAAATGAACAAGAGAAACTAGAACGAATGAATCAGTTGACCACCGTCATGCGTACGTATGTGCCAACAATTAAGTTAGTTAATTTGACCACAGAGACGGATCTAACGGAACAAATCGTGCAAAAGCGGCAGTTATTAGATAAAAATCGTATGGAACAATCCTTAGGAAGAAATCTACAGCGATTAAGAAAATATGAAAAGAAATTAGTAGAGGAAATCCAGGAATTGAAACGAGCAGAACAAGAACGTCCTGACTTAAGCTTCTTTTTCATCATTGAAGGAAAGACAATCAAGGATTTACAAACCAGAAACCGTCAGTTAATGCGATCTAGTGGCATTTTAGGGTTAAAACCACTCTACAAAAAAGAATTGATCAAGATTCTTTATCGAATGAATAATATGAATGATGAGTAGGAATGGAGAAGAGAGAATGAAATATCTGTTGATATGGTTAGAAAAAGATGTTCCGAAGGAAGAGACCACTAGAAAATTTCCTCACACTTTAAGCCTGAGTAAGTTGGGAAAAGGGCAATCTTTTCACCAAGTAAAGAATCAAACAAGAAGAGGTGACTGTACATGTTAGAAGCGATTAAAACAGCTTTTTCACCACAAAATGATCAAAAAGTACTTGATCCATTAAAGCAACTAGGAAATCGGGAAATCGAAATTTCAAAATCCAAAGGGTATGATTTAGATTTTTTAAAACAAGTGATGCCACAAGGTGGATTAAATTTCGATGAAGAGTATGTGACCTATGGAAATGGTTATTCACGGTGTGTGACAGTTTATCACTACACAAAAAATCCAACGCTTTTTTGGTTGGCCAATCTCATGAACAATCCTCATACAGTGGCCACACTCGATGTTAGCACAGATGAAAAGCAAAAAGTGATTGATCAAATCAATCGTGCCTTAGATGAATTAAATGATCGATCAGATAACGAACGAAAAGCGACTGACCGAAATAAAAGCGCAGAAGAATACCTGGAACTAGCGGAATATGCCCGAAAATTGACTTCTAATGGTGAAATTTCTAAACAAGTCAAAGTGAGAGTACATGTTTACGGAAACACGATTCAAGAAGTAGATGAACGAGCGCAGGAACTGATTGAAAATCTCAAAGGGATGGATTATCGTGCGGTGACCTATCTGCATAAAACCAAACGAGATTGGCAATCGATGTTTACCATGTTCGATGAACAAGCTGAATGGTTCGGAAATATCAAAGGGCAATCACTACCATCGTTAAACATTGGCGGAGGTTTCCCGTTCCACCACCAAACGCTAAAAGATCCAGGAGGTACACAATATGGGGAAACCATGACAGGCGGCCCATTTGTCTGGAATGCGACGTATAAAAATAGTGTACGGTTGTCTACTAATACCTTGCTTCTAGGAATGATGGGAGCTGGTAAATCGACCGTTCTTAAAATGATCGCGGAAGCCCATTTAGCTGCAGGAGACTTTATTTGGGGCTTTGAAAAGGGAAAAGACTTTATTCCTTTCTTAAAGGAATATAACGGTATTATGGTGCGCTTAGACGGATCTGACGGGATGATCAATCCTTTAGAAATATTTGCCACACGGACGTATGATGAAGCATCCAGTTTATATGACGATGGATCAGTCAAAGATTTGAAGATCAATGAAGCAGCGTCCTATCAAACACACTTAGACAAAGTGGTCTATCAGGTACAGTTAGTGAGTCCTCAGCTAAAAGGAACGATGAAAGCAGAATTTAAGACCTATTTAAATCGTTTTTATGAAGAGTATGGAACAGTACCACGCGGCTTTACTTCCTCAAACTCGCGTTCAAATACTGATACGCAAGTCACAGGGAAAGATCCAGAAGCTTATCCGACATTCAAAGAATTTTTAGACTTCTTAGGACAACTGGAATTACCAGGTGCTTCCCAAGAGAAAAAGAATCGAAAAGAAGAAATGGAATCCATCGTAGAATCCTTATGTGAGACGTATGGCATGATTTTTGATGGGCATAGTACAATTCGACACCTTGACCAACAACAGTTGGTCTTTTTTGATATTGATTCAATCACTGGATTGGATCGTGGGGTGCAACAATGTCAAATGTACATGGCGATGACGTTGATTTGGAATCAGGCATTGATTCAAGGAAGAAGACAACGACGTTTAATTAAAGAAAAACAAATGGAAGAACAAGATTTCAAACGCTTCTTGGCGATGATTGATGAGTGCCATAATGCGATTAATCCAGATTTCATTGAAACGGTAAATTATGTCACAAACTTCCAACGAGAAATGCGTAAAGTAGAAGCAATGACTGTTTTAGCGACACAATCCCCACAAGAAATGGTGCCAGAAAATATGTCTTCTGATAACTTCTCGAAACTGAAGAAAGTCTTTGAATTTTCTTCTACGAAGATCTTTATGCGTATGGATGAATCTATTTTACGTCATATAGAAGGATTAGTTGGTAAATCAATGACAAACTCAGAATTAGAATCCATTCCTCAACAAAATCAAGGAGACGCTGTGATCAATTTTGGCTCAAAAGAAACCATACGTGTTCATTTTAGTCCGAACAAACGTCAATTAAAATTGTTTGATGGAGGAAAATAATGGAAAACCAAAATGAAAGTTTAATCAAGCAGTATGTTAAGCGTCGTGCAAAGCGACGCTTATTTTTGTGGTTGTTTGGTACTTCTGCAGGTTTGATTACTATTTTGATTACTGTGTTCGTGACCCTTTTTCTAATACTTGCGGCGGGTTCGATTGATAATTCGGATTCAGATTCAAGTAGTGGTGGCGACGCTTTTACAGGAGAATATTCGGAAGGATTACCCATTTATAAAGAAATCAAAGGAAGAGGCCCTTTTTCTGATGAGATTGCGCAATATGCTGTAGGTGCAGCAGTGAAATATAAATTATTACCAAGTGTGATCCTTTCGCAATACGGTTATGAATCAGCGTTTGGTACATCGGCGTCCGCAAGAAATGATCTCAACTATTTTGGGATTACTTGGTTTGATGGTTGTCTGTTTCCTAAAGGAACTGCACGAGGAATTGGTGGCATTGAAGGTGGCTGGTATATGAAGTTTCCCAACTCAAAAGCTGCATTCTCCTATTACGGCTTTATGGTAGCCACACAATCAAATTTTAATGCATGTGTAGGAAATAAAAGCCCTGGCGCAAGCTTATTGATCTTAGGACGAGGTGGTTATGCCGCTGCAGGAATTACTGAAGATAGTCCGTATTATACAGGTTGTATGTCAATTATCACTTCTAATAAATTAACCGAATATGATGAATTCGCGATGAAACATTGGGGTGAAGGTGGTAATGATAATGGCACAATTACTGGTGAATGGACGAATCCATTCCCTGGCAGCAGTTTAGATAAAAGTTCCTTCAGCGGTGGTCAATTATTTGGAACGAATCCAGGCGGTGAATTCCGTCCGAATGGCTTCCATGATGGATTAGACTTTGGTTCAGTTGATCATCCAGGAAGTGAGATTCATGCGGTTCATGGTGGAAAAGTCGTGTACGTTGGAAATCCTGGTATTTCAGGTTTAGGCGCATGTGTGATCGTGATCAATTACGATGGATTGAATATGGTGTATCAAGAATTTGCGAATAGTACAGGAAATTCTCGTGTGAAAGTAGGCGATCAAGTGAAAGTTGGTCAAGTAATCGGGATACGAGATACAGCACACTTGCATTTAGGCTTCACTCGAATGGATTGGCGTCAAGCACAAGGACACGCATTCACAGATGATGGTACATGGATCGATCCATTACCATTTTTGAATAGCAGCAAAAAATAGATCAGGAGAAAAAATATGGAAAATAAAACTTTAAAAATCGTCTTAACAGCTGCAATTAGCGTTAGTTTAATCGGCAATATCGCGTTGTTTTGGCAGCTGAAAGAGGAACAAGCGACAAATACAAATACCTATAAAATTGAAGAAGTGGCTAAAAACGCCTCTGAGAAGCTCAAAAAAAATTCCTCTTCAGCGCAGGCAAAGATCGACAAGTTAAATCAAACTATTAATGAGAAAAACCAAGAAATCGATCAGCTGAAGCAACAAGATGGCACAAAAGCAAAAGAAGAAGTAACTGAATCACAAAGTAAGACGGCAGAAGAGTTCGGTAAATTGGCCATTGATAAATCATTAAGCAGAAATGAATTAACGGAAAAACTAAAAGATGTAGCAACCCAAGAAGTGATTGACAAATTAAGTCCTGCAGACGATGATCACCAACATGATGATTACGGAAGTTACTCCTTTACATTAGGTGACGTGCAAACTTACGCTCAAACAAGCAGTGTAAAAGAGGAACAAAATTTTGTCGTATTTGTTGATTATACAATCGGCAATCCTCAATTCAAAGATGTCAAACCGCAAAAAATAAAAGGTGGATTAACTGTCACTGAAAAACAAGTAGATGGTCAATGGAAAGTCACAGACTTTAGTTATTTCACTCGTTAGGAGGAAGAAAATGAGTAAGAGAAAAGGAGCAAGACAACGTTTCAAAAAACGAAAAAGTTATCTTAGATGGCTGGTAATCTTTATGATTCTCGGCTTTTTAATTCTTGCTAGTCCGATTTATACGCACAAGAAGGTAGACATACCAGATGAGGTAAGCACGAACGCATTCTTAAACACGAAGGAACTGACGATGGTTTCAAAAGAAAAAGGAGCAAATCAGCAATTAGTTTTTGAATTTGCGATCGACGATGAAGATCAAAGCTTATTAAAAGAACTGGCTAATCTTAATTATCGCGTAGAAGTAAAGACAGCTAAAGGGGATTATCAAGCAATAAAAGCCGAAGTGATCAAAGTTTCTGATGATTATTTTGCAGTGAAGCTATCGCATGTACCAGAAGAATATATTGCTATGCGATTAACCATTATTCCTGAAAAAATCGATCCAAAGGTGGATATGCAAGAACCGCAAGATCTGATTTTTTATATTCACGAAGATAAGGTCAAAGATCAAGTGAAAGACAAAGATTATGAACAACATGCGATCAATTACAAAGTGAAAGGATACAAGAAAGAACAAAAAGTAGCACAAAAACAAATTGAATCTTTCCAAGCAACCATAGATTTGAATGAAGAATTAGTGAAGAAACTAAAAGATCAGTTGCCTTATCAAGTCGCAGATGATCAGGAAAACACTGAAAATAAGATTAATGGTTACCAGCAAGAAATTGAAACATCGAAAACGCAAATGAAAGATCAAGAAGAGATCATTCAAAAACTTCAAGAAAAAATTGATCGTATTACAAAAGAAAATATTTAGTAGAACAGGTGGAGTGAAAGAAATGAAGCGAGCGAACTTGGTCGGCAAAGATATTTTCGCTGAGCAGAAAGTATTGATTAAAGCCTATCTCAAAGTTGTAAAAGTCAAAGATGTATGTCAAGAAGTGAATTTATCTAACACGACAATATCTGAACTGAAGAATGGTAGAAAGAATTTAGACACATTAAAATTGAGATCTTTTGAATCTCTATATATAGCTGCTAAAAAATATTTTACAGCTGATAATAAATAAAAAATCAAGGTGGGTTCTATGTGAAAAAAAGTATCAAAAGTTTTTATGGATTAGCTATATCGCCCTATTTATCGTTGGGTTTCTCGTCAGTGTGTCCGTGATCGTCGGAACGCTTTTTCTTTTGTTCTCTGACGAAGATCTGTTACTTAAGGGGTTAATGAGTACGTTATCGTGTGTTATGTTACTTTACCTATGCATACAGCTCAACGAAATTATGCCCCCTCATTGGCAAGAAAAGAAGAAAGAATTTAAGGAAGAAATCGAAATAAAATCCAATGACTGGATCGAACATACGTGGCTTCCTCTGAAAAGAAATAGCAAACGAAAGGAATTTTGGGCATTGCAATTATGGCCAATAGGAAAACTTTTTAGTTATATGGCTTCACTTATGGTTACTTTAATCGGCTATTTGGTGGTGGTCTATGGGATGGCCTATTACTTGTTAAGTGAGCCAAAACAGATCGCGGCGTCAAATATTTTCACGGCAGAAATGACAATAATGTGTGTCATGTGCTTTTCTATTTTTAGTTACTTACTCGTCCAATTTGTCAGGCAAAATTTAACAATGAGTAAACTTTTCAAAAGTTTATTGGACTTACTTATCTTAGGCAGTATGTTAACGACTCTAACAGATCGGTTCGAACAATCTGGAAGAACGGTAGAGGGGATAAAGAACTTCTTAACGACGATTGATCAATTTATAAATGGATATATGTATTTGTTTGAAGTAAGCTTTATTCTCGCTTTGTTTGGTTGTGTATTTATAGAACTCATTAAAAGATCAATCGAAAAAGAAATGGTTATTGATCTGATTCCGACGCTGAGCGGCTATGAGTATTACGTTGATTTTGGAAAGTATGAGGAGTTGATCCATACGGATATCGTTCACACGAGTATCCATGAAGTAACCGTTAAGGGCATCAGATCTACTTTAAAAGATGGACAGGAGACGAAAACAATCGACCGAAGAAAAGAGGTCTACAATTTTTATAAAGTTGAAGCAAGTCTACGATATGGCATTGGGAAATTGTGGTTAGATGGGAGTAATATTCAACAAAACAAACCATATGTTTTAGGAAAAGTGGTGATTTAGAACTTCCTATGAAAGATGAATAAATAAGGAGAATCCTTTGAAAATGATTCTTCTTTACAGAATTGTGCTTATAGTTGGCACGGAATTAAAAATCTTAAAGAAGGAGCATTTATTCAAAGTGAAAGAAAATCAGGATCAATTACTATGTAGTAAAGCGGGTATGGTGAACATTGAATACCGAACAGAATATTTAGAATTAATGGATCAAACTGATTTTTTGTCGATTCGAGAGCAACAAGAGCAAGAAAAATTAATGGCTACTTATAGCCAATTGATTGATGAATGGGAACAATTCAAGGAATCTAAAACATAAAATTCCATTTAAACACCTTATTTTTTAAAGAGCATAAGGAAACGTGGGAACACTTTTTAAAAAAAGTGTTCCAATAGGCTGTGCCTATTACGTTTCTCAAAAATAAATGTGGGAACAAAATATTTAAAAATAGGATAGTGAAAGGATAGTGAAGGATAGTAAAAGGAGGGTAGTAGGATAGCAAAAAGGATAGGCTCCTTTTCGCTATCCTTTTTAAATTGGAGGAATTAATATGGAAGTAAGAATAAGAAATGTGGATGAGAAAATCGTAAGAGAAATTGATCGAAGATGTGACGAACTAAGTAACCGTACGGGTCATAAATGGAGTCGTAACGATTATTTAAAATTACTAATAGAAAATGATTTTGATCGTCCTTTGATGGAATATAAAAAGAAAAGTTTGATCAGTTATTAGAAAAGTTTTCAGAAATTCAAAGCTATAACACAAAGATATTAGAAGAATATGTTAGCCAAAACAATCGTATTTTAGAAATCTTGATCGAGCAAAATAGAGGAAGTGAACTTTGATATGGCAAAGGTTATAGACAAACACATTTACTTTCACCAAACACATATCGATGTGTTGGATGAGATTATTTCTACTCATGCAGAAGTTAAAAACTATAGTGAAGCCGTTCGGTTTCTATGTATGAATTATGATCCAGAAATGGAGAAAAAAGTAAATTCCAATCAAGCAAAGTTGAATGGAATGAGTAAAGAAATTTCTATTTTAACCGAAATGGTTTCAGAGTTTGCAGATCTTCATTTGAAAGATACAGGAATACTAATTGGTACAAATTCAACAGTTTACCAAGAAGCAAAAGAACGTGTGGAAGGAAAAATTAAATCTAATCAAACCAAAAAATATTCCCCTCAGTTGAAGAAACCTGTGAATGAATCTGTTCATGCCAGAGTAGATACATTTGATCCAACGAAGATTCTAAAAAGATAAAAAGTAGAAGGGGAACGTGATGAATAAATCGCCTGCAGTCATTCTTACTTGTCAATTTACCTTGCCCAATAAAAAATCTTTTTCAACATACATTGATTATATGACAAGAGAAAAAGCGCTGGAAGAAATGGAACGACGTACGCCTGAAGAAGAACAGGAACTGCAACGAATCAAGAATGCTTTAGAGGATTTTTATATTCCTGAAGGAGAAACTTTTTCGGAGAGTAAGACGGATAAAGAATTCAGTGAAACGTCGAATGAAGCTCAATCTTTGATGGGGAATGGGATCAATTTTGACAAGTTAGAGGAACAAGATTTTACCAAATATCTTTCTTATATGACCCGTCACTATGCGTTAGAACAAAAGAAAGAACTTACGCAAAGTGAACAAAAAGGCTCAATCATTTATCAAGATGTTGTCTCTCATGATAATTCTTATCTTGAAAAAATAGGATTGTACGATACCAAAACAGATACTTTAGATGAAGAAGGGTTAAAAGCAGCTGGAAGAAAAATGATGGAGACATTATTCGAGAAAGAGCAACTGAATGAAACAGGCTACTGGATGGCAACGATTCACCGCAATACTAAACATATCCATATTCATTTTGCAGTTGTTGAAAAAGAAAATACGCGTAAACCTTACACTGAGGTTGAAAATGGTGTGAGTTATATCGTACCGAAAGGTAAGAGAAGACAAGCAACATTAGACGCAATGAAGACCAATTATGTACATGAGTTAGAACGTTTTTCTTATGAAAAGGATCGAATAATTGGTATGGAGAAACGAAATTTATTGACACGAAAAAGTGATTTGCGTAACAGCTTAACAAAAGTGGTAAAAGAGCCAGTACGTTATGATCGACACGCAATGAACTTATTAAATGAAGTATATAGAACCTTACCTGAAAAACGTTCGGAATGGAATTATGGGGATGAAAATCGAACTAAACTTTCACCATACACAAGAGAGAAACTCGACGAGTTAACCCAATATGTGTTAACAAAAGAACCTGAATATCAAGAATATATACAGATTTCAAAAGCATTGAAAGAAGAAGCAGAAAGTCTTTATGGGGAAAGCAAGAGAGAATCAAAGGATGCAGAGAAAAATGCTCTCTTTGATTTAAAAAAGCGCACAGGAAATGCCATCCTAACAGAGCTGAAGAGACAGGATAGTCAAATAAAACCATTAATAGAAAGTGTTGATCAGATGCAATCTATTTACAATGAACGATCCTTTCGAACGCTTAAACAATTGCCAACGAATGAATACAAATATAGTTACGAAGAATTCATGAAGCGCAGGAAACAATTCCAACAAAGAGTTGTCACGCAGCGGAGTTTACGTCAATTAAATCGAACGATTAATGCCCATGAAGAAAAATACCACGCAAGTAAAGTATACGAAGAGCAACAACGAAGAATTCAAATGGAACAAGAAAGACAGTAGGAGGAAGAGAAATGAAACGATATTTGAATCAATGGAAAGTCATAGAAGGATCACTAAAAAAAGAACGAATCGAACAACTTCCCGATTGTTTGGAAAAAGAGCATTTGTTCCAGATAAGAGAAATGTTGAGAAACGAACAGTTTGATCCAAATCAATTTTTAGTCGTTGAGTACCCAGCTACTGGTGTGTATTGTTGTAATCATGTGAATGGTGAAAAATATTTTATCATTCAAGAATATGAGGGCAAGTTAGCACCTTATTATACTACTTGGGAAATGAATGAAGAGGGAATCAATAACTTTCCATGTAAAAGCATTGAAGAGTCCATTTCACTCACAGAGTGTTAGTTGTTAAGTGAATAAAAGAAGTAAAAGAGTCCTGAACGTGATTGTCCAGGACTCTTTTTTTCAATGAATTGTTTTCCGCCAATTTATTGAGTGGTGCGATTTCCGACTACATTATATCAAAAGAAAGGAGGAAGAAGAAATGGCTTATTCAACTATTGGAGTTGTTGTTGAAAAAAGCAGAGACAATCTCGTTTTTGTGACAGAAATTCAAACAGGCAGATCTTTTGTCGTCACAGACAAAGCGGCAAAAGCTTATCAAAGTGGCGATATTTTAACGTTAAATCTGACTACGAAGACGTTCGTCGATGCGACAGAAGATTATCCATTTGTTTAGGAGGAAACGGACATGGCAGAAGAAAAAGAACCACTAGACAATAGTCGTTTGGGAAAATCAAAAAGAAAATTAGTACGATTGCAAAATGAATTAAACGAACAAATTGAAAAGATGTTTGAACACCAGAGAAAGACCAACGGTCAACCAATGAACGATAAGAGAAATGGGCATTCTTGGTTTAGGCAACAAGAGCGAATCGAAAATAAAGTGCATAGTCTGAGAGAAGAGATCAAGCAACAAGAAAAACAAGTAGAAAAACTTGAAAGACAAGAAGAGATAAAGGAAATGGGCTATAACAAGTACGGCGGACTGGATATGACGATCGAGAATATTCCAAGAATCAAAGAAGAAATCGAACGCTTTGAAAAAGGTGAATCGACTTTTTCAGCCGCTACGATCCGAAAATACCAACGGAAATTGGAAACATTAGAACAGCTGAAAGAAAGATCGGAAAAAGGAAAAGAAAACCTTCTTCCTGAAGTACAAGCAATCATTGACAGCGGACGAGTGACGCAATGGAAAAAAAATCCGACCATTTATTTTCTGAAAGGCTATCGAAAAGTCGCTTTAGAACTGAATGAAAACGGGGAATTTGAGGAATCTAAAAAATACCAAGCCACGTCGGAAGAGGAAAAAGCAGCTGTTCGTGAATTACTTGAAGAGGCTGTACCAACTGATTCTTTGAAGGAGAAAGAAAACGATCATTTTTATCGAGTAGAATTCAACGAAAATGATCCAGAAAAAGGATTGAAAAGTTATGGTGGGGAGATCGTAACATTCGAATTGATCGATCAACTCAAAACGTTGGATAACCAATACGCCGCAGAAGCAGGTTATTATAAATTCTATTTTGAAGAAGTGAAGAACGGAGAAGTAGTCGATCAGATCCGAATGGATCTAGGGGATGGCGTCAACAGTAATCAACCCATCTATTTAGAGTTAGCAAAATTGTGCGAACAAGTACCTGAGAAGGAACAAAAACAATCGGTCAAAAATGAACCTGTTTCGAAAGAACAAATGCAGTCGAAAGAAACAAAAACAAAACAAAAGGGCTATCAAAAACGAACGGCAGAAGAGATTAAACAAGAAGTTAAATCCCTTTCGCAACAGGCACTGGATGCGGTGAAAAAGCATACTCATTCTCCTGAAGACGTCAAAGAACTTTTGAACTTTATGTCTCGTTTTCCAGAACGATCCTTTAGAAATCAATTATTGATTGAGGAACAATTTCCAGGTGCAACGGCTTGTTTAGGTCGTGCCGCGTTGAAAAAAGAAGGAATCTATATCAAAAAAGGGGAACAAGGGAACAAGATCTTTGTCAGAAAAACGGTCAAAGGATTTTATGAGAAAGGACGTGGCTTTGTTCGAGAAATAGAAGCTACACCAGAAGATAAAAAACGAATCGAAAGTGGTCAAATCGAAGTGATCAAAAAAACTTACTACACGATTGAAAAAGTGTTTGATATCACACAAACACAGTTAAAACCTGAAGACTATCCGAAAATCTTTCCGAACCGTGTCTTTGATTTTCAATTGGATAAAAAAGGACAGTCAGAACTTCAAGCTGGGATTCAAGCGGTAGCCAACAATATTGGAATACAAATTCGAGATATGACAGAAAGTGAAGTCTATCAAAGAGAATTAGGACAAGCACGTGGGGCGTATGTTCGTAACGAATTTACTGGCGAAGAAGAAATCGTCATGAATACTCGAAATACTCCTACGCAGCATTTAGCTACAAGTATTCATGAATTAGCCCATGCAAGAATGCACAAATTTTCAGAATTAGATACCGCAACTAAAGAATTGCAGGCAGAAATGACTTCTTATATTGTGTGCAAACATTTTGGAATGGACACGTCGGAGAAATCTATTCCTTATATTGCAGCATGGACGAAGAATGGTCAGACGTTGGATGATAAGGAAGCTGCGGAACGTGGGAAAATCATGAATGATGTCAGCCGTGTCGCAAATGAATTCATTCAAACCATTTCTAATGAAATCAATCAATACAGAGAAAGAGAACCAGAGATCCAACCAGCAGAAGTGAAGCAGGAGCATAAAAATACTGTAGAAACGGCAGAACAAAAGAATATTGTTCCTGTTGGTTCACTTTGGATCGCCAAGAAAGACGGGAAAGTAATGGAAGAAGATACGGGTCGAACGTTACATTTGAAGGATGCGGCGTTTATTGAAGATCCGCAGCATAATCAAGTAATTTTAAAAGGAAAAAGTTATGGAAAAGAGATCCAAACGGCGTTACCTTCAGAAGAATTTGCGCTAGGAAATCCATTCCGATTTTCACTTGAGACAGTGTCAGAAGTGGCAAAACGAAAAAATGAAATCTATTATGAACAACAATTGTCACAAAAAGAACGTGTATAAAACAAGTAAAAAAGACTATCTGAAAAACGGATAGTCTTTTTTCTTTTGGGAGGTTTTAAAATGACCGAGAAAAAAATGAGTCTTATTGATCGATGTAAACAGATCGATATAGTGGATTTTGCTCGAAACAATGGAATGGCTGTAGTCAATAAAGGACGAGACTATCGCTTAGAAGACCATGATTCATTTGTTTTTGATCGAAGAAAACAACGTTTTTATTGGAACAGTCAAAATATTAGTGGCGACATTATTGAATTAGCTAAACTTTTTTTCATAGACAAAGAGATCCAAGACCCTAAGCAACAATTTAAAGCAGCCACTGATTTTATTCTAAAGAATGAAGACAAAACAGAACGAGTGGAAAATCTTCATTTTGAGACAGAAAAGTACAAAGATCACCCCGTTGATTATCAACCACTCACAGAAAAAGGAAGGAATTATCTGAAGGAAGAACGAAAACTACCAGAGTGGCTGATTGATTATGCAGAAAAAGAAGGGTTGATTGCTGAACTAAAGCCGAAACATGAACGGCAAAATTTTTTAGTTGGGGACGACCGTTTAGATCATGCGGTTGCTTTTTTATGGAAAGATCCACAGACAGGAGAGACAGTAGGGGCAAGTTATCAAGGAACGATCGTCGATTTTAATCGTTTCGGTAAACGGGGAACGTATAAACACATTGACAAGAATCCTACGCCAAATCACGGATTTAATTTAAAAATAGGCGATCCGAAGCATTTAAAATTCTTTGAAAGTAGTATTGATCTGTTAAGTTACGCTGCATTGAATCGGGAGAAACTACAAGATGCCTGGTTAGTTTCGATGGACGGGTTAAAACGTCATGTAATCAGTCATTACGTTGAAGAGTCGATTTCTGAATTAAGTCGAAAACAAACATTTCCTCAATCGATTGAAGTATGTGTGGACAATGATCGTGCAGGACATATTTTTTATGAAAAAGAACAGATGAAGGGAATCGTTGATCCTTTTACCAATAAGAAAATCCGTTGTGAGCGAGGAATTCCAAATGATTGGCAAGTACCTAAAGAATACAAAGCTACTTATGAAGCAGTCGCAAAAGAAATGAGTGTTGAACCTGAAGCAATTATGGCCATACACAAAACTGAAACTAATTTACAGCTGACAAATCAATTGGTGTCTGCTCATGATGTTCAATCTACGTTTGGAAAGATGTTGGCGAAGGGCGAACCAGTAGAAACAATTGATTTGAAAGAAGCATGTACCACGGTCGCGAAGGAACTGAAAGTATGTGAACGCGCAGATGGAACATACAACTTTGATCGTTTTTATAGTAGAAAAGCCAACATAAAAGACGTTAATGCAGGAATCCTTCTTTCCTATAAAGCAGAACAATACTACAAAGGCTATAAAAAGCATGAACATGAATTTGTACCTGAAGTGAAAAAGGATTGGAATGATCAATTGAAGCATGAGATCCAGCAACAAGAAATCAGAAAGCAAAGACGTGCGATGTTGTTTCAACAAGGCAGACAACAAGAAAGGGAGTGAAGTCGTCACTATGAAAACCGTCATTTTAGCAGAAAAACCGTCACAAGCGAAGGCTTATGCCGATAGCTTTTCTAAAGCTACCCGAAAAGATGGGTATTTTGAGATCCAAGATCGATTGTTTACAGGAGAAACTGTGATCACGTATGGTTTTGGTCATTTAGTCGAGTTAGATTCGCCCGATATGTACGATGAAAAATGGAAACAATGGGCATTAGAACATTTGCCTATTTTCCCCAATCAATACCACTATCATGTTCCTAAAGATAAGAAAAAGCAGTTTAGTGTCGTCAAACGACAGCTGCAGTCAGCTGATACGATTGTGATCGCGACTGATAGCGATCGTGAAGGGGAGCTGATTGCCTGGTCAATCATTCAACAAGCAGGCGCCAATCAAGGAAAAACCTTTAAAAGACTTTGGATCAACTCCTTAGAAAAAGAAGCCATTTATCAGGGATTCCAACAGTTACGAGACGCAGAAGAGACCTATCCAAAATTTGAAGAAGCACAAGCACGTCAGATCGCCGATTGGTTAATTGGGATGAACGGTAGCCCACTGTATAGTTTACTCTTGCAGCAAAAAGGCATACCAGGAAGTTTTTCTTTAGGTAGAGTCCAAACCCCAACACTCTATATGATTTATCAATTGCAGGAAAAGATTAGAAACTTCCAAAAAGAACCATATTTTGAAGGAAAAGCCCAATTAATCGCTCAAAATGGCGCATTTGATGCGAAGCTTGATCCAAATGAAACCCAAGCGACACAAGAAGCATTTGAAGCCTATTTAAAAGAAAAAGGTGTTCAATTAGGAAAACAGCCAGGTACGATCCTTCAAGTCGAAACAGAGAAAAAAAGTGCGGCTAGCCCACGTCTTTTTTCTTTATCGAGCCTTCAGTCTAAAATGAATCAACTCATGAAAGCTAGTGCCAAAGATACTTTGGAAGCCATGCAAGGGTTGTATGAAGGAAAATATCTAAGCTATCCGCGAACGGATACCCCTTATATTACGGAAGGGGAATATGCGTATCTGTTGGATCACTTAGACGAATACAAGCATTTTTTAAAAGCCGAAGCGATTCCGACTCCTATTCATACACCGAATAGTCGGTATGTGAATAATAAGAAAGTCCAGGAACATTACGCGATCATTCCTACAAAAACGGTTATGACAGCAGCGGCTTTTGAACAACTAAGTCCACTGCAGCAGGCTATTTATGAACAAGTGTTAAAAACAACGGTGGCCATGTTTGCGGAAAAGTATACCTATGAAGAAACAACGATCTTGACGCAAGTTCAGCAGCTTCAGTTAAAGGCAATCGGAAAGGTGCCGCTAGATCTAGGTTGGAAGAAGTTATTTGGAAAAGAGAGCGACGGAAAAGAGAAGGAAGAAGAGCCGCTACTTCCTAAAGTGACAAAAGGAGAAATGGTGACGGTGGATCTACAAGTTCTTGAAAAAGAAACCAAGCCACCACAACCTTATACCGAAGGTACGTTGATCACTGCAATGAAAACAGCTGGGAAAACCGTGGATAGTGAAGAAGCGCAATCCATATTGAAAGAAGTGGAAGGAATCGGTACAGAAGCGACACGAGCGAATATTATTGAAACCTTGAAAAAAAAGGAATATATCAAGGTAGAGAAAAATAAGCTCGTGGTGACGAATAAAGGGATTTTGCTTTGCCAAGCCGTGGAAAAAGAGCCGCTGCTTACGAGCGCCGAAATGACCGCCAAATGGGAAAGCTACTTGTTAAAGATCGGTGAACGAAAAGGAACACAAACCACTTTTCTAGCCAATATCCAAAAATTTGTCTCTCACTTATTGGAAGTCGTACCAGGGCAAATCCAATCCACTGATTTTGGATCGACGTTACAAGAAGTGAAAGCAGCCAGTGAAAAGCAAGAAGCCGCGCGTCATTTAGGAATTTGTCCAAAATGCCAGGAACAAGAAGTCTTACTCTATCAAAAGGTGGCAGCTTGTACGTCTGAAGCCTGTGATTTTAAATTATGGACAACGATTGCCAAAAAGAAACTCACAGCGACACAGCTGAAGGAGATTATTCAAAATAGCCGAACAAGCCAACCAGTGAAAGGGTTAAAAGGTCAGAAGGGTTCATTTGAAGCAACGATTGTTTTAAAAGAAGACTTCACTACAGGCTTTGAATTTTCTGAAAAGAAAAAAACGAACTTCAAGAAAAGAACACGCCGCACTGCAAAATAATGGAGGGTTAATCTTATGCGTAATACCACACACAAACAACAAGAAATCGAAAATCAAAAAGCCAAAATTCGTTCAGAACAGGAAAAAATGCGTGCCAGCAAACGAAGACTGCAGCAATTGAAGAACCAGCAGAGGATTCAAAAAGAAATCGAATTAGATCGATAAAATCTTCCTAACTATTGTATACGTATAAACTTATGTTATACTGTTTTTATAAGTTTATACGTATACAAAGGAGGGAGAAAATGACAAAAGCAATGGTATACAAGCTGCTAGAAGAATTTAATGGAACTTTGGCTTTGAAGGATGCCAAAAAAGCGGGCATTTCTCCTGTAACGATCAAACGTATGGTAGATCGAGGGGAGCTGGATCGAGAGTATCCAGGTTTTTTCACCTTACCTGGTCAATTTCCTGATGAATTGTTTATGGCGCAAAAAAAATATGAACGCGGCATTATTTCACATATTACCGCGTTAGATTTGTATGATTTAACAGATATGATCCCTAGACAGATCGATCTGACTGTACCTTACGGTTATCACGTTTCTGAAAAAGGATTGAAGGAATTCGCAGTTGAGCTACACTATACAAAAGCGGAATGGTATGAATTAGGTAAGATTGAAATAAAAAGTCGCTATGGGAATCCTATTATAGCTTATGATCCAGAAAGAACTTTATGTGACATTTGGAATCCCTGGTATACCGTTGAGGATGAAATCAAAGTAAAAGCAATCAAAAACTATATGGAGTCGGACAGAAAAAATCTTAGAAAATTGAATGAGTATCGACGAATTTTACCAACAGACAAAACGATGCGTTCTTATATTATGGCTTTAAATTAAAGGAGAAGATACATGACACCTACGCAGTTAAAAGCAAAAGTGAAGAATATTTCTAGAGAAAAAGAAGTTGATCCGAGCTTGTTTTAAGACATTTTATGATGGAAAAATTCTTGGAAAAAATCTCAGAGTCTCCTTATCGTGAAAATTTTGTGTTAAAAGGCGGCTTCTTGATTGGCTCAAAGTATGGCATTGAAAATCGCACAACCAAAGATATTGATACGACTTTACGGGAAATGAAAGTAACCAAAGAAACATTAACAACGGTTCTAAACGAAATTTTTTCAACGCCGACGAAAGAAGGCATTCAATTTGAGATTCAAGGAATGAAAGAAACGAGAGAAGCCGATTACTATCCAGGATTTAGCTTACGTGTGCTGGCACATTTGGAAAACATGCGGCCAGATTTGACTACAGGTGACTCGATCTATCCTGCAACGATCACTCACAGTCATAAATTGATGTTTGAGGATCGAACGATTCCTTTGGAATCCTATCCTACAGAACAAATTATTGCTGAAAAATTAAGTGCAACCTTTGATTTTTTAACAGATAATTCGAGAGGAAAAGATTTTTATGATCTCTATACTATTCCTAAAATGGAGAAGATCGATGAGAAGACCTTGAAAGATAGTGTGAGAAATACATTTACACGTCGAGGAAAAACTGATCCGTTAAAGATATACTGTGAAAAGGATATGGATGTACTGAAAAATAGTCACGAGCTAAAAGATACATGGAAGAAATATCAAAAAAGCAATCCTTATGCTGCATCGATCACGTACGATGAGACAATGGATTCGATTAGTAATTTGATGGAAAAAGTGATTCACGTCGAAGAAAAAGAGCGAAAACTAGCTTATCAAAGACACCAACAGATGAATAGAGAAATGGAGAGATAAAGATGATTAATAATGTGACATTAGTAGGACGCTTAACCAAAGATCCTGATTTACGTTATACCGCAAGTGGTACTGCAGTAGCGACTTTTACCCTAGCCGTCAACCGAAATTTCACGAATCAAAACGGCAATCGAGAAGCCGATTTTATTAACTGCGTGATTTGGCGCAAACCAGCAGAAACAATGGCGACATTAGCTAAAAAAGGTAGCTTGATTGGTGTAGTTGGGCGGATTCAAACGCGGACTTACGACAACCAGCAAGGACAACGTGTATATGTGACTGAAGTTGTAGCAGATAACTTTCAACTATTAGAAAGTAAAGCAGCGACAGAGAGCCGTGCACACGCTGATCAATCGTCCACCAGTCCAAGCACCGCCACCTTTGAACAACGGGATACAGCGACGCCTAACAACAATGGATTGAACGCTTCACAGAATCCATTTGGTGGACAATCAATCGATATTAGCGATGATGATCTACCGTTTTAGTTTGAGAAAGAAGGAGTAAGCATGGCAAAAAAAATTAGTCTGACGATGGATCTATTGATACCCGTAATTGCATTTATAGACGGGATTTCTTTGGGCGTCACTGAAAATCCTTTGGTAAATAGAATTGCGAAAGGATCACTATTTCTTGTATTCGTGTATCTTGTCTGTTCTTATCTTTTAAAAAGAGCAGGAAAGGATAATTCCTTTTGGCGATTGACTAAAGTCACAGTAGCAGCGACAGCTGTTATACTTACGGCTATTCTACCGCTTTATATGTAGAGTTAACGGGAAATCGTTGAACTTCTTGCGAAATATTGCTATAATGAACATGAAAAAGAGGAGTTGCGCTAACAACCCCTCATTAACAGCACCGATTAAAGAACGGTGGCAGAATATTAGTTATTTGGAAATAACCGCTGACCTGCTAAAGTAGACGGTTATTTCTTTTTGTCATTTTTAAGCATATTTACAATCAAACTAATCAAAGCAATGGTAAACATACCAAAACCAAGAATGGTTTGAATTGTCTCATATGCGGACAAAAGGCTTACTCCTTTCATAGATTTTAGCACTTACATTCATAAGCACCACCACCTTTCCAGAAGTCGCCACCGTCTTCAAACTTTACTGTCTTGACTATTATAGCGTATCTAAAATCGAATAAAAATTCTCAATTTTAACTGTTTTTGCTATAATTTTAGCGAGGTGATCGTGATGAACAAATATGTTGGTTTGCTTGATAAAATCCGAGTAATAAAAACACAACCATTATTGGTTCGCTTTACTTTACAAACAATTCATGAATCGATTAATTGTGTAGTTGCAGATATTGAAATTATCGATAAATTGTTAATTATGGATGATGGAAAATACAATATTGCCGTCACAGGTCATTTCAATAAACGGAATCAATTAGTCATTGAATCGATGCAAATTAGAAACCCTGATCATTTTACGCGATCAATGGGCATATAAATAAAAGAAGAGCTGCAATCCTAATGTAGGACTGCAGCTCTTTTTGTTTTACATAGAAACAGGAAGAAAGGAAAAGGCCTGTTTAGGAAGGCACAAGCGCCTTCTCAATTGAAAAACCTTTCTCTCACTCCAACCGCCACCGCCGTTCGAGAAGAAAGGAAGTGAACGTTGCACGTTCACTAAGATAAGGGGCCTTGCTTTGTAAGACAAAATAGGAAAAGCTTCCTCTCACCAAAAGGTTCGTTCCTGTTCGCTATCTCTTTATTGATTTGCCAGACCGGCAACAAGTTGCCTTTTATCACCAAAAAGCGACAAGGACAAGGGTAAATGGCACGCTGCGCGCCCTTGTCCTTGTCGCTTTTCGTTGATTCATTCTGGCCAACAAATCAATAAAGAAAGAACTAACGAAAGGAAGTAAAACCTTTCCTAAGAGGAGGCAGAATCAATCATGCGAAAGAAATTTGATTATTGGGGTGTTCCCTTCAGCGAATTATTCCCAAACTATCATGCACCACATACTGTCGAATGTGATTGTGGAGAAAGAGCGAAATGTATCAAAAGCTATTGTTTGTATCAATGTCCAACATGCGGGAAAAAATATACCTTGTCTTATGGCGATTATATTTTGATTGAGGAGAAAGGAAAGAAACGCTGATGAAAACACAACACAAATTATTGACTGTAAAAGAAGTCGTTCAAATTTTGGTGGACAAAGAAGTCATTTCTGAAAAAGTAGCAGAAGCTTTACTTATTCCGCGGTACTGGACGATAGAAACCCCTTTAGTAGAGGATGCACCGACTATGCTATTTGAAGACCTAGTGAAGATTGCAGGATGTGAACTGCATTATCAAGAAAACTTGGAAACTTATGAAAACGAATATTGGTTAACCAAATTAGAGAACTAAAAAGGAGAAAAAATATGGCTCAAAATTACTATGACGAATTTGTCAAATTACCTTTGGATAAAATGGCACAAAAAATGGAGGATATGACGTTCCTATACAACGAAACACGTGTTCCAAAAAAACATTATAAAGAAAAATTGTCGGTAGCTGTGGAAGAAATGATTGAATTAGGTGTCGAAATGAATCTTATTGCGACGTACTATCGAACACTGGAAGAACTGAAAAAGCAAAATGCAAAATGGTTTTTCCAAGCCTTACTATGCTTGGAAGTAGGTGTCAAACCAAGCACTATTAAACCTTCTGAATATCAAGCTTTAGAACTAACGTATGCGAAATTTGTCGAAACGAAAAAAGCCAAGACTGTTTCAAGTGAATGGTTAGATTATTTTGAAAATATCAATAAGTATGGCGCCTATTACACCATGAAAAAGGAGGACAACGAAAATGAATAAGGTGATTTATCAACTAACAACGGATTCCATATCAACGATTTGAAAGAAAAAAAGGTCAATAATCATTTATACCGAAAAGTGAGAATGTGTGAAATAAGGACAAAAAAAGCCTAGTAACTAAGGGAATGGTTCTTATTTCGCACCAACCGCCCCCGCCGCTTAGGTGGTGCGAAATAAACGGGCAAAGCCCGATAACTTAAGAGAAAGAAGGTGATCCATTTGAACAAGATTATTCCCTTATTGTTAGTGGATTTGAGTCAATATCTTGGACACATTTTAGTAGAGACGGTTAAGCCATTTTTTCTTTTGCTAATTCTTCAAATTCCTGTGGGGTTAGATAGTGAATCGAGCTATGGATTCGATTTCGGTTATAAAATCCTTCAATGTAGCTAAATAGCGCTCGATTTGCTTCTTCAAAATCTGAGTAGCTAGTCGTGTAGACTTCTTCTTTTTTCAATGAGGCATGGAAAGATTCGATTCCAGCATTATCATAAGGTGTTCCTTTTCTACTATAAGAATGCCTTATTTTGTTGGTTTTAAGCCATTGTTCCACTTCTCTTGCTGTGTATTGGCTGCCCAAGTCAGTGTGTAGAATCATTCCTTCTGGAATGTGATAATGTATTTTTGCTTTATTCAATGTTTGGATGACACAATCCACAGTCATTCGTTTTGAAAATGTATAACTAATAATTTTTTTCGTGTGTAAATCCATGATTGAAGATAAGTAACACCAACCATTTTTCTTAGTAGGAATGTACGTAATGTCAGCTGCCCATTTCTCACAGATCGTTTCAGTAGAAAAGTCCTGATTTAAGAGATTCTCTTTTGAAATGATCGGTTTATTAGACCTTTGAGGTCTATATTTTTTAACTACAATCGACCTTAAATTTAATTGTTTCATTAGCTTTTGGACATGTTTAAGAGATACTGAAATCCCTTCTTTTAATAAAACTTGATGGATCTTTGTGGCACCATAGCGTTGTTTATTCGTAAAAAAAATTGTTGAAATCTTCTTTTTCAACTTATTATTTCTGATTTCTGTAGCTGTCAACGGTTTATTCTTATAAAAATAATAGACACTTCTAGGGATTTCTAATAACCGACACAACAAAGAAACAGTGTAATCCTTACACCATTTTTCAATAAATTGAACAAGCGAATTTAGGTTTTCCGAGAGAATATGGCTGCGGCTTTTTTTAAGATTTCAAGTTCCTCATTTAAACGAGCATTTTCTTTTCTCAGTTCAGCTACTTCTTTTCCAGTCAGTCCTGTGGACTGATCAGGTAAATATAAATTCTTCCATTTGTAAATCGTTGCTTCAGATAAGCCATATTCTTTCGCTAACCCTCGAACAGAACGTCCAGTTTGATTCAGTTCAACAATCATTTGTTTAAAATTTTCTTCATATCGGGTCATAAAAATTCATCCTCTCGTAGATAAGTTTAATTTATTCTTGTCTCTACGAAAAGCTGTCTAAGATTTGATACTAACACCAATGGTAACAGGGGTTTATATGACTCCAGCAACGAATTTTCCTTTCCAAGATTTCTTCACTCGTAATGTGAATATTAAAATGGGACAAGCTCCGGTTATCCACTTGATGCCGAAAATCTATGACATGATTGAAAAAGGGGAATTCGACCCATCGGATATCATTACACATACAATGCCTTTAGAGCGTGCTGCTGAAGCATACGATATTTTTGACAAAAAAGCAGATAATAACATTAAGGTGGTATTGAAACCAGGTATGTCTTAAAAGAAATAGTGGGTCTAGCAAATAACTAGCTCTAAATATAAAAAACGCGATGAATAATCATAAATGTGATTGCTTCGTCGCGTTTTTTATTTTTGCCTGCTTTGTGTTGAAAAGCTTCCGCTTTTCTTCTAGCCTCAAGGGATAATTTGGTTAGATTCATGCTCATAAGCATCATTCCAATGTCAGTAGGTGCAACGTTCTTGGCTCTGACATGGGTTCTTCACATACCAAATGCACCTTTCAATCGATCAAAAATAGTTTCTACGTCAATTTTGCATTGAGCGTAGAGGGCTTTTCCATAATCACTTTCAAGGCTATTATTTAAAATCGCTAAGGCGTGAAGGCAAATGCTGTTCATATCTCAAAACGGTTTTCTGACTCGCAATTTTTTCTCTTTGTCTTCCAAGTTGATTCCTAAGAGATCACCAACATGCGCCATCACCTTATGAAACTGCTTCTCAGTGATATGAAGATCATAATGGGCTGTCGAGGGAAATAACCACTCAGAATTGATATTTTCTTGGGCCAGCCAATCATGATATTGCAACAAGTCTTGCTGAACAGGCTTTAAATATAACGTGTTTGCTTTACCGGTCTTTTTATCATGAATAAAGGTTGTATTTTTGACAGAGCCGTCTGGATTATAGACATCTGATTTTTTTAATGTCATGACATCACTCACACGTAGTAGCGTGGCCTTACCAACTTGAAAAACGGTGTAATTTCGGCGACCAGCACGGAAACTATCGAGAAGTGTATCTTGTACCATCTTTAAGACGCTGGAGTCTTTGATGGGTAGGACAATTTGTTGCACCATGATTCATGTATACCTTTCTGAAATTAAATAATTAAATAAATAATTAATTAAATTGTTTATTTATTGATGACCAGGACCGTATTTCTAAACTTCTTTTATGGTTTATTATATCACTTAACAAAAAAACAGCCCCCATTATCTAGTCACTAGATAATGGGGGCTGTTTTAATCAGTTTTCAAAGGGGCGATTTTATAATTATAGACCCTGTTTAGATGTGTGAAGATAATTTATCCATCATCTTTATTGACTTCTGAGCACTCACTTCTTTCATCTGCCTTTGTAATCACAAATCTTAATTTGGTTAAATATATTGATTTATTGTGTGTCAGATTACGACTAATTATTTTTTGACTGATAACTATCACTAACAGAATTGCAAAAATTGAAGCCATAAAGTAAAAATCACTTTTAACTGTTCCGCCAAATAGATTACCTCCAGTGGTTAATGCTATCGGTGCAACAAAAGATCCCGCATTGCAACCAATTAATACCATTGTATTTATTGCGTTCTCTTTCCCACTCGGAGCAGTTTCAGAAATTGTCTTAAATGCATATGTACCAATAAGTGGCGAACCTATTCCTGAAATTACACTCCCAAGGTATACTAGCCATAAATGACCCTGTGGGATAGTTAAACTTCCAATTAAGAAAGCCACTATGCCACTTGGGACGACCCACCAATGAAGCAAATTATAAATTTTGCCAAAGAAAATACCGACTATCATCGCCATAGTTGTTTTCATTGCTATGATAATACCTGATAATGTTCCAGTTCCTATTTTTTGCTCCACTAATAGTTTTGGTAATTCCACATTAGTACCAGTATCACATAAAGTTACCAACATGAGAAATAAGGCTAAAAATACAAAGCCTATCTGTTTTTTACCATGACTTTCATTACTACTATTATTTTTTTTAAGATTATTTTTATCGGTTTTTGATTGCACTTCAGGTACATACTTCCAAAAAATAAATGATATTGGAATTGCCCAAACATAAATTAAGAAGCCAAAACGCCATCCAAGTAACAGCAAAGCTCCCATCATAAGACTAGCCAATGAATATCCTAATTGTTCCATGGAAGTTCGAATACCCAACAATTTAGTTTTTGCGCTACCACTATAAAGTAAATCAATAACAGTAATTGCCAAAGAATTAAAAAAACCCACTCCTACACCAAAGACAATCCTAGAAATTAATATTACATAGTAATTATCAATAAAGAAAGGTACCACACCTGCAAAACCGGCCAATAAAAGCCCTAATATTACAGTTTTTTTGATACCTATTTTTTTAGAAATAAAATTTGCAATTATTAAGGAAATGACAACTGAAAATTGTTGTACAGTACTTAAACTTTCAATAGCAGCCTCTGAAATATTATTATAATGGTTACTAATATCTGGCAACAGCGGAGAAATTGCCGGTCCTGTTGTGATAATAAGGGAAACGCTTAAAACCGATATTTTTGTTAATAAGTTTAATTTATTTTGTTTATTCATTCATATCAACCTTTCATTTACAAGAATAAAAGTAACGTTTAATATTTTTTAATTTTATGATTTGTCAAATTAAGCTAGAATAAAATGCTTCTTGTACATAGCTCAAAAATATTTCGATTGGTGTTCTGTAATTCAATGATTTTCTTGGAATATGATTACGTTGATTGCTGACACTGGAAATAAATGTCTGATTCACTTCTCTAAAATCCATTGATTTCGGCAGTCCATTACGACGCAGAATCCCGTTAGAATTCTCGTTTAATGGGCGTTGAGAAGGTGTTCCAGGGTCCGCAAAATATATATCAATATCATGTTGGTTACTAATGGCTTTCCAGTTAGAAAATTCTTTTCCACAGTCAAACGTAATAGATTTAAAGAAGTTTTTAGGGAAGCGAGAAAACCATTGATTAAGGGCAGTTTCAATATCTAATGCCTTACGGCCGTTGGGTTTAATCGTGATAATGACTTTAGATAATCTTTCAACTAAAGTAATGACGGCACTTTTATGATGAATGCCAACGATCGTATCACCTTCAAGGTGACCAAACTCAGAATTGAAATCAGGATAATTATCAGGTCGATCATGGATTGAGCGCTGATACTGTTGTTTTCCCCGTTTTTCCTGATGGCCATTGGGTTTTCTTTTACCTTTCATCGGTAGTGTGTCAATATCAAATATTCCTTTAGAAAATAAACGATAAAGTGTTCTCATACCGCATGAAACAGGCCTTTCTTTTCGCCCGATAATGACGTCAGGCGTCCAACCAAGAGTGACTTTCTCTTTAATGTAATCTACTTCATGAGCAGGTAATTGAATGACTTTTCTCCCACATTTTTTCTTATTTTCTTTATACTGGTGCCAATAATCAAGAGCAGTCTTGCCTTGCTTGAACTTATTGACTACATTATAAATAGTTTGTATAGCACGTCCCATTCGGTTAGCGATTTCAACCGGCTTATTATGTTGAAGATAATATGATTCTATCATTGTCAGTTCGTCTATGGTAAGATGTTTGTAGGTCATTTATGGTTACACTCCTTTGTTTTCTTTCGTCGGAAATACAATTTGAGTGTACCATAAATGCCTTTTTATTTTTCTAACTTAATTTTACAATTCGCGTAATTTAATGCGCTTTAAAGTAGTTTTTTATGATTTGCTTTTTATTAATTTGCTGGCTTTAATGAAATCTCGTTGTATCCAGAATGAGATTAGCAGTGCCAATAGATCAATCAAAATAAAGGCAGCTAATGTCAAAGTATAATTGTGGAACAGTTGATGTGTTAATGATAATAGTAATGGTCCAACAACTCCGGCAGCAGCCCATGCTGTCAGTACATATCCATGAACAGCTCCTAATTCTTTAGTACCAAAGACATCACCTAAGTAGGCTGGGATGACAGAAAAGCCTGCTCCATAACAAGACATCAACAAGCATAATGCAATGACAAATAGGAGCGGTAATTTGAAGATGAGCATGGCTGAAAGCATTACAATATCGAGAATAAAAATGGCACTGAAAGTAGCAGGGCGCCCGATATAATCAGACAAAGTTGCCCATATCAAACGTCCAAAGCCATTGAAAAGGCCTATGATTCCAACCATAATTGCGGCTGTTTGGACAGACATGCCGGTCATACTTTGAGCCATGGGGGATGCAGCTGAGACAAGGCCGATCCCGCATGTAATATTGATAAAGAACATTATCCAAAGAAAAGTGAAGGATTTAGTTTTGAGGGCTTGGTTAGCTGTTAGCTCCGGTCCTCTGGTTAGACGTGTTCCCTTTTTTTGAGAAATGCTATTTTCAGTAGTGCTTGATAGTGCCAGATTTGGACGAACAATAAACTGTGCAGCGAGCAGCATAATAACAAAATAAAATGTTCCTAAGAGATAGAATGTTTGTTCAAGACCAACACTAGCCATTAGCTGTTGAGCAACAGGACCAGTCAGCATTGCTGCAAAACCAAATCCCATAATAGCTAACCCCGTTGCTAAACCGCGTTTGTCTGGAAACCATTTAATAATTGTTGATACAGGGGTAACGTATCCTGCTCCCAGTCCTAAGCCGCCTATGACACCATATGAGAGATATAATAGCCAAATTGAATTTTGATGGATAGCCCAACCAGTCATAATGGTTCCAGTTCCGTAAAGAAAGCTAGCAATAGTTCCCGTTAGTCTAGGGCCTATTTTTTCAACGACTTTGCCCATAAAGGCGGCTGACATTCCCAAGAAGAAAATAGCGATACTAAATGCAAGAGCGACTGAGGATTCTGCCCAACCATTTTGTTTTGCAATTGGATTAGTAAAAACACTCCAAGCATAAACGGAACCAATCATTAAATGAAACATGACACCTGCAAACGCAACAACATAGCGATTTGTTTTCAACAACAATTCCTCCATTTTTGATAATATACGAACAATTTAAACGTTGTTCACAACCATTGTTGGCATATAAGAATAATATCACATTGATTATCACATTTAAACAATTAAATTTTAGTATAAGACGAATTTTAACGTTGGCTAATGAAAAGTACATTTAAGTTAGCTATAGTACTGGGAAAAAACAAATTACGGTTGCTGTTTTTGAACAAATAAAAAAGCACAGGGAACCTAAAGTGCTCCATAATTGTTAGACAAGAAATCTAACAGTTATGGAGCACTTTTTCTATGGTCAAATATAGTTCAGAATTAAAAGCAGAAGTCGTTAGTGAATATCTTCAAGGTGACATTAGTATCAGTCTTCTTTCAAAGAAACGCAACTTGCCTCGAATACAAGTAGGTAGATGGATACAAAACTTTCGTTTGAGCGGCGCAGACGCTCTTAAACGAAGAAGAGTTAAACGAAGTTTCTCAGTTGAGTTTAAAGTTGATGTGATAAACTACTATCAAACTCATGATGAAACTTTAGCCGAAGTATCCGCAAAATTTGATGTTAATTCTTGTCAAATCAGTCTTTGGAGGACAGCCTTCAATCAGTATGGTATAGAAGCCTTGAAGCCTCATCCGAAAGGCAGAAAAACCAAAGTGAAACATAATAAGAAGAAATTACGTAAGTTAGTAAACAAGAACGAAATCGATCAACTTCGTGAAGAATTGACGAAAAAGAATCAAGAATTATATGATGCAAAATTGGAGAACGAAATCTTAAAAAAATCAATGACCCTGTTCGGAACCTCAAAGGACGAAAGAAAACACAAATAGTTGATCAGATCAGGGTTGAACAAGAGTCTCTTCCGAAATCTAACCGGTATAAAGTCGGCGATATTCTTAAGACCATTGAACTTAAGAAAGCGACTTATCATGATGAACGTAAACGTATCAAAAATTATGTAGATAAGTATGAAGATGTAAAAGTAGAGATACTAAAAATTGCCGAAAGCGGAAGATATCGCGGACGTCTAACCTACGGTTATCGTCGCGTTCAAGAAGAGCTCATTAAATTAGATATCCATCTATCAGACGCCGTAGTGCGTCGTTTGATGGATGAATTAAATGTTCAAGTAAGCCTTTATAACCGCCACAGAAATGGTAGATATTCATCTTATAAAGGTACAGTTGGAAAAGTGGCCCGTAACGTTCTACATCAGCATTTTAATGAAACCGTACCTTTCAAAGTATTACATACCGATGTTACACAAGTACGCTTGGCCGATACTAAGTGGGCTTACGTTTCAGCTATTACTGACGAAGCAAGCAAGGAAGTTTTAGCATTTCAAGTAAGTAATAGTCCTAACAGTAAACTAATTATGGATACACTCGATGAACTCACAGAAAATATTCCGGAAGGAATAAAACCAATAATTCATTCAGATCAAGGTTGGCATTATCAATTGAATTACTATACCGATAAACTCTCTGAAAAAAAATTTATACAAAGCATGTCTCGTAAGGGAAACTGTCTCGATAATGCACCAATTGAAAGCTTCTTTCATCTTCTTAAAACAGAATGTCTTAATGGATTTCCACAGTGTAAAGATATTGGATAATTCAAGGAAATCACAAAGAATTACGTCGATTGGTTTAACAATCGACGAATATCACAGAAAACAAAAGGCATGACTCCCTGCGAATACAGGGAACATGCCTTAGCAGTTTAAAAATATTCAATTTTGTCTAACTTTTGTGTTGCACTTTAAATGAGGTGATCTTTTTGAATCTTTTAAGAAATTATAGCTGCTAATGCAGCACCAGTCCGAGAGTTTTTATCGTTTAGGCTATCTTTTGGATGACCTTCAAAACAAACTTGACCGCCGAATTTACCAGCATCGGGTCCCATATCGACTAACCAATCGGCTCGTGAAATTAATTTCAGATTATGTTCAATCAGAATTAATGTATTGCCCTTATCAACCAATCCTTCAAATAAATCGATCAATTGTTGAGTATCCTGTAAGTGCAATCCGGTTGTTGGTTCATCTAATAAATAGATTCGGCCGGTATGATTCAATTCCATTGCTAACTTAACACGTTGCACTTCACCACCAGATAAAGTGGTCATCGACTGGCTAAGATTCAAATAACCAAGTCCAACTTGGTGGAGTAGACTAACCTTTTTGTAGATATCTGGCACATCTTTGAAAAACTCTAAAGTGTCGTTGATAGAAAGACTTAGAACCTCAGAAATATCTTTGCCATGATAAGTGTATTGTAGTGCTTCTTGGCTATAACGTTTCCCATGACACAACTCACATTCTTGAACGATTGGATCCATGAATGCCATCTCGGTGATCATCACACCTTTACCTTTGCAACGGGGACAAGCACCTTTACCGTTATAACTAAATAGTTGTGTTGAAACGCCATTGTTGGCTTTACTGAAAAGCTTTCGTAGAGGATTTAAAATGTTCAAGTAAGTTGCAGGTGTAGAACGAATATTCAAACCTACAGAATCCTGACTCAAATCAATATAGTCTTGATCAGAAACTTGTTGTTTGAAAGCTTGGACTAAAGTACTTTTTCCAGAACCTGCTGGTCCAGATATCACGGTCATTACACCTTGAGGGATTCTGGTAGATACGTCTTTTAAATTATGAGAAGTTACATGATTAACATTTAGCCAAGATTGAGGTTCACGAGGCTTTGGGAAAGTGATTTTTTCTCGTAACATTTTACCCGTAATCGTATCTGACCGTAATAGTTCGTCGTAGGTACCAGTGAAAGTTACTTGACCACCATTTTTGCCGGCTTGTGGTCCCATTTCTACGACATAATCTGCTGTCGAAATAATGGCAGGGTTGTGATCAACTAGGATAATGGTATTGCCATGTTCCTTGAGCTTTTTTAAGGATTGGGTAATTAATTTAATATCGTGAGGATGGAGTCCTACACTTGGTTCATCGAGTACGTAAACTAAATCGGATAGGGAACTCGTCAAATATTTGGCAATTTTAATTCGTTGAGCTTCTCCACCAGATAGAGTATCAGTTCCACGGCCAAGGGAAAGATAACCTAAACCGATGTCGACCAAAGCTTGAACTTTACTATGTAGTTCACGCACCATTGTTTTAGCCTTGGGGTCCGAGATATTATCCAAAAATTTTAGGACACTTACTAAATCCATATCGCTGACTTCTGCAATATTTTTGCCAGCAATTTTACCAGTTAGAGCCTTTTTGTTCAGACGTGTTCCATGACATACTGGGCAAGGTTTTCGAGTGACAATCTTTGATAAGGCAGCTTCATGATGACGACCTGAGGCACTATGAATAACAGAGCGAAGCATACGTGGAACTAGTCCTTCATATAATGCCGTACGGCCCCAATTTGCCGGTGGATTTTTTAATTTTTGTTGCGGAGCGTGCATGAATAAATCATATTCTTCATCGGTGTAGTCTTTAATTTTTTTGTCTAAATCAAATAATCCACTGTTGCCATATTCCTTCCAACGCCAAGTTCTCGGTTGAAAACCGGCAAAAGTCATTGCACCTTCATTGAGTGATTTATTAGGATCAATTAATTGACGTTCATCTATGTCGTCAACAAAGCCTAATCCCTGACATTTTGGACACATTCCCTGAGGTAGGTTAAAGGAAAACCATTCAGAATACCCAACCCAAGGCTGTCCAATTCGAGAAAACATCAAACGTAAGACGGAATAGATGCCGGTGTAGGTTGCCAGAGTAGATCGAGAATTACGACCAATAGGCTTCTGTTCAACCACAATTGCCACTGGTAAGTTGTCGATTCGGTTCACTTCAGGTTGACCGTATTTAGGCAAATATTGTTGGGTGAAACTAGGAAAAGTTTCATTCAATTCACGTCGGGAAACAGCGGCTAATGTATCAAAAACTAAAGAGGATTTACCAGACCCAGAAAGACCAGCAAATACAGTCGTTTTATGCTTAGGAATATCTAAACTGACATCCTTTAAGTTATTTTCTTGAGCTCCATGGATAGAGATAGTCCCATCTGCAAATAAATCAGTCATAAAAACCTCCAACAGTAAATTTATAATTCCATTATACATAGAAATCTCGTTTAACAAAAATAATCGGGTCTAGAATTTTTGGTGTTGGAAAGTATTTCCATTCCAAAAATACTAGGCCCTAATTTAAAAAGCCATTGATAATGGATCAAAAACGGCCACTAGGGTATACCCTGTTGGTCCTAAAATGTTATTCTATATGGACATAAATGAATAACTGATAAAGAAATAATAAACTTAGCAAAAAACAAAGATATTACAAAATTAAATAATTGAACCTATATGGTTGCGTCAAGAATTATGTGTAAATGGAAAAGCCCATTCTGTTGATCAAGTTAAAACATTGATTCTAATGTATCATGTATTTCTTTAAAACCTTTATGAACTCGGCATAGAAACTTTTGATTATAGTTGTTGAATTGAGATACTAGAAATCTCTCCAGAGATTCTTCATTAGGAAATTGCTCTTTTCTTTTGGTATATTTCTTTAATTGTTTGTTAAAACCTTCAATCAAATTAGTTGAATAAATAGTTCTTCTGATTGACGGAGGGAAATTATAAAAGGTTAATATAGCAGGATTCATGAGTAATTTAACTACTCGTGGATACTGCTTTTTCCATTTATCTATCATAAAACTTATTTGATTCATAGCTTCTTCTTTTGAAGCTGCTTGATAAACCAATTTAAAATCATTACAGACTTCTTGTCGGTCACTAACACGAACCTTATGAGCAATGTTTCTAGAGATATGGACACAACATTGTTGAAATTGAGCATTTGGATAAATACTATGGATACTATCGTTAATGCCGCTTAAACCATCAGTTACAACTAATAAAACCTCTTCTAAACCACGGTCTTTTAAGTCTTGAAGTATTTCTTTCCAAACATACGAAGACCCAGTTGGAGCAATACTAAACCCAAGAACCTCTTTGGTCCCATCTAGTCGGATACCTATGACAATATATACAGCTTCTTTTGAGACAGTTTGTCTTTTTAAAGGAATGTGAGTAGCATCCATAAAAATGATTGAGTATTGGGATTCTAAGGACCTTTCTTTAAAAGCAACAACATCTTCAGATACTATTTGAGTGATATTGGAAATGGTTTGTGGCGTATAGTAATGACCATATATTTTTTCAATCAACTCAGAGATTTCAGACATAGTGATTCCTTTTTGAAATAATTGGATAATGGTGGTTTCTAAAGAGTCGTTACTTCTTTTATAAGCAGGCAACGTTTGTTGAGAAAACTCTCCGTTTCTATCTCTAGGAATTGCCAAATTTAATTCTCCAAACTCTGTTTTAAATGAACGAGAATAATTCCCATTTCGGGAATTACCTGAATTAAAACCAGTGCGATTATATTTCTCATAATCAAGAAAAGCCGTTAATTCAGCTTGTAGCAGTGTATTGATAGCTAATTCTAGATGACGACGGAATAAGTCATCCAAATCACCTTTATTGATTAGTGTTTCCATAATTTCTGTAGTAAAATTAGTCATGAGAAAGTCCTCCTATAAGATTTCGGTTGTGGTAACTTTAATTTTACAGAATGGACTTTCTTTTTATCTACCTAAAATTTCTATTTACACAAAATATTTTACGCTATCACCTATATAGTAAGAGTACCTAAACTCAATTAGATACTCTTTCAAAAAAATATAATGGTACTTATTACAACTCAAAGTCCCGACCATGCTTTGGGAGTTTTTACTTCAGCAAGTAACTCCAATAAAACTTTTGGTGTGGAAAAGCCGTTTCTAATAGTGAACCCACTAATTGCAGGTTGAAATTCTTTCTTATAATCATAATAAAATTCACCTTTAGCAGCACTATCTTTTATTTTTTCTAAAATTTCACATAGATTTTTATCTTTTTTAATTTCTGGGGTGGCTAATGCAGTTTCAGTTAATTCTAGAATTTTGTTGAAGGATTTATTATTTTTCATAATAGGATATTAATGTCCCATACCTGCCAAGCCAGAAGCCCAGCCACTAATAACAATTCCTGCAATATTTTCTTTAGCTTCTCCCCAGTTAACCCAGCACTTACTATTATTACAATAAATACCATTATCATATGAACGCGTAGCTGCATCAACTTTTGTACCAAAATTCGTCACAACTAATCCAAACTTTCCAATAAGAGTTAAACTAAATAATTTTTTTCTAATAAATCAATACCTCCTTTTTTCTAAAATAATTATAAATAATTTTCAGAAAAATTTGATAATTATATCATAAAAAGTTTTTTTGAAAGCATAATTGCAATAAAAAATCATTATTAAAACTAATCCCATTTTTATTCTAATCCGAAACACTAAAATACAAGAAAAAACCCGTGGTGCTAGTTAATTTTTTCCTAGAGGAAAATGTCTAAACATGTTGGTAAATCAACAAAAAAACGCATATAGTAGTCTCAAAACTCCCAAGAAATGAGGACTACATATGCGTTCATCAAAATATACTGAACATTATACAGATACTTTTATAACATTCAAGGAAATTATGAGAACTGTTTCTAACATATACCACAATTGTGTACCAGATAAGATTAAAAACCGAAGAAATACTGATCAACTGAAGCAACGCGATACAGTGATTATTGCTTGTGTTATATGGGGCATAATTAATGGCTATACTAGCCAAAGAGCCACGTATAGAGCGGTTTGTTCCGTCTTATTTCCTAATGGTGACTTTCCTAGTAGGAGTCGATTCACTCGCTTAAGTTCAAACTTAGCTTACACTATCAAGATTATTCGATACTTTTTCATCAAGAAGCTCACCAAAGGTGAACTAGTCGGAATTATAGATAGTTTTCCTAGTCCATTATGTAAACCAGTTAGAAATAGACAAGCAAAACTATTGAATCAAATAGCCAAAGTTGGCTATAACTCAACAAAAAAATCTTATTTTTATGGTCTTAAAATTCATATGATCGTTACTAAGACTGGCTTTCCGATTACTTACTCAATCACGAATCCAGGTGTCCATGACGTGAAAGTGTTAGAGACTTTATCGGAAGAAGCGAATCTTCCCAATATCCTAGGGGACAAAGGATATATTAGCCATAAAATCCATGAAAAGCTTGCCCTTAAGGGCATTACTATATCCGTTCCGCCACGTAAAAACATGGATAAATCAGAAAAACTAGACCACAGCTTACTTGGAAAACAAAGAAAAACAGTTGAGACTGTTTGTTCTTCCTTAGAAAAATTAGGTTGTCAAAATTTCAACTCACGTTCTGTTAAAGGGCTAGAGAGTAGATTTGAAAGCATATTACTGGCTTACAGTGTTCTATTAAGTCGAGCACAACGACGTTTTGAAGGAACTTTGAAATATTCTTTAGGATATTAAAATTAACTAGCACCACGGGTATATAGATATATTTTTAACGTGTACAATTGATTCATTCCGATACAAATGAAATGAAGGCAAATAATATTAAATTAGGCGAATGTTTATTTTTTTTTAGGTTTGTCTAATATTTTACTTTAATTTAATAAAAAAGAGGTGTATACTTATGATATTTTTAAAGGAAGGTGGAAATATTTTGAAAGATACAACAAGTCAGTCCAATAAAGAGCACAAACATCGATTAATTCAGCATGCGAATGGTCCCTCTTTAGAGGAAATTAACGGAACTGTCGAGGTACCCAAAGGCAAAGGCTTTTGGAAAACCTTGTTCGCCTATTCTGGACCGGGAGCATTAGTTGCTGTGGGATATATGGATCCAGGCAACTGGTCTACTTCGATTACGGGTGGGCAAAACTTCCAGTATTTATTAATGTCGGTCATTTTAATGTCTAGTTTAATTGCAATGCTATTACAATATATGGCTGCTAAATTGGGAATTGTTAGTCAAATGGATTTAGCTCAAGCAATTCGAGCGAGAACGAGTAAAAAACTAGGAATCATTTTATGGATTTTAACGGAATTAGCGATTATGGCAACAGATATTGCGGAAGTAATTGGCGCATCAATTGCTCTTTATTTACTTTTTAATATTCCGCTTGTCGTCGCAGTCTTTATTACGGTATTTGATGTTTTATTATTATTGTTGTTAACGAAAGTTGGTTTTAGAAAAATTGAAGCAATAGTTGTCTGTTTGATTTTTGTAATTCTTTTTGTGTTTGTTTATCAAGTAGCGTTGTCTGATCCTAATTGGGGGGATGTACTTAAAGGATTGGTTCCGACTGGTGAAACGTTCTCCTCTACACATTCAATTGGTGGTCAAACGCCTTTAACTGGTGCATTAGGAATTATTGGTGCAACCGTTATGCCTCATAATTTATATCTACATTCGGCTGTGTCTCAGACTCGAAAGATAAATCGTACGGATGAAGATGAAATCGCCAATGCTGTACGATTTTCAACATGGGATTCTAACATTCAATTGACTCTCGCTTTTTTTGTTAACTCCTTATTGCTCATAATGGGAGTTGCTGTTTTTAAAACAGGGGCAGTGAAAGATCCATCATTTTTTGGGTTGTATGAGGCTTTATCAAATCCGGATACATTGAGTAACGGAATTTTAATCACCGTTGCAAAATCAGGTCTTCTTTCTACATTATTCGCAGTCGCGTTACTAGCTTCTGGACAAAATTCAACGATTACCGGAACTTTAACTGGACAAGTAATTATGGAGGGATTCATTCATATGAGAATGCCAATTTGGCTAAGACGTTTAATTACGCGTTTGATTTCAGTTATCCCAGTGTTAATCTGTGTAATTATTACAAGCAGGCAAGGAACGATTCGGGAGCACACAGCGTTAAATACACTAATGAATAATTCACAAGTCTTCTTAGCTTTTGCGTTACCATTTTCGATGGTACCATTATTAATGATGACCAATAGTGAGGTGGAAATGGGAAGCCAGTTTAAAAATTCGATAGTTATTCGGATACTAGGATGGGGTTCAGTAATTGGATTGACATATTTAAATTTGATTGGATTGCCCGGCCAAATTGAAGGTTTTTTGGTGAAAAGGTGACATCAAGCCAACTTGTACTAGCTGATTCTATTGCCTATGTCATTATCGTCGCAGTATTACTACTGTTAGCGTGGACAATTATTGAACTGTATAAAGGAAATAAAAAATATAATCAATTAATTAATGAAAGGTAAGATGCACTATGGAAGGATTTGATGAATTTAAAAATATTTTAGTTGGGGTAGATGAATCAGAAGGAGCTCAAAAAGCCTTTCAATATGCTGTAAAGCAAGCGAGTAAAACTGGAGCCGCATTACTGATTGCCTCAATTTTAGAAATTGAAGAGTTGAATGTTTATGAAGCGTTAGACCCTGAGTACTTGAGCCAGAAACGAAGTCAATTGTTACTTAATTTGGAAAAGTACAAACAATATGCAGAAAATAGCGGTGTAAAAAACATTCAGCTGTACAGTGGAGAAGGTGATCCGGCCGAGGAAATTACTAAGACGATTTTGCCAGCAACATCTGCAGATATCTTAATCATTGGATCGCGATCAATGCATGGAATTAAAGGATATTTTGGTTCGCATGCTACTTATATGGTTAAAAATTCTCCAATCTCAATTACAGTTATTAAGTAAATATTGCAGATAATATGTATTTGGGTCAATATCTTGGACAAATTTTAATAGAGATGGTTATGCTATTTCCTCTCTTGACAGGTCTTCAAACTCCTGTGGAGTAGATAACCAATCGAACTAATGTAGCTAAATAGCGCTCGTTTGGCTTCTTCAAAATCTGAGTAAGTAGTCGTATAGACCTCTTCTTTTTTCAATGATGCATAGGAAGATTCAATTATTGTATACTGGCTGCATAAATCCGTTTGTAGAACCATTCCTCCTGGAATGTAATAATGCTTTTTGGATTAGAGTCAATAGCTGAGACACTTTTTACGAGAGATTTTTTATGTTAAGCAGCCAGTATCTTTTTCTAAAATTCAACCGTAGACAGATATGCTAAAGCACTGTGAATTCTGTGGTTGTTATAAAATCCTTGAACGTAACTGAAAATTTGCGCCTTGCTTCTTCAAAAGTTTGATATATTGGTCGCTGGGACACATGTTCTTTCTTCAATAATGCATGGAATGATTCGATTCCTTCGTTATCGTAGGGACAGCCTTTACGGCTGTAGGAATGGTGATAGTTAATTCTTTCAGCCGTTCTTCGTATTCATTACTTGTATACTGCGACCCTAAATCGGTATGCAAAATCAGCCCATTTTCAACATTTCTATTTGAAACAGTGTCCTCAAGGGCTTTTTATACAATAACAGTCGTCATATTACGATCAAAGTGATAACCAATAATTTTTCTTGAATGAAGGTCCATGATGGTTGAGAGATAGCACCATCCATCGTCTAACGTATGGATGTATGTGATATCAGCTACCTATTTCTGATTCAACCTAGTTGTGACTTTTGGATTTAAATGGCAGTATTTTTATAGAGATAAATGGCACTATCTGTGTTTCAGATAGTGCCATTTATCAGTTACCTACCCCAATGTAGTTCTAACTGTTAAAAGTAACTTACTGCATAAGTGATAATCAATCACTTATTATTACTTATTTCAATAAAAGTAATCTCAAAACTGGCTTAAAAAAAATTAACTAGCTATTCCTTAATTTTGAAAGTTTTCGGAGCCATTTTATAAATTACTACTAATCCAATTGCTACATATAAAATACTAATAATCGAAATAAAAATTACATATAAAAAACCGGTTGCTCTGACCTGTGTATTCATATAAGCAAAATAGTAGAATACCCAAGTGATTACCTTATATAGTGGACTTTTAACTGACATATCAACAGTAAAAGGCTGAAGCAAATAATAAATAAATAGCTCATGAAAGGAAAATAGAAGTCCTAGTGCAAGTAATAATAACAGTAATGTTCCAAAAAATTGCCAACTTAAGTAGAAATTATTCAGTACCTGTAACAATACAAATAATAGGAAAATTTCCAAAATAATTAAACTATTATATTTAAAGATTTGTCTTAACCTATAAGTGAACCCTTTCAAAATAGTGGATCTTTCGCGATAAAATGAATAATACAACATTGAAGAATCGCAATTGACAAACAACATTTGTACAATTTGTTTACCAAAAGAGAGAAAATACATTAAAAGGAATAATAGTGGTAAAAGCTGTAACGTATCAACTTCATTAATATAGTTACTGACACCCGCAATTCTCAGACTAGTTAAGCCTACTACAACTATGGAAAATCCAACGAGTAGCGCACGGATTTTTTTATTGAACACTTGACGATAACGACTAAATAACAATGCGTTCAAATACTCGTTTCCCTCTAACCTATCTATCTGGTTATCTTTGGTAACTTGTAGTTGCTTTTGCATTTTCAACCCTTGGCCTATATATTGGTCATTTTCTTGTTTCGTACTTTTAATAGCTTCATAAAATGACAATGATTGTACGATAGTTTTCCTTATAAATTCATTTTGTTTAGGATAATTCCACGCACTTTTGTAGCCAACCAAAATTAAAATTACCCAAACTGGTAGTAACATCCAATTAGTAAAAATACGTGTTAATGGAGCCACTAAATCAAGATAATACAAGCTACCTATAATAACTAAAAAAAAACCTGTAGCAATTGCTCCAAGCCACCGTCGTCTTACTGTACTGTAATTGAGCATATAAATTCGCTGGCAGAAGTTAAATAGTAAAAAGTTTCCTGCTAAATATGAAAGAGGTATAAATAATACCAGCGTCATATTGTTAGCTACGTAGCCATAAAATAAACCTGCAAAAAAATAAAAAATAGCATTTTTTATAATTCCAACAAACTTTTGTCCTAAGATAAACTGATTGCGTGATAAAGAGAACGCTGTATAAAAATCAATCAATTTTTGCGTAGTAATCACTGAAAAGTGGTTATAAAATCCCCAAATAACAACTACTAACAAAAGCCACAGGAACGCCCCTTGTTGCATCATTGGTTGATCAATTTTAGAAAAAACATCAGAAAACTTGTCTCCTTTGAAAAATGTTATTAAAGAGACTTGGGTGAGAATAACTATTACAAAAACAAAGATTTTTATTAAGAAGGAATATAAGATACTCAAAATCGTTAAGAGAATACTCAATAGGCTTTTCAACTCGTAAGCCGCGTATATTCGCTCGTTGATTACTTTTTTAACTCCGGGAATTCGACATAAAAAGTAGAAAATTCCGTTAAGTGTTTTACTCAAGTTATACTTAAAATAATGCCAATCTTCTTTAAAAAAACTAGCTAATACTTTCATCAACTAGCTCCTCCTTGTCCAACAGTAACTGCACTACTTCCCTTTCAAAGTCTTGGTCATGAATACGATTAGCAGGAATCCCTCGTAACTTGCCATGATGCAGTAGCACAACTTCGTCACATAAATCCTGTGCTAACTGCAGAATATGCGTTGAAAAAATAATTACTGACGCAGATTTCATGTGAATAATCATTTCTTTCATTTCGTGAGCCGCCACCACATCAAACGATGTTAAAGGTTCATCCAATAATAATACTGGTGGTTGAACCATTAAGGAAACCAACATTTGAACCTTATTTTGCATACCATGGGAAAAATCTTTAAGCAATCGATGATGATCCTCTTTGTCGATTCCAACCGATAGTAAATAATCCTCTGTACGTTGAATATCCTTAATCTTCTCACGATTGATATCTACAAAAAAGCGGACAAATTCATACGCTGTCATAAATGCTGGTAAGTGAGGTGTAGTGTAAACAAACCCAATGTCAGTATTATCATAGTTTTGAATCTGTTCGTCTTTATCGTTTAAATAAATTCGACCGTCATCTAGTGAAACATTCTGTGAAATACAGTTAAACAGAGTAGTCTTACCAGCACCGTTCCGTCCTAAAAGCCCATAAATTTTCCCCTTTTCAAATTGAAAACTAGCTCTATCAAAAATAAGTTTCTCTCCAAATTTTTTTGTAATATTATCAATTACTAATTCCATTTCCTCACCTCTCTCGTAATACAATAAGTTTACTAGACTATTAGTTTTTTTAAAAGGAAAAGTTAACATGTACTATACACTTGGTGTCCAAAAAAAGAGGGTTTTTGAGACAATATAAATGAACAAAAAAGAAGATTGAAAAATCCGTTTCAATGTCTATTAATGGTAGTTAACTTATTTACTCATACTTAAGACCTAGCGACAATGTACTAACAAAAGTGTAGAATATAAAAGTAAAGAACATGAAGGGAGTGGGTCAAGTGACAGAAATTTTGTCTATTCAACATTTGTCAAAAAACTTTGGTAAAAAGCAAGCACTAAAGAATATTAACTTCACCTTGCAGCAGGGGCAAATTGTTGGGTTAGTAGGTCCTAATGGCGCAGGGAAAACGACGATAATGAAAGCTTTGTTAGGTCTAATTCACTATCAGGAAGGAACAATTCAAATAAACGGGCTACCGATTTCACCGACTAGCCACAAAGGGCTAAAAGAAGTAGGCGCCTTAATCGAATATCCTGGAATCTATCCTTTTCTTACAGGGTATGACCATCTGAAATTATTTTCTGAAACGAAAGATAAAGCGACTATTGACAACCTCGTAGCTATGCTTAAAATGACGGAATATATTCAAAAAAAAAGCAAAGTCTTACTCTTTGGGAATGAAGCAAAAGTTAGGAATTGCTTTAGCTTTACTAAATAGTCCAGAACTCGTTGTATTGGATGAACCAATGAATGGATTGGATCCTCAAGCAACTCGTGATGTCCGGGAAATTATATTATCATTAGCTAAAACTGGTACAACGTTTCTAATTTCAAGCCACATTCTTAGTGAACTAGAAAAAATCTCTGACCAGTTTATTATTATTAATAATGGTGAAATTACTCGTCAATGTTCTATAGATGAATTGAGTCAGTCAGCGAAACATTACTTCCTTTTAAAAACGTCACAGAATGAGTTAGCTAGAGAACTTCTAATAAAAGAAAAGTTTGTTATTGAGAGTCCAACTGAACTCAAAGTAGTTAAAGAGACGGAGGATCAATTAAGTGACATTATCCAACTTATATCGACTAACGGTATACAAGTAAACGATATTCAACACCTTGATAACGATTTGGAAAGTTGTTTACTTGAAATATTAGACGAAAAGAAAGCTGGTGTTCAAGAATGATTTTACTTGTGAAACAAGAACTTTTTAAGTTAACTAAAAAAAAATCTACGTTTATTGCTCCACTATTGTTAGTATTGCTTATTATTGTTGCTGGAATACTTACAAAAAAATATTCCGATGTGATTGCTCCAGATATCATGTTCACCAGTAATTTTAGTGGCACTTCTTGGATTGTTTTTATCATGATTGCTGCAAGTAGTGCAATTATTTCTATGGAATCTCAATACGGAACACTGAAAAATTTACTCTATCGAAAATATTATCGTGGAGAGATTTTGGTTAGCAAATGGTTAACATTAGCTATTTATTCCCTATTTCTATATGTATTAGCAACAGTTACTTCTATGATAGTAAAAATAGCTTTGTTTCCTTCTATCCGTTTTACACAAACATTAGAAAACGGACAAACTTTATTAAAACCTTTAATGTTAAATACACTGGGAAGTTATATTGGCTTATGGCTGATTCTTAGCTTAGTTTTAATGTTAGCTTGTTTTATTAATAGCTCTGGAGCCGCTATTTCTGCTGGAATAGTCTTCTATTTTGCTTCTTCTATAGTATCCGGTATTTTAACAGCTGTCATAGCTAAATGGGAGTGGGTAAAATGGAATCCAATTAGTATGTTAAATTTGCAAAATCAATTGGGGAATGAAAAAATCATGGAACCATTAACGCATTTGTCCACTAATCAATTACTCATGGGAAATGTTGTTTATATTGTTATTTTCTTAGTGTTGGGCTATGTAGTATTTAAGAAAAAGAATATTTGATTTTCGTAAAATAGAAAAAATTGGAGATGATGAAGTATGACCGAGTCAAAGTTAACTAATGAAAGAACAACTATACATGCATTATATAATTGTTTATGTGAGCGAAAAGAACAATCGAATGAGCTATTAGACATTGAAGATGTGCTTTTGCAAGTCTACAAAAAATTAGACACTGTAAAAAATCCCGAAGCATTAATTAATCGCTTAGTTCAATATATCCGCAGTATATCCTTGAAAGGAAGACTACATTACTCTTCAAAGGAAGAAAACTTAATTATCCAGTTAGGAGAATTTGGCAAAAAAGCTGGATTAAATGGATTATATAGAGGAGATTTTTCAGACAAGAGTCAATTTTATAAATTTACAGAAAGTATACAACGCCATAATTAAAAAGTTATTCCTACTAAAGATAGTCAAAAACTTATATGCTTTTGACTAGTTCTTTTTATATTACAACTATGCGATTACAAAAATGTGAGACAAAAAATACTTTTGACTGAAGATGCTACTAAAGTAAGGCATTTTTTTGAGAAGTTTGAATTCGTTTCTTGTGATAAGGGAAGCACTGTGTCTTTTTATAAAGAGTTCTAGCTACTAAAAACAAAAAGGTAAGAAACTTGAAATTTTTTTACCTTTTTTATTTTTATTAATTGTCAAATTAAGTTAGACAATTCCTCTTTGCATATGTGACTCAAGAATACTTCTATTGGTGTTTTATAGTTTAATGATTTTCGAGGGATATTATTTCTTTTCGATGCAATAGATTGGATAAAAGATTCATCAACTTCGTTGAAATCCATTTGCTTTGGTAAACCATTAGAGTTTTCATTTAACCCTCTTTGTGATGGTGTACCAGGATCTGCAAAATAGATATCAATATCATTGATATTACTGATTGATTTCCAATTTGAAAATTCCTTTCCACAATCAAAAGTCATTGATTTGAATAGATGCTTAGGTACAGATTGCATCCATTGGTTCAAACGATTTTCAATATCTATAGCTCGTCTGCCTTCTGGCTGAAGAGTGATGATTACTTTAGATAATCGCTCAACAAGGGTAATAACAGCACTTTTGTGCTTTTTACCCAAAATAGTATCCCCTTCAAGGTGGCCAAATTCTTGATTGAATTTAGAATAATCATTACCTCTGTCACGAAGTGATCGACGAAAAGATTGTTTTCCCCGAGTTTCTTTGTGTCCGTTGGCTTTACGTTTTCCTTTCATAGGTCGGTGAGTCACTTCAAATACGCCTTGTTTAAACATACGATAAAGAGTACGCATAGAACAAGAAATAGAAAACTCTGCACGGCCAACAATCACATCAGGTGTCCAACCTTGAACAACCCTCTTTTGAATATATTCTGTTTGTTCATCTGATAAGACAATAGGACGTCTGCCACAGCGAGTTTTATTCTTCTTGTATTGATTGAAATAATCTAGAGCATTGTGCCCTGTTTTGAAAAATTGGTAAACTTTATGAATCGTTTGTCTAGATCTATTCAATAGTACTGCGGTTTTGGCTACAGATTGATGATTATTATAATACGCCTCTATCATTGCAAGTTCATTTGATGTAAGCTGGGGATAGGTCATTTGTCTTCACTCCTTATAATTCTTTTGCGGGAACTATCTTGAGTGTAGCACAAATGACTTTTTTATTTGTCTAGCTTAATTTTACAATCGGCGGTATAAAAAAAGCGCCCCACAAAAGAGCGTCTTAGTATATTTTTCCTATAACTATTATATCATAAATCGGTAAGTTTTGACCACTTTGAAATTATTACAAATTCAATCATATCAAAACTTACGGACAATCAGCCACTTAAAAACTTTACCTTGCCTTAGGATGGCAGTCTCAGCATCATAAAAACATTGCAGGTCAATCAATTTGGGAAATTGGTCGCATGTTAAATCATGTTAAAGAAAATGATTTGGCACATGGTGATTTTATAAATTGGCTCAAAAAAATAAATATTGAAAGAACCGAAGCCCATAGATTTATGAAAGTTGCTAAGGAGCTTCCAAATGTTGACAATTGGCAACTTTTAAGTAATAGAGCGCTATATACTTGTCCAATCGTTGGACAACAGTCAAATCTGATAACGTTATCAGATAATGGAAGTCGACTTCCAATTTGTGAACGTACACAAATTTAGTAACGTTTCGAAATATCCAAATGTTTGTACGTACCAACATATCAAAAATAGAATACATACTCTAATTTGAGATAACACCAATATCAACCGACGTCGGTTGATTCTTCGCAAAACGAAGAATCACAAATACAATTTTTTGAATCTCTTCCAATTGGCACAATATCAAGCGCATTCACTCATTCCAGTGATCTAGACGTGCTTAGAATGGCAATCTCAACATTAAATATAACTTTATTAAATACTAATGATTGCATTAAAAATTGCTTTTTGAGATAATTGCTAAAAAAGAGAGGATTCTCAAATGGAAAACAAAGATATAGAGCTGATTCAACAAATGGAAAACAAATATGACACTTTTATGCCAGTCTTAACTAATTTAATTGATAGTGTTGAAAAATTTAACTCAATTTACAATAACTATATTGAATTAAAAAATTTTTATGGTAGTGAAAAATGGTTTGAATATATGGAAATTGAAAAAATCCCAGTAAAATGTGGTGTTCTAACAGAAGACCAATTATTTGATATGATTGGTGATCATAATGAACTTCTTGGAGTATTACTTGACCTAACTTCAAAAATGTACAAAAATTTTTAAAAAAAATAAACACCACTTAAGGTGCCATTTCTTGCCTGCTGAACTCATTTTTAGTGACTTTTTATATAGTTTTGATTTTGTTTTATTTTCATCTAACTGTAAACCAAATCATCACAAACGCTTATATATCAATGAAGTTTACTGTAAATTTACACTGTTTAAATGCTAGGTTTAATTCTACAAATTTTTTAAATGTTTCGATTTTGAATTTTATTTCAGGTAAATTACTGGAAGAGTGAGTAGACCAGTCTTTAACGTCACTTCCAATTATAGCTAATTCTTTATGAGCATTAATAATTCCCATTGTTGCCAATTTTCCAGGTTCTAAAATTACGACTTAATCACTTAGTTTTTCTTCTAATCGATTTTTAAAACTAAAATCAATGGAGCGTTCTTTATCTTTATATCAAAGATTCAAATATCTTAAAAATGGTGCAGGATACATTATTTGATAGTTTTCGTGCTGGTCGTCGCAACTATACAATTTTCCAAGTTGGGAAAGCGACCTTGTTAAGAGTAAGTGATGTCATGAAATTAAAGAAAACAGATGTCTTTAATTTTGATGGAACAGTCAAACAAACTGCATTTATTCATGATCAAAAAACAGGTAAGGGAAATATGTTATATTTAAAAACTGTCCAACAAAATTTAATGCTTTATCATGCATGGCTCATCCAACAAAACATGAATTCAGAGTGGTTATTTCCTTCAACTTCTCGTCCTGATCGTCCTATTACCGAGAAACAGTTTTATAAGATTATGGCACGAGTTGGTGATCTTTTAGGAATTAACTATCTAGGAACGCATACCACGCGTAAAACAGGCGCTTATCGGGTCTATACCCAGTCAAACTATAATATTGGCTTAGTTATGCATTTATTAAACCATTCAAGTGAAGCCATGACCTTAACGTATCTTGGATTAGATCAAGCTAGTCGAGAAACGATGTTAGACCAAATTGATTTTGGGTAATGAATGTTTAGAACTTAGTAGTCGTCCAAATACGACTACTTTTTTTGTTGAATCGTCCTTGGACGATTCAATGCTTTTGACTTGTAAGAACAGGATTGAATGAAGCCATACTGTTCGCATATTTTTAGTGGATGAACAAACAAAATACGAGAGATTTTTTCTTCTTTTTGTATGACAAAAAGAAAGAACTTTTGCCCATTTTATTTTTATAAAATGGGCAATTGGCGTTTGCTTAAAGCAAATCGACACAATCCAAAGGGGATAAAAGGGGAAAGTGAAACTTCCCCTTTTTCAAGCCACATTGTAATACAAGAACGAAGTGATTTGTATTACAATGTGATAGCTTGCCAGTATTTATGGTTTTATATTTGCTATTTTGTTGTGAGGATTGTAACCGAATAGGACGCAATTCTTATTACAAAATCAATGACAAAGGGCGATTGAGGAATAAGCGCTGGGGCATTTTATCTTTGAGGAAGTTCTTGATGGTTCAGAAAAATGTATCACAAATTTAAACAAAGACTCACTCATTTAAGAGACGCTACTATCATGAAATTTTGTTGTTGCGATAAGCAACTTCTGATACACGATTTTTAGCCATTACATCACTCGTTTTTAGAGTGATGTGTAAGTGCGCATTAACCTCGCTATAATATATTATAATAGAATACCCGTGGTGCTAGTTAATTTTAATATCCTAAAGAATATCTCAAAGTTCCTTCAAAACGTCGTTGTGCTCGACTTAATAGAACACTGTAAGCCAGTAATATGCTTTCAAATCTACTCTCTAGCCCTTTAACAGAACGTGAGTTGAAATTTTGACAACCTAATTTTTCTATGGAACAATCGGCGAAAATTCGTTATTCATTAGAACACCCTACAGAGAAAAATCCATATGAATCATTACCAAAAGTTAATATGTTTACGTTTGATATGAAAAATAAAGAACGCTTTTCGGATAATTCAAAATCGTTTAATTTCCGTGAGTTTTTCCGAGTGAATGAAAATAATGAGTTTGTTCATAAACATGATATTAATGCATTCTTAGATAATATTACTAATCAAGATAGTAGCACTAATTACCCATTTTCAACTAATCAATACCGTAATGAATTAAGGCATACATTATGGCTATTACCTGGAGTTAAAGAAGCGAACGCATTTGAAAAATTACTTAATGAACATCAGATTTTTGGAAAGGAATACAAAATTGTTAATGTTGTTAAAGATGATAAATCAGATAGCAACGAAGTCGTAACAGAGGGCGATTTGGATAAAGTTCGGCAAGCAATAGGAGATCCCAGTCAGAATAAAACTATTACACTTACTGTTCGTAAATTAACAACGGGGGTTAATATCCCTGAGTGGACTGCCGTTCTTTGCCTTTCAAATACCAATAGTGCTATGAATTATCTTCAAGCTGCATTTCGAGCTCAAACGCCATTTTCTCATGAAAAACTTGGAATGAAGAAGAATTGTTATATCTTTGATTTTGCTCCAGATCGTGCACTTACTGTCATGGCTGAAAGCGCACAAATTAATTCCGGTGTAGGTAAGAAAAATACATTACAACAAAAAGAAGCTATGACACAATTACTGAATTTCATGCCTATTTTGGGTCAAACAGACCATGGTATGAAAGTTTTTAATGTTGATAGAATGCTTACCCAACTCAAAAAAGTTTATGCGGAAAAAGCTGTTCGTTCAGGATTTGAAGACGATTCACTTTACAATGATGAATTACTTACACTTGATGAAGCAGATTTGAATGATTTTAATAACTTGAAAGAAATTGTTGGAAAAACTAACCTATCAGGACTACCAAAGAAAGTTGAAATAAACGTCAATGGATTAACGGATGAAGAGTATGAAAAAGGAGAAAAAGCTCAGAAAAAGAAGCCTCGAGAACGAATTACAGAAGAAAAAGAAATTATTGAAAAAGTCAAACAAGCAAAAAAACAACGCAAAGCAATGATTTCAATTTTGCGTGGAATTTCCATACGAATTCCGATGATCATTTATGGTATGCCTATTGAGGTTGATAAGGAAATGGGAATCGATGAATTTGTCAATCACGTTGATAGCATTTCATGGGAAGAGTTTATGCCAAAAGGCATTAAAAAGTCTGATTTTAAGCGGTTCGCAAAGTATTATGATCCAGAGGTTTTTGTCGAGGCAGGAAGAATTATCCGACAGAGGGCTCAGTCTTATGATGATCTAGAGTACACAGAAAGAGCAGAGAAAATTGCAGAACTTTTTGGAACATTTAAAAACCCAGATAAAGAAACTGTTTTGACCTCATGGAGAGTTGTTAATCTACAGCTTTCTAAAACAATTGGCGGATTACGTTATTTTGATGAAAACTTTGAAAACACTACATCGAACGGGCAAGATTCGATCACTTGGGTTGATACAGAGATCACAAAAGAAGTATTTAAACCGAATACTAAAATTCTTGAAATTAATTCTAAAACAGGGCTATATCCTCTCTATGTAGCAAGTTCATTATTTCATCAAAAACGAAATAAGCTAAACGATGATCGAGCAGGAAGATTCAGCAAGATTGATGATGATGAAATAATACAAGAAGTTTTGAAAGAAAATATTTATGTCATTGCTAAAACGCCTATGGCCAAGACTATAACGCGGCGTACATTAGCAGGATATAATGATTGGACGACTAATATTTTATATGTAGAAGAAATTGATCAAAAACTCAAATCAAATATGGATCAAACCTTAAATGAAATACAAAAAGGACTGAATGTAATGAAATTTGATGTAGTGATAGGAAATCCCCCACATCAAGAAAAAAGTATCGGAGATAGCACGCAAAAACCACCAATTTATCATAAATTCATGGAACTTGCTTATACCATTTCTGATAAGGCAGTGTTGATTACTCCTGCTCGTTTTCTATTTAATGCAGGTGCAACTCCAGAAGATTGGAATCATAAAATGATTAATGATAATCATTTAAAAATAGTTTATTTTGAAAATGTAAGTTATAATATTTTTCCAAATACAAATTTTGGATCTATTGTAGTTACCTATTGGGATAAAAATAAAAACTTTGAACCAATAGGTATCATGACAAACTTTTCTGAACTTAATTTAATTATTAAGAAATTAAAAATCAATGGTATTGATACGTTGGATAGTATTGTTTCGGGGCGCGGAGTGTATAAATTGACACAAACAGCTCATAACGAACATCCTGAAATTGAAGATATTCAATCAAGGGGACATAAAAACGATGTTGGAACCGGAGTTTTCGGTAAATTAGAAAACATAATCTTTTTTAAAGATAAACCTAATGATGGAAGAAAATATACTAAAGTACTGGGATTATTGGATAAAAATAGAGAGTATTTTTGGGTAGATACAAGATATATAACTCATACACCTGATTACACTAAATTCAAAGTTGTTTTACCGAAAGCTAATGGAACAGGATTACTGAAAGACAAACCATCAAAGATGATAGGGGCTCCTTTAGTTCTTGAACCATTTGTTGCTTTTACTGAAACATTTATTTCTATTGGTGCTTTTGATAACGAAGAAGAAGCACATAATGCATTAAAATATATTAAATCAAAATTTGCACGTGCTTTATTAGGGGTACTTAAAGTTACTCAAGATAATCCGAGGGATAAATGGAAATTTGTACCACTTCAAGAATTTAATAGTAATTCTGACATCAACTGGGCAAAATCAATCCCAGAAATTGACCAACAGCTCTATACAAAATACAAATTATCTCAAGATGATATTGATTTTATTGAGGGTAAAGTTAGACAGATGGATTAATATACCAAATACATTTTATTTTGTCGATCATTATGGGGTCACAGGAACATCTGTACAGAAAAAGCGGTAGAAAAACGAACAACTGACGATAAATTACGTTAGTTGTTCGTTTTTTTTGTTTAACTTTTTCAGTTTTAGTCGATTAATTTCACGATAAAATGTTCCTGTAGATATCTGATTTGTTTCAATAATCTCTTTGATTGAATAATCTCCACTTTTGTACATTCGAACTGCAATATCTAACTTCTCCTGTGGAACTTTAGGACGGCCAATCGCTACACCTCGTTTTTTGCTAGCTTCGATTCCTTCACGGACTCGATCAGCTAATAGATTACGTTCCAATTCAGCAATCACACTCATCATTTGTAACATGGCCTTCCCCGTGGGTGTTGAAGTATTCATATTTTCTTTGAGAGAAACAAATTGAATTTGTTTTTGATCCAATTCTTGAATCAAGTTCAAAATATCCAAAGTATTACGTCCAAGCCTAGAAATACTTTCTACCACAACAATATCGCCTTTTCGTATAGTCTGGAGAAGCTGCTCAATACCAGGTCGATTTCTTTTTGTTCCCGTATATTTTTCTTGAATAATCTTCTCTGCGCCAAAATTTTTTAACTGATCAATTTGACGATCTAAATTTTGGTCGTCTTTCGATACTCTAGCATAACCAATAATCATATAAATCCCCTCAAAATTATATTCTTGCTTATTATGAAGAATTCTCTTCTATTTTGCAATAGGTTTTGAAAATCAGTAAAATACGTTTTAAAAGCTTGATATAACAATGTTTCATAGTTTCAAAAAGTCATTGTAAAAACGATTCTAAATAACTATTTCCAAAACCTACCGCTATTTTCTGTTTAGTTGTTCCAGTGACCCCATACCTAATAGATCGCCAACGCGTGTCATCACCTTATAAAACTGCTTCTCCGTTATATGTCGATCTGGATGGGACGTTGAGGGAAATAACCAATCCGAAGTGATATTCTGTTGGACTAGCCAATCATGATATTGTAGCAAGTCTTGTTGGACGGGCTTTAAATATAAGGTGTTTGCTTTGCCTGTCTTTTTATCATGAATAAAGGCCGTATTTATAACAGTTCCTTCGGGATTATAGACATCTGATTTTTTTAACGTCATGACATCACTCACCCGTAGTAGAGTGGCTTTTCCAACTTGGAAGATGGTGTAGTTTCGACGACCAGCGCGAAAACTATCTAACAAGGTGTCCTGTACCATCTTTAATACGTTTGAGTCTTCAATTGGCAGTACAATCTGTTGAGACATCATATACCTCCCCGTTAATTAAATTTTGTCTATTTGATTGATATCAGACGGATCGTATGTTGTTGTACCTTTTGGCTCATACTCTGTAACTAATACATCTTCTTCGTTTAATATTTGGCGCTACGATATTTGGAGTTGATAGGCAGCTTACCTACCAGCTCCAAATATCGTAGCGCCAATAATGTTTTATGGAGGGCACACCTGTCTCAGCGTGTCCTCCTTTGTTTTGCCACAAAATTAAAATCGGTGCTAGCTAACTCTCATAATTATGCGGCGGTCAAGTGGTCCCAATATGTCGTAATTATCGATACACCGATATTCACCGTCTTGACAATGCTGATGTGATGCGATAAATTATCCTTGTTGAGCAAATTAAAATTAAATGAGTTAAAAATGTGAACGATTTGTGTTTTTGCAAAGCTTTGTCTGGGAAGATGGCGTGCTCAACAACCAATATGAGGGGGGGAGTCACGAATGCGTAGAAATTCGATGACCGAAATGAAGAGGCACTACAAGTTATATAAGTCGGGATCCAAGGGGGTAGCGGCGGCAATCATTACCGTTAGTGCGGGAGCTATTGTGCTGAGTGGTTACGCCACACAATCAGTGTCGGCCGATACCACGGCGGCGGCAACGGTACAAACGCAAACCGACACGGAAACGACCGGACAATCGTCCACCGCGGTGGACGACGCGCAAAATGCAGCGGACAACCACACGCAAAGTAGCACGGCTACGGAGGAGGGCACGACGCCAGCTACTACTACGAGTCAATCGCAGGCTGGCTCAAGTGCAACCACTAGCGGCGCCACTGCCACCACTGCCACCAGTGGTGCGAGCGCGTCGAGTTCAAGCGCTGCAACCACATTGGCGGCAACGGTACAAACGCAAACCGACACGGAAACGACCGGACAGTCGTCCACCGCGGTGGACGACGCGCAAAATGCAGCGGACAACCACACGCAAAGTAGCACGGCTACGGAGGAGGGCACGACGCCAGCGCAATCATCAGCTACCGCGTCACAGGCGACGCCAGCTACTACTACGAGTCAATCGCAGGCTGGCTCAAGTGCAGCCACTAGCGGCGCCACTGCCACCAGTGGTGCGAGCGCGTCGAGTTCAAGCGCTGCAACCACGACGACACCTGCCGCTACCACCACCGCGCAGGCTACAGCCGACGCAACCGCCGATCCCGGTCCCGCAAACCAGGATACGTTGACCAAGGGGAACGTTGAGGGCTTGTGGAATGAGGGTTATCAGGGTCAGGGCATGGTTGTGGCCGTGATCGATTCTGGGGTCCAACCACACGCAGACTTGCGGTTGACTGACGATAGTACGGCGGCGATTAGCAAAGACGCCGCGGAGGCCGCTATTGCTAAGCTAGGGCACGGCACGTACGTCAACAGCAAGATTCCCTTTGCCTACGATTACGTGAACAACGATAGTGTCAACACGGGGACTACGGTGTCCGGGTCTACGCACGGTGAACACGTCGCTGGTATTATTGCCGCCAACGGGACGGTTGCCGATGGCGCTACCGGTACGTCTAAAGCGTCAGTCTACGTCAAAGGGGTCGCCCCGGAAGCCCAGATTTTGGCGATGCAGGTCATTGATGAGTTCCCGGACGAAAATGCTAACGATATTTCCCGGGCAATAAGGGACGCCGTTTCGATGGGAGCCAATGCCATCCAAATGTCACTGGGAGTTGGTGTGGCCGAACAAGATCTGACCGACGAGGAGCAAGCCGCCGTGCAGTACGCTACCGACCACGGAGTCTTTGTTTCCATCTCGGCCAGCAACAACGGCAACGCGGCCAGCATTGTGGGCTCTGATAAAAAGAATGATATTTCCACGGCGTACGTGCCGAAGAACGATTCAACCATTGCTGATCCCGGTGCCGCAGCGTCCGCGATGACCGTCGCCGCCGAGAAGAGTGCGACTGGTGCTGATTCTGAAATGGATGGATTCTCCTCGTGGGGACCGATGGCGGACTATACGCTTAAGCCGGACATCGCGGCGCCCGGTGATCGTGTGACCTCCACGGCCATTGACCCGAAAACCAATACCCAAACATACGCGGTTGAGTCCGGTACTTCCATGGCTGGCCCGTACGATGCCGGTGCGGCCCTACTAGTCATGCAGAAACTCAAGGCAACCCGTCCAGAATTGCAGGGCGCGGACCTGGTTAAGGCCGTTAAGCTAGCGTTAATGAACGCGGCAGACCCAATGATTGACTTAAACTACCCGGACACCTACGTCTCCCCGCGGCGCCAGGGTGCTGGACAAATTGATGTGACCAAGGCGGGGAACTTGGACGTCGCTGCCGAGGGTACAAATAACGCCGGCTCGGTATCGCTGGGTAAAATCGGGCAGACGACCAGCTTCAACGTGACTTTAACCAATTACGGACAGACGACCCAAAGCTACACGGTCGACTACGACGGTGGGCCCCTCACGCAGGTGCGGGACACCAGTAAGGGTAATATCGTGCACGACCAGAAATTGGCAGGAGCGGCGGTGAACAGTGCTACGCCAACGTTTACGCTCGCTCCCGGTGCCAGCGAAGTGGTGACCTTCACGCTCACGTTGGATGATGCGGTTGCCGCTAACCAAATTGTCGAGGGCTACTTGACATTTAAAGCGGGAGACGACACCCAGACCATCAGTGTGCCGTACCTCGGCTACTTTGGTGACCTCACCACCGAGCAGATTATTGATGATCCGGCGAACAAGCAGGATTCAATCTTTAAGGGTGGGTACCTCGTTGATAACAACAATAACCCGCTGGGGGTCACCGACGCTGCCTCACTGAGCAACCTCGTGAATAGCGACGTAACAGGCAAGTACACGTGGGGACAGGTGCCCGTGTACATTGAGAACGGCAAGGTCTCGTTCTCGCCTAACGGAGACGGTGCTAGTGATACCGTGTACCCATACGTCTTTGCCAAGCAGAACCTCAAGGCGGTCACCATTCAGATACTGGACGCTAATGGTAACTTGGTTCGCGTGCTCGACAAGGAGAACAACACGACCAAGTCATACCTGCAAAATGGCTTCAGGCACAACTCTGACTTAGGGTTGAGCACCGACATGCGTCTGGATGCTGACGCGTTTACCTGGGATGGTCGGATTTACGACCAACAGACGGGCAAGTACATCACGGCGCCGGATGGTAGGTACACTTACCGGATTGTGACTGAGCAGTACAACGACGGGGCGGAGCAGGAACAAAACTTTGATTTACCTGTAGCCGTGGATACCGTCGCACCGACTCTGACCGGTCTGACTTACGCCGAAGGTCAGTTGACGGCCAGCTACAACGACCAGGGTGCGGGGTTCAGCCAGTTTAGTGACGCGGTGCTCAAGATTGGCGCCCAGGAGTATGGGGTGAGTCTCGATAACAACGGGCAAAGTAACGCTGGGACAATCAGCTTCAAACTGACGGCAGCGCAAATGGCCGCCCTAGCAACGAGCGATGGGCAGCTGACCTTGACGGTGACGGACGTTGCTGGCAACCACACCAGCGCGAGTGTACAGGCGTTTGCGGGTACTACTTCAGCCTCAGCAACCGATACTACCGCCAACGTCGCACCGCAGTTTAGTTGGCAAGTCGGTGACGGTAGTAATAACTATTGGCGTACGAAGGGTTTCGTGCAGGCCGTGTCCGACCAGACGAGTTTCACCGCGTACGCCCAGGTGCCGGCGGGTGTCGATTGGATTGTTTACGCAACCGACGCTAGGGCGGGCAAAGTGTTCCCAGGCAAAGTCGATACGGCTACTGGTATCGTGACGTTTAACCTGACCGAAGGGGCTCCCTACGGCGACTTTGTGGGCACCGTACTGTACCCGACCGCTAACTTTGGCGAATACAAGCGGGCTGGACGTGCTGACGGGGACGAAATGATCGTCTTCCTTGACGCTGACGGCACTGCCGGATACGGTCACTTCAGCACAACGAATCCACACACGGTGATTGCCCTGCGCGATAACGCAGACGCGGCTGCGGACGCTACGGTCACGACCGGGGCGCCAGTGCTTAGTGGGCGCGCCTTTGCGGACATTACGACGCACGCACAGCCAACTGCTGGGCTTTCCTTTGATAAGTTTAACGACAACACGTTTACGTTGGTGGGTGCTGATCAGGTGGCGGACGTTTACGACCCGCAGACTGGTGAACTGACGATTACGGGTAAGGTGGCTGATCCTGCCGGGAAAGCCATGACGGTGACTGATGCTACCGAGCCGACCAAGGCGGTTGCGATTAACGCGGACGGGACGTTCAGCTTCACGGTACCATTCAAAGCCGCTGAGCAGCAGTCAGTTGGTTACCGTCTGACGACGACTACGACCAACGATGACGGTACGACGGCAAGTAGCACGGCTTACGGCGCGCTCCAGATCTACCTGGACACCGTCTTCCCAACTTTGTCCATGCCGCAAGCCGACACGTTGACGGTTGATGCGGATGGTAACTACGATATCACGACGTCAGACCCGACCTTTACCGTCACGGGCACCGTAAACGATAACGTGAATGGCTACCGGCTGTACACGAACGGCGATAACGTTGTGCACCAGAAGAACCTGGCTGGGTTTAACAACCACGTGGATGCGGATGCGGCCAGCTCAAACCCTTATGGGGCGGCTGACTTTAGCCAGACGTACAACCTGTTGGAGGGCGATAACTACTTCACCGTGACTGCCGTGGATATGGTGGGTAACACCATCACGAAGGTTTTCCACGTCGTACGGGTGGACGCAACTAGCGTGACACCAAAATCGCAGGGCAGTAAGGGTACCGCCATCACTAGCCCCGTGGTTGATGGTGGGCAGCGCGGGCAGGCGCAGGGCGCTCCAGACGTGCACCCTGCTGCACCTGGTTACAAGAATGATGGTCAGGGTGGCGTACAGCTAGTACCTGCCGCCATCACCAGCCCCGGGGTTGATGGTGGGCAGCGCGGGCAGGCGCAGGGCGCTCCAGACGTGCACCCTGCTGCACCTGGTTACAAGAATGATGGTCAGGGTGGCGTACAGCTAGTACCTGCCGCCAGCCAGGCAGGTCGTCCGCAGAGTGGTGCTGAGCAAGGTCAAAGCCCAGCAACTACGACTGCAGCGGCACTGCCGGCGACGGGGGAAACACACAGCCCGTTGGCCGCAATCGGTCTAGCTATCCTCAGCGTGCTGGGACTGGCTGGACTTGCATCCCGGAAGCGGCGTGTATAGTTTATATGTAGACGATAGCGGCAACATCGGGGGGGGGGTGAAGAGGATGCAACCAGTGACCATTACTAATTTAGACCGGGTGTTGACCGCGTTGGTGCAGGCGCGCCAGCGGGGAGAACTCTCTCCTGACCAGGTGGTGCTGGATGTACGCCCGCACGAGCCCGGATCGGCGCACGTTTTCACGGTACGGGACGACGCTGGCAGGCAGCACGTACTCGTTGAACTCCGGTTTGATGAGCCCTTACCCGATAACTACGCCAGTGAAATACGCCGCCGCGGCTACCACCTCGAATTGGTGGATGGGCGGTAATCATAAAGAACTTGAAGTCGGTACACGGCGCATTGATTGCGAAGTGTGCCGGCTTTTTGCGTTTGTCTCGGCAATTGTTGGCTCTTCGTCAAGTAGAGTTGATAGATCTTTTGTGAAGCATCTAGGCCTTAATTGGTCTAGGTGCTTTTATTATGGTGCTGCCTTGCTGCTCTTAGCTCTGAGCCAAACCCGTTCCAGGAATATACGATTGATGAAATTGTTCCAATTCGTATAGCCGTACGCAGTGTTCTTAATCTTCTTGATGATGCCGTTAATACCCTCAAGGAAGCCAATTGAGTACTCATAGCGTAATGCATTGATGACTTGTCTCTTGTACTTCTTTAACGTTTTGATAGACTGATCCATTCGGTTTCCTAATGATCGATAGCTCTCTAGTGCGGCTGCGAGTGCTGACGCATCACGCTTTCTAACCGCTCCTATAATCTCTTGGTAGACTTCATATGCTGCCCGGAACTCCGGGCTCAGGTCTAAGCTCTTGGCGACCAGATTTACAGTTGTTTCGTAATAGCCGACGCTGGTGTGATACGTGGGTTTTATTGCTTCAAGTTCGTTGAAGTCCTTAAGAAAGATTTTCCACTCGCGTTTCATGAATCGGTATTCCTTGCTACGCTTAGATAGACCCTTCATTACTTGGATACGGACCATGTTGAGGGCGGTCGACACCATCTGGACGATATGGAACCGATCCACAACTATCTTGGCGTTTGGAAACAAACGTGGAACTAGGTTGATATATCCGGCGTTCAGGTCTAATGACACTGTCTGCACTTGCTGGCGGACACTGAGTGGAAAGCCTTCAAAGTACTTCGTTATTGCGTATGCCGTCCGGCTCGGTAGAATTGCGCCAATCTGGTGTCGATCGCCATCACCCCAGATGAAGCTCATTTTGTTGGTAGCTTTGAACTCATCAAAAGCCAGATGCTTCGGGAGCCATAGCTTTTGATAGTAGTTATGCTTCGCCGCTTCTTCATCAATAATCCGCTGGACGGTCTTATCAGCCACGTGGAAGCGTCGCGCAATGTCGGTTAATGGACAGTTGCTGAAGGCTTCAAATAGCACCATCTGGCGGACTGGGGTGCTGATGGTGCTACGCGCTCGGACGTAATCAGTCTCACTCTGAAAGACCGACCGGCACAATTCACAACGAAATCGCTGACGGCTAAGCTTTATATAGGTGGGACGGTAGCTGTAACTGGGCATAAGTACGCAGGTACGTTCAAACCCATAACGAACTAGTTTGCTGGCAAAGCCACAGGCAGGGCAATGCTCTGGTTGGAGTTTAAGTTCGGCATAGAAGACAAGGGCTTTAGCGCCCCGAATTTCTTCAATGACAGCGTCTTGCGTAAAGATAATGTTAGGGTCCTTGATTTCTAGAACCATTCGGATAGACTTACTTGTAAGGGACATTACACAAACTCCTATTCTCTATTCTTTGGTCGGGACAGTGAACGAGCAGAAAGTGTAATGTCCTTTTTGCGCGTTCAAATATAGAAATGGTATAGAAAAAGGAGCTGGTAGGCAAGCTGCCTGTCAACTCCAAATATCGTAGCGCCTAATATTTTAATATCTTGTTGCGTATAGTTGACGGATTTACCCAACTCATCTTTCAGTTTGTTAGCCATTGGTTTTAATGTCAGATAGTTCATGCTTCCTGATAAAACTCCCCCTACGACTGGAATAACTTTGGATACTCCCTTAGCAAAAGTTGCTTTCGTTAATTTTGTTCCAAAGATAGCCAGTACCTTTTTCAATATTGTAAAGTAAAGATGCTTAGTTAACGTTTTATTAGGTAGCTGTTTTAGTGCTTGTAAGGCTAATTTATTAGATAAAATACGAATAGTTGATCCAGCGGAACTCACACCAAACATGATACCTAAGTAAAGAATTAGCGTGTTTTTTGCATCTTCCGTTAATTCGTCTTGGTTAGCCCAAATATTCTGATAGCCATATACGTATAATATTTCTTGAGCTAGTTTTAAAGAGTATCCATAAAACTGAGCCATATCAGCAGGAATGGTTGCTGCAATAGCTACGCCACCTGGTTACCCACTTGCAAATGATATTGATGAGGATTTCAATACATTTGAATTGATAACGTTACTAGCAATACGATCAAGTTCTTCTTTTGAAAAAAAAAGCCTAAGGACCTTCCTTGAATAACTTTGGCATATCATCTATTTTGTTACTAAATGTTTTAGTTAAAAAATCAGAGCGATCTACTTTGATAAAAGGTAATTTCAAAGATTCGTTGATTACATTTAATGCTACGCTTTCCTTATTTATTGCCATTTTTTATACCTAATCTCTTATAGGTTTTGTTAGGGGCGATATTCTAATTATAGACCCTGTTTAGATGTGTGAAGATAATTTATCCATCATCTTTATTGACTTCTGAGCACTCACTTCTTTCATATGCTTTTGTAATCACAAATCTTAATTTGGTTAAATATATTGATTTATTGTGTGTCTGATTACGACTAATGATTTTTTGACTGATAACTATCACTAACAGAATTGCAAAAATTTAAGCCATAAAGTAAAAATCACTTTTAACTGTTCCGCCAAATAGATTACCTCCAGTGGTTAATGCTATCGGTGCAACAAAAGATCCCGCATTGCAACCAATTAATACCATTGTATTTATTGCGTTCTCTTTCCCACTCGGAGCAGTTTCAGAAATTGTCTTAAATGCATATGTACCAATAAGTGGCGAACCTATTCCTGAAATTACACTCCCAAGGCATACTAGCCATAAATGACCCTGTGGGATAGTTAAACTTCCAATTAAGAAAGCCACTATGCCACTTGGGACGACCCACCAATGAAGCAAATTATAAATTTTGCCAAAGAAAATACCGACTATCATCGCCATAGTTGTTTTCATTGCTATGATAATACCTGATAATGTTCCAGTTCCTATTTTTTGCTCCACTAATAGTTTTGGTAATTCCACATTAGTACCAGTATCACATAAAGTTACCAACATGAGAAATAAGGCTAAAAATACAAAGCCTATCTGTTTTTTACCATGACTTTCATTACTACTATTATTTTTTTTCAGATTATTTTTATCGGTTTTCGATTGCACTTCAGGTACATACTTCCAAAAAATAAATGATATTGGAATTGCCCAAACATAAATTAAGAAGCCAAAACGCCATCCAAGTAACAGCAAAGCTCCTATCATAAGACTAGCCAATACCCGTGGTGCTAGTTAATTTTAATATCCTAAAGAATATCTCAAAGTTCCTTCAAAACGTCGTTGTGCTCGACTTAATAGAACACTGTAAGCCAGTAATATGCTTTCAAATCTACTCTCTAGCCCTTTAACAGAACGTGAGTTGAAATTTTGACAACCTAATTTCAACTCACGTTCTGTTGGATAGGCTACAATTAACTAGACAGAAAAATTAAGGTGTGTAGACTAGAAGAAAACATACCAGGAGGAATTTTTATGTCTAAGAGAACACGAAGAACTTTTTCACAAGAATTCAAGCAACAAATCGTCAATCTTTACTTAGCTGGAAAGCCACGTGTAGAAATCATTCGAGAATATGAACTAACGGCTTCAGCATTTGACAAATGGGTAAAGCAATCTAAAACGAGTGGTTCATTCAAAGAAAAAGATAATCTTACGCCTGAACAAAAAGAATTGTTAGAACTACGTAAAAGAAACCAGCAATTAGAAATGGAAAATGATATTTTAAAGCAAGCAGCGCTGATATTCGGACGAAGAGACAAGTAATCGATGCGAATAAGCATCTTTACCCTATATCAGCGATGTGCAGAATATTAGGTCTATCACGTCAGTCCTATTATTATCAATCAAAACCAAAGAAAGACGAATCAGAACTTGAAGAAGAAGTCGCTGAAGAATTTATCCGCAGCCGAAAGGCCTACGGCTCAAGAAAAATAAAAAAAGCCTTATCAAAACGAGGCATTCAGATCAGCCGACGAAAAATTAGTAGAATCATGAAAAATAGAGGATTAAAATCGAGCTATACTGTTGCTTATTTTAAAGTACATCATTCTACTTGCAATGAAGCCAAAACGACAAACGTATTGAATCGTAAATTCTTAAGAGACAACCCATTAGAAGCGATCGTAACAGACTTGACTTATGTACGAGTCGGGAAAAAATGGAATTATGTCTGTTTCATTTTGGATCTGTTCAATCGAGAAATTCTCGGCTATTCTTGTGGAGAACATAAAGATGCCGTTCTAGTAAAAAAAGCATTTAGCCGTATCAAACAACCTCTGACAGAGGTTGAGATTTTTCATACTGATCGTGGAAAAGAGTTTGATAACCAAGTTATTGATGAATTATTAACAACTTTTGACATCAATCGATCATTGAGTCATAAAGGCTGTCCTTTTGATAATGCCGTAGCTGAATCAACTTATAAGTCGTTGAAAGTAGAATTTGTCTATCAATACACATTTGAAACCTTACAACAATTGGATTTGGAGTTATTTGACTATGTCAATTGGTGGAACCACCTTCGGTTGCACGGTACACTTGGCTACGAGACACCGGTTGGTTACCGTAACCAGAGATTGGCGCAGTGAATCCTTGATAATGAGCTCGGATGTGCTAACGCTAGCGAGGCAGTCTAACTTTAACTGTTAGCTCCTGCCGAAGATCGTCACATCCGAGGAGGCTCATTGTCAAGGACAATCGGAATAGCATACGGAAAGAAGTTCTGCACCTTATAAAATTTGTCAAAAAAACTGTTGCCATTCCAATCCGGGATCGGGTGTCCCAATCGTGATCCTAAGTGCTAAGTTAGCTGTGGAGGAGTTGTTAAAAGATGATCGTTAAATGATTAAGCGTTTTTGATGAATACGATAATGATTTTTATACTGTGAAGCCATCAAAAAAAAGCATTCAAAAAATTTTTATACAATATTTTCTCAATTGCCAAAAGACAAAGAATGCGTCGTCTAAGCTTTTTACCAACGTGCCGATGATACCGTCTATGAAAAAAGCAAGACTCATTGTTTATTGAAGTCAAGAAAAAACGTTTGGAAGCACTGCAAGTATTACAGTAGTATTAGCGCTATAAGTAGTTTATAATTTAGATGACAGTATCAAATCTTAAATAGTGCTATTTAAATTTTGTTTAAGAATAGATATCATGTTTTTTAGAGGAGGAAAGAAATGAAGAAGAAAAAATCGGTCTGGTTTATGATGGTTGCTATTTTGATGGGCTTTATCCCGCCAATCTTGACTGCTTGTTCAAGTATCGCACATGCGATAGAAACCCAGCCGGATAAAATTGTAGATCAAGCGGGTTTAAAAGTCATTTCCTCTGTTTCATCAGATGGAAATTCTTTAAACTGGGAACTTCAATATGAAAAAAGTGTAGCAAGTGATGGCAATGATCAAGCACTGAAATTTAAAGTGACGGCTGATGGAGAAGCAATAGCTTTTAATGAAGATGCCAGTTTTGCTGTTAATGATGACCAATGGTTTGCGGAAAAAGATTTTTCAAAACAATCGCAGGGTTCTCTTTCATTCACAACGGTGCTAAATGTCTCCAAGGTAGCTCTTGAAATTCAAGCCGATGCAACGAAAACGGATGGAACACAAGCTGTCACTATTAACAAGAATATTTTGACTAGTGCAGTAGAAGGTCCGCATGCGTTGAAATTACCAGCAGTGGCTACACAAGAAACGACAGAAGTAAGTGCTACTTCTCCGACAATAGCGAAAGAAACTACCAGTAGCCAAGAGACCGAAACGACTGCACAAACGGAAGAAGCCAGTGAAGCAACGTCGTCTGAGATAAATTCCTCTCGGGTAGTAGTGGGCGCTAGCAATCTTGAATATTTTAGTGGAATAAGTGCATTTTCTTCCATTAATTACAGCAATATTGCGCCAGAATATACGACAGATGCTACAAAAGGAACTTTTCCGACTAACAGCTGGCAACCAGCTGGGCAAACAAATGTGATCAACCACCAAGGTAACAAGGAACGCAACTTTGCCACTTGGGATGGTGTAACTAGCTGGAATGGCGATCCATCAGACACAACACATTCTTATATCCAGTATGGTGAAAAACAAACAGATTTTGCCATTCGGAAGTACGCCAAAGAAACGAGTAAACCAGGGCTTTACGATGTATATTTGAATGTAAAAGGTAATAAGCAACAAGATATCAAACCAGTTGATATTGTTTTGGTAGTGGATATGTCAGGAAGTATGGAATCGAGTCAAAGAAACGGCTGGAATGATCGTGCTGGTGCAGCCAGAAATGGTGTGAAAAATTTCTTGACTTCTATTCAAAACGCCGGTCTGGGTAATTACGTCAATGTTGGTTTAATTGGGTTTTCTAGTCCTGGTTATATCGGTGGCAAATCGGGTTATATTAGTGTCAAATTAGGCAAAGTAGGTAATGCCAGCCAGCAACAAGCGATTAATGGTGCATTGAGTCCAAGGTTTCAAGGGGGTACGTATACGCAGATTGGTTTGCGGCAAGGATCAGCCATGCTGAATGCGGACACCAGCGGCAATAAAAAAATGATGATTTTGTTAACAGACGGTGTGCCGACTTTTTCTGATAAGGTAAAAAATTCAGTGATGGAAAACGGCATATTGTATGGCACTAACTTTGGAACCACCAGAGATGAACCCGGCTATACCGCAGAACTTCGATGGCCATACACCGATAGTTCAGGTCATCGTATATATGATACTTGGCCAGCAACATTAGGTGAGGCTAAGAAGGCAAAAGATAGCGGTAATGTGGTGCACGCTTTAGGCATTCAACTGGCTGGCGACGACGGCTACTGGTCGGAAGGCTACATGTCAGACGAAGAAGTGCGTCAAAATATGGAACTTATTCCCACTTCACCGGATCTATACGAAGATGCTGATAGTGCCGATGCTGTTGAGGCTTATTTGAACAATCAGGCAAATGACATTATCAAAAACTTTAATACTGTCACCGACGGCACGATCACAGACCCGATTGGTACGCAATTTCAATATGCGAACAACCAGGCGACCGTTACGAGTGTCGGCAAGCAAACTGTGCCAGCAAGTGAGTTGCCAAGTGCGGCGATCCAAGATGGTCAATTGACGGTGAATCACATGAACTTGGGTCAGGATCAGGAAGTTCAGATCCATTATCAAGTGCGTATCAATACAGAAGATAAAGATTTCACGCCGGAAAAATGGTATCCGATGAATGGTCAAACAACTTTGACACCAAACGGAGACAATCCGGATAATAAAGTAGACTTTGGCGTTCCTTCCGCAAAGGCACCGGGGGTGAAACTTAATCTGAAAAAGATTTGGGAAGAATACGATAAGGATACGAGTAAACGTCCCGATTCTCTTGATTTCACCTTGAACCGAAAAGATACCACAGAGAGCAATTCTTGGAAGCAAGGTTTTATTCGTCTTTCTAAAAGCGATGTTGCTACAGATACTAATGTCTGGGAAAAGACCAATATTGAAAAAGTAGCAGAAACACAAGGAGCTACTGAATCGCTTTGGTTGCCACAATTCAACAACAAAGGGAAAGATTTTGCTTATAGCTTTGAAGAAGCAACGGTCAATGGCTATGAATCTTCAAGTAATGCTGCTAAAACCATTTGGACCAATAAAAAAATCTACACACCACTTGCTTTAGAGATCACTAAAATTTCTGATCAAGGAAAGACACCTCTTAAAGGAGCAGTCTTTAGACTAAGTGGAGGTAGTTTGCCAAATGTGGGCGTTAAACTTAAGGACAATGGGGATGGAACCTATACGTTGTCTGATGATAAGTACAAGCTGCAATTAAATACTGAGTATACATTGACAGAAGTTACACCACCAGCCGGACATAAGGCTACTACAACTAGTTGGAAAGTCAACGTTAGTGCAGAAGGTAAAGTAACCATCAACGATGCTGCGACGGGTATTGAAATCAATGACAACACTATCAAGTACACCATTGAAAATGAGTTTACCAAACGTCCTTTATTGGTTGAAAAATATAATAAAGATAGTGGTAAAACATTAGACGGTGCGAAGTTTACGTTGAATCAATATGACGATAAGTGGACGAATGATGGTAAAGTTGTCGGTGATGATTTGATCGGAAGTGATGCCAAATCTTTTGCTAGACTGGCACCAGGCTATTACAGCTTGGAAGAAACGACGGTACCGACAGGCTATAAAAAAGACGATACAGTCTTTAAGTTCCAAATCGATAGCGCTGGGAAACTACTTGATGCAAATGGCAAAGAAATCACCGCTAACTCAAAACCAATGACAGATGGTTTCTATTTAACGAGCGATAATAAGATTGTTTTAATCAAATACAATGAACTGCGTGATTTTGACTTTTCAATTCTTAAAAAGAACTCGCAAAGCAACAAACCATTAGCAGATACTGAATTCAGCTTAGCCACAAAAGAGGATTCCAATACGATTTTGGCTACTCTGAAGACCAATGATGAAGGAACGGGTCAGTTTTTAGATGCTTCGGGTAATCATTACGGTGTTCGTCCAGGAACTTACGTTATCAAAGAAACGAAAGCACCAGAAGGGTTTGTCCTTTTAGAAGGGATTTTGGAGGTCACTATAAATGCGGACGGAACTGTCGGCGACGTGACTTATGATGGTAAGGATCTTGATAAAGATGCTATCAAAGTAAATCTAAAAGATGAGGACAATAACGTCATCGAATTGACAGTTGCTAATACACCCAAAGGACAACTGCCAGCAACCGGCGGATCAGGTATACAGACTTTCATCATAGTAGCCTTAGCTCTTGTCACAGCAGCAGGTGCTCTTACGATCTGCTACTTCTACCGTAATCGAAAGGAGTTGAACTAAGATGAAGAATAAATCATTGTTCATCAAAATCACCTTACTTCTTTCAACTTTGCTGGTAGGGATCTTTACGGGGCAACAAGCCTTTGCAGATGATGGGACGATCGATATTGTGATCCACAAACAATTGTGGGACCAAGCACCTGATGCAACTATTCAAAATACGGGAGCGGCCGATCAAGATACCAAAGATCCAATCGAAGGGGTCGGCTTTACGATTTATGACATTACAGAGGATTACTATAAATTGGTCAAAGGCTCTGACGAAACAACAACTATTCAAATGATTCAAGAAAATGTTGCTGATTATCAAAAAATTATCAGAGAACAAGGCCTGACTGATGAAAAAGGCACAATCAAATTTACCCAACTACCTAAAAGCAGTGGCGGTAAAAATGCGGTTTACCTGATTGTTGAAACGGCATTGCCTGATCCTGAAAAGGTAAAAGTCGAAAAAGCGGCCGAACCCTTAGTAGTGGCTTTACCAGTATATGAAATGAGCACAGACGGTAAAACCTATACGGACAAAGAATTAGCTACCGTTCACCTTTATCCTAAAAATGTGGGAACAATCGTTGAAAAGCCAGTGACACCAACTAAACCTAAAAAACCAAGTAAACCGAAGAAACGCTTGCCACAAACAGGTGAAGCAAAATCCTTCCTAGGTATATTGGGGATTCTTTTGATTGGTACGGCGATCATTTTATGGCGGAAACACTCTGTACGAAACAATTAATCAAAGGTACAAAAGACTAAGGTCTATTGGAATATTGTGCAAAAAATCAAGGAGGAATTAGAAAATGAAGAAATTATGGAAAACACTTTTTGCAGCACTACTTGTAGTACCTTTATTCGCCGGCGTGTTTGGTGCGAAAACAGTAAGTGCTGCTGAAGCAACAACGACAAATGTAACGATCAACAAACGAATCTGGAAAGATGGCGAAGCTCCAGCACAAGGTTCCATGCAAAATACTGGGGAAGAAATGGACTTTGGTGGAGATCCACTTAAAGGAGCCGGCTTTACAGCCTATGATGTAACAGATGCTTATCTTGCTCTGATTGCAGATGGTAAGTCACAAGCAGAAGCAACAAAAGAAATTGTTGATAATGCGTCAGATTACACAACTGTAGCAAAAGCAGAACAAAAAACGGATGCCAATGGTCAAACAACTTTTGAAGGACTTGCTTTAAAAGACGGCGACAAAGATAAAGTCTATATGTTTGTTGAAACAAGCACGCCAGACAATGTTTCCGTAACGACAAAGGCCGCTCCAATCGTTTTAGCAATGCCAATCTATACGTTTAAAGATGGCAAATATTCAGATACAATCAATACCAACGTTCAAGTCTATCCAAAGAACGAAACCAAGACTGATAAAAAAGAAGTTGCCAATTTAGATAAGTTCACTGAAGTTAAGGGTGCTGATAGAAATGTTTTATATCATAACCTTACAACTGGCGATGAAATCGAATATAAATTAACTTTAAATATTCCTGCGGACATTCTGGAAGATGGCGTCACTTACTCTGTAACTGATACGCCAACTGCTGGACTTGCTTATGTAAAAGATTCTTTTGCAGCAACTGGTTTAGTAGCTAGAACTGACTATGAATTAGCTGAAGATTCTGCAACTGGCGGATTTACTGTTACTTTGAAACAAAGTGAAAATGTAGGAAAATTAGCTGGTAGTCAATTGATTGCTACTTACAAAATGAAATTAACTGCTGAAGTAAATCCTGACGATTTAGTAAACAATAGTGCCCAAGTAACAATTGGTAACAACCCTCAAGATAAAATTACACCACCAACGAAATTTGGTACAGGTGGTTATAAATTCGTCAAAAAAGATTCGCAATCTGGTGCAACCTTATCCGGTGCGGAATTTGTCGTAAAACAAGGCTCTAACTTTGCAATATTTGAAGATGCTAAAAACACTAAAGGTGAATATATCTTTAAAGAATGGACGACTGGTGAAGCAAAAGCAACGAAAATCGTTTCTGACGACAAAGGTGAGTTGAAAGTAATTGGTTTGAAAAATGGTGACTATCAATTAGAAGAAAAAGCGACTTCAAGTGATAAATATGTGTTACTTGATGAAGATGTCGATTTCACTGTTGAACACGGTCAATATGGCAGTCAAAAATTAAAGTCTGTTCTTAACACGCCTAAAGGTCTGCTTCCATCAACAGGTGGTAACGGGATCTATGCCTTCTTACTTATCGGTGCTGCTCTTATGATCGGTGCTTACGCTTGGTTCAAGAAATCTAAAACACAAGCTGAAGTCTAAGATATAGTTTTAAAATAGCAAAAGGCAGCTTCATTTCTTGAAGTTGCCTTTTCTTTCTTTTAAAATAGGGAGAAGGAGGTGCAAGCATGGATCAGCGCCAAAAAAATGAACGGATCAATTTGATTTTAAAACTGCTAATGGCGATTTTATTTACGACCGGTGCCATTATTTTCAGCTATCCCTTTTTGGCCAATGCGGTGAATTCCTATTATGACCAAAAGATGATGGAAAAAAACTTGGCTGAGATGGCCGCAACAAATACCAAAGAACAAGCAAAAAGGCACCAAGAAATGGCCGAAAAAAATAAAGAGCTAGCTGAAAGTAAGAACATGACCAATATTCCTGGCATGGGACTGGTAGAAGACCCGTTTGAAAATGCGGTCGATGATGCCAAAGATCCGGGTAAAGCCTATTATGAAGAGCATACCGTGGGTGCTATCTATATTCCAAAAATTTCGGTCAGCTTACCTTTATTTGATGAAACCAATGCTGCTCTTTTGGAAAAAGGCGCGACGATTTTACAAGGAACGTCTTATCCGATCGGTGGCGATAGTACCCATTCGGTGATCTCAGGCCACAGTGGCTTGACGGAACGTAAACTTTTTACAGATTTAGAAAAGTTGGTGATTGGCGATGATTTTTATTTGACCATTGCTGGGGAAAAATTGGCTTATGCGGTCGATGACATCCAGATCGTTTTACCGTCGGATATCGACAAAGTGGTCATCCAACCGGGGCGGGACTTGGTGACCTTATTGACTTGTACACCTTATGGCATCAATACCCATCGTTTATTAGTCACTGGACACCGTGTACCTTATGTGGAGGAAATGGCGGAGGAAGTGACCAGTACCAAAAAAGCGGTCGAACGGCGTTTTCGCTTGTATTTACTACTGATCCCGCTTTTCTTTGCCATGATTTTCTATTGGATGTATCGCAAGTTCGTCTATTATCAAAGCGGCAAACACAGTTATGACTTTTGTTTTTACTTATTGGAAAATGGTCAACCCAAAGCAGGCGTGACTTTTACCTTAGTCCGTAAAAAACGCTGGGCAACAGATGTCACTAGCCAACCAGTTGCTGTAAGCCAGGTGGATGGATGGGTGTCTTTCCCTGAGATCAGAGGGGGTCGTTATTATGCCAAGGCGATCGATGGGTCGACAAAACCAGTTAAGGGCAAGGTCCGCCGTTTAAAAGATCGGCAGTTTGTTTTAAGCCACGTCACGAAGAAAAAGCACGGTAAGAAAGTTACTTATTATCTGGAGAATGGAGCGAAAAAATGAAGAAAAATCGGCAAGTGATCTCGCAAATTGCGATCATCCTCATTTTTATGGTCGGCATCTTGACCATGCTCTATCCTTTTTATGTCGATGCGTTGAATAATGTGATCGATCAAGTGCGCGTCGATCGCTATTTGAAGGAAAGCCAGAAAGAATTTGAAGCCGAACGCAAGCGACTGGCGGAAGAAAATAATAAATTGAGCGACAGCGGGTTAGCTCCGGGTGCCGATCCGTTTGCGAATCCGAATGGTGGTACGGTTTCATCTGCTTATTACAAAAAGCATTTGATTGGGACCATCAATCTTCCTGATTTGGCCATTGAGTTACCGCTATTTGATACGACCAATGATGATTTATTGGAACAAGGTGCGACGGTCCTAGATGGCACGTCCTTTCCTGTTGGTGGCGCAAGTACCCATGCGGTGATCTCGGCTCATCGTGGCTTGCCAGAACGGGAACTCTTCACCAATCTGCCGGAGCTTAAAAACGGTGATATTTTTCTGCTAAATGTCTTAGGGGAAACCTTGGCTTATGAAGTGTTTGACAGCCAAGTCGTGACGCCAGATCAGACTTCGGTTTTAAAGATCGAACCAGGCCAAGACTTGGTGACGCTCATGACCTGTACCCCTTATATGATCAATAGTCACCGTTTGTTAGTCACAGGAAAACGCGTGCCATATACACCGGCTGCCGAGAAAAAACAAGTCAAAGGCGATCGTTTTCGTAAGTTGAAACAAATCGCTATCTTGGGGGGAACGGCCCTGTTGATCTTAGCCGCTATTTATCAATTGTATCATGTGATCGCCCGTTACCGATTGCGGAAAGTGCGTTTTGATTTCACTGTTTGCTTAGAAGGCGTGGCAGAACATACGCCAATCGCACTCTATGATAAAAAAGGGAAAAAAGCCCTGCGGCGTAATGGAAAAGCCTATCAAGAACTAACAGATCAAACCGGACAAGTCACTTTTACCGATCTACCAGGGGATTGCTATCGTTTGAAATTGGGCAAGAGTTGGTTGGTGCAGTTTGGTTTGAAGAAAAAAAAGAGGCCATCCAAGATTTGGAAGATAAATAAGAAAAAAGTTATGTTAAAAGAAGAAAGAATACTAGAAGTCAAATAAAAAATGCTCATGTTATCAAATGATTTAAATCCATAAGATACACGTTTCATTGTTTAATATGGGTATTCTTAGCTTCTTGGTGTTAGTATCAAATCTTAGACAGCTTTTCGTAGAGACAAGAACAAATTAAACTTATCTACGAGAGGATGAATTTTTATGACCCGATATGAAGAAAATTTTAAACAAATGATTGTTGAACTGAATCAAACTGGACGTTCTGTTCAAGGGTTAGCGAAAGAATATGGCTTATCTGAAGCAACGATTTACAAATGGAAGAATTTATATTTACCTGATCAGTCCACAGGACTGACTGGAAAAGAAGTAGCTGAACTGAGAAAAGAAAATGCTCGTTTAAATGAGGAACTTGAAATCTTAAAAAAAGCCGCAGCCATATTCTCTCGGAAAACCTAAATTCGCTTGTTCAATTTATTGAAAAATGGTGTAAGGATTACACTGTTTCTTTGTTGTGTCGGTTATTAGAAATCCCTAGAAGTGTCTATTATTTTTATAAGACGCGAATTGTAAAATTAAGTTAGAAAAATAAAAAGGCATTTATGGTACACTCAAATTGTATTTCCGACGAAAGAAAACAAAGGAGTGTAACCATAAATGACCTACAAACATCTTACCATAGACGAACTGACAATGATAGAATCATATTATCTTCAACATAATAAGCCGGTGGAAATCGCTAACCGAATGGGACGTGCTATACAAACTATTTATAATGTAGTCAATAAGTTCAAGCAAGGCAAGACTGCTCTTGATTATTGGCACCAGTATAAAGAAAATAAGAAAAAATGTGGTAGAAAAGTCATTCAATTACCTGCTCATGAAGTAGATTACATTAAAGAGAAAGTCACTCTTGGTTGGACGCCTGACGTCATTATCGGGCGAAAAGAAAGGCCTGTTTCATGCGGTATGAGAACACTTTATCGTTTATTTTCTAAAGGAATATTTGATATTGACACACTACCGATGAAAGGTAAAAGAAAACCCAATGGCCATCAGGAAAAACGGGGAAAACAACAGTATCAGCGCTCAATCCATGATCGACCTGATAATTATCCTGATTTCAATTCTGAGTTTGGTCACCTTGAAGGTGATACGATCGTTGGCATTCATCATAAAAGTGCCGTCATTACTTTAGTTGAAAGATTATCTAAAGTCATTATCACGATTAAACCCAACGGCCGTAAGGCATTAGATATTGAAACTGCCCTTAATCAATGGTTTTCTCGCTTCCCTAAAAACTTCTTTAAATCTATTACGTTTGACTGTGGAAAAGAATTTTCTAACTGGAAAGCCATTAGTAACCAACATGATATTGATATATATTTTGCGGACCCTGGAACACCTTCTCAACGCCCATTAAACGAGAATTCTAACGGGATTCTGCGTCGTAATGGACTGCCGAAATCAATGGATTTTAGAGAAGTGAATCAGACATTTATTTCCAGTGTCAGCAATCAACGTAATCATATTCCAAGAAAATCATTGAATTACAGAACACCAATCGAAATATTTTTGAGCTATGTACAAGAAGCATTTTATTCTAGCTTAATTTGACAAATCATACACTATAAAGCTGTCATTTTTCTAGATAAATGACATAAATTTTCAGCGCTAAGTGACAAAAGCAACTAATTTTTCATGATAGATTTTTAAATATCTCAATCTATCTCCAAAATTAGTTGTTTTTGTAGCTATAGTTGACTATGAATATGACAAATAATTAGAAAAAACTGTGCCAATTAAATATCAAAATGACAAATTGATGAATCAAATTCAAATTAAGGGGGGCAACCCTGGAAGTCTTAAATTTACCCTCAATGAATGGTATTGAAGATGAAAATTTAAGGCGTTTGATTAATAGCCTTGTCATTGAATTGTACAAGTATCAAGCAGAATCAGAACGAAAAAAAATTAAGGAACGTCAGGCACAAGGAATCGAAATTGCTAAGAAAAAAGGCAAATTCAAAGGTCGGCAACTGAAATTTTAAAAAAATGATCCACGTTTAAAGCATGCTTTCGATTTGTTTTTGAATGGTTTATCCGATAAAGAAGTTGAAGAACAAACTGGAATCAATCGCCGAACGTTTAGAAGGTATCGAGCAAGATATAACGTGACAGTAGATCAAAGAAAAAACAATGAAAAGAGGGATAGTTAAGCACCTCAACATCCTGCCGGAGAGCCAATGGTAAAAGTTGGTCCCGATCATTGGAAATTCAGTGGTGACTTTAACCGAAGATTATCTGTTCGTGAAACTGCGCGTATTCAAACATTTCCAGATTGGTATGATTTCTCAGATGGTGAAGATGATAGAGTAAAGGTTGTTTCAAGAAATCATAGATTGAATGAACAATATAAACAAATTGGTAATGCAGTTCCAGTTTATCTTGCTGAAAAAATAAGTCGTCCAATTATTAGCTTCTTATTGAATCATCCAGAATTATTAGATTAATAAATTAAGGCTATCTATCGCAGTTGATGGGTGGTCTTTTTGAATAGCTAATTTATTTTTACATATCAAAAATAGATTAAGGGCGTGATATAATATACTTTGAGTTTATGCATTCAACTTTGATATGAATAGATTTGATTGAAATTTATAAGAGATTGGTAAGTGACGGTATGGTTGAAAAAAATTTTCCTCAAGCTATCTATGGAGAAATATTAGCTGAAATTGAGAGTTTGTTACATGCTCTTTCAAATAGTGGTGAAGATAGCAAATTTGATGAATATAGACAGGATGCTATTAATAAATTAGATGGAGTAAAAAATGAAGTTATAGAAAATATAAAATCATTAGAGGAAAATTCTGAATGGGATACGTTTACTGTGGCTTTTTATGGCGAAACTAATGCTGGTAAATCGACTCTAATTGAAAGTCTTCGTATCCTATTGAAAGAAAAAAAAAAGTTAGAAGAGCATCAAATATTTCGAGATAAGGAATTGGAATTGGAAGGATTAATTCAGAAAGTTGATGAATGGAGAGAGAGCATTTGCTCTTTGGAAAATGAATTGGAGAATTCGATAGCAAAATTTCAAGTAAGAATTAATCACATAAAAGAGCAATTTGAACAAGAAAGACACACAGCTAACGTCCAAGTTGCAGAGTATGAAGAGTTAATCAAGCAGTGCATTATTGAAGATGATGAGGTTTCTGAAAAATTGGTAACCTTCTCGATTCAAAGAAATATACTTAATAGAGCAATACTCGATAAAATGTTAACGAGCACGTGGAGTATGGTTAAGAGTTGGTTTCATCGCTTGGATGAACAAAAAGAAATTGAGAGTTTGGGTTATAAAATAGAAAAATCAAAAAAAGAAATAGATAGAATTCAGTTAAGTATTAACAATTATCAACAATCAATTAATGAAGTCAATTTAAAAATTGAAAGTAATAATAAAGATTACAATTTGCAATACTCCGAGCTTTTAAAACACATCACTAATTTAAAACAGCAAAAGGAGCATAAAATAAAGCTGATAGAGAATCAGATTAATTCTATACAAAATCAACAAGATGGTCTGATTATAGAATTAGAAAAATTAAGTGATGGAGCGATTGTGGGAGACGGTCGTTCCGACTTTACCCAAGAGGTAGGGGACTATCATTTTTTAATTGGTGATAAGAAATTTGTGATTCTTGACTTACCAGGTATTGAAGGTAAAGAGGAAATTGTGCAATCATCGATCGATAGAGCAGTGGAAAAAGCTCATGTCATTTTTTATGTAAGTAAAAAGCCAACACCACCGCAAAAGGGCGATAATGAAAATCTTGGGACGATTGAAAAAATATCCAGGCAGCTATCTAAACAGAGCGAGGTTTATTTTATTTATAATAAACCTGTACGGAATCCTCGGCAATTAAAGAAACCACTAATTGATCAAGATGATGAGAATGGCTTACTTGTTGTTGATGAGGTGTTGTCAGCAGCCTTTAATGAAAATTATGTTTCCCACAGATCACTTTCTGCTTATCCTGCCTTTCTGGCACTAGGAAATTTTTACAGTGGTAAATATTTTAAGGATCGTGGAAAATTTACTGAAAAATTCGAAGGAGCTACTCATATTCTTGAATTGAGTCAAATTCTTCAGTTTGCAGATTGGATGACTGGACAATTAGTTGATAATGTTAAAGATAAGATTGCAAAGTCTAATTATAAAAAAATAAAAGTTACGCTAGATATAACAGTCAGTGAGATTGGAGAAATTCACACTGCTTTTAAAAACCTAGAAAAAACATTGCAAACGAATTACAAGTCTACTTCTAATAAGTTAGATGATGTGGGAGAAGTATATAGCAGAAATATCATAAATTCTAGGCATCAAGCTACTACTGATTTGAAAAATAGCGTTCGAAAGAAAATATATGAAGATATTGATAAAGAAATTAGCAATGAAGAATTTGAAAAGAAAATGAAAATAAGAGTGGAAGAAGGAATTGTAGAATACGCTAATAGTCTAAATGAAAAAATAGACAGAAGTGGTAAAGAATTTACCTCATCAGTAGTAGATATTCTTTCTACGTATCAACGTTATGTAAATGAATTGGTAGATAAGTATGCAAATTCAATTAATTTTACTTTCGATTTTAAACCACAAATCAATATAAAAAAGAACATTAATATAAAAGCAATTGCTATCGACACAATTGCTAATGTAATTAGTATAGTGTACAGAATTTTAAATGCTACAAATCCAATCGGATGGGTTGTTATTGGCTTATCGGCTTTAACTATATTATTTGATGTTTATAAGAAGTTTCGAGCATTTATAGACAAAGATTTCCGCAAATCTCAGCAACGTAAGAGTGCAAATGAAAACATAGATAAAGTAATTGAGAATATCGAGAACCAGTTAGATGAACAATTATTAGGTGTACGTGGAGAAATAATCGAAGGCATTGCAGTTATTAAAGAGAAGCTAATGCAATCTGTAATACAGATTGAGACTATGTCAGCTATATTTTTATCTGCAAAAAATGACATGAATCAATTATCACTTAAGGTAGTGAAAGAGGAAGGGGAACAGTATGGAAACAATTAAGCAGTTTAAGATACAACAGATTAAAATTGTTGAAATACTTCAACGATTACTATCCTTTATAAATGAAGGAAAGAAATTTGGAATCAATACAGATTTCGATTTAATAAATAAAATTTCAAAAGGTATTGATGAAGTTAAAACACAAAAATTAAAGGTTGCACTGGTTGGTGGATTTTCGGAAGGGAAAACTTCAATAGTAGCAGCGTGGTCGGGAAACTATGATTCTGAAACAATGAAAATTGACTCTTCCGAATCGAGTGATGAGGTACAAATTTATCATCTTGATGAATTTGATTTGATTGATACTCCAGGGCTATTTGGCTTCAAAGAAACATCTAATCAAGTTAAATATAAAGAAATAACGCGTAAGTACGTCAGTGAAGCAAATTTACTGCTCTATGTGATGAACCCCAATAACCCGATTAAGGACAGTCATAAAGAGGAATTACGATGGTTGTTTAAAGATTTGAACTTATTATCTAGAACGGTATTTGTTATTAGTAGATTTGATGAAGAAGCGGATATAGAAGATCATGAAGAATATGAAGAACGTTTTGAAACAAAGAAACAAAATATAATAACACGTCTACGAGATTTTGATATTATTGATGAAAATCAAAATGTTCCTATAGTAGCTGTTGCTGCTAATCCATTTGGTGAGGGATTCGATTATTGGTTATCCAATTTGGATGAATATAATCAAATTTCTCATATAAGCGATTTACAAGCTGCTACTTCTGAACAAATAAAAAAATCTGGTGGAGCGAACGCTCTGGTCTTAGCTACTAGTCAAAGTATTGTGAAAGATGTTATCCAAAGACAATTACCAATGGTACAACAGAACGTCGCTTTGGCAGCTGAAGAAATTAATAAGTTCAAGAGTATTATATCTGATGTCCGAAAAGAGCAAGATAGCTCAGAGAGGAATATCAGTAATGCGCGCACCGAATTGAAAGAATACATTACTGATTTATTCACTGATCTTATACTCCAAGTTAAAGGAACAGATATAGAGACTATCAATGAATTTTTTGAAAGAAACATTGGTGATGAGGGGATCGTTTTGGAAACGACTATCCAGAATGAATTTGAGCGCCAATTAGGAAAAATCGCTTATGAAATTTCAAAAGCTGAAACTAATTTCAATGCAAGCATCAATCATTATAATAATATGGTTGGAGATTTGGCTATTCAAGGTATGAAGATTAGTAAAGAATTTCTAAAGAATGCTAAAGTATCGAGTAAGGCAATATTAACTACACGTGATTTTTTGATGCCTACTTTTAAATTTAAACCTTGGGGAGCAATTAAACTTGCTGATAAGATCTCAAAAGGATTTGCTGTAACAGGTGCATTATTAGGTATTGCAGTAGAAGCTTTTGATAGCTATAGTAAGGCAAAACAAGAAGAAGAGTTTAATAGAGTCAAAAATGCAATTGCAGAAAACCTTATTAAGCAACGAAAAGATTACATTACTTTCATAAACAATCCTCAAGATTTTATTGGACAGTTTTTTCCAAGCTATTTTGATTTACTTCAAAGAGTTAAAAATATGGAAGAAGAACTGGTACAGCACCAAAATTTTTTAACTGAATTCGAGGCATGGAAATATGAAGGTGAATTAATTGAATCTGATTTTGAAGTGATTTCTTAGAAAATTGAAATGAAAATAGTAAGTAAATCTTGGTGGATTGTCGGAATACGTCCTTAATAATAAATGGATTTTATATTTGATTTACTTTTTGAATACAATAATAATTGATAGATGAACAAAGTCTTTTTAATAATTGATGACAAATGATTTCTTGTGAGACGCTGACATAAGAAAGAGAAGGCGATAGAATGAAAACAGTCACTCGGCAAGATATTATCAAGTTGGGATTTTCGCAGTATTACGCTGATAAGATCTTCAAGGAATGTAAAAAACATTTGATTGCTAATGGGTATTCTTTCTATCGAAATAGCAGGATGGAATGGCAACCCTTTTTTTGACAAAAATTATAAAGTGTAAAAAACAGGTACTTGTTATCTAATCCGATTGTCCTTGACAACGAGCCACCATGGACGTGGAATAACCGTGGCGAAGCAACGATTAAATGTATCGTCCACTACGCAACGCTACCACATCCATGCTCATTATCAAGGATTCGCTCCGCCAATCTCAGATTTCGAATGCCGATTGGTGTCTTATATCCCAAAGAACCATGTAACGGTTCTGTTGCAAAGTTTTAAATAAAGAATAAAATCCCTTACGGTATCTATGATTTAAGCTGGGATTCCCAATAATACCTTGATTTCAGTACAGACCGAAAACCCGAAGAGAGTGCCTTCTTTTCGGGTTTTCTTATATAATCCTCGAATGGCTTTCATGCCTTTAATCGTGGTAGAGGCAGTGCGTAAACTTCGATAGAATTTATTGCGTCTCTTTACTGGACGATGGTCTTGTTCAATCAAATTATTCAGGTATTTAATGGTACGATGTTCTGTCCCTTGATAAAAGCCGTATTCTTTTAGTTTCTTAAAGGCACTTGTAATAGAGGGGGCTTTATCTGTGACTACAACCTTCGGTTCATCAAACTGCTTCACTAACCGCTTAAGAAAAGCATAGGCTGCTTGTGTGTCCCGTTTTTTACGTAACCAAATATCCAAGGTTAAACCATCTGCATCGATGGCTCGATACAAATAATGCCATTTTCCTTTAATTTTGATGTACGTTTCATCCATTTTCCATGAATAAAAGGATTTTTTATTTTTCTTTTTCCAAATTTGATAGAGTAGTTTGCCATATTCTTGCACCCAACGATAAATCGTTGTATGAGAAACGTTAATGCCACGATCATATAAGATTTCTTGAACTTCACGATAGCTAAGGTTATAACGAAGATAGTAGCCCACGGCTACAATAATCACATCCTGCTGAAATTGCTTTCCTTTAAAATGATTCATCGTCATTCCTCCTGCTATCTTTTTCTATTATTCTACCTTATTTGATAGTAGATTTAAAACTTTGCAACAGAACCATTAATAAGCTACTTGCAGGTGGCAACAACATGATAAAGACCCTGGAAGAGAACATTCATGCTGTGATTGGTGAAACGACAGAATACCAAATTTCAGAGATTAACAACTTACTGGAGAAAAAGCAAAAAGAACTCATCAAGCTGGCTAATAAGGGTCAAGATTATGAACATCTAGCAGATGAGATTGATGAGCTGAGAGACAAGCGACAGCTCCTTTTAGTAGAAGATGCCTCCCTCAGTGGCGAGAACGAGCGAATCAATGAGCTGATTGAATTTATCCGCAAGAACAAATTCCGTACCTTAGAGTACGATGATAAGCTTGTAAGGAAGATAATCCAGAGCGTTACAGTCTATGAAGAACACTTCGTCATATCCTTCAAATCTGGCATCGAAATGGAAATATGAAAACCAGAAGTAAATAGCCCATGACTCTACAGTAGAGTCGTGGGTTTTCTTTTGCTTGCTGATTATAATAATATTTTAATAACTATTGTTATTATAAACCAAATGATTTATAATATTCTTAGCGTAAACTTGGAGGTGCTGTATGACTACGGCAGAAATGATTAAAGAACTGTGTGAGCAAATGAATATAAGTGTTTCCGAACTTGCTAGACGTATTGGACAGACTCCACAGAATTTCAATAAGAAATTACAACGAGAAACGGTAACCTTAGATGAGTTGAAAGCGATTGCTGATGTGCTAGGTGTCAAGTTTGTGCAGGCTTTTATATTGCCTGATGGCAATGAAATAAAGATAGGTAATTAGGAGGTGTAATTTGTATTGAAAATCATAACAATAAATGATGTTGAGTATGCTGTATTTGCTGCTAATGAAGGTACTTCCAAACCACAACCTCATATCATAGAAACGAAATCTGGTACTATTCCAGAAGGAAAACAACTGAGTTTATTAAAAGAATATCTTAAGCAGAATGATATTTCCCCAATAAAAGGAGCAACAACATATTGGTGCATTGACAAGGTTCTTAAGCTTGATTCAAGTAAAGAAAAAACTATAAGTGAAACAATCCATAAACAAAAATACTTATCTTTAACTGAAGAAAATATTGAGAAACAGCATAAGTTTGTAGGTGCAAGCTCTAATTATGGGAAAGAAGGTCTAATAATACATGATGTTTTGAATGCATTTCCTCTTCATAATGATTTAAATACTATTGCGATGAAGATTGCGGTAATTGATGTAACAAATTCAACACATCTTTCTCAATATAAGAGCAGGTTGTCTTTATATGATTTGGCTAAAGTAATTCTGGAGATTCCAAATTTTGATGATCGGTTGGCAAAAGGAGATCCTCAGTTGATAAATATTATCGCAAGGAACATTGGTGCAGTTAATATGTTCTCATTTGCATCCAAGTACTGTACATATCATAATGTGGAAGTGTGTGGGAGAGATGATTACTCCATCTTTGATGGTATCGTTAAAAATACTCTTCCACACTATATCCAAGGACTAACTACGAATAAGATTGATACGTGGCGAAGAAGTTTTGATTACGAGGCATTTAACGAATGTGTTGGAAAACTACTTGATGAAAATAATATACATATTCCTTTTAGAAGAAGAAAGTTAGATCACTTCTTGTGGTATGCGAATAGGTAGAATATAAGAAAAAGGCATCGTAAAAGTGATTCTGGATAAAATTAATGGGGGAGGAAATAATAGTGGGATTATTTGATTTTCTAAAGAAAAAACAAGGAAAGGTTAGTAAACACGTTGATTATCAACTGGCTTCTAGTCTATTTCGTACTGGTAAAGTTTTTGCTGAAAAATTGGAAGTGGACATATCAAATGTAGATGAGTTTCGTAAAACTTTTATCGCTTTTGATGTGGAAACAACTGGCCTAAATTCTTCTTCAGATAGAATTGTAGAGATTGGTGCGGTGCTATTTAAAGAAGGAGTTCCAATTCAATCATTCGGAACTCTTGTCAATCCAAAAGTTAGAATTGCAGCCTCAGCTTCGGCAATAAATAATATAACTAATGAAATGCTAAACTCTGCTCCAAATGAGCAGGAAGTTTACCCCCAGTTGGTAGAATTTTTAGGAGATGCACTAGATGGAAAAATCACTATGTGTGCACACAATGCAAGTTTCGATTTTGGATTTTTAAGTAACACATTTTCTAGACTTGGGTATGATGCTAAAATTAAGTATGTTGATACTCTGAGTCTCTCTAGAAAACATATAAAAGGCATTGTAAATCATAAGCAAGAGACTGTAGCGGAATATTTCGGATTAATAAATGACACTGCCCATAGAGCGGAATCAGATGCAGATATATGCGGAAAGATTTTTTGGGGTGTTTTAGATATTATTGAGGAGTCGTTGGAAGAACAAAAAAAGCAAATAGAAAAGATGACTCCAGACATAAAAGAACTTGAAGTTTGTGCTTTTATTCAAGATATTATTGAGAAAAAAGGATGCGACACCAGTTGGATCAGGTATCGAAAAAACAGTAATAATTATGTCGATGTAACTTGTCTATATACATTCTTAAAGTTTAAGTTTGCTAAGAAGGGAAATTACATCATTATTAGAAAAGATGCTACAAATGGAATTGATTTACCTATAGAACCTTGTACTGTAAGTGAAGGCGGTACAACAAATGTGCGAGTCTATTTTCGTAGCCCCTTTGACTTAACGCCTCTTTCAAATTATATTTTCAGTGCTTATAGCGATTGTTATAATTCTATGAATGAATATATGAGTGTTAGTAATTACACTAAAAAAGAAGCAGAGCAAAGCCTTAGTATGCTGAAATCTATTTCAAAATCAGCGATGAAAGAGTTATTATTCGATGCAAAAAATCGTGGATATGATGAGACTGAAGTTAACCTAAATATTGAAAAAGTGATATCTAGAGAAGATGTAATTATTAACGGGTTGCATAATCGAGTTTCATTAAACAAGATACGAAATATAGGGAATTGGGAGAAAGGATTTGATGCAGGTTATCCATATTGGGAACGTGGAGAAACTGCTAGGAAAAATGGCAAAGTAGATGAAGCTATTGCACTTTTTGATAAAGCTCGATGTAACGGCTATGATGCTCCTGCGCTATATGATTCTTTTGCTAAAGCTTATCGAAAAATTAAGGATTACGATAATGAAATTCTCATTCTTGATGAAGGAATTATGCGTAAAACACGGCACGATGTTGGTACTTTAGAGGCTCGTAGGGATAAGGCAATTAAGCTATTATTTGCTAAACAAGAGGCAGAGCGGATAGCTAAGGAAAAATCTGATTTTCTAAAAGCGAACAAAAAAGAGGATGCGATTAGTGAGCCTAGCAAGAGGCGTGGAAGACAGATTATTCAAATGACTGATGATGGAACAATAATAAAAGAATTCGATACTATAGCTTCTGCTGTAAAAGAAGTTGGCGTTAACTCAAAAAGTATTAGGGATGCTGCAAATGGAGTTCAAAAACATGCTGGAGGATACTGCTGGAAATACAAAGATTAGCAGATAATCTAAGATAACCTAGGATCTTCTTAATAGATATTTATCGCTAATTGCTTTAGCAATACAATATCTTGTTTAAGGATAATGCTTGTATCATCGTGGTGTTAGTATCAAATCTTAGACAGCTTTTCGTAGAGACAAGAATAAATTAAACTTATCTACGAGAGGATGAATTTTTATGACCCGATATGAAGAAAATTTTAAACAAATGATTGTTGAACTGAATCAAACTGGACGTTCTGTTCGAGGGTTAGCGAAAGAATATGGCTTATCTGAAGCAACGATTTACAAATGGAAGAATTTATATTTACCTGATCAGTCCACAGGACTGACTGGAAAAGAAGTAGCTGAACTGAGAAAAGAAAATGCTCGTTTAAATGAGGAACTTGAAATCTTAAAAAAAGCCGCAGCCATATTCTCTCGGAAAACCTAAATTCGCTTGTTCAATTTATTGAAAAATGGTGTAAGGATTACACTGTTTCTTTGTTGTGTCGGTTATTAGAAATCCCTAGAAGTGTCTATTATTTTTATAAGACGCCGATTGTAAAATTAAGCTAGACAAATAAATAAGCCATTCGTGCTACACTCAAAATGTAATTCCGACTAAAGAAAACATAGGAGTGATCACGAATGACCTACACCCATCTTACCACGGATGAACTGGTGATGATAGAGTCTTACTACCACCAAAACATCAAAATTGTGAAAATTGCTGAGTACCTGAAACGATCTCGAACACCGATTTATAACGTCATTAATTTCTTGAAAGAAGGCCATACGGCCCTCGAATACTACCAACAGTATAAAGAAAATAAGAAACGGTGTGGCAGACGAAACATCGTCTTGCCAAAGAAACAACAGTCCTACATTAAAGAAAAAATTGCCCAAGGCTGGACGCCAGACGTTATCATTGGGCGTAAAGAGAAACCAATCAGCTGTTCCGTAAGAACCCTTTATCGCCAGTTCAAGGAAAAGGTGCTCGATGAATCGACTTTGCCCATGAAGGGTAAGCGGAAACCAAATGGACATCAAGAACGCCGAGGAAAACAGGCTTTTAAACGGAATATCGTTGAAAGAGAAACTGATTACCCGACATTTAAAGAAGAGTTCGGCCATATCGAAGGCGATACCATTGTAGGCATTCATCATAAGAGTGCTGTCATAACTTTGGTAGAACGTCTATCGAAAATCATCATCACCTTGAAGCCCGAGGGGCGCAAGGCGATCGATATTGAGAATACTCTGAACCACTGGTTTGGATCGATTCCCAGACAATTATTTAAATCCATTACCTTTGATTGTGGGAAAGAATTCTCTAATTGGAAGGCTTTAAGTAACCAACATGACATCGCTATTTATTTCGCTGATCCAGGGACTCCTTCGCAACGAGCACTGAATGAAAATTCCAATGGCTTGCTGCGAAAAGATGGTCTTCCAAAAAACATGGATTTTAATCAAGTCGACCAAGCTTTTATCTCTTCAGTGGCGAATAAGAGAAACAATATTCCACGAAAGTCCTTGGATTATCAAACACCCCTGGAAGTATTTATGAGTTACATGAATGAAGATATTTTGTCTAGCTTAATTTGACAAATCAAAAAATTAGAAAATGTTTCTTTATAAGAATTTATTCCAAAATAATCTTTCACAATAGATAAGTATTGGAGTATCAAAGAAATGCTTATAATTATTAAAGATAGATTATAATCGATATTTAATATATGAACTAATGTATATATCAATAAAATATTAAAGATCAAAATATAATTACTTGTTACCCGTGGTGCTAGTTAATTTTTTCCTAGAGGAAAATGTCTAAACATGTTGGTAAATCAACAAAAAAACGCATATAGTAGTCTCAAAACTCCCAAGAAATGAGGACTACATATGCGTTCATCAAAATATACTGAACATTATACAGATACTTTTATAACATTCAAGGAAATTATGAGAACTGTTTCTAACATATACCACAATTGTGTACCAGATAAGATTAAAAACCGAAGAAATACTGATCAACTGAAGCAACGCGATACAGTGATTATTGCTTGTGTTATATGGGGCATAATTAATGGCTATACTAGCCAAAGAGCCACGTATAGAGCGGTTTGTTCCGTCTTATTTCCTAATGGTGACTTTCCTAGTAGGAGTCGATTCACTCGCTTAAGTTCAAACTTAGCTTACACTATCAAGATTATTCGATACTTTTTCATCAAGAAGCTCACCAAAGGTGAACTAGTCGGAATTATAGATAGTTTTCCTAGTCCATTATGTAAACCAATTAGAAATAGACAAGCAAAACTATTGAATCAAATAGCCAAAGTTGGCTATAACTCAACAAAAAAATCTTATTTTTATGGTCTTAAAATTCATATGATCGTTACTAAGACTGGCTTTCCGATTACTTACTCAATCACGAATCCAGGTGTCCATGACGTGAAAGTGTTAGAGACTTTATCGGAAGAAGCGAATCTTCCCAATATCCTAGGGGACAAAGGATATATTAGCCATAAAATCCATGAAAAGCTTGCCCTTAAGGGCATTACTATATCCGTTCCGCCACGTAAAAACATGGATAAATCAGAAAAACTAGACCACAGCTTACTTGGAAAACAAAGAAAAACAGTTGAGACTGTTTGTTCTTCCTTAGAAAAATTAGGTTGTCAAAATTTCAACTCACGTTCTGTTAAAGGGCTAGAGAGTAGATTTGAAAGCATATTACTGGCTTACAGTGTTCTATTAAGTCGAGCACAACGACGTTTTGAAGGAACTTTGAGATATTCTTTAGGATATTAAAATTAACTAGCACCACGGGTATATACATAGACAAAAAGGAGAAGAATAGATGAATAAATTGTTAAGTGGGTTGTTTAGAGTATCGGTGATTTTAATGTTGGGGGCCTGTGCAAATTCAACAAGCGGCAAAAGTGAAAATACCAAGAGTGCTGCAGAAGGAAAATTTGTTGTATCAAAAAATATAGAAATAACTGAACAAGAAAAAGAAATGAATGTTACTGAGAGGATGAATGAACTATTTAATGCAGTTAATAAAGACACGATAATAGCAAATACTTCGGAAAAATTTGGCTATCAATTTGCTATTGAAGAGAATTTGAATGAACCTTATAAACTAAGTGATCAAATTAATAAGAATAAAGAACTTATTTTCAAAAACTTAGATAAAGAAATAGGGTTGGAAAATTATTATACAAAAACAGCATTGAAACATATCAAGGAAGAATTTGAAAGAATGAATCAACACACACCTTTTCAATATCCGATAGACTTCTTTTTCTTAGCTCAATACACTGGACATTATTGGGGAGAAGTAAAGACTGAAGACAATGGTTACGTGAATGCTTATATTGATAGAAATACTATAGTTTTTGATGGTCAAAGTTGGAAGATAAATCGCATAGATTCTGAAGGAGAGAACGTTGCTAAAATAGAAGTTACAAACGATAATATTCGTCCAACAAACAATTCGTATACATTTGACTCTTCTATCTTAGAGAGTCAAATAAAAAACAAAGAAAGTGATCCAATAGCTGAATCATTACAATTAAATGATCACAAGTACCAAAATATGTCTGTCATTTTCAGCAATCCTGCAATTAATTCGTTACAGTTATCTAATATGAGTGGAAAACCTGCTTTGGTTGTAACTTTAAATAAAGAAGATTCAATTTGGAAAATCAACACAGTAGAGTATGGATATTAATTTTGACAGGTGAATATTATGAATAAAGTAGCGTACGAACAGAAAGAAAAAGACGTTTTAAAACTACCATATTCCACAAGGTACCAGGCATTGAAGCAAGAGAAAATTCGGTTGAAAAAAATCGAGATTGCCGTTCCTGTAGGTTATCAGGACAAAATAAAAAAAAGACTACAACCAAATAAATGCTTCGTAGAAAGTATAAAATTTGCACGAGATGTCAAAGAAGCTATTTATTGCATTGGCCAATTTCAAAAAAGTGAATTTTTTCATGCTTGGATAGAATTTAAGGATCAGGACTATTGTTTTGATGGCACATTTCAAGCCTTCTATCCAAAAGAAAAATATTATGAATATCGAGGACTAAAAAAGCTTTATACGAGGTCTTCTGCAGAAATAACGGAATTGGCGAAGAAGTATGAAATGCATGGATTGTATCCTGAAGACAGGCAAAAATTAAAAAGTCTACTTGTTAGTAGTTCGTCATGAAAGTTATAAAACCCGAACAACTTTTAAAAAGGAAGTTCGGGTTTTTTTATAGTGAATCAAGTAGCTTTGGTCTGTATTTATTGATATATGAAGACTCTAACGCATTTAAAATCTGATAAGTGGTTAGTTATCCGTTTAAACTGCTTGTAATAACAATTTGAATCTTTTTTTGTTCATTTAAACATTCCTTCTTTACAAACGAGAACGTATGTTTGTATAATTGTAACGAATGGAGTGTTATTTATGATGGATTATTCAAAAGAGCCAGTAAATGATTACTTTTTGATCGATATGAAAAGCTTTTACGCAAGTGTCGAATGTATAGAAAGGAATTTAGATCCATTAACGACTGAATTAGTCGTCATGAGTCGAGCGGATAATACAGGATCAGGGTTGATTTTAGCTTCTTCACCAGCTGCAAAGAAAGAATATGGGATCTCTAATGTCAGTAGGCCAAGAGATCTACCTCAGCCATTTCCTAAAACGTTACATGTCGTCTCACCACGCATGAATCTCTATATTAAGCGAAACATGCAGGTAAACAATATATTTAGAAAATATGTAGCAGACGAAGATTTATTGATCTATTCGATCGATGAATCGATCTTAAAAGTGACCAGATCACTGAACCTTTTTACGACTGAAGGAACACGAAGTCAACGGAGAAAGAAGCTGGCTCAAATGATCCAGGAGAATATTAAAGAAGAGCTAGGATTGATTGCTACGGTAGGCGTCGGCGATAATCCCCTTTTGGCTAAACTAGCCTTAGACAATGAAGCAAAGCATAATGAAGGATTTGTTGCGGAATGGACGTACGAAAACGTTCCTGAAAAAGTATGGAATATTCCTGAAATGACGGATTTTTGGGGTATTGGCTCTCGAATGAAGAAAAGACTCAATCAGATGGGGATTATGAGCATTAGAGATCTTGCTAACTGGAATCCTTATACGATTAAGAATAGACTAGGTGTGATTGGCTTACAGCTGTACTTCCATGCTAATGGGATCGATCGAACAGATATAGCAATCCCACCAGAACCGACAAAAGAAAAGTCCTATGGTAATTCACAAGTGTTGCCACGTGATTATACTAGAAGAAATGAAATCGAGCTGGTTGTAAAAGAAATGGCGGAACAAGTAGCCATTCGTATCAGACAGCATAATTGTAAAACAGGATGTGTCCATTTAAACATTGGTACATCGATCTTAGAAACGAGACCAGGGTTCTCACACCAGATGAAAATCCCTATCACAGACAATACAAAGGAATTGCAGAATTATTGTCTTTTCTTGTTTGATAAGTATTATGAAGGACAAGAAGTCCGCCACGTCGGAATCACTTACAGCAAGCTATTTTATACTGATTCGCTTCAGCTGGATTTATTTAGTGATCCACAAAAGCAAATTGACGAAGAAAATTTAGATAAAATTATTGACAAGATTCGGCAAAAATATGGTTTTACGTCGATTGTACATGCTTCTTCAATGTTAGAAGGCGCTAGAAGCATTACTAGAAGCACACTTGTTGGTGGTCATGCGGGCGGAAATGGGGGAATTAAAAATGATTGATTACAATGATCGTGGTCGTTTAAAGTGGGCAGGGTTTTATTTATCTGATCATACTGAAGAGATCGATGCGGACAATGAGCAACGTACCAATCATAATTTGGCAAAAGAACAAATGACGACTGAAGATATTGTGAAAGTATTGAACGCTGCAGTCATAAAAAATAGATCAGTATGTATCCAAAAAGAAGAACGAAACGCTGAAGGATACTATCCATACGATATTGTTGGAAAGATCTTAGGTAGTGATGAGCTGGGAATCTACGTTGGAAAAGACAAAATTCACTACGACGAAATACGGCACATTGAATTTTACCAGGATAATAAGTGGAGTCGACTAGAATGAACATTATCCAGCAATATGAGCTAAAGTATATAACATGTATAGTTATATACAAATATTTAGCTTCGGTTGGTATAAACTTAATAAGTGACTTTTTGAGCCAAAAGTAAGGAATTACAAAAAGAGAAAGAAGAGAAGGAAGAATGAAAAAGGTATTATTTGCGGTTAGTTTAGTTGTTAATATAGCACTAGCAGGAGGATTATTTTATACCATTACAGAAATGAATAAGCTTGATGACCAACGGGAAAGCTTAGCAATCAGTAACGAACAATACAAAAGGAAGCTAGATGAAGCTAGCAGCACCAACGTGGACACTCAAGAAGCCGTAGAATCCTCTACAATTGTTTATAGCAATGAATCCAGTGAAACCCTAACAAATTCGGAAAGAAGCACAGCTCCAGCTACAGAAACTGTTTCTCAAAAAGCTACTATAACAATAGGAAGTAAAGTATTCACGTTTATAGTAAATGGCTTGACAATAGAACACGATTCTAGCAGAACAGGAAAAATGACCGAGCTTTCTCATGAGTTTCCAGTGATTGTTACTACTCCTAGTGCTACCCTTAACGGTATATTGGTGCAAGACAACAATGATAATAATTGCTATATAATGGTAGACGGTCAAACTCTATACAGAGGAACATACCAATAAATTTTGAGTCTTAATATGACTGATATTTATAAAAAATTCCTGATGTTAGAACAAGAATACGCTGTCTGGGAGCGTCAATAATTTTGTGTAAATAAATTGTCCTCCTGCAAAATAATTAGTTACTCAGTAAACATTGAAACTAATGTATCGGTTACCTGTTGAAAACCTTTATGGCTTCTGTTTAGAAATTTTTGATTGTATGTATCAAAAATGCTGACTAGAAAGCGTTCTAGTGATTCTTCATTTTGAAACTGCTCTTTTCTACGGCTGTATCTTTTAATTTGCTTATTGAAAGACTCGATTAGATTGGTTGAGTAAATGGTTCTACGAATGCTAGGTGGAAAATCATAAAAAGTTAATAAGTCTTGGTTTTCTATGAGTGACTGCGTCACTTTAGGATAGTTTTTCTTCCATTTCTCAATCATGCCGGATAAGAAGGTATTCGCTTCTTCTTTTGAGTTAGCTTGATAAACAGCCTTAAAGTCATCACAGATTTCTTTTCGGTCTTTGACACGTACTTTATGAGCGATATTACGAGATACATGGATACAACAATGCTGATATTTTGCTTTAGGATAAATTTGATGGATAGTATCTTTCATGCCTTTTAAGCCGTCCGTAATAAAAAGCAAGACTTCTTGAACTCCTCTGGAGTTAATATCCTGTAGCAGCTCATTCCAAACGTATGTTGATTCAGTTGGAGCAATCGCATAACTCAGTACTTCTTTAGTGCCGTCTTCTCGTATACCAATGGCAATATAAATCGCTTCTTTGGATACAGTTTGACGTTTTAGTGGAATGTAAGTAGCGTCCATAAAAATAGCGACATACTTATCATTTAAGGCTCTGGATTTAAAGGCATTTACTTCTTCAGTCAGAACTTTAGTCATGTTGGACATGGTTTGTGGAGTATAGTGATGACCGTACATTTTTTCGATCAAATCAGCAATTTCAGACATCGTAACACCTTTTTCGAATAAATGGATAATAGTGGTTTCCAATGTATCGTTTGTTCTTTTGTAGGCTGGTAAAGTTTGTTGTTTAAACTCACCATTACGATCTCTAGGTATTTCCAATGTTAATTCACCATATTCGGTTTTGATTGATCGAAAGTAAGAACCGTTTCTCGAATTACCTGAATTAAAACCAGTGCGATCATATTTTTCGTAATCTAAAAAAGCCGTTAATTCAGTCCGTAGGAGTGTGTTTATCGCTTTTTCTAAGTGCGAACGGAATAATTCATTTAAATCGCCTTTAGTGACTAGAGTTTGCACAATTTCTGTAGTAAAATCATTCATAGGGAAGTCCTCTTTTCTGTGAATTGGTTGTCGTTAACTTTATTCTACAGAAGGGACTTCCTTTTTTGTATGGATTTTTTCATTTACACAAAATATTTTATACTCTCCGCTGTCTTCAAATGTATAATATTACAATAGCACGATATAGCAATATTGTTATATCGTGTTTCATAATAATTAAGAGCTTTAAAATTAGTATTTATTAGATACTTAAAAGCTATTTTAGTATTGATAAATTGTTACCAGCAACAAAAAAGAAGTTACTTAGTGCTAACTTTTGAGCAACTGCTAGAGGAGGTAGGATATGGCTAATTATCCTGTAATTTTTATTGTATTTTCTAGAAATGTAATTATTCTCTTAAACATTCCAGCATATCCAAGTATATAGAAAATTTACGTTTTCTATATACTTGGATTTGGATTATAGCTATTTGTAATTTACCTAAATTATTTCGCTATAGCAGCTATTAACACTATAAAGACACATACAGCAACTCCTTAAATGGGTTTCGTATGTGTCTTTATAGTGTTAATCACTTCATATTTTAGTTGATCAAAATCCTTATCATATGTGGCAATATATACCACTAAATTTACAGCATCTTTTTGATCAATAGCTAAAAGCTGTCCATTGATTTTCAAAAAGACAAAAGTAGCTAAGAAAGCAGTACGTTTATTTGCATTATGAAAAGGATGTTTCTTTATCAATTGTATAAGTAAGATAGCTGCTTTTTCATAAATCGAAGGATAAACCTCTTCTCCAAAAGCTGAGGCTCGAAGTTGCCCTACACACATTTCTAAAGCATTCGCATCCTTTACACCAAGGGGTTCATTAGGAGAGTATTTTTTTATTTGGATTACATTCATTTTTATAATATCTTTGGCTTCTAGGTAATGAATACTCATTTATCGACAAGCTCTCTAAAAGTAGTATCATATTCAGTTAATGCTTGAGATATTGCTACATCAATTTCATCAGATAAGGCTTGTTTTTTTGTAATTGCGGCTCGAAGTTTTTCTTCATCTAAAAAAACCGTATCTCCGGGATTTAACCCATTTTCTTTAAGAAATTCCTTTGAAATAGTTAATACTACTGAGTTCCCCACTTCCCTAAATTTTCTTTCTTTAATTGCCATAGTCTTCTCCCCCTTTTTCTTTGTATATACAGTATATACGCTTGTTGATTTTAAATCAAGCATAGTCCCTCTCATGTCTAACTCTATAGAAAGATTGTTCTTTCTATATAATTAATTAAGAAAATTCAAAAAATTTAGATTGCTCCCTTCTATTTCCTTCCCTATTTATGTATACCATTTATTTTAAATTAATAAACGTATACCTATTTATATGCTTTTTTTGAAACAAATTAATAAATTTTAGAGCATACCAATTGACAAAACATTCTATAATTGGTATAGTCCAATTATAGAGATACTCTTCTCCCCTACTTATTGAAAGGATGAATGACATGAAAAATACAGAAATATATCAAAAAATAGATACAATCATACTTCATATGCCCGATTATATAAAAGATTTTGTTCAAGATCGTGAGGATAAAGATCAATCACCTCGAACCACTTTAGAATATCTAAAAAATTATAAGCTCTTTTATGAATGGCTTCTGAGTGAGTCTATCGTTCCTGATACTTCTATCACCTCGATAAGACAGTTAACTGCCTATGACCTAAACTTGTACAAATCTCATTTGAAACGTCGCACAAAAGAAAATGTAAAAAAAGAGACAACAAAAACTAAGCTCAAAGATAATAATAACTTAGGTCTATCTACTTCTACTATCAATAGAAACATCACAGCATTAAAGGTTCTATTTAAATATCTTTCGAAAAGTTCTAATAATCCCCTAGGAAAACCATACTTAGACAATAATCCTATGGACCAAGTAACAACCATCACAGATAAAACTACGTTAGCTGCACGTGCCAATGCCATTGAGAAAAAATTATTTCTAGATGAGGATACACAAAATTATCTAGATTATATTGCCAATGAATATAAAAATACTTTGAGCAAACGAGCTTTGATCTACTACCATCGAGATGTAGAAAGAGACCTAGCGATCAATGCACTGATTTTAGGATCTGGATTGAGACTCTCCGAAGTTGTAAATATTAACTTGGATGATCTATCTTTGGATAAGAATAAGGTGGTAGTAACTAGAAAAGGAAATAAGAGAGATGCGGTCAATATAGCAGCATTCGCAATGGAATATTTAGCTAATTATCTAGCTATTCGGAAAGAACGATATAAAGTGACAGAAAACGAAAAAGCATTATTTCTAGCAATTTACCAAGGAGAAGCCAAACGTATATCCGGTATTGCAATCGAACGGATGGTAGCAAAATATTCGAAAGGATTCAGAGTACAAGTCAGTCCGCATAAACTGCGTCATACATTGGCTACTAGACTCTACCAACAGACAAATTCTTTGGTATTGACTGCCCAACAATTGGGACATTCAAGTACAAATACAACAACTTTATATACTCATATAGATAATGCAGCTACCATTGATGCATTGAACGCTTTATGAGTATAATATATAAATAGCCAAAATAGTAAAGTGAGAATAATGAATGAAACCATGAATCCTTTTAACGTAAATGGATTCATGGTTCTTTTTTTGTTGTAACCAATAATCTTTTGTTAATAAATATGATTAACTATTGAGTAATTCATAATAAATTATAATTACTGGCAAGTAGAGGTGGTTTATAGGAATATTGATAACTTCATTGAATTTCAATATAGAGAAATTGAAAATTAAATAAGCGTATAATATTAAGGGATTATATGTTTTTTGTAAGTAAATTCCAACTCTAAAGTGATAGGATATATTTCTCGTACTCTATTCTTAAAATAGTAAGGAGCTTGGTTTATAATTATGTCAGAAAACAATTATAAAAAAATAGGTTACAATTCTTTATTAAATATGTCTTATGAAGAAGCTATTCATTACCTTTTAAATAAATACGGAGAGGTTTCTGATGACTATTTTAAAGAGAAATCATATGCTAGATTTTTACGAGGAGAAATAAAAACAATAACTAAAGGAAAATATAGTAAAACATCAGAAGGCTTATACTGTCATCATATATATGAAAATAAGTATGAAAATATCTCTAGCCTATACTATATTAATTGTTTTAAATATCCATTTAAATATCAAAAAAAAGAAAGCCTTGTTTATTGTGATTTATTTGAACATTTGATTTTACACGCATTAATCATCAAAGAAACAGAAGCTGAATACGGTTTGCATGGTTATGAAGAATATCTCTATCCTATAGCTATAGATTGGTTTCTTAATGAAACAGATCCTAAACCAGAATGGATGAAAAAATGTAAAGAACGTGCTTATTTAAATCAGCAGGATGCTGAAAAAATTATAAATAAAATTCACGAAATTATAAGCCCCTTTAAAGAAGCCCGTTCCGCTATGTTAGAGGAAGAGTACAAAAAAAGCATTAAAAAAAATATTGCGTCTAAATTAGGTATGACTGTTTCCGAATATGAAGAATATTTAGTACAAGAAGAAAAGGAAGCAAAAAAACGACTTAAACTTGAGGAATTGGAAAGACTAAATGAATTCAATAAAAAATATCCTAATTTGCAAAAGATAAATGTCAATAATACAACCCCTCGAAAAAAAATCCTAAACTTTTTATACGAATTAGCTTACAGTAAAGACTTTCCCAAAAGAAAAGACTTTTATAAAGCAAAGATTTCACTTATTAGGGATGAACTATTAGAAGAGCTAAACGATATACTTTAAAAATGTTTATTTCTGGAACTTTATTAGAAATAATTTTGAATTTTTGAGTGAGTTTGTTTTTCATTATTTTCTCCTGATACCATAATAACTCTCAATAGTTTGTAGGAAATACTCTTCAATTTAATTACTTTAATAATTAGTTCGATCAATCATTGTAATATTTTATTGATTCGAACTGTGGTATTTATTAAGTTAGTTTATTGCATGGTTTTTATATTTCATATCACGAGCTATAATTCTATTTCTATTATCCTATTTAGATTTTGAAGAACTAAAATGTTTTTGTTGATTCATACAGACCATTTTGAAAATTCCAAGATTTTTAAGAAGTCCAACTAACTTAAAAAACCTTCAAGAATATCTTGGAGGTTTTTTATTTTTTTCGAAATAGGAGAATCGATTCAATATATTAATTTTTGTTACAAGCAGGTACTTACTAAATACCTAATTTAAAGCCTTTTAAAGAAGCGCCAATTTCGTCTTCTGTTATTCCAATGTATCTTTTAGTAATCGATTGAGAACTATGATTAAAAATAAACATTAAGGTAGCAATGTCTCTAGTTTTCTTGTAGTAGTGATACCCAAAAGTTTTCCTTAATGTATGTGTTCCTATATCATCTCTTCCTAATTTTTCTGCTATATCTGCATATATCTGATAGACACGATCCCTTGTTATATGTCGACCTTGTTGCCGACTTGGAAATAACCAATCATTTTCTTCTTTACCTTCAGTATATAATAAAATCTCTTCTCTCAAATTATCTATAAAAATCGGTTTTCGCTTACCTGTTTTATGTTCAACAATAATAGGCTTACTTTTACCTCGTATATCTCCAACTTTTAATCCTATAATATCTGACATACGTAATCCATTATTGATGCCAAACAAAAATAAAAAACTATCTCTTTCCGGATTACTTGTTCTTCTTAGCCAAAACTGAAAATCTTGTATCTCTTCATTTGTCCTTAACGGTTGTACATTATAGCTCACTATTGTTTCCCTTCTTAAAAATATTCTGAGTTTATGATTATGTATATATTTTACCATAATCATGAACTTATATATATACTATGTTAAAAGTCAAGAAAATCAAGGGGTTCAGTTTATGATTTTATATCATTTCAGTAACTCAGAATATTCCGACTTTTTTGTACAAAAAAATTAACCTTACTTATATGAAGATTCTAAGCTCTTATTTAAATTTTAGACGGGCAGTTATCCGTAGAAGTTCTTAGAATAGCTAATTTACATAATTAAATTATATGAAATTTAAGTTTGAACAATATACTAAGAACTCCCCTTACTATAAAGTGAAATAAATTAGCATATGAATAACCGTGCTACCAAGCTTTTCATTAATAAAATATTTTTATTAATATTTTATAACTTTACGCAAGATCATAATTTTGGGGAGCGTCAATAATTTTGTGTAAATGATTCTTCCCTACTGCAGATTGTTTCTAATTCTCAATCAGTTGGCTTAGCATTTGTTCAAGTTCGCCTTCGGCCTGTTGAAAGCCTTTATGACTGCGACCTAGGAATTTTTGGTTGTAAGTATCAAAAGACGAGACTAAGAAACGTTCCATCGACTCTTCGTTTTGGAACTGTTTCTTGCGGTGGCTGTATTTCTTGATTTGCTTATTAAAGGATTCAATCAAGTTCGTAGAATAAATACTCTTGCGTATGGCCAAGGGGAAATCATAGAAAGTGAGCAAGTGATCGTTCGAAAGAATCGATTCAACCACTTTTGGATAGCTGGTTTTCCATTTTTTCGCAAAAGCACCACGTGCTTCCAACGCCACCTCTTTAGATGAGGCTTGATACACCATTTTAAAATCATCACAGACTTCCTTACGATTATTGACACGCACTTTGTGACTGATATTACGGAAAACGTGTACACAACAATGTTGAAAACGAGCTTTGGGATAGAACCGACTAATCGCTCCTACCATCCCCTTTAAGCCATCCGTGATGAACAGGAGGACATTTTTCAAACCGCGCTCTTGAAGGTCTAATAAAATTTCCTCCCAAATCGTGATGGATTCAGTCGGTGCAATCGCATAGCTCAATACTTCCTTTGATCCGTCCGGGCGAATGCCAACTGCGATATGAATAGCTTCCTTGGCGACGGTTTTCCGCTTTAACGGAATATACGTTGCGTCCATATAAATAGCAGCATAACGGTCATGAAGCTCTCGCCCTTTAAACGCCGTTACCTCTTCTGTAAATGATTTTGTTATATTGGACATGGTTTGGGGCGTGTAGTGATGCCCATACATTTTCTCAATCAAGTCTGCGATTTCCGACATGGTAATACCTTTTCGGAAGAGGTGAATGACGGTCTCCTCTAACGTGTCATTCGTCCGTCTATAAGCAGGAACAGTCTGTTGCTTGAACTCGCCATTGCGGTCGCGCGGAATCTGGAGATGAAGTTCCCCATACTCGGTCTTGACCGTACGGTCATAGGAGCCGTTACGAGAATTACCCGTGTTAAAACCAATGCGATCATACTTTTCGTAATCTAGGAAAGCCGTTAACTCCGTTTTGAGAAGCGTATTGACTGCTTTTTCCAAATGGACACGGAATAATTCATTCAAATCGCCTTTGTTCGCTAGAGTCTTTAGAATTTCTGTAGTAAAATCGTTCATAGGGAAGTCCTCTCTTCTGTGAATGTTTTGTGGTAACTCTATTCTACAGAAGGGATTTCCTTTTTTCTATTTACACAAAATATTTTACACTCTCTAATTTTGTCTGTGTAGATATTTCGTTATATTACTAAAGATAATAAGATTTAATGACCTCATTAATATTGTTTGCTAGGTCCAAACTCTTATTAAACTTTCTTTGCTATAAAACCCAAACATAGTAATAAAAGAATAACTTATTACCTTTAAATTATACTACCAACAAATGGTAGTATATTATTAATTTATATAATATGAAACCTAAAATATAGTAGTATGTTAATTTATACTAAATTAAATAAAGTACTACCTTTAATAGGTAGTACTTTATTATCAAGCCATTATTCCTTCTTCTACTAGTTCTTTTTGTCACATAATTTTGCAATCAATAAATGTTGCGCAATAAGTATAAGAATTCCATTTTCTAAATTTGAAAGGTGATCCATAATTTCATGTTCAAGTAGTTTATTAATTGTCCACTTGTCGCTTCATCTAAAAATTTTATAGGTTTTAGGAATGCTATTCGCTTATTTTAGGAAGATTTTAACTGTTTGCTATAGATATATATCATACTAGTATCGTAATAAAAGTACTCTAAAAGAAGAATTTTCAAATACGCAAAATTAAGTACGAAAGTGGATTTGAGTCAATATCTTGGACACATTTTAGTAGAGACGGTTAAGCCATTTTTTCTTTTGCTAATTCTTCAAATTCCTGTGGGGTTAGATAGTGAATCGAGCTATGGATTCGATTTCGGTTATAAAATCCTTCAATGTAGCTAAATAGCGCTCGATTTGCTTCTTCAAAATCTGAGTAGCTAGTCGTGTAGACTTCTTCTTTTTTCAATGAGGCATGGAAAGATTCGATTCCAGCATTATCATAAGGTGTTCCTTTTCTACTATAAGAATGCCTTATTTTGTTGGTTTTAAGCCATTGTTCCACTTCTCTTGCTGTGTATTGGCTGCCCCAGTGTGTAGAATCATTCCTTCTGGAATGTGATAATGTATTTTTGCTTTATTCAATGTTTGAATGACACAATCCACAGTCATTCGTTTTGAAAATGTATAACTAATAATTTTTTTCGTGTGTAAATCCATGATTGAAGATAAGTAACACCAACCATTTTTCTTAGTAGGAATGTACGTAATGTCAGCTGCCCATTTCTCACAGATCGTTTCAGTAGAAAAGTCCTGATTTAAGAGATTCTCTTTTGAAATGATCGGTTTATTAGACCTTTGAGGTCTATATTTTTTAACTACAATCGACCTTAAATTTAATTGTTTCATTAGCTTTTGGACATGTTTAAGAGATACTGAAATCCCTTCTTTTAATAAAACTTGATGGATCTTTGTGGCACCATAGCGTTGTTTATTCGTAAAAAAATTGTTGAAATCTTCTTTTTCAACTTATTATTTCTGATTTCTGTAGCTGTCAACGGTTTATTCTTATAAAAATAATAGACACTTCTAGGGATTTCTAATAACCGACACAACAAAGAAACAGTGTAATCCTTACACCATTTTTCAATAAATTGAACAAGCGAATTTAGGTTTTCCGAGAGAATATGGCTGCGGCTTTTTTTAAGATTTCAAGTTCCTCATTTAAACGAGCATTTTCTTTTCTCAGTTCAGCTACTTCTTTTCCAGTCAGTCCTGTGGACTGATCAGGTAAATATAAATTCTTCCATTTGTAAATCGTTGCTTCAGATAAGCCATATTCTTTCGCTAACCCTTGAACAGAACGTCCAGTTTGATTCAGTTCAACAATCATTTGTTTAAAATTTTCTTCATATCGGGTCATAAAAATTCATCCTCTCATAGATAAGTTTAATTTATTCTTGTCTCTACGAAAAGCTGTCTAAGATTTGATACTAACACCAAAAGAGTTGAAACAAATTTGGAGAAAATGAGCATAGAATGTCTGATGAGTTAAATAGACCTAAAAATTATCTAAAAGTGGAGCAAAATTAGGAATTAAAATATACGCGAATTGTAAAATTAAGTTAGAAAAATAAAAAGGCATTTATGGTACACTCAAATTGTATTTCCGACGAAAGAAAACAAAGGAGTGTAACCATAAATGACCTACAAACATCTTACCATAGACGAACTGACAATGATAGAATCATATTATCTTCAACATAATAAGCCGGTTGAAATCGCTAACCGAATGGGACGTGCTATACAAACTATTTATAATGTAGTCAATAAGTTCAAGCAAGGCAAGACTGCTCTTGATTATTGGCACCAGTATAAAGAAAATAAGAAAAAATGTGGTAGAAAAGTCATTCAATTACCTGCTCATGAAGTAGATTACATTAAAGAGAAAGTCACTCTTGGTTGGACGCCTGACGTCATTATCGGGCGAAAAGAAAGGCCTGTTTCATGCGGTATGAGAACACTTTATCGTTTATTTTCTAAAGGAATATTTGATATTGACACACTACCGATGAAAGGTAAAAGAAAACCCAATGGCCATCAGGAAAAACGGGGAAAACAACAGTATCAGCGCTCAATCCATGATCGACCTGATAATTATCCTGATTTCAATTCTGAGTTTGGTCACCTTGAAGGTGATACGATCGTTGGCATTCATCATAAAAGTGCCGTCATTACTTTAGTTGAAAGATTATCTAAAGTCATTATCACGATTAAACCCAACGGCCGTAAGGCATTAGATATTGAAACTGCCCTTAATCAATGGTTTTCTCGCTTCCCTAAAAACTTCTTTAAATCTATTACGTTTGACTGTGGAAAAGAATTTTCTAACTGGAAAGCCATTAGTAACCAACATGATATTGATATATATTTTGCGGACCCTGGAACACCTTCTCAACGCCCATTAAACGAGAATTCTAACGAAATTCTGCGTCGTAATGGACTGCCGAAATCAATGGATTTTAGAGAAGTGAATCAGACATTTATTTCCAGTGTCAGCAATCAACGTAATCATATTCCAAGAAAATCATTGAATTACAGAACACCAATCGAAATATTTTTGAGCTATGTACAAGAAGCATTTTATTCTAGCTTAATTTGACAAATCATATGATATAATTACGTATTACAAGAATGAACAGAAAAAATTATTTAAGTATAAAGGAACAAAAAGATGGGACAATAGGCATTGGTACGATTTAGACCAAGAAAAGAAAACAAGCATACTGAAGTTGATGAAAAGACTTAATATCGACAAATCTCTATATTTTTCTATATATGGAATTGGATCAATGGATGTTCATGGAACTGGCACTATTAATCATATTGCATCAAATATTGGAATAGAATCAGCGTTACAAATACATGTATTGGAAAAACTATCATTTGTGATAACTTTAGATACTTTGAAAGTAATAAAAGAATTCTATAGATGTAACATCGAGAGAGTGTAAAATATTTTGTGTAAATAGAAAAAAGGAAGTCCCTTCTGTAGAATAGAGTTACCACAACACATTCACAGAAAAGAGGACTTCCATATGAACGATTTTACTACAGAAATTCTAAAGACTCTAGCGAACAAAGGCGATTTGAATGAATTATTCCGTGTCCATTTGGAAAAAGCTGTCAATACGCTTCTCAAAACGGAGTTAACGGCTTTCCTCGATTACGAAAAGTACGATCGTATTGGTTTTAACACGGGTAATTCTCGTAACGGCTCCTATGACCGTACGGTCAAGACCGAGTACGGGGAACTTCATCTCCAGATTCCGCGCGACCGCAACGGCGAGTTCAAGCAACAGACTGTTCCTGCTTATAGACGGACGAATGATACCTTAGAGGAGACCGTCATTCACCTCTTCCGAAAAGGTATTACCATGTCGGAAATCGCAGACTTGATTGAGAAAATGTATGGGCATCACTACACGCCCCAAACCATGTCCAACATGACTAAAGTGCTGACTGAAGAAGTAAATGCATTTAAAGTTAGAACTCTAAATGATAAGTATGTCGCTATTTTCATGGATGCTACTTATATTCCTTTAAAACGGCAAACCGTCTCCAAAGAAGCAATCTATATTGCCATTGGTATACGAGAAGACGGCACTAAAGAAGTACTAAGTTATGCGATTGCTCCGACTGAATCGACCTACGTTTGGAATGAGTTGTTACAGGACATTTACTCCAGAGGGGTTCATGATGTCTTACTGTTTATTACCGATGGCTTAAAAGGCATGAAAGATACGATTCACCAGATTTATCCTAAAGCTAAATACCAACATTGCTGTGTTCACATTTCCCGTAATATTGCTCATAAAGTACGTGTCAAAGATCGAAAAGAAATCTGTGATGATTTTAAGGCTGTTTATCAAGCTAGCTCAAAGGAAGAGGCAAATACCTTTTTAGGGAGTATGATTGAGAAGTGGCAGAAAACTTATCCTAAAGTGACGCAGTCACTGATAAAAAATCAAGATTTATTGACTTTTTATGAGTTTCCGCCTGGTATCCGCCGAAGCATTTACTCAACTAATTTAATCGAATCTTTCAATAAACAAATCAAGAAATACAGCCGCAGAAAAGATCAGTTTCAAAATGAAGAATCACTAGAGCGTTTCCTAGTATCCATCTTTGATACATACAATCAAAAATTCTTAAATAGAAGCCATAAAGGCTTCCAACAAGTGACGGATACATTAGCTTCAATGTTTACTGAGTAACCCATTATTTTGCAGAAGGACGAGTTATTTACACAAAATTATTGACGCTCCCAACATCGACGATTTGGATGATAATATTATATTAATGGAGGAAGCTTTTAAAAAGATAATTGAGTAATTATATTTACATTTTACAAATTTTATATAGGAGGAAAATAATTATGGATTCGGGATTTTTATGGAATATAACAAGTACAGTGTTGGCATTATTTATACCAATTGCTACATTTTTATTTGAAAATGAGAATGCTGTTGATTGGGATAAAATGGTAGTATTTGATCAAGTTATAAAAATAAAAAAACTGTCTTTTGGACTAATATTGTTAACATTGCCTTTACTTTTCTATCAAACAAATTCAGCAAGTAATGAGTTTTATAGAAAACTTAACTGTATAGTACTTCTTTTATATGTAATCGGCATAAGCTTATCTATTCTATCGTTAGTTAGGTGCTATTTTTGGATTATTAACAAGCGTACTTATTCAAAAAACAATTCTAGTGAAACCGTTAAATATAGAACAGAATGTAGGAAAAGATATATTAGTAACTTATCCAAGAATGAAGCTGTTCAGAAAGAAATATGGTCTCTCATATGGAATTCAGTGGATCAACATGGAGAGATAGAAGAAATCGATCTGATGGATATGTATATAGATCAATGTGAAGAAAATAAAGACTATGAAAAAAAATTAAAATTTATGTCTATCTTTTTCACTAGTATAGACATGAATAAATTTGATGAAATAAATACGTACAATACTATCGATTATGATGTTTATGAGCGTTTATCCAAATTTATTTATTCCGAAATAAAATGTGTGTATCTTGAAGGAAAGAATATAGATATAAAAAAAGTAAATGATTTTTTCGATATCTATACAAAAAACTCTATTTTTAATTGGAATTCTAGTAACAGATATAATCAATTCCTATCACAATTTTTAGAAGAATTATCTGGAGAAGAATATAGATTATTCCTAAATAATAATATTTTAAAATTAATATCTTATGCCAAGAAAGCTAATAGCCTATCTTTAGTAGATAACTTAGATAATCTTTTACCCGATAAACTTATTTATGATGAGAATGAAGATAATTCACAAAAACAAATAATTATATTTGAATTGTATTTAAAGTGGCTTAGCAGCCTGTCAGTGTCACCAGAAAGCAATGATGATGATAAATATTTTGCGAACAAACTGTTTCAATTTATATTTCCAGACTATTCTTCAATGCCATTTTTTACATTAATAAATTTTATGCTGTATGTTAAAGAACACTTAGGATATGATGATTTAGTAGAAATGATAAAGGCATATGATAAAGAACCTTATCCATTCAAAGGAATCAATACTGGTTCAGATATGGCTATGATTTCAGGCGAAACTGTAGAAGAAATTCTAGCTAATTACAAAGAACAAAATATAAAAACTCTGGAATTAATTAAAAAGAATATAAAATACTATGATCCTTTACTAGCGAATAAAGAAAATATTGATGAGTTATTAAATGCAATTGCTGATTCTGATGTTAGATCTCCTAGAATTGATGAGTTAAAAGAAGAAATTTTAATGTATAAAGAACTTTTTTAATTCATTTGATTACTGTTATACTCAATATCATTCTTAATTCTGTAAATAGTTTGTCTAGTAATATTGTAGTTTTTAGCAATTTTTGAAATAGCTATGCCCTCATTTAAATCCTTAACGATGTTTTCATAAACTAAACGTCGTTGAGGATTTTTTGTATCTGCACTATAGAGTTTTGGACGACCTTTATAGACGCCATTTGCTTTTGCAATTTTAATGCCTTGCGCCTGGCGTCGTTTAGATTCGGTACGCTCTTGCTCTGCAATCATGGCCAAAATTTGGATGATTAAATCTTTAATGAATTTATCCAAAAGAGGATTGCCAATTGCTTCAGCCATGATCGGTAGACTGGTGATGATCAGCTGCACGTTTTTCTTCTTTAGGTAATTGACTGAAGCAATGATTTCGTCGTAATTTCTTCCAAGTCGGTCGATTGCTTCGACAATAAAAATATCTTGGTCTCGGACAAACTCTAAAGCTTCCTGGAAAATCGGTCGATGAGTAATCGTTGCTCCAGATTGTTTCTCGATGAAAATTTTTTCTGCGCCGAACTTTTTCATTTCTTCAATTTGGATTTGAGTCAATATCTTGGACACATTTTAGTAGAGACGGTTAAGCCATTTTTTCTTTTGCTAATTCTTCAAATTCCTGTGGGGTTAGATAGTGAATCGAGCTATGGATTCGATTTCGGTTATAAAATCCTTCAATGTAGCTAAATAGCGCTCGATTTGCTTCTTCAAAATCTGAGTAGCTAGTCGTGTAGACTTCTTCTTTTTTCAATGAGGCATGGAAAGATTCGATTCCAGCATTATCATAAGGTGTTCCTTTTCTACTATAAGAATGCCTTATTTTGTTGGTTTTAAGCCATTGTTCCACTTCTCTTGCTGTGTATTGGCTGCCCAAGTCAGTGTCTAGAATCATTCCTTCTGGAATGTGATAATGTATTTTTGCTTTATTCAATGTTTGAATGACACAATCCACAGTCATTCGTTTTGAAAATGTATAACTAATAATTTTTTTCGTGTGTAAATCCATGATTGAAGATAAGTAACACCAACCATTTTTCTTAGTAGGAATGTACGTAATGTCAGCTGCCCATTTCTCACAGATCGTTTCAGTAGAAAAGTCCTGATTTAAGAGATTCTCTTTTAAAATGATCGGTTTATTAGACCTTTGAGGTCTATATTTTTTAACTACAATCGACCTTAAATTTAATTGTTTCATTAGCTTTTGGACATGTTTAAGAGATACTGAAATCCCTTCTTTTAATAAAACTTGATGGATCTTTGTGGCACCATAGCGTTGTTTATTCGTAAAAAAATTGTTGAAATCTTCTTTTTCAACTTATTATTTCTGATTTCTGTAGCTGTCAACGGTTTATTCTTATAAAAATAATAGACACTTCTAGGGATTTCTAATAACCGACACAACAAAGAAACAGTGTAATCCTTACACCATTTTTCAATAAATTGAACAAGCGAATTTAGGTTTTCCGAGAGAATATGGCTGCGGCTTTTTTTAAGATTTCAAGTTCCTCATTTAAACGAGCATTTTCTTTTCTCAGTTCAGCTACTTCTTTTCCAGTCAGTCCTGTGGACTGATCAGGTAAATATAAATTCTTCCATTTGTAAATCGTTGCTTCAGATAAGCCATATTCTTTCGCTAACCCTCGAACAGAACGTCCAGTTTGATTCAGTTCAATAATCATTTGTTTAAAATTTTCTTCATATCGGGTCATAAAAATTCATCCTCTCGTAGATAAGTTTAATTTATTCTTGTCTCTACGAAAAGCTGTCTAAGATTTGATACTAACACCATTAAAAATGTGGGCACAATACCTAACAAACGTACTAAATATTTACATGGATGATCAACTTAATGAAAAACAGAATCGATTAAATAAATTAAATCAAATCGTAACAAATTGGCACAATTTATTGCCATCCAGTCATTTGGTAGAAGGTCTACACGGCGCTTTCCAACGTTTATCTGACAGAAACGGTGATCGTCCAAACAACATTCATATTCCACCTGTATACATTTTAAAGCCATAGGAAAAAGCCTAGTATCTATTGCTAGGCTCTTTTGTATACCTCTACACATTCATTTCCTTCTTCCAGCATTCATAAGACTCAACAGTTGCACTTTTTTTCATTCTCCTACAAATTCCACTAAACAACGACCACTTATAGTCATCCAAAATAGCAGTACCTACTCCCCCTAATCCTAAGAAAAACAGTAAAAGTAAATACAAAAATAGCATCATATTATATGTACGGAGGCATTTCATTTACACAAGATTCTTGACGCTACCCATATTACTCAATAGATTAATATCAAATGGTGAAAATCAACGAAAAAAGGAGATCTATCAAGCAATCTCCTTCCCAATAAATCTCCTCTTATATAAAGTTATTTATGAACACTGATTTAAGCTAAGCTGCCGATATCACAATCTCAGCATCCACTAAATCAGCCTTCAAGTTTTTGACATCTAAGTGGTCAAGGTAGAAATCCGTTACCTTATCACGAATTTGTCGTTCAATTACTCGCCGTAATGGCCGCGCACCCATTGCTTCATCATAGCCTTGTTCCATCAGCCAATCTTTAGCCGCTTTAGTTACCTCAAGTTTGATGGATTTTTTGGCTAAAGTTTTTTGTACATCCGCCAACATCAAATCGACAATTTGACTTAAGTCTTGCTTAGTCAGATGTGAAAATTCCACGATTCCATTAAAACGGTTCAGAAATTCTGGGCGGAAAAATGGTGCTAACTTATCCATTAATGACTGATCTCGTTGCTTGTCACCACTTAATGCTTCATTACCAAAGCCAGCATTAGAAGTAGCAATAATAATCGTATTTTTGAAATTAATGACATTGCCTTGTCCATCCGTTAAGCGCCCATCATCCATCACTTGTAACAGTAACGTTAATACTTGTGGATCAGCCTTTTCAATTTCATCTAATAATACAATGGAATATGGATTACGCCGAACCCGTTCAGTTAGAGTATTAGCATTATCTTCATAGCCTACGTATCCAGCCGAGGTACCAATTAATTTCGACACAGCTGTACGATCAGCATATTCACTCATATCTAGCCGAATAATCGCATTTTCATTTCCAAACATATCTAAGGCTAATTGCTTAGCTAATTCAGTCTTTCCTACGCCAGTTGGGCCCACAAACAGAAAACTTCCAATCGGCTGATCACCCTCTGAAAAGCCCGCACGGTTACGCCGAATTGCTTTTGCTACCATTTCAACCGCTTCATCTTGACCGATTACCTTACTTTTCAGACGCTTATCAAGATTTTTCAAGCGCTCAATATCATTAGCGCCCATATCAGAAACTGGTATACCAGTTAAACGTTCAACCGATTGTGCCACATCATCAATCGTGGCAGTGATTTTTCTCTTTTGATCCGTTTCTTTAATTTTTTGCTTGGTTTCCTCGATCGACTTCTTGATATCAGCGGCTTTTGTAAAGTCCTCCGCTTTAATGGCGGCCTCCTTAGCTTCCTCTAATTTTTTAAGGCGTTGATCCAATGTCTCAACATCAGTTTGCGAATTTTTAGCCGCTAAATGAGCCGCAGTCATGTCGATCAAATCGATAGCTTTATCTGGCAAAGTGCGTTGTGGTATATATTGGATTGAATAATCCACAGCCGCCTTCAAAACATCATCTGGTAATACAACATGATGATGTTTTTCGTACAGCTCTTTAACACCTTGTAATATACGTAAAGTGTCAGCGGCCGTCGGTTCATTAATCACAACATCATTGAATCGCCGTGCCAAAGCCGCATTTTTCAAAATAGTATTGCGATATTCATCTTGAGTCGTAGCCCCGATTACACTCAGCTCGCCACGTGACAAAGCAGGTTTAATGATATCAGCCAATCCTTTGCCACCATCTTCACCACCAGTGGCACCCGTGCCGAGAATCTGATGAATTTCATCGAAGAATAGAATAATATTACCAGCTGCTTTAACTTCCTCTACCAGCTGTTTAATATTTTCTTCAAAAGAACCGCGATATTGAGTTCCCGCTTCCAAAGACGATAAATCAATCGAATAGATTTCTTTATCTTGAATCGTTTCTGGAACTTTACCAGCCACAATTGCTTGTGCCAGACCTTCGACGACTGCAGTTTTACCTACACCGGCATCACCAACTAAGATTGCATTATTTTTCGTTCTACGACTCAAAATTTCTGCAGTTTCTTGAATCTCTTTCTCACGTCCAATCACTGGATCTAGTAATCCATCACGAGCCTGTTCCGTCAAATTAGTCCCTAACTTTTCTAAAATTCCTCCTTTTTTAACAGCCTGTTTACCATCTTTAGATACTTCTATTGTTTTATTATTTTGGGGTAGCTTACCAGTTGCTCGGTATTGAGCAAACTCATCCGGTGTCAACGATTGTCCATTAACTAAATACCGTGCACGCTCCGAATTTTGATTATTCATGCGCCGAAATAATTGATTGAAAACATCATCCATATCATTGTTGAAAAAAGGATCATTTCCGTAGAAATTTGCCATATTACCACACCTCCATAAAAATTTATATGTGTAACTTAGTGACCATAATATCCTTTAAAACTACAACTGAATTGTATCACAATTTTTATGTATCGCTAAGTAAAGTGCTTATAGAATCAATTAGAAATAATTAGGATAATTTTGTTTAAACAATAGTAAAGAAGTGTTAAGCGTATCAGACTAAGACTTTGCTTTTTCGTGGGCTTCGATTGCCAGAACGTCCTTTGAAACTTCGTTCAATTCTTTACCTCATTTCTTTTATTATTTATGATACAGATTAAAGCGTACTCTTTGCCCAAAAAATATTGTTAATAGGAACTTGATACAGATTAGACAGCTCATTTAAAAGAGAAAATGGAATATCAGAACTATCTTTTTCATATTTGGACAACGTTTGAAAATGCACATCAGCAGCTTTAGCGGCTTCTTTGCTAGTGAATCCAGCATTAACGCGCGCTGCCTTTAACGACATAGCAGATTATTTTGGCGTATTGAAGTCTACGATTGATCCGCGGTATGGCGAGATACCGAAAAATTTAATACCTGTTAAAAAATATAGACAGATTCCTGTTTTGGGAGAAATTACTTGTGGAGATCCTATTTTAGCTGAAGAAAATATTGAAGAATATAGAGAAGAGATAGACGAAAACTTGCCCACTGGTGAAGTCTTTTATTTAAAAATCAGAGGTAATAGCATGGTTCCTACAATCCCTTCTGATAGTTACGTGTTGATTCGAAGACAACCAGTTGTGGAAGATGGAGAAATTGCACCAGTTATAGTAAACGGCGACTCTGAAGCGACTCTCAAAAGAGTTAAACATGTTAATGATGTTGTAATGCTAATGCCCGATAATAATGATTATCATCCTTATATCATTGATGAAAATAATCCAGCAAGAATTTTAGGTAAAGCGGTAAAAGTAAGTTTTGACCTATAAAAAATACCCCATTCGCAGTTGGAGCTGCGGCTAGGGTTCTCATTTCAGAGACTGTGTATATTATTATATCAGAGATGGGGATGAAAAATGAAAATATTGTACGAATATTATTACTTTCAATAGGCGCTTTTCTTGTATTTATAGGTTTATTTGGTGAAATCATAGCAAGTGGAGATTTTTTATCAGGTGGATTTTCTGTCGTGGTAGGAAGATAGCGTAAAATATTTTGTGTAAATAGAAATTTTAGGTAGATAAAAAGAAAGTCCATTCTGTAAAATTAAAGTTACCACAACCGAAATCTTATAGGAGGACTTTCTCATGACTAATTTTACTACAGAAATTATGGAAACACTAATCAATAAAGGTGATTTGGATGACTTATTCCGTCGTCATCTAGAATTAGCTATCAATACACTGCTACAAGCTGAATTAACGGCTTTTCTTGATTATGAGAAATATAATCGCACTGGTTTTAATTCAGGTAATTCCCGAAATGGGAATTATTCTCGTTCATTTAAAACAGAGTTTGGAGAATTAAATTTGGCAATTCCTAGAGATAGAAACGGAGAGTTTTCTCAACAAACGTTGCCTGCTTATAAAAGAAGTAACGACTCTTTAGAAACCACCATTATCCAATTATTTCAAAAAGGAATCACTATGTCTGAAATCTCTGAGTTGATTGAAAAAATATATGGTCATTACTATACGCCACAAACCATTTCCAATATCACTCAAATAGTATCTGAAGATGTTGTTGCTTTTAAAGAAAGGTCCTTAGAATCCCAATACTCAATCATTTTTATGGATGCTACTCACATTCCTTTAAAAAGACAAACTGTCTCAAAAGAAGCTGTATATATTGTCATAGGTATCCGACTAGATGGGACCAAAGAGGTTCTTGGGTTTAGTATTGCTCCAACTGGGTCTTCGTATGTTTGGAAAGAAATACTTCAAGACTTAAAAGACCGTGGTTTAGAAGAGGTTTTATTAGTTGTAACTGATGGTTTAAGCGGCATTAACGATAGTATCCATAGTATTTATCCAAATGCTCAATTTCAACAATGTTGTGTCCATATCTCTAGAAACATTGCTCATAAGGTTCGTGTTAGTGACCGACAAGAAGTCTGTAATGATTTTAAATTGGTTTATCAAGCAGCTTCAAAAGAAGAAGCTATGAATCAAATAAGTTTTATGATAGATAAATGGAAAAAGCAGTATCCACGAGTAGTTAAATTACTCATGAATCCTGCTATATTAACCTTTTATAATTTTCCTCCATCAATCAGAAGAACCATTTATTCAACTAACTTGATTGAAGGTTTTAACAAACAATTAAAAAAATATACAAAAAGAAAAGAACAATTTCCTAATGAAGAATCTCTGGAGAGATTCTTAGTTTCTCAATTCAACAACTATAATCAGAAGTTTTTGTGTCGGATTCATAAAGGTTTTAAAGAAATACAAGATACATTAGAATCAATGTTTTAACTTAACCGACAGAATGGTTTTTTCCATTTACACATAATTCTTGACGCAACCGAAATTACTAATAACCATATCTTATATTAGATATAGACATCAATTCTTTTAATTTTTTTGATTGCTTTGCATTTAAAGATACACCGTCTTTTTTTATTGCATTTGATATTTCTAAATTCATACGACTTAAAATTAAAGGTACTGAAGTTCCTTCATTTTTCAGATTTCCAAGGTAGGTGTGCAATATCATTCGAAGGGAATCATTTCCTAAATCTGTCTCTAAATCATCTAATAATTCAGTAATAATTATTTCTGCTCTTTTGCTTCGATCATCTCCGCCAGAAAACCATTTTAAATTACTCATTTATTAATCCTCCTTAATTTTAATTTACTTTTAAATAATTTTATTATAATTTCTCGAAGTCACTTTTTATCTAAATCAATTATCAAATCGCACTTGTTTATTAAGTTAAGGTTATGGGATATCATTATTAATGTCTTATTAGAGTATGTTAATAACTTATCAAAAATTCGCATTTCAGTTTTAGAATCTAGAGCACTCGTAGCTTCATCTAACAATAAAACTTTACTTTCTGATAATAAAACTCTTGCTAGAGCTATTCTTTGCTTTTGACCACCTGATAAATTCGTTCTATTTTCTTCTAGATACGTATCAAGACCCAGAGGAAGCTCATTAATAAAACTCCACAAACAAGTATCTTTCAATACTTTATCAAATTCTTTTTCATTAGGGACACTTTCTAAACCTAAAACTACCCGTGGTGCTAGTTAATTTTAATATCCTAAAGAATATCTCAAAGTTCCTTCAAAACGTCGTTGTGCTCGACTTAATAGAACACTGTAAGCCAGTAATATGCTTTCAAATCTACTCTCTAGCCCTTTAACAGAACGTGAGTTGAAATTTTGACAACCTAATTTTTCTAAGGAAGAAAAAACAGTCTCAACTGTTTTTCTTTGTTTTCCAAGTAAGCTGTGGTCTAGTTTTTCTGATTTATCCATGTTTTTACGTGGCGGAACGGATATAGTAATGTCCTTAAGGGCAAGCTTTTCATGGATTTTATAGCTAATATATCCTTTGTCCCCTAGGATATTGGGAAGATTCGCTTCTTCCGATAAAGTTTCTAACACTTTCACGTCATGGACACCTGGATTCGTGATTGAGTAAGTAATCGGAAAGCCAGTCTTAGTAACGATCATATGAATTTTAAGACCATAAAAATAAGATTTTTTTGTTGAGTTATAGCCAACTTTGGCTATTTGATTCAATAGTTTTGCTTGTCTATTTCTAACTGGTTTACACAATGGACTAGGAAAACTATCTATAATTCCGACTAGTTCACCTTTGGTGAGCTTCTTGATGAAAAAGTATCGAATAATCTTGATAGTGTAAGCTAAGTTTGAACTTAAGCGAGTGAATCGACTCCTACTAGGAAAGTCACCATTAGGAAATAAGACGGAACAAACCACTCTATACGTGGCTCTTTGGCTAGTATAGCCATTAATTATGCCCCATATAACACAAGCAATAATCACTGTATCGCGTTGCTTCAGTTGATCAGTATTTCTTCGGTTTTTAATCTTATCTGGTACACAATTGTGGTATATGTTAGAAACAGTTCTCATAATTTCCTTGAATGTTATAAAAGTATCTGTATAATGTTCAGTATATTTTGATGAACGCATATGTAGTCCTCATTTCTTGGGAGTTTTGAGACTACTATATGCGTTTTTTTGTTGATTTACCAACATGTTTAGACATTTTCCTCTAGGAAAAAATTAACTAGCACCACGGGTTAAATTAGCTTCTTTTGCGTTAACTCAGATAATACTATTCATTTTTAATTAAAAAATATAAGGCATAGACATGGCACCATAACCAATATCATATTTTCTCAACTCTTTAGCACTCAATTTTGTGTAATCTTCTTTGATAAATTCCATTAAGCACTTAATTTCATTGATATTTATGCGTTCCTCAGCTTTTAATTTAGATAAATGTTTGTACACTGATATAATAATTTCAGGATATGGTTTATCCTCTCGTATTTTCTTAGCATCTTGAAGAAATCCTTCTTTTACTTCTACATTATTATATGACTTTGAATTATATGCATTCGCAATTAAGTCAAAAAGTTTTTCTTTTTTATCTTCCACCGACTCCACCTAGCACTTTCGTAAAACCATTAACGTAAGCTTTTACTCCTCTATCAACAGTCTCAGAGCGAGCTCTACTCCAATCTACCCAACATTTTTGAGTATTACAATAAACACCATTTCCATAATAAGTTGCAGCATCTACTGTAATTCCTAAAGTAGATACACTCAATAAAACAATTCCTAAAATCAAAAAATACTAACAAATTTTTTCTTCATATAATTGCCTCCCTTTTTTATAAAACAATTATATGTAATTTTCAGAACATTTTTGCAAAATTTTCATAAATAGTATCTTTAGTGTCATAATCGTCACCAATATTCTGTAAGATCAATCAAATTTTATCTCACTAATAATAATAGTCTTAATAAATAAAAAATGGTCTTCACTTTTCGGAATATTTATTATAAAAGGAGCTTGCTATAAAAAAGAGAAAAATTAAAACACAATAAAACATGTACAAACAGGTTCTGTTGCGAAGTTTGAAAATCAAACGCGCCCTCTCTGAACTCCAAATATCTTAGGCTGTTATTCCCATTAATACCTTGATTTCAGTAGACACCGAAAAGCCGAAGAGCGTTCCATTTCTTCGGTTCTTTTTATATATTCCTCGAATGGTCTCCATGCCCTTAATCGTGGAAGAGGCTGTACGGAGACTTTGATAAAATTTATTTCGTCGTTTAATAGGTCGATGGTCTTGTTCTATTAAATTGTTAAGATACTTCACAGTTCGGTGCTCTGTCTTAGTATATAAACCCACACTCTGTAACTTTCTAAAGGCGGAGCCAAGAGAAGGTGCTTTATCGGTCACAATTGCTTTCGGCTCACCAAACTGTTTATGGAGTCGTTTTAAGAAAGCATAGGCTGCTTGCGTATCCCGTTTCTTTCGTAACCAGATATCTAAGGTTAAGCCGTCCGCATCAATTGCACGATAAAGATAATGCCAACGTCCCTTAATTTTGATATAGGTTTCGTCCATTTTCCATGAATAGAAGGATTGTCTATTTTTCTTCTTCCAAAGATAATAGAGGACTTTGCTGTGCTCTTGTACCCAACGATAAATCGTAGTATGACAAACATTTATTCCACGATCATATAACAATTCCTGAACTTCACGATAGCTTAGATTATAACGCAGGTAGTAACCAACAGCGACAATAATGACGTCTTTTTTGAATTGTTTGCCTTTAAAATGATTCATTACTCTGTCCTCTCTGTCTTTTTTCTCAATTTTACACTAAAATAGATTTTTTGGAAAACTTTGCAACAGAACCCTTGATGTGATTCATGGATAGAAAGGGCTATTTATAAACTGTAAAAGCCTAACTTTGAACGACAGCATAAACTGTTGCAAAAGTTAGGCTTTTTATCTGCTTTCGTGTGTCTACCTAGAGCTTTTTCTGACAGAAGTATTTACCAAAAGTTAAACGAAGAAAGTGAAAATCGAGAAGAAAGAATCACTCTTTAGCATGAAAAAAAAGAACTTTATCCTGATTAAAATAACGAAACAATCAAATATGACTTGTGCAAAAAAAGAGATGAGACCACTGCTACTTTTAGCAATGGTCTCACCTCTGTTTTACTGGTTATCGTCAGGTCAAAACGGTTTTTTTACAACCTATCTGCGGTATTCAAGAAGCTGTTTTTCTCTGTTCATTCTTATTGCTTGATGCAGACCAGCCTTTTCACAACCTAACACGCGGTGTTCAAAGCCCAACTCCTTGAAATAAGTCTGGATTTTTCAAACCATGAGAAGCTGTTTAGAAAAATTCATTCTTATTGTCGGCGGAGCTGAACGGTCTTTTCACAACCTTATCCACGGTGTTCAAGAAGCAACTCCTCAGCAATAAGCGCTAGATTTCCAAAATATGAGAAACTATTTTAGAAATCTAGTTCTTATTTGCTCGGAGCTGGACGCTTCTTTCACAACCTCTATCCTCGATCTTTTTGGTCATACACTTCTTTGACGTTGATAAATTGATCAAGTATTGGATTTTCTCCTTTTAGGTCAGCTTCGAAACGGATACCGTCAATATTGATTCTGGCGTTACGGTAGTAGTCAGTTCCTAGTTGTCCCCATGCAGGAGTTGAGGCATCGACATTGCAGAAGATATCAAATCCTTGTTGTTTCAAGTAAGCAAATTTTTGATTTGCTTCAGAATAAGGTTGCCAATCGCTGATGTCAGCGCCAAATGGGTAGATCAAAATATTTGTTTTGCCTAAAATAGGTGCAACTTCATTTTGCCAACGTTCATTATCTTGTTGGATATCGGCTAAAGAAGCTTGTGTCATATTCAAGTGTCCCCAAGTATGAGAAGCAAAACTCCAACCATCTTTCTTTAATTGATCAGCAACTTTTTTGGCTGCTTCGATTTCTTTGTTTGTTTTTTCGTTATCACCATATTCTGATTTTGATGTACGGTAACCTAATACACCATTATAGCCTGTTAAAGCTAATGTTCCTTTGGCGCCTTGATAAGAAAAATCGGGATGTTTTTTAATGAATGAATCGATCAATGGAACCATATCATAGTCACCAACAGTTTCCTTCTTATTGTCGATATAAATATTCTTGATTTGGTTCTGTTTATCGACAATCAACTTACTTGGAAATCCTGAATTGTCCATGTATTCATAATAGCTGACATCGTCTTGCGAAAGAATTAACGGTTTCTTTCCTTCTGGAAGAGAAACACCTGTAAAGGTCAGTTTTCCATCTGTTCCTTTTTTGACTAATCCATTTAGATTAACAAGAACATAGTTATTTTTATATAACTGATCAATGGTTTTATTGAATTCGGAAATAGTGACCATATAATCTTTATACCCTTGTGCTTGCTGGGTATGAAAAGCCTTAGCTGGATCAACGATCAGACTATGAAAGAAGACGTGTGAGATTTTGGTCGGGTCTTCCCATTTTACCAAGGATTCTTTTTCTTTTTTCAAAGTTGCTAACAATTGTTGCGCTTCTTTGGCGTCGTCTTTTTCAAGTAAGGCGATGGCTTCATCATAATGATAACTTGCAGCAAGCTGTTTTGCTTGATCAAGCTGTTTCGTCGTTTGTTTATCTTCAACAGGTTTTGAGCTGCTGCTTGAGTGTTGAGTTGTTTGACTAGTGTTTTCTAATTTATTGTTTGTTGCTGCTTGTGTAACAAAAAAGATACTTACACCTAGAATAATAACAGTGCATACAGAAGTGACAGCCAATATGATTTTGTGTGTATGTTTCATTTTATCGTCCCCTACTACTTTTTGATTTCAAAAACCCCCGTAAGCTTTTCTTAACCTTTTGAAAAACTTCCCATAACCATTGTAACGAATATAGAAACAAGTGTAAAAGAAACTTTTGTTTTTTTTGATTTTTCTCTTATTTTCTTTAACTAGAGCGCTTTTTATGAGAAGTACTATTTTGTAAAAGTTATAAAGTGAGAGAGGTGAAAATGTTCGGATTTTCGCTGTTTTTATTTCCAAGAAAAACTAAAATAAACCCGTGGTGCTAGTTAATTTTTTCCTAGAGGAAAATGTCTAAACATGTTGGTAAATCAACAAAAAAACGCATATAGTAGTCTCAAAACTCCCAAGAAATGAGGACTACATATGCGTTCATCAAAATATACTGAACATTATACAGATACTTTTATAACATTCAAGGAAATTATGAGAACTGTTTCTAACATATACCACAATTGTGTACCAGATAAGATTAAAAACCGAAGAAATACTGATAAACTGAAGCAACGCGATACAGTGATTATTGCTTGTGTTATATGGGGCATAATTAATGGCTATACTAGCCAAAGAGCCACGTATAGAGCGGTTTGTTCCGTCTTATTTCCTAATGGTGACTTTCCTAGTAGGAGTCGATTCACTCGCTTAAGTTCAAACTTAGCTTACACTATCAAGATTATTCGATACTTTTTCATCAAGAAGCTCACCAAAGGTGAACTAGTCGGAATTATAGATAGTTTTCCTAGTCCATTATGTAAACCAGTTAGAGATAGACAAGCAAAACTATTGAATCAAATAGCCAAAGTTGGCTATAACTCAACAAAAAAATCTTATTTTTATGGTCTTAAAATTCATATGATCGTTACTAAGACTGCCTTTCCGATTACTTACTCAATCACGAATCCAGGTGTCCATGACGTGAAAGTGTTAGAGACTTTATTGGAAGAAGCGAATCTTCCCAATATCCTAGGGGACAAAGGATATATTAGCCATAAAATCCATGAAAAGCTTGCCCTTAAGAGCATTACTATATCCGTTCCGCCACGTAAAAACATGGATAAATCAGAAAAACTAGACCACAGCTTACTTGGAAAACAAAGAAAAACAGTTGAGACTGTTTTTTCTTCCTTAGAAAAATTAGGTTGTCAAAATTTCAACTCACGTTCTGTTAAAGGGCTAGAGAGTAGATTTGAAAGCATATTACTGGCTTACAGTGTTCTATTAAGTCGAGCACAACGACGTTTTGAAGGAACTTTGAGATATTCTTTAGGATATTAAAATTAACTAGCACCACGGGTATTTATAAATTTCTCCCTACCACTACCTATTGCTATTATTTAAAATAGGGATAATTTTTTCTCTTAAAAAATATCATTATTTGTGGTATGGAGCTGCGTATCATGAGTGAATGATATTAGGAAAACTTCATAAAATAAATCTTTTATATATTTCCACTTCTAGATGGTCATTCATGTTAGAAGAATCAAACTATTTTTTTACTGTCGTAATAATATTAAAACACTAGAACAAATCAATTAAATTCCATAAAATATAAATAATAGACCTAGCATCATCTGGTATAAAATGGATGCTAGGTCCGTTATATTTACTCAAAATTGATTCTACGAATAGATCTTCTTATCATTTCTATTTTAGTAGTCATGCGTTGTTGTTCTTCTAAAGGTGGTAATGGTATAAGTAGTTTAGATAAATTTGTACCATTTACATTTGGTTGCCCAGTTCCGTAAGAAATTTTTTCTAATAACTTCCAATATAATGGCGAGTCTAAGAAGCAGTCTACGTATTCTGATAATAATTTCTCAACTAACCTAATTCGAATCAAGTAAGAAGCAAAAACAGATTCCTCACTTATTTCCTTAACCAAGAAACTTTTTCCCATAGTTCCTCCTGTCCTTGCTATCAAAATGTCATTTTCTTCCAATCTTAAATCAACTAGTTTAGAATTACTAATATCACAGTAAGGCACACTGGACCAATTTACACGTCCCTCTTGTATATCTGTGATTCTCAAAAACTTAACATTGCCTTGTTTTTTCGCCGAATCTGTATAGCCATATTGAATCTTAGTAGAAATACTTCCTAAATAAACCCATAGTCGAACATCGCTAGATGATTTTTCTTGTCGTTCTTTATGAACAACAGTGATCATCTTGAGTTGTCCGACTATTTTTTAGTTGCTGCAATCTTTTTGGGACGCTTATTTGCATGAAGCAACGTTGCTAAGTCTAGTAATAAAACATTGGCTAACACAGGATTGGCTTTCTCGCGATACGCTGCGGCGCCACTTTCAAACAATACTGCTAGACGATCTTCTACAACAACGATTTGTTCCAAATACGGTGGAAATTTGATTCGTTTTAGGATCCGGCTAGGAGAGTCCCGCTCGGACACTAAGAGTTCCGAGGTATAAGGACCATAAGAACGACTGGCTAAGAGATAATGGCCATAAAAAGCCACACCTTGAATCTTATCAGATGTTTTTCTGCTCATTGTCACGGTTGGTTGGATTTTGTCTTTGCGGCGAATTGCTGTTTTCATTTCAGCTATCGTCGGCAATAGATAGAAAGTCAACTGTCCTTCACCTTTTAGTGTGAAGTTGCCAGATACCAGTTGATCATTGTTTTGAGTCAAATACGATGCTTGTGGAATCTCTGAGAGATCAGTTGTCAGCCAATAAGCGATTGGCTGTCCCGTCTCTTCAGATGTATCTGCTAAGATATCGATCAAACGTAAAGCGGCTACTCGTCCAGTAGCAGATCCTGTGATTGTCAACCATAAAAGTTCCCGTTTTGTATCATATACTAAGCCCCCTACATGTGGCCGTTTAGGTAAAATCAGCAGTTTGATCGGCTGTCCTGTTTCTCTATCCAGTACATGAATAATAGAATGATGCTGATGGTCATAGCAGTAGGCAGAAATAAACACAAAATCTTGAGAAAAAGCCAACCCTTGCGGCGTCATCCATTGACAAACCTCATTTTCGCCGGTTTCCGGCACCACCATTCTTGTTTCTGTTAATCCAGGAATGTTATATTGTTTTGCTTCAGCCTTTTCCCAAGCTGCTTGAACAATAGGATACCGTTTTAACTTTTTTTCAATATCCTGATGTATCCGTTGCTGCTTCCAATGCTTAAACTTTAGGACATAGTAAACAAGGAGGCCAATGACCAGCAACACTAAAATCATTATTGCTACCCGCTGTGTCATTTTTTTGCCTCCTTGTTCTATTCGATCAATCGTACATATACCGCTATTAATTACCGTAACTACATGTTTCTTTTACTAGCGTTTCTTTTACTAGCGTTTCTTTATAGGATCTTTCATAATCTCATTTATAGTAACATTAAGAATCCCTTATTCTACTATAGTCACTTCCACATCAATATTGCCTCTTGTTGCTTTAGAGTATGGGCAAAATGCGTGGGCTTCTTCTGCGATTTTCTCTGCTTGGTCCTTCTCAAGTCCTGGCAAAGAAACTTCTAAAACAACCCCGATTTGGTAGCCTCCATCTTCTAATTGAAATAAAGATACCCGTGCTTTGACTTCAGAATCAGACTCAAGATTATTTTCTTCCAGCATGTGTTGAAGCGCGCCGTTGAAGCAAGATGCGTATCCAGCCGCAAAAAGTTGTTCCGGATTTGTCCCTTCACTATGGATTCCTGGGCGGTCGATCTTCATGTGCATACTTCCGTTTGGTGCCTCAACCTCGCCATCACGGCCTCCACGATTGATCATTGCTGTTTCGTACATTTTTTTCATTGAGATCATCCTTTCTTTCGTCGTTCTATATTAAGTGTAACGAGTATTTTTTAATCTGACAAAGGTAATGCTTGCACTCGGCGACATCAGTTAGACAACATCGATGATCAGTGATAGAAGCAGTTTATCTATACAAAAAAAGAAGCAGCGAAAAGCTGCTCCTTAAGATAATAGGTAAAATTGCTGATATATTTGACGATTAACCTCTTGAACGTCCCAAGAAAAATGATACTACAGCAACAACGATGATCGCACCAATGATAGAAGGAATCAAAGCCATTCCTGCTAATTGAGGACCCCAGCTACCTAACAATGCTTGTCCAATTGCTGAACCAACTAAACCTGCAACGATGTTAGCGATCCATCCCATTGATCCACCTTTATTTGTAATTGCTCCGGCAATCAAACCGATAATAGCTCCTACGATTAATACCCATAACCAATGCATAATTTTCTCTTTCTTTCTGTGAAATATTTATTACACATATTATGTTACGCTCCTTCTTAAAAATACACAAAAATTTTGCTCTTAAAAAAACAAAAAAAATTTAAAACGTTGTTATATTAAGGATAAGTCAACTTTTTTGGAATCGTTAACACTCACTGCAAGAGGTCAAAAAAACTGCCGCAGCTCTTTGAAAGCGTTTCGATCAGCAAAAAGTTATTTTCTGATAAAGGGTACCTAGACTATGTACGATTTTCTTTCATTGTCTGCTTTCAACCGTCATCTTCCCTATGAATAAAAGCAATCAAAGAAACCTGATTGTCGTACACAACTCATTCACTACATCCTTCTGATGAAACATCAAAACAATTGGCATTCCTTTGATTCTGCCTTTTGTATTTGAAACCTGCTTCCCCTCACTATGTAAAAGGATTATGAGAAAAAGCAACGATAGAAGTGAGCGTATGCAATAGCGAGTAAAGTAAAATATAAATTGTTCGGATTGTACCCCGGCCTTTCTTCTTAATATTTTTCATTTCTCGCTTCTCCCCTCTGCTTATTGGACAGTCTTCGCGATTGTGAAGTCACGAAAAAAAGCAACTTTGCCCAGCGTTCAATGCTAGACAAAGTTGCTTTTTTATTTTGTTTTTGAAAAGTCTTTCTTTGAAAGATAGACAGCAGTAAGGATGCCTACTAAGACAGCTAACCCAAAAACTAGAATCGTTCCTATCGTGTTATCCTTCCCAGGCAGTCCGCCAGTGTTGATCCCCCAAAGTCCAGCAATCAATGATGGCACTGCAACCACTAATGCTGCTGAATCTAAATATTTCATCAAATGGTTCAAATTATTGTCCATCATATCCGAGAATAGACCACCGATGGTTTCCAATAAATCGCGATAGATCGTGACAAGCTTGTTGGCAAATTTCTGTCGCAGTTTAATGTCGTAAACTAACGATTCATTATCTAATTTGTCTAAAAACTCTTTTCGTTCCATCAAGTGATTCACTGTAAGATTCTGATCTTTCAACGTGTGATCCAAATAAACCATATCTCGTTCTGTGTCTGCCAGATTAAATAGTTCATTATTTTCGGTTGTTTTACGGGCAGCCGCATCCAATTGGTCGATTTGCTTTTTAATCTCTTTCAACCCATTGATATAGTGGGTATAGATCATTAATGTGGCAAAAGCAATGATATCCTCAAAATGTCGAAGCTCACTTCCATGTTTCTCGATCAATCGCTCAACGAGATTCGATTCTCTAGAGACATAGGTGATCATCAATCCTTTGGAAAGAATAAATGTGTCAGGTTCAAGGCGTTTTTCAATGCGTTCTTGATGATTTGAAGAAAGATCGATCAATGTATAAAGAAACGGATTGTTTAATTTAGTGTCTCGTAAATGTTCTAATCGAGAAACTTCCTCTGGTTCATCGGAGCCAATAAAAATATCTTCCGGTAAATCAAAAAGTGTCAGCAGCTCTTTTTTTTCTTCTTCATTTCCATGTTTGACTACCAACCAATTATAGTCTTCTTCGGATGATTCTCTGATTTGGTTCTTTTCGATTGCTCCATAGTAAGGAGAATGAATCGCTTCAACATTCGTTGGATTTGTGACTCGCTTCCTTGAAAATAAGTGCCTGAATTATCAAAACGCAACAGTAAATTTTCTTTGACAAACAGTGTTTTTAGATAAGCGATATCCTTGGCGATACTGCTCCTAGAAACATAATACTCATCAGAAAGTTGCTGGTAACTCAAGTGCTCCTCATTGATCAGCCGCTTAAAAATTTGCATGCGTCGGTCTTCGATCAAAGAATAATTGTTTTTCATTTGCTCACCCTCTACCTTTATTCTAGTGATACCTTAACAAATATGAAGACCAATTGTTAGATTAAAAAATGATTAAAAGGTGTGCACACCCTTTCCCTTGATAGCAATATCGGTCGTTTGTTCCGCAAAATCGCTTCAAGCAAGCCAAACTTTTCTCATCTTCCTCGTTTTCTCTTATAATAAATGTAAACAGTCAAATGAGGAGGAAACAAAATGAAATGGCGTGGGGGTAGACAAAGTTCCAATGTGGAAGACCGCTCTGGTCGTTCCGCAGGTTCAGGAGGAAAAATAATGGCCGGCGGTGGTATCGGTACGATTGTTATCGCAGTCCTCTTTTTTCTATTCAGTGGAGGTGATTTAAACTCCGTCACAGATATTTTGGGAGGCGGACAAGCCGCTAATTATCAAACAGAAAATGTGGCTTCAGACGAGTATATAGAGGAAAAAGAATTCTCCGCTGTCGTCTTCGGCCATTTGGAAGATTATTGGAATGGTGTTTTTGAAGCAGAACAGACTACGTATCAAGATCCTAAACTGGTTTTATTTACAGGAAGTGTTCAATCGGCTTGTGGGAATGCAACTTCTCAAGTTGGTCCCTTTTATTGCCCTGCCGATCAAAATGTTTATCTGGATCTCAGCTTTGCAACAGAACTTTCTCAAAAGTATGGGGCCAGCGGAGATTTTGCTATGACCTATGTCATTGCTCATGAAGTTGGTCATCACGTACAAAACGAACTTGGTATTACACAGCAACTCGATAAGATCCGCCAACAGGTTTCTGAAAAAGAATACAATCAATATAGTGTTCGTTTGGAACTACAAGCGGATTATTTAGCCGGTACATTTGCCAAGTATCTACAAGGAAAAACTTATAACGGCCAACCGATTTTAGAAGCTGGTGATATCGAAGAGGCTATCACAGCTGCTAATGCCATCGGTGATGATACGTTACAAAAGGAATACCAAGGATATGTCGTACCAGATAGTTTTACTCATGGGACTTCAAAACAACGAGTTGAATGGTTCAACCGGGGGTTCAAATATGGTGATTTGGAGCATGGAGACACCTTCAATGAAAAAAACCTTGATTTGGTCTACGGATCATAACAAAAACGTTCCTTTTTAGTCACTCTTTTTTCACATTTGGGCGGTATAGTTTATTCATACCAACAAACCCTAACTTTTTCATTTTACTCCTTGCCTGCCAGTCCCCGCTGGCAGGCCCTTTTTTTCATGGTGCTATTTTAGTTTTTTTAACCTTTGGCCTGTTTTTTTCTTTAAAACGCTAAGGGTTGATCACAATTTTTTCATATTTTCCGGTTACTATATAAATAACCCAACAAACAACCCAACTTTTTCATTTTTTACTCCTTGTCTGTCAGTCCCCGCTGACAGACTTATTTTTTTTCTTGCCAAAATTCTCAAAATGCGCTAAGGTTATTTATGCGTGGAAGTGGCGGAATGGCAGACGCGCACGCTTCAGGCGCGTGTGAGTATATCTCGTGTGGGTTCAACTCCCATCTTCCGCATTTTGAGCAGATCATCCAAGATGATCTGCTCTTTTTTATGTGTTTCTTTTGTCTAAATAAAGAAAAAAGCTTAAGCTAGAAGTATATCAATAGGAAAAAGATAGGAGGAAATCCAATGAAAGAAGTACCAACAGCGAAAATCAAATTAACTGAGGTCAAAGAACTCTTTGATGCTGGTTATGAAATCTTAGGAGAATTACGGTCTGAGGTGAATGCCCCAGTCGTTAGAGCAAAATTTCTGAATCAAGAAGTGATTGCCATTTATGGAAAAGAAGCAGCAAAAATTTTTTATGATCCACGAAACTTTAAACGTGAAGGAGCAATGCCTAAACTCGTCCGTTCAACCTTGTTAGGTGAAGAGGGGGTTCAAACTTTAGACGGGGAACAACATCACCATCGGAAAAACTACTTTATGGACTTGATGACACCTGAGAGAATGACCGATTACCATGATTTGTTGGAACGAAACCTTTCTCATGAACTGGATAAACAATCCGGTACCTTTGAGCTTTTTTCACTCACAAAAAATGTTCTATTCAAAACGATTTGTGAATGGTCAGGAATCAATCTAGCACCACTGTCTCAATCAGAGATCAGTGAGTTAGCTGATTATCAAGTTGCTATGTTCAGCGGGACTGTCACCTCCCCTGTCGCCCATTTAAGAGGCGTCGAAGATCGTAAAAAATCTGAAAAATGGGCTCAAGGATTGATTGAAGAAGCTCATCAACATCCTGTTGCTGGCAAAGAATCATTAGCACTTTATACTTTCGCTACTGCCACTGATCTTGAAGGTAATTTACTGCCGATCGAAGTTGCAGCCGTCGATCTGTTAAATATCATCCGCCCTACGGTTGCTTTAACCGTTTGGATCGCTTTGATGGGACATGCCCTTTTTAGTACAACGACCATCTACCAAGCACTTAAACAAAACTTTTCGGAGTTACAGGATTCATTTATTCAAGAATTACGCCGCTTTTATCCTTTCTTTCCAATGATGCCCGCCATTAGCTTGCAAGCATAAGCAAAATCTGCTGCTTGCACTTGCTGCCCATCACTCCATTTGGCTTCTTCCTTTAGTTTAAAGGTATATGTCTTGCCATCTTCACTGATGACTGCTTCCTCCGCCAAACCGGGAACTGGCTGACTCTTTTCATCAAAACGATACAACCCTTCAAAAAGATGCTGGATAACGGTAAACGTAACTTTATCCGTTGTTTGCGTCGTATCTAATGTTGTCAACTCTGCCGGTAAGCTGACTGAAATCTCTTGAACTTCTGGATCTGTCTCCTTTGCGGACGATCCAGTCGTGCTACATCCTGCTAACAAAAAACTTAAAATTCCTACAACAACCAAACCCTTTTTCATTTACTCTCCTCTTTCCTTTTCACTTGAGAGTTGCAAGCTTGATCAAATAAAAAAATCCTCGTCCCTTTGCTGATCATCATTGATCAACAAAGGGACGAAGACTTCGTGTTACCACCCTTTTTCGTGTCATTTTTACAAATAACACCTCATCAGTACGTATGCATACTCGGCAGGATAACGGCTGCGTTCCGTCTAACCAGCGTAAACCAGTTAAAAGACTCTGAGCTCATCTTCACTTAGCGTTCTGTCCCCTTTCTCACCAACCCGGGTTCTCTTTAAACAGTCATCAAAGCTACTCTTCTCATCGATGTCCTATATTCTACTGAATTGATAAAAGTATACTATTCCTCGTTTTTCAAGTCAAACAGTTTTTAGAATTTTCAATCTTTTCAATAATGGCTTCGAGACTTTTTGGAGGGCAAATACTTGCCAGCTTAGTGTTTTTTTTCTAAGATAAAGAAAAGAAACCTTGCTTGAAAGGATGAAATCAATGAAACTTGCTGAAGCATTATTACTACGAAGAGATCTTGAATCCAAACTCACTCTGTTACGAGAAGAGATTGCCAGTAGTGCCGTGATCCAAGAAGGCGATACGTTAGACCGCAGCATCGACGACTTACTGCTGGATTATGAAACAACAAACCAAGAATTTGCCCAGTTGGTCATTGCAATCAATCAGCGAAATGCGGTCGTCAAAATCGGTGAACAAGAAACGATTGCTGCTGCATTAGAGAAACGGGAAGCTTTAAGGCGTTCGCATGCGATGCTAACGGCAACATTGGAAGCAGCCAAGGTTGCTCCACGGATGGGACGTAATGAGATTCGTATGATCCGAACGATCGATACCAAGCAAATCACCGACCGTTTGAATCAAACCGCAAAAGCCTTACGTGAATTAGACGGGCAGATTCAACAAACAAATTGGCTTGTTGATTTATAAAACAGCTGGGTGGGAGTCAAAAGCGAGCACAAAGCAGGTACAGGCTTATATGTACACCAATGGGGTCTGGCAGGGACCAGTTTAATGACTGCTGTTCAGTTACAAGCGTACAACTTATATTTTTCAATTAACGACCACGTGCTGGTTTGACAAGGTGGGTGCCTCTGTTTATCTTTTGTTACTCAAAAGGTAAACAGAGGTTTTTTTTTCAACAAGACCTCTTTCAAAAGCAAAAGACCCCCTGATCCGTTTCCAACATAGGAAACCAGATCAAGGAATCTTTGATCGTTTAGCTAGTTACTTTCTTTTCTGTCTGCGATATACCACTACCACAATGCCTACTAGTAACAAGCCTACTAACATCCAGCTGACTTGATACGTTTCACCGGTTTTTGGCAGTTCGTTTTTCTTCATCGGTGTTTTTGTATTCTGATTTTTTGCTGGATCAGGAGCTTTTTCTGGCGTGTAGCGGTTAGTAAAGGTTGGCTCGCTACCATAATCTGCTTTCGCTTCCAATGTTCCGTTTTGATCTTCGACATTTACGGTCACTGGAATCTCTGCGTCATCATAAGTGATTGTACTGTCTTGTCCGGCTTTTTCCCGGATCGTATAGTTGTACTCACCGGCTTTGTCGTACGGAATCGCATCAAAGTAAATTTTTCCGCTACCATCGTTGGTTTGACTTTGAATCACTTGTCCCTCTTGATCGACTAATTCAAAAGTGAACTCCCCTGCGACTAGTGAACGGCCAGTCAAGACTTTCTCTGCTTCCAACCCTACACTGCCAGCTTTTGGCGTGTAAGTGTTCGTGAAGACGGCGTTGCCTTCATAAGTCGCTGTTGCTTCCAATTGTCCTTCATTGTCTTTCACACTTACAGTCACTAGTACTTCCGTATCATCATAAGTGACTGTGTCATCTTGACCCACTTTCTCACGGATCGTGTAATTAAATTCGCCGGCTTTGTCGTATGGAATCGCATCGAAGTAAACTTTCCCTGTGCCGTCATTGGTTTGACTTTGGATTACCTTTCCTTCTTGATCGACTAATTCAAAAGTGAACTCCCCTGCGACTAGTGAACGGCCAGTCAAGACTTTCTCAGCTTCCAGCACTACACTGCCAGCTTTTGGTGTGTAAGTGTTCGTGAAGACGGCGTTGCCTTCATAGGTGGCTGTTGCTTCTAACTGTCCGTCGTTATTTTTCACCTCTACTGTAACATTGGTGATTGAATCATCATAGCTAATCGTAGCGTCATGTCCTTGTACTTCATAAATTTTATATCGATAGGTTCCTTCTTTTTGATAAGTAATCTCATCAAAAAGAATATTATTTGCCTTGTTCGTCTTTTCTTGAAGGATTTTATTTTCTTCATCTGCCAAAACAAAAGTGAATTCCCCGTCTTCGATCTGTCGGCCTTCCAAAGCTTTCGTAGCCGTTAAAGCTAGGCTAGTTTCGATAATTTCCCTTGTATTAGCTAGTTCAAAGACATAATCGACTTCCTCGCTCGAGATCGTAAACGTATATTCTTTTTCATCCCGCTCATATCCATCTGGTGCTTTCGTTTCTTGGATTTTATAATCTCCATATCGTAGCCCATCTAAGCGGTCAAATTCGCTAGTTCCTTGAATCAACTTATTATTTCTGACAACAAGTTCGGAGAAAACAACTTCGTAATTTCCTTCGGCATTTTTACGACTGAGTTGGAAATGTGCCTCTTTGTTGATCCCAGCTTCCTTATCCCCTTCTCTGTCATATTTCTTGATTGTCAACGAGCCATTTGTTCCCGTTGAAGTACCGCTACCGTTGGTAGATTTGACGATTACGTCTTTTGTTACTTGATGGATTTCCGTCTGACTTCCGTAAAGAGACACATCATTTGAAACAACTTCATTATTTCGAATGCCAGGATCAAGTTTCGTTTGATAAACGATGAAGTATGGACTGTCAATGACATCCTCAAAAGCAATACGTAATGTGAATGTTCCATCAATACCATTCGTTGTTACATTTGGATTGTCTTGATTATTGAAAATAACTTTCTCACCTTTTATCCATTGATCTCCGTCTTTGACGGCTTTATACACATCAACAAGGACTTTTCCTGTCTCATCGTACAAGAAAGTCTGTTGATTATAATTGATCGTATCTTCAATCACAGCATTCTTGATCGTTAGACTATCTTGGTTAACCAGCACTTCCCAACCCAACAGTCGATTATTGTCAACATTTTGAGTGCCATTTTTTGTTAACCAGTTTCCTTTTGCGGATCTCTCAACTTGCGCTTCAGCAGTTAAATCCGTTGTACCATCTGTCAAAGAGATCATATTGTTGTACTTGTAAACATCTGTAGCTGCTTCGACAGCAATGAAGACAGCAATCGTTTCTGAAGTGTCTTTCAACAGTTCTACTGTCACTTGTTTTGTCACTGGATCATACGTCAAGCGATAATCAGCTGAGCTCAATTCTTCCTTCAGAGATCTTACTTGGTTTTCTGTTCCGGATACGTCAACTGTATAAACTACTGCTTCTTTAAACGTTTGACCATCTTGTAATTGATCGACAATCTTGGTTCCTTCATGAAGTGTCTCTTTATACGTATTAAATAATCCCATCCAATAGATTTGATCACTTGTAGCAACATCTTCTGAAAAGATATTTGGGAAATTACGGTTAAAAGCTGCTTGCAAGTATGCTTTTACATCTCCTCCTTTTGGAATGAAAAGCCCTGCTTTTAGCGCGTTTAAGGTCCAAGTAGTGTCCATCCATGAATTTGCTTGAGCGGCTTCCCTATAAGAGTTACCGTCAATTTCATAATCGACAAAAGCAGAATTACTAAAACGTGTTTTGGCACTTCCTAAAGCGATCTGTGTCGTCATATCAAAAGTCGTTTTGAATCTGACCGTAATTTTGTCTGCTGTCTTTGCATAGTTTCCTTTTATATAAATTGAGTTAAATTGTATTCGTTTTTCCTCCTATAGGCGTATACTAAAGAAAACACTTGAGGAGTGGGGAACATGGAAACAGAACGCCAAATCCGTGAATTGGAAAAAGCGATGAATACGACAGACAACCGCCGGTTGTACGAGCGTTTCCTGGCAGTCAAGTTGGTTCTTGAAGGCCACACCCGGAAAGAAGCCGGGCACACCATCGGCCCCGACGAGCATACTGTCAGCCACTATGTGAAAAACTACTGCCATAATGGAATCCAAGGTTTAGTCTCCAAAAAACAAAGCGGAAGACCTTCACGGCTGACAGATGAACAGGAAGCGGAACTGGTCCAAATCGTCGCCTACCACACTCCGGAGGAAGTAGGTTTCAAATCCCGTGCCAATTGGACATTGTCGATTGTGTGTGACCTGATTCTCCGGGAATGGAGTTATGGATATACGCAAAAAGGCGTGGCGGACCTCCTTCACCGGCTAGGACTAAGCTGGACCCGTCCGACGTATACCCTCAAAAAAGCGGATTCCAAGAAACAACAGGTATTTTTGGAAGAAACCTTCCCGAGCCTAAAAAAAATTGCTGAATAGCGATATTGACCACCTCCTATTCGAGGACGAAACCATGATCCGGGATTACCAAGCCATTGGCTGCACCTGGTTTCTCCGCGGCCACCAGCGAAAAATCCCCACTTATGGACAACACAAAGGGGTAAAATTGATAGGCACCTTGGATTATGAAACCGGTCGGATCATTTGTACAGAAGAAGGGGCATACGACGCAGCGGCCTTCCTCCGTTTTCTGGAGCGGACGTTGCGGGAATACCCCACCGGAAAAATCGTGATGGTATTGGATAATGCCCTTATCCACCACGCCAAGCTGATCCAGTCTTTTCTTGAAGAAAACGCTAGGCGCCTGGCACTCATCTTCCTCCCTCCCTACAGCCCTCAGTTGAACCTAATGGAAGGCGTTTGGAAGTGGCTCAAGGAATCGGTCATCAACAATGTTTTTTTTGACCACGTCCAGAAAATCAAACAGTCGGTCCGCGGTTTCTTAGCCGATGTAAACGAGCGTCCCCTTGTGGTGATTGACCGACTGTGCGTGCGGATGTAAAGTATTTAATTCAACCTATATAGGTCATCTTCATTTTTTAAATAGAAATTGTAGGCTAATTCTAAAGCAGAACTTTCGTTACTATCTAATAATTGTTGACGTATAATAAATGCTATCAAATCAGCAGCATTTAAATTTGCAATTAGTTCGTTAAACATTTGTGTAGCTTCAAGCGACACCTTAATCTTAGGTGATTTAAACATGATGACCGGTTTAAAGGTGCTCGTTACCCCCTCCGCATACGCCCGATATTTTCTGAATTGTGATAATAAGACGACATTCAACATCTTGTCTTCCTCATCAACGTGAGTGCAGATAGCTTTTTGTGGATTGACGTACCCGAGGATATTGGCCACATCCTTACCCACAAAGTAAGGAATATCCCAACCATCAATATGCGTACCGAACCGAAGTCCGGATTGTTAAAAACTGCTAAATCGTTCATATTGCAGAACCTCCGTAAAATTTTATTTGGAAGCTAAATTGACTTCCTACATATAGGCCACGGGAGGACCTCAAAAAGGACGTTTTTCTATAAGTTTTTTTGCAATTTTTCGTTTTAAACGATTCCAGCGGTGAGAAACATTGTTTTCTTTATCATCAATTAATGCCGCGTACTCCTGAATTGACATACGGTCTGAGATGATTGCAATGGCCAAAGCAGCCTCTTTAGGCTTTAAAGATTCACTTAACCAACCACGGATAGCTTCATCTTGATACTTCCGCTCACGTTCCTCTTCCTGTGAGTTGTCAGCATATAAAGCATCCAGATTGTAGCTATCGCCTCGTTTATGAGTAAGGCGTTCAACCGTTGCTTTGATATGCTCGTTCCCACCAATGTTCCTGCAGTATCAAAGAAAGTCACCAATAGGAAAGTCAATACGACGACCCACATTTGCAGAGAATTGATATCTCCAACGTGATGAAGTGCCACCAAAAATGTCGATGACATACTAGGTGCGGCCGAAACAATACCGGTTGGTGCTTGAATCAATCCTGTCAGCAAGCCAAGAATCGTTGTTGCTGCCATCCCAATGAAAATTCCCCCAGGTACGCGTCGTACCATCAAAATAGCTGTGATAACCAAACCAAAAATCGTTAGCCATGTGGTCCCGACACTTAAAGAACCTAATGCAACCAAAGTTGAATCATCCGAGACAATAATACCGCCCTCACTCAAACCCAAAAAGGCGATAAATAAACCAATCCCACCTGAAATCGCATATTTTAAATCAGAAGGAATCGCATCGATAATCAACTCTCGCAATTTAAAAATGGTGATCACGATAAAAATCAGTGAAGCAACGAAGACCCCTGCCAGAGCCGTTTGCCAAGGAACGCCCATACCAATACAAACCGAATAAGAAAAGAAAGCATTGATTCCTAAAGCTGGTGCAGTGGCAATTGGATATTTGGCCAACACCCCCATCAAGATACAGCCCAGTGCACTGGCTAACGCCGTGGCAGTAAACACTGCACCTTCATCCATCCCTGAAGCACCTAACACAGTAGGGTTCACGAATAAGATATACGCCATAGAGATAAATGTTGTAAAACCAGCCAAAATCTCCCGTTTGACTGTCATTTGCAAGGCATCAAGCCCAAAATAGGAATTGATATGATTTTTTATTTTTTTACTCCTCCGTCAATCAAGCAGATGTGAAAATTACACTTGATGTAAATAATGAAAACAACGAAATCGATGATAAACCAAGTTTCACTGCAAGTAAATAACATTTGACTGAAAATTCTCATTAAAACGCTTTTTTGACAATCTATCGAACTCAATCAACGTATACCTGATCGTCTTGCAGCAATTGAACCAACTGTTCTTTTGTCGTCCGTTTGATAGATAGAGGTGGCAAGTCATTTAAACCAAAATAACCACTCTCAGTCGTTTCACTGTTTGCGACAAATTCCCCTGAAAGTACGTCACAAGCAAACACCAATTTATAATATTGAAACAATTGGGGGATATCTTCTCTTAAATTGGTATCAAAAACCGCACGTAACGCGCCAACCGCAACGGTCAATCCTGTTTCTTCTAATACTTCTTTTTGAATATTTTCTTTGGGCGTCAAACCGACCTCGGCATAGCCACCTGGCAACGACCACTCCTTGCTCTGGCAGTCTCGCACCAACAGGACGCAATCCCCCTGTCTGATCAAGGCCCGCACATCGACTTTGGGTGTCGGATAGCCATCTTGATTGTCCAAATACACATGCAATGTGTCTATCTCTTGGTCGATCACTATTTCCATCAACATCAATGATATATCTTTTAGTTCTTGAAATCGTTCAATATCATAGGCGTCTTTTCCATAAAACAAGCCGGCTTCTGCAATTGCGCGTAATCGTTGAAAGTACTTGAAATAATCCACTATTCTCTCATCCCCTTTTTTCAAACTTGCTTGAGGTATCTTCTACATTCTTTATCTTAGCCTAGATCACCTTATTTGCAAAAATATTTGGTGCTGTTTACAGGCAGGCCGGTACTTATTTTTGTCATATCGTCCATTTTAGTCCAGAATAGAGACATAAGAACTGGAAAGGATGATCGAAGTGAACTTAACGCCTGACTTGATTTCAAGAGAACAACTGATTGGCAAAATCCAAAAAGATATGGATCAGACCGTATTGGTGTATGCGCTGCTTGTCTGCGCCACCTTGATCGCGTCGATTGGTTTGAACTATAATTCAACGACAACAATCATTGGTGCGATGCTGATTTCTCCTCTATTGAATGGTGTCAATGGCATTGGATTTGGTTTAGGTCTGTCACATTTTAACCTAGTACGAAAAGGATTGCTTGTATTCACGATCCAAGTGATCATTATCCTCGTGATCTCTTTTTTATTTTTCTATCTCACACCAATAAAAGATTCTACACCCGAGATCCTCACCCAGACTTCTGCCACAATCTGGGACATTTTGATTGCCTTGATTGGTGGTTCAGCCCTTGCTTTTGCAAAAGTCAGGGGGCGTGACAATGACGTGATCATTGGCGTGTCTATTGGTACTTCCTTGATTTTGCCTCTATGTGTGACAGGGTATGGGGTATCTATCAGAGATTATGCGATTGCCTGGGATTCGGCACAGCTTTTTTTCACAAATACATTTTTGATTGGGTTATCCCTCTTTCTCACCATCCGGTTGCTGCAATATAGTGATTTTAAACATCACCGTTTTTGGAAATTTGGTCTAGCAGCACTGCCAATTTTTATGATTGGCCTGTTTTTTGTCTATACTACTGTAGAAACTACCATCATCGAATATCATGCCAAGCGTTTTGTTGAAGCAAATTTAAGTGATCATTATCTATTGGCACAAACAATCGATGAACAGCAGCAGTCCATCGCACTTACTTTGGTAGGCGAGGTGCTCTCAGCTGAAGAACTTCAGAAATTAGCATCAACACTTTCAGACTACAACTTGAAAGAGTATCAGCTTGATGTCACCTTTTATGCAACAAATCAGGATGGTACTTTTGATGCCTCTGTTTTAGCCAAAATACTGAAGATCCAAAACGAAGGGACCTCTAAATTCCTAGGGTTAGATTAATAAAACGCGTTGTCAAAGTGGAAAAACCGCACCTTTGACAACGCGTTATTTTGCTTTTTATCGCAACGCTTATTTATTTTGTTTGGTGTTTAGGAATGACAAAGACAATAGAAAAAATAGCCAACACACAAAAGATGACATTGACCAAAAGGCCTGCAGTTGCTCCTGTTGTGATCGAGGATGATTGACTCAACCCATTATAAACACTCGCTGAGATGGCAATCCCCATTGCACCGCCTAATGAGCTAGCCATTTTGTAAATACCAGAAGCAACGCCAGCTTTTTCTAGCGGTACACTTGAAACGGCTGTGTCTGTTGAAGGAGTTGCATACATGCCTAGACCCATGCCAAATAATGAATAGCCGATGAAAACAAGCACAAGATATGCCATGCCTTGGACAATAGTCAAAGCCATCAATGCAACACCGATACCAGAAATCAATGCGCCAAACAGCATTGGTTTTCTCGCGCCCATTCTTTGCAGCATTTTTTCACCGATTCGAATTGTGATCAAAACAAGCGCCAAATACCCCAGTGATAATATCCCAGTACTTCCAGCAGAAAGTCCACGACCTTGTTGGACATAAGAGTTGATCACGATCATTGTTCCAGCTACCGCATTTAATAGAAAGTTGGAAATCGTCGCACCAAGATAACCTTTATTCTCAAACAAGCCAAAGTCAACAAACCCCGAATCAGTATGGGTTTCAACCCAATAGAATATACACAATCCCAGTACCACAATAAGTAGTAAACCAAGGGTTTTCAGACTAAGCCAACCAAAACTTCCCCCATTTGACACAAGTAAATTCAATGCCAACATCGATACGACAAATAAAACCAAACCGAATGTATCAAACCGCCCCTTCTTTTGGGTTCCTGCAATTGATTCAGGGGTTCCAAATAACAAGATCCCACTTAGAATCGATGCCACGATCGAGAAGACAAACACGTAACGCCAACCTAGATTACTATCGATTGCACCACCGAAGAAGGAGCAAAAACCTGAACCCCCCCATGAACCAATCGACCAATAACTCAACGCCCGTTGCCGATCTTTTCCTTGGAAATAGGTTTTGACCAAGGCCATCGTGGCAGGCATGATACATGCAGCTGAGATACCTTGAAGAATGCGGCCAGCAATAAATAATCCAGTGCCACTTGCAAAAATCAATGCTGCAGAGCCAATAATATTAAATAAAATACCAATATAGGTCAATTTGACCCGTCCGAATGCATCAGCAAATCCTCCTGCGACCACGATCAAAATACCTGAGAACAAACCTGTGATCGACACACCTGTACTCAGTACACCTGAAGAGATCCCTAAGTCTGTTTGAACATCTGGCGCCATATTTAATAAAGATTGCGCAAACAGCCAATAACTTAAAACACTCAAAACGATCCCGACCAATAGGCGATTATTGCCATGATAGGGTCCTTCGTTTATTGCAGTAGAACTTTTCATTTTCCTAAACCTCACTTTATATAATGGCATGCAAAAAGAGCAAAGCCCATGATCCCGATCAACAGATCATTGCTTTGATCTTTGATTGCATGGCAACTTCTTGCTTCGCAAAAAGCTACTATTTTTTACTCTATTCTTGGTCCAAATAGGTTACAACGATACTTGCCATTGATTTGGCAGCAATCAACAAACAATCCTCGTCAATCGTAAATTTTGGATTATGGTGGGGATAAATGGGCGTACCGGGTGTATGCGCCCCTACAAAGAAGAAACAACTAGGCCGTTCCAATGCATAGTAAGAAAAATCTTCTGAAGCTGTTTGCGGTCCACATTCTTTGACGGCTACCACCTCAGGGATTGCTGCTTTTTCTACTGCATCAGCCACCAATTGCGTCATTTCAGGGTCATTCATACAAACGGGATAGTCATTTTGATAATCAAGTTCGTACGTGATACCAAATGCTTCACAAGTCCCTGCTAATAATCGGCGAAACTCTGTTTCTACAACCGGACGCAAAGATTCATCCAAGATTCGAACATCTCCTGCCAACGTAACTGTTTCTTTGATGACATTGGCGGAACCTTTGCCATCAAATGAACCAATCGTGACAGTTGCTGCATCAAAAGGCCCAATGCGACGACTAACGATCGTCTGCACACTTGAGACAAATTGTGCGGCAGCGACGATTGCATCATTGGCATCTTGTGGCGCTGAACCATGTCCGCCTTTTCCAGTCATTTTGACTTGGAAGGTTGCACGCCCTGTATGGACTGCACCAGGGTGCACATACACGTTTCCGACTTCCATCGTACTCATCACATGGATACCAAAGACATTGTCGATGCCATCGAGACAACCTGCCTCGATCATGCCTTTTGAGCCGCCAGGTGTCACTTCTTCTGCGGGTTGATGGATCACTCTGATCGTACCTGCGATTTGATCTTTAAACTGAATCAATGTGTCCGCCAAAATCATCATATAGGCGGTATGGCCATCATGACCACAGGCATGCATGACACCTGGTACGGTAGAAGCGAATGGAACATCTGTTTCTTCTTGGATCGGTAATGCATCAAAGTCTGCACGGATGGCAATATGCTTTCCCGGTTTCCCACCTTGGATGTCCACCAAAATCCCATTGCCCCCGCCAACATGCGTCATCACTGTACAGTCCTTACCATCATAAAATGCAGCAATTTTCCTGGCCGTTTCCGTTTCATGAAAGGACAATTCTGGATGTTGATGAAAGTTTCTTCTTAACGCAATCATCTCGTCTTTACGATCATCTAATACGTCAAATATCTCTTGTAGTACTGTTTTCATTTCAATTCCTCCTCATGTCTATTCTAATATTTTCTATCTTAGCAACAATCCATTTCATTGCTATTTCAGATACATTCATAGAAATGATCCTGCTAAAGGAAATTTTTAGACTCTTTAAAGAACGATATTTTCTTCATCAAGAATCCGATGTATAATGAACGAGAGAAAAGAGGGATGCTAATGGATAATCTTCACGCCTGCCACATCAATTATTATCGTATAACCACACCGCAACGATTTTATGCTGAACACTTAACATTACTATTGGTCCTAAAAGGCCAACTGATCGTAGAACATGATACCCATAAACAACGTCTAGACACACAACAACTCTATTGTTTAAATGGTCATCAATTTGCTGTTTTTTCAGCCAACAATGAACGAGAAGCAGTAGTGCTATGCTTAGAGATTGATTCGCTTTTTTTTGCTGATCAGTTTCCAGCGTTTTTTAATGTGCATTTTCAGATACCTTCTGAGGACGCTACTGCAACAGCCAATGGTGAACTCTTGCAGGCAATCACTGATTTGGGTTTGAATGAGTTCAACCAACGAGATGAACAAAAGATCTATCGTATGATGAAATTGGAATCCATTATTTTTCTATTGACGCAATGGTATCAAACTGATCGCCACCATCCTATCCAAATCAGTGGATATCGGCAGTTGCCGGATATCCTGCAATATATAGATGCGCATATCCATGAAGGCATCAAAGTCAAAGACATCGCTGCGCACTTTTACGTTTCAGAATCTGCTCTTTCAAAACGATTCAAAAAAGAAACTGGGGAACAACTATCCCACTACATCAAAAAAATTCAGATTCACAAAAGTCTCTCTTCACTGCAATACTCAAAAAAAAGCATTGAACAGATTGCTCTTGAATCAGGTTTTGCCAGTGTCAAAGTCTATCGTGAACAATTCAAAGCTTTTCTCAAAATGACACCCACTGATTATCGTCAATCACAGCCGCCAATGGCGCAACAAACAACCTTTGCCAAAAGTACCGTGCAGTCGGATCTATCTGACAAAGAAATCCTGCATTTACTCTATCAAACTGTTCAACAACCAGCGCGGCAGCCTCTTTTGATCGATAGACGCAACCGTCATTTGGTGATTGATGAAGAGACGAAAAATGGGCGCTTCCATGTTGGAGAAACAATTATTCAACTTGCTTCACTGTCAGATTTGACGCAAGTCAAAGTTCAACATGAATTGACTGAACTGATTGAAAGCGGCTTGATCGATTGTCTTTATTGCCAAGACTTACTCAATACATCGGATATCAGCAATACGTTAGCCAATCTATTACAACTCAATTCATTTCCAGCCTTTGAACGATTGGATACGGCCTTTGATTTTTTGGTCAAACATCGTTTACCTTTGATGATTGGTTTCACATTACCGACGGCAGCAACAGAATATGCAGCTGATACATCATTTTCACTGATCCAAAAATTTTTGGTTCATTTAAAACGAAAAATCGATCCAAGCTGGGTTAAACATTTACGCCTATCATTTCAACTACCTATTGACTATTCATCAGCCGTACAAATGTACTATCTGCACCTGCATGATCAAATACGACACATTCTGCCAACTGTCTCGATTGGGATCCACTTGAATCTGCCAGATCCGCTCAATGTCACAACAAGTGAAAAACAATTACGCGCGTTGCACGCTACGATCATGGATACTGCTGACTTCATCAATTTTGATGGTGATCCCAACTTCGTCTTTCATGAAGATAATAGGCAAAAAACAGCCATTGAATCTTCCCATCATTATTTGCGCGAAAAAATCCATTGGCTGAAAAAAGTATGCCATGAACTGGCAATCAGTAAACCTTTGTACCTATTAAATTGGAACACATTGACAGGCGCAACCGTCGATTATAATGGGTTATTTTTTAGAGGGGCGATTATTCTGCAAGAACTGCTGGGGTTATCTGAACAAATCCAAGGATATGGATTTTGGTTGAACAATGAATTACATGAGCAGTACACATTTGATCAGCCTGGCCTGCATGCCTACAGTACTGGTTTGGATCTTTATCACTTTCAAAGCAAAAAAAGACCCGCATTCTTTTGTTTGTCTTTGATTCGCCGTTTGCAGGGACAAGTGATTGCACAAGGCGAAGAGTATTTAATGACGAAAGAAGGACAAAACTATCAGTTATTGCTTTGGAATACGAATTTTTTTGACCCCCATTTGTCTTCTGAAGAAGCGTTTCTAGAAAGCCAATCCCTAGATATCTCCATCGATGTCCAGGTTTTGCCTGCTGGCAGATATCAGGTCAAGCAGTTGGACTTTGACCGCAATCACGGCGCTGTTTTTTATGTTTACGCCCAGTTTCAATCGGCCGCACAGTTAGATCATGAAACCGAAGCGTATATCGATCAGAAAACCATGATGAAACTACATGTTTTTGATCGCATGATCACGGATCGGTTCCGCCATTTTTCAACCATTGACACGAATGGTGTCCAGTTGTTCACATTCACCTTAATATAAAAAAAGACTGTCAGTTTGTACTGACAGTCTTTTTTCTTGTCTATTCCCCCTACTTCTCTTTAAAATGAATCATACTTTGTTCCATTTGTTTCAAGGACCAATCCATGACAAAAATCAAAATCATCGCCAGCAAACTACCGATCAACGCACCTGAAAAACGCAACGGAATCAATTGTAGCGGGGTAAAACTACTGCCAATCGTCATCAACAGCAATACTTGTGGATTGGTAAAAAAATTGGCAACTGTATAATTGATTGGCATATACAATTCTGTCAAAACATTTAAAATGATCAAAACGACGGCCAATGCCGGTAAAGATAAATGTAAAGACATCAATAAAAATCCAAGAAGCAAGCCAACGATTCCGCCAAGCACACGGCCAATCGTACGATTCTTGATTTTCTCCATATGTTCGCCAGCTAGCACTGCAGCCGCAGAGATCAAGATCCAATAGCCATTGCTTTCTCTTAGCAAATAGGCAATATACGTGACGATAAATAAAACCATGGAAAAATGGAGTGCTTTCAATACCATTTCAGGCTGTTGGTACAGTGCTAAATAATACTTATCTTTCATTGACAATCGTTGAAATCTTGTTGTTTCGCTATGTAACGGCAATCCTTCTGCCAGTGAGATCAACAAACCTGATACGATCGATCCTGCCAAACCATAAAGCAAATATGAACTCTGATGGAAAATATCCGCAACTGCCACAGTATGAAAATTAAACCCAGTTGCATAAAGCATCAGAACAAAGAAATAATCTGGTTTTGGGATGCGATAGACTTTTGAAAGTAAAAAAGCCGAAAAAGACAAACAGCCAATAATAAAAGGCGCACTCCAAGGCGCTAAAGCAGTCAATGCACCTAATATGAATGCCAACAGCAACGCACCACCATGAAGCAAAATTGCTTTAAAATTATAAAGGAATGAGACATGTTGAAACGCCAAATAAGAAAAAGCCCCCATGGCGCCGACTGAACTAATCAACGGATCTTTTAATAAGATACCTAACAAAAGCGGGACCCCCATCGCCAATCCAGAGCCTAAAGGACGCAATAGCGTACGTTTTTTCTTCATGATTTTCCTGCCTTCTCTATTGATCAGAAATATGTAATAAAAAACAAACGTTCCTTAATTAGTATACGGAGCAAAATAGAAATTAGCAAATCTATTTTCAGAAAATGTTGATTTCATTCAAAATCATCCCCAAACGCTATCCATAATCATCGCAATCTAGGATATTTTACTGTAAAATTAAAACTATCACCATTCCTACAGCCGTAAAGGCTGTCCCTACGATAACGAAGGAATCGAATCATTCCATGCATTATTGAAGAAAGAACATGTGTCCCAGCGACCAATATATCAAACTTTTGAAGAAGCAAGGCGCAAATTTTCAGTTACGTTCAAGGATTTTATAACAACCACAGAATTCACAGTGCTTTAGCATATCTGTCTACGGTTGAATTTTAGAAAAAGATACTGGCTGCTTAACATAAAAAATCTCTCGTAAAAAGTGTCTCAGCTATTGACTCTAATCCAAAAAGCATTATTACATTCCAGGAGGAATGGTTCTACAAACGGATTTATGCAGCCAGTATACAATAATTGAATCTTCCTATGCATCATTGAAAAAAGAAGAGGTCTATACGACTACTTACTCAGATTTTGAAGAAGCCAAACGAGCGCTATTTAGCTACATTAGTTCGATTGGTTATCTACTCCACAGGAGTTTGAAGACCTGTCAAGAGAGGAAATAGCATAACCATCTCTATTAAAATTTGTCCAAGATATTGACCCAAATACATATTATCTGCAATATTTACTTAATAACTGTAATTGAGATTGGAGAATTTTTAACCATATAAGTAGCATGCGAACCAAAATATCCTTTAATTCCATGCATTGATCGCGATCCAATGATTAAGATATCTGCAGATGTTGCTGGCAAAATCGTCTTAGTAATTTCCTCGGCCGGATCACCTTCTCCACTGTACAGCTGAATGTTTTTTACACCGCTATTTTCTGCATATTGTTTGTACTTTTCCAAATTAAGTAACAATTGACTTCGTTTCTGGCTCAAGTACTCAGGGTCTAACGCTTCATAAACATTCAACTCTTCAATTTCTAAAATTGAGGCAATCAGTAATGCGGCTCCAGTTTTACTCGCTTGCTTTACAGCATATTGAAAGGCTTTTTGAGCTCCTTCTGATTCATCTACCCCAACTAAAATATTTTTAAATTCATCAAATCCTTCCATAGTGCATCTTACCTTTCATTAATTAATTGATTATATTTTTTATTTCCTTTATACAGTTCAATAATTGTCCACGCTAACAGTAGTAATACTGCGACGATAATGACATAGGCAATAGAATCAGCTAGTACAAGTTGGCTTGATGTCACCTTTTCACCAAAAAAACCTTCAATTTGGCCGGGCAATCCAATCAAATTTAAATATGTCAATCCAATTACTGAACCCCATCCTAGTATCCGAATAACTATCGAATTTTTAAACTGGCTTCCCATTTCCACCTCACTATTGGTCATCATTAATAATGGTACCATCGAAAATGGTAACGCAAAAGCTAAGAAGACTTGTGAATTATTCATTAGTGTATTTAACGCTGTGTGCTCCCGAATCGTTCCTTGCCTGCTTGTAATAATTACACAGATTAACACTGGGATAACTGAAATCAAACGCGTAATTAAACGTCTTAGCCAAATTGGCATTCTCATATGAATGAATCCCTCCATAATTACTTGTCCAGTTAAAGTTCCGGTAATCGTTGAATTTTGTCCAGAAGCTAGTAACGCGACTGCGAATAATGTAGAAAGAAGACCTGATTTTGCAACGGTGATTAAAATTCCGTTACTCAATGTATCCGGATTTGATAAAGCCTCATACAACCCAAAAAATGATGGATCTTTCACTGCCCCTGTTTTAAAAACAGCAACTCCCATTATGAGCAATAAGGAGTTAACAAAAAAAGCGAGAGTCAATTGAATGTTAGAATCCCATGTTGAAAATCGTACAGCATTGGCGATTTCATCTTCATCCGTACGATTTATCTTTCGAGTCTGAGACACAGCCGAATGTAGATATAAATTATGAGGCATAACGGTTGCACCAATAATTCCTAATGCACCAGTTAAAGGCGTTTGACCACCAATTGAATGTGTAGAGGAGAACGTTTCACCAGTCGGAACCAATCCTTTAAGTACATCCCCCCAATTAGGATCAGACAACGCTACTTGATAAACAAACACAAAAAGAATTACAAAAATCAAACAGACAACTATTGCTTCAATTTTTCTAAAACCAACTTTCGTTAACAACAATAATAATAAAACATCAAATACCGTAATAAAGACTGCGACGACAAGCGGAATATTAAAAAGTAAATAAAGAGCAATTGATGCGCCAATTACTTCCGCAATATCTGTTGCCATAATCGCTAATTCCGTTAAAATCCATAAAATGATTCCTAGTTTTTTACTCGTTCTCGCTCGAATTGCTTGAGCTAAATCCATTTGACTAACAATTCCCAATTTAGCAGCCATATATTGTAATAGCATTGCAATTAAACTAGACATTAAAATGACCGACATTAATAAATACTGGAAGTTTTGCCCACCCGTAATCGAAGTAGACCAGTTGCCTGGATCCATATATCCCACAGCAACTAATGCTCCCGGTCCAGAATAGGCGAACAAGGTTTTCCAAAAGCCTTTGCCTTTGGGTACCTCGACAGTTCCGTTAATTTCCTCTAAAGAGGGACCATTCGCATGCTGAATTAATCGAGGTTTGTGCTCTTTACCGGACTGACTTGTTGTATCTTTCAAAATATTTCCACCTTCCTTTAAAAACATCATAAGTATACACCTCTTTTTTATTAAATTAAAGCAAAATATTAGACAAACCTAAAAAAAAATAAATATTCGCCTAATTTAATATTATTTGCCTTCATTTCATTTGTATCGGAATGAATCAATTGTACACGTTAAAAATATATCTATAAGATAATTACCATTGTTAATATTCACGATTTTTTGTTGAAATAGTCGAGAGAAAAAAATAAGGTTGACCAAAGTATTTTTAGAGGTTAGGCCAAAATTAGAAAAATTTAGTTTTTAAAGGAGGTTTTTATTTGTTGACTGTAAAAAAATTATCTGTTGCGTACGGCGATACACCGGTATTCAATAATTTATCCGTCCATTTTAATGCAGGGAAGATTACTGGCATTATCGGACCTAATGGAGCTGGTAAATCTACTTTAATCAAGGCAATATTGGGTCTTATTCATCCAAAATCAGGTAGTAGCGCGCTTGATGGTCATTCAATGGCAACAGTAAAAAAGAAGGTTGCCTATGTAGAGCAACGAAAGGATTTAGATCTCAGTTTTCCAATCAATGTCTATGATTTGGTTTTAACTGGTAGTTATGGAAAACTGGGATTGTTTAAGACTCCAGGAAAAAGCGAACGTGTTGCTTGTGATGCAGCTCTTGAGCAAGTTAAAATGACTGACTTTGCTAATCGGCAAATAGGTAATTTGTCAGGCGGACAATTACAGCGGGTATTCGTAGCTCGAGCAATTTTACAACAGGCAGAAATTGTTGTCTTAGATGAACCTTTTGTTGGAATTGATGTGGAAAGTGAAAGTGCCATCATGGCTATTTTAAAACAATGGCGAGACGAACAAAAAACCATTATCGTTATCCATCACGATTTAAATAAAGTTTATGATTACTTTGATGAATTAGTCATTATGAATCACGGAATCATTGACTTTGGGCCAACTCAAGAAGTCTACAATTCGAAGAATATCAGTAAAGCATTCAGTGCTGACTTATCTTCAGTTCTATTTCAGGAGGTAAATTGAATGACTGCTCTCTCGGATTTTTTTCAAGCGTTAGGAAAATATGATTTCCTTCAAAGTGCATTAATCACTGCAATAATGGTGGGGATTATGTCTGGGATTATTGGGAGTTTCATCATTCTACGAGGAATGTCTTTGATGGGGGACGCTATTTCTCATTCAGTATTGCCAGGGGTTGCTGTTGCTTATATGTTAGGTATAAATATCTTGATTGGAGCATCTATTTTTGGTGTACTAGCTGCAATGTTAATCGGCTACGTGGCTTCTCATAGTAAAATCAAAGTAGATACTGCAATAGGGGTTGTCTTCAGCTTCTTTTATGCATTGGGATTCATTTTAATCTCTATGGCCGAAAGCTCAACCAATCTACGCCATATTTTATTTGGAAACATTCTAGCTGTTAGTAATAGTGATATGATCACAACGGCAATTATTTTAGAAATTGTGATTATTTTTGTACAAGTATTTTATAAAGAATTGTTAATCACTTCCTTTGATCAGACCTTCGCTAAAACATATGGATTAAATACCCAACTAATCCACTATAGCCTTATGCTCGTCTTAACGCTAGTAACCGTATCAGCATTACAAACTGTCGGAATCATCTTAGTAGTGGCCATGTTAATTACGCCAGCTGCAACAGCATACTTTTGGACCGACCGCTTGTCCGTGATGCTTGTTTTCTCCGCTATATTTGGTGTTGTCGCATCAATTTGTGGTTTGTACTTCAGCTACACATTCAACTGGGCTTCTGGTCCAGCGATTGTTATTGTCGCAGCAGGGTTATTCTTAATTTCCTTTATCTTCTCACCAAAACAAAACTTGTTACATATACACAAAAATAGAAAAGAGGCGTAAATATGAAAAGAATATTAGTAACCATCGTAGTAGTGATCGCAGCCGTCGCCGGAGTAATCTTTTTTGTCAACGGACGAAGTGGAGATTCCAAACAATCAACAGATTCCAAAAAAATCAGCGTAGTAACTACAAACTCGATTTTGGAAGACATGGTTAAAAATGTGGCTAAAGATCGCGTTGAACTATATAGTATTGTTCAACGCGGCGTGGATCCCCACGAGTATGAACCTAAACCGGAAGATATCTCAAAAGCAACAGATGCAACAGTTTTATTTCACAACGGACTGAATTTAGAAACTGGCGGTAGTGGTTGGTTCAAGAAGTTGGTAAGCACTGCTCATAAAGAATTCGATAAAGATGTTTTCGCCGCCAGTGAAGGTGTAATACCGGAGCACTTAACAACCAACATCGAAGAAGAAGATCCTCATGCCTGGCTTGATTTAGCCAATGGTGTTCAATACGTCAAAACAATCACCAAAGTCTTAAAGGAAAAAGATTCAAAAAATGCAGATTATTACCAAACTAATTCTGATGCTTATATCAAAAAATTACAAAAGTTACATGAGGAAGCGCAATCAAAATTTCTCGATATTCCTGAATCACAGCGTTTATTGGTCACCTCAGAGGGTGCCTTCAAATACTTCTCAAAAGCCTATCATGTTGCGCCAGCTTACATTTGGGAAATCAATACCGAATCTCAAGGTACTCCCGAACAAATGAAAGCTGTGTTAGCTAAAATAGAAAACTCTGATGTCAAACATTCGTTCGTAGAAACCTCTGTTTCATCTAAGTCAATGAATAAAGTTGCCGATGAAACGGGATTAGAAATTTATTCCAAAATTTTTACTGATTCATTAGCAAAAGAAGGTTCCGAAGGCGATACCTACTATACAATGATGAAATGGAATCTAAACAAAATTCATGATGGTCTAGCTTAGCAATGTTAAAAACATATTGATATTTTAAAGTTTCCCTCTAAGTAATTATTCTTGTAGTTTATTTAGAGGGACGACTTTTGATGATTGAGCGGTCCTCAGATATCTCATTACGATAAGATATCATCAAAAGACAAATTATTACTTATATAGGTTGAATTAAATACTTTACATCCGCACGCACAGTCGGTCAATCACCTCAAGGGGACGCTCGTTTACATCGGCTAAGAAACCGCGGACCGACTGTTTGATTTTCTGGACGTGGTCAAAAAAAACATTGTTGATGACCGATTCCTTGAGCCACTTCCAAACGCCTTCCATTAGGTTCAACTGAGGGCTGTAGGGAGAGGGAGGAAGATGAGTGCCAGGCGCCTAGCGTTTTCTTCAAAAAATTCTAACATTCCTTCTTTTACTAACAATTCGCGAGTCGAAGCGATCGTACGATGAGTCAAGATATAATGTTTAGATCCTTGTTGTTTCAATTGCGTCAATGTGTCATACACATGATCAAATGTGACAGGTTGGCGTGTATCAAGCGTTTCGT
>NZ_CP175675.1:2525000-2544356 GCF_030910025.2 Enterococcus sp. SB12 | reverse complement strand
ATAAGGCCTCCTCCTTCATTAAAAAGTGAATAACTAGTACTAATTTAGCATTTTTTTCAATAGTTTTCCACAGAAACCGAAGAAAAAAATTTTTTAATTACAATTATCCACACAATCGACAAAAAGAAAAAAGAGAAAAACACAGTTGTCAAAAAAAGTTTTCCACACCACTAATGCACAGGTGGAAAACTCGTAAAAACCAATAGATTTCCTCTTGCGTCTGTGGATAAAAAATATAGATATACCAATAGTTAGGAGACGGAATACACAGGAAATCGCCTGATTGTGGATTACTTTTTTTACACGTGTGTTTTCTGTGTAAAACCAGCCATTTATTATCTGTGGATAATACCTGTGCATAACTTTTTCCACATAGGATTCCCATAGAAAAAAATAATCTTGTGGATAAGTTTTAACAATCGATCTTCTATTTTATATTGACAAAATCACTACTTTGTCGTTATACTATCAAAGTATGTCTGTGTTTATAAAATAGATAAGAACATTTTGGAGGTGGAATATATGAAAAGAACATACCAACCAAATAAACGTAAACGTCAAAAAGTTCACGGATTCCGTAAACGTATGAGTACTAAAAATGGACGTCGTGTGTTAGCTAGCCGTCGTCGCAAAGGAAGAAAAGTTCTTTCAGCTTAGGCCACTGGGGTTTCAGTGGTTTTTTTTATACTCTTTTTTAGGGAAATGATGAAAGGACAATCGTAATTATGGTATGATTATGAGCGTAAGTGAGAGATAGAAAAGGAAAGAAAACTAATGAGAAAAGCGTATCGAGTAAAAAAAGAACGAGAGTTTCAAGCCGTGTTCCATACGGGAGATTCTTTTGCTAACCGCAAATTCGTCGTTTACCGTTTGGAAAAACCGGGACAGCCTCATTTTCGAGTTGGTTTATCTGTAGGAAAAAAGGTCGGCAACGCGGTAAACCGCAATGAAGTCAAACGAAAAATCCGAGCAGCAGTTTATTCTATAAAAGAAGAGATTGATCCGGAGTTGGATTTTATTGTGATTGCTAGACCAAGTGTGAAGGGGTTGACTTATGATGAGGTTCGCTCCAATTTAGTCCACGTCTTAAAACTTGCAAAAATAATCGACAGAGAGGAAAAGAGTAAGTGAAGAAATACAAACGTTTACTTTTGATGGCCGGTATCGTTAGTTTGGTCATCGTCTTATCCGGTTGCGGAACTGGGGAAGTCAGCGCACAGAGTACAGGAATTTGGGATCGTTATATTGTTTATTACTTTGCTGAGGCGATCAAGGCGTTGTCATTTGGTAATGCAGGGATAGGGATCATTTTATTTACACTGATCATCCGCGTGATCCTATTGCCGTTGATGCATTTCCAAACAAAGAGCATGCGTAAAACGCAAGAATTACAACCGAAATTAAAAGCACTGCAGCAACAATATAGTTCAAGAGATCCGGAAACACAAAGTAAGTTAAGAGAAGAGCAGCAGCGTTTATATGCAGAAAATGGCGTCAATCCATATGCTGGTTGTCTTCCTTTATTAGTACAAATGCCAATCTTGATGGCGTTATGGCAATCTATTTCACGTGTACCAGAGTTGAAACAAGGGCATTTCTTATGGTTGAACTTAGGGAACGCGGATCCAACATTTATTTTGCCGATTTTAGCAGCAATCTTTACTTTTGCAAGTACGTATTTATCTAGCATGAGTCAAATTGAATCGAATGCATCAATGAAGATCATGAATTTCGTGATGCCTGTAATGATTTTAGTGATGGGTGTCAATTTAGCCAGCGGTCTTTCATTATACTGGGTAGTTTCCAATGCCTTCCAAGTTGTACAAACGCTGCTGATCAACAACCCTTTCAAAATTCGAAAAGAGCGTGAAGAAGAAGCACGGAGAATCCGCGAAAGAGAACGTGCTCTTAAGAAAGCAATGAATCCTAAGAAAAAACGGAAATAATAGGGGAGGTAATGCTAATGCCGATTTATGAAGCTGCAACAATAGACGAAGCTGTCCAACTAGGTCTGGCTGATTTGGGTTTGGCCAAAGACCAAGTCGAAATCGAAATACTGGAAGAAGGAAAAAAAGGTTTCCTAGGAATGGGTCGAAAGAATGCACGGCTTTCGATCCAGCCAAGTATCAGCGAAAAAGTTTCTGAAACAGCAGAACAGACTGTAGAAGAAATTTTGGAAGAAGAACCAACAGCTGAGATCGAGGTAGTCAACGAAACGATTCTTGAAGAAAAAACAGAAGAAGTAAGTGAGCTAGGTGATGAAGCAGCTTTAACGGAATTGGCAGTTTATCTTACTGAAATTTCAAAACAGCTTGATGCTCCAGCTCTTGTCAAAATGGAAAGAGAATCAAATAATATGGTTGTTTTCCATTTAGAAACACAAAAGCAAGGCATACTGATTGGGAAACATGGAAAAACACTGAATGCATTGCAATATCTGGCACAAGTCTTCATCCATCGTTTAGCAAGAAATAAGCTGTCTGTAGTAGTCAATGTAGGCAATTACCGTGAAAAGCGCCAAGAGATCATTCAGCGTTTAGCTGATCGCACGGCTGAAAAAGTAAAACGGACAGGGCAGCCGGTTTTCTTAGAACCAATGCCTGCATTTGAACGTAAACAAATCCATGCTGCATTAAGCAAAGATGAACATGTAAAAACACATTCGGAAGGTGAGGAACCTTATCGTTATTTAGTAGTAGAACCTGCTAAAAAATATTATTGATTCCATTACTTTTTGAATAAATCACGTTGACAAAGTTTTTCAAACCAAGTATATTTTACTAGAAATCATTCTTATCAGAGTATACGATGAAGTAGTCACTAACTTTGATAGAAAAAAGCGGATCGAAACTGTCTTCAGTTTTGATCCGCTTTTTTTGTCTGTTTCATTTAACCAATCGTTGTTTGGATAAATTGGATCACTGTTCCATAAGCAAAAAGTTCCAGAAAATACTTTCCGTCGCGTTTTTTTTGCTGATACTCAAAATGACAGTTGATTACTGCATTCGCACCATATTCAAGTACCTTCGTCTTTAATTTCCTCTTCGTTGTTAAGAAAAGGTCATCTTTGGGAAAAGATGGGTCAAACAAATCAGCTTCTAAGCATTCCACAACAAAAACGATATCGCGGACGATATATTTCTGGTTGATATTCCCTGTAGATAAAACGACATCGTTGATCCGAGGGTCACTTTCTTCTTCCAATGCAGCAGATCTGAACGGGCTCACATATTTTCTCCTTTCAAAAGTGTATAGTTCAGATAGCGCTACCATTTGGTGTACCGTTTTTTTTAAGAAAGATAAAGCCTTGTTTATACAGTATCTTCTCTTTGAATAAACCAAAGAACGCAAAGAGACATCCAAGGACAATCAAATATAAGGTAATGGAAGCAGAACAGGCTCAACTTCATCTAACTTGTTTTAAACACTTGATTCCTTATAGCAAGTGTGATAATCTATGACCAGAATTTAATCAAGAACAAGCAGTCAAAGTGCGAAGTTCACCGTTTATTGTGCATAAAGGGTGGAGTGGGCACTTTTTTTGTGCGCAAAATGAAAAAGGAAGTGAAAAAATGGCTGAAATTACTTTAGAATTTGATACGATTGCGGCAATTTCTACCCCACCTGGAGAAGGTGCAATCAGTATCGTTCGTTTAAGTGGCGATCAAGCTGTGCAACTAGCAGATAAAGTTTATCAATCTGGAAACAAACGATTATCAGAAGTACCAAGTCATACGATCCATTATGGACATATCGTTGATCCCAAGAGCAATCAGCTTGTCGATGAAGTCATGGTCTCCGTGATGAGAGCACCAAAGACATTTACGCGGGAAGATGTAGTAGAAATCAATTGTCACGGTGGGATCGTTGTAGTCAATCAAATTTTGCAGCTATTGTTAAGAGAAGGTGCAAGATTAGCTGAGCCAGGCGAATTCACAAAACGAGCATTCTTGAATGGTCGTGTTGACCTTTCACAGGCAGAAGCTGTGATGGATTTGATTCGGGCAAAAACAGACAAAGCAATGGGACTAGCTCTTAATCAGTTAGACGGCAATCTGTCTGCTTTGATCCGCTCATTGAGACAAGAGATTTTAGAGACATTAGCACAAGTAGAAGTAAATATTGATTATCCAGAATATGATGATGTCGAAGAATTGACTACGAAGTTATTGCTTGAAAAAGCGCAGATGATCCAACAAAGAATCCAAGCGCTACTTGCTACATCCAAGCAAGGGAAGGTTCTGCGGGAAGGGTTAAGTACGGCAATCATCGGCCGGCCAAATGTCGGCAAATCAAGTTTGTTAAACCATTTGTTAAGAGAAGAAAAAGCAATCGTTACGGATATTGCAGGAACGACTCGAGATGTAATCGAAGAGTATGTCAATGTTCGGGGGGTACCGCTCAAGCTAATCGATACAGCTGGAATTCGGGAAACAGAAGATGTGGTGGAACGGATCGGGGTCGAAAGAAGCCGAAAAGCATTAGCAGAAGCAGACTTGATCTTACTTGTTCTAAACCAAAGCGAACCACTGACAGCAGAAGATGAACAATTATTGGAAGCGACAAGTGGATTGAAACGGATCATTCTTCTAAATAAAACAGATTTGCCAGCACAGCTGGAACAAGAAAAATTGAAGAAATTGATCGAAAATGAACCAGTTTTTTCAATTTCCGTAGCTAAAAACGACGGACTAGATCGTTTGGAATCAGCTATTTCTGATTTATTCTTCAGTGGAGAAACAGGAGAAAGAGACGCTACTTATGTTTCTAATACCCGCCATATCGCGTTGTTAGAAAAAGCTTCCCTCTCACTTGAAGAAGTCATTGCAGGTATTGATGCAGGAATGCCTGTGGATCTCGTTCAAATAGATATGACGCGTTGCTGGGACTATCTAGGAGAAGTTGTCGGCGACAGTGTACAAGATGAGCTAATCACTCAATTATTCAGTCAATTTTGTTTAGGAAAATAAAAGGAGGAACAAACGATTGGAACATTATGAAGCAGATGCGTATGACGTGATCGTTGTTGGCGCAGGACACGCCGGTTCAGAAGCTGCACTTGCTGCTGCACGTATGGGATCAAAAACATTATTACTGACAATAAATTTGGACATGGTAGCATTCATGCCATGTAATCCTTCTGTAGGCGGACCAGCTAAAGGCGTTGTCGTTCGAGAAATCGATGCGTTAGGCGGAGAAATGGGTAAGAATATCGATAAAACCTATATCCAAATGCGTATGTTGAACACAGGAAAAGGCCCAGCTGTCCGAGCATTGCGAGCACAAGCAGACAAACATGCTTATTCAACAGAAATGAAACATACGATCGAAAAAGAACCAAATTTGACGCTAAGACAAGGAATCGTCGAAGAACTGATCGTCGAAGATGGTGTTTGTCATGGAGTAGTGACTTCCACAGGAGCGAGCTACCGGGCCAAAGCAGTTGTTATTACAGCCGGAACAGCACTTCGCGGAGAAATCATTATCGGTGAATTGAAATATTCATCAGGTCCGAATAACTCTCAACCTTCTATTGGACTAGCGAATCATCTAAAAGAACTTGGCTTTGCTATCGAACGGTTCAAAACAGGAACACCGCCTCGAGTAAAATCAAGTACGATCGACTATTCTGTTACAGAAGAGCAACCTGGTGACAAAGAGCCGAATCATTTTAGCTTCAGCACACCAGATAGTGCCTATAAACTAGATCAGGAATCTTGCTGGCTGACCTATACAGGTGAGACGACTCACCAAATTATTCGAGACAACTTACATCGTGCCCCAATGTTTACAGGGATCGTTGAAGGGGTAGGCGCTCGCTATTGCCCATCCATCGAAGATAAGATCGTGCGTTTTGCAGACAAACCACGTCATCAATTATTTTTGGAACCAGAAGGCTTAAATACGGAAGAAGTCTATGTTCAAGGTTTATCTACTTCTTTACCAGAGGATGTTCAAGTCAACATGCTTCATTCTATTGCTGGATTAGAAAAAGTAGAAATGATGCGTACAGGATATGCTATCGAATATGACGTAGTAGAGCCACACCAGCTCCGTCCGACATTAGAAACTAAAGTCGTTGAAAATCTTTATACAGCTGGACAAACAAATGGTACAAGCGGTTATGAAGAAGCGGCTGGACAAGGGCTGATTGCCGGTATCAATGCAGCTTTGAAAGTTCAGGGAAAAGAACCTTTAGTGATCAAACGAAGTGACGGTTACATCGGTGTCATGATCGATGATTTGGTAACAAAAGGAACGAACGAACCTTATCGTTTGCTGACTTCACGTGCTGAATACCGTCTGCTTTTACGTCATGATAATGCAGATTTGCGATTAACAGAAATGGGTCACCGTGTAGGCTTAGTAAAAGAAGATCAATACAAGAATTATTTGAAGAAAAAAGAAGCAGTTGAACAAGAAATCAAACGTTTGATGAATGTACGAATCAAACCAACAGAAGAAGTCCAAGACTTTTTAGCAACGATTAATGCGGCACCATTAAAAGATGGTGTACTAGCAAGCGACTTTTTAAGACGTCCTGAGATTACCTATGCAGATCTTCTACGGTTTATTCCAGAAAATGAAGAATTGACACGAAAAGAAATCGAACAAGTAGAAATCCAAATCAAATATGAAGGCTACATCAAAAAAGCCATGGAAAAAGTAGAAAAATTAAAACGCATGGAAGCGAAAAAGATTCCAGAAAACATCGACTACGCAGCAATCAACGGATTAGCAACAGAAGCAAAACAAAAATTGCAGAAAATCCAACCAGAAACAATTGCCCAAGCTAGCCGAATCAGTGGCGTAAACCCTGCAGACCTAAGTATCCTAATGGTCTATATCGAACAAGGGAAGATTGCGAAAGTCAGTGAACCAGCGTAATACGTAATAATAAATAGAAGAGAGAACTAGTTTTTGCAGAAATTGCTCAAAGCTAGTTCTCTCTTCTGTGTATATTTTATGAGTCATACTAGAAAGAAAAAGTCTATCGGCTTTTCTTACTTTTCAAATTTTTAAGAATCCATATGGAAGGATTGCATGTCTAGGGATTTTGCGTTAAAGTAGGGAGAGAATCTGTGAAACAATTGCTGTTTCACAATGAAAGGAATATTTATGATACCAGAAGAATTTCGCCAATCCTTGGCAGAAAAAGGGATAGAGCTTACCGATCATCAAATGAATCAATTCGCTATTTATTATCGGACATTAGTCGAATGGAACGAAAAGATGAACCTTACAGCTATTACGGATGAAAAAGACGTATACCTGAAGCATTTTTACGATTCACTTACATTAGCATTTGAAGTAGACTTTACGCAGCCTTTTTCTTTATGCGATGTCGGTTCGGGGGCAGGGTTTCCTAGCATACCTTTAAAAATTGCCTTTCCAGAACTGCAGATAACGATCGTTGATTCTCTGAATAAACGAATAACCTTCTTATCTGAGTTAACCCGATTATTAGGAATCGATGCTTCCTTATATCATGACCGGGCAGAAACATTTGGGCAAAATCCTCACTTTCGTGCATCATTTGACCTTGTCACTGCTCGTGCGGTTGCTCGTTTGAATGTGTTAGCGGAATTGTGTTTGCCCTTGGCTAAACAAGAAGGCTATTTTTATGCATTGAAAGCAGCAAAAAGTGAAGAGGAATTGACAGAAGCAAAACAAGCGATTGCTTTATTAGGTGGTAAATTCCTCAAAGAAGAGGCGGTTACCTTGCCGAATGTCTCTGACCAACGGCATATCATCGTTATTCAAAAAAAAAAACCAACCCCAAAGAAATACCCAAGAAAGCCCGGACTGCCTAATAAGCAGCCAATCAAATAGGAGGAGAAGAGATGGCACAAATAATATCTGTTGCGAACCAAAAAGGTGGCGTCGGCAAAACAACGACGACGGTGAATCTAGGTGCTTGTCTTGCTAGCCTTGGTAAAAAAGTATTGCTAGTGGATATGGATGCGCAAGGAAATGCTACCAGTGGTGTCGGGATCAGAAAACCTGATGTGACAAGAGACATCTATGATGTTCTAGTCAATGAATTGCCAATTGATGAGGCAACTTTGATCACTGAACACGAAAATTTGAGTATTGTGCCTGCGACTCTCCAATTAGCAGGAGCAGAGATCGAATTGACGTCAATGATGGCAAGAGAATCAAGATTAAAAGGATCTTTAGCAGAAGTAAGCAGTCAGTATGATTATATTTTGATCGATTGCCCGCCTTCTCTTGGCCATCTGACAATCAATTCATTTACAGCAAGTGATTCGATTTTGATACCTGTTCAGTGTGAGTATTACGCATTGGAAGGATTAAGCCAATTACTGAATACGGTTCGTTTAGTCCAAAAACACTTTAATCCAGAATTAGAGATCGAGGGAGTCTTACTGACAATGTATGATGCACGAACAAATCTGGGAAATGAAGTCGTAGAAGAAGTACGTAAATACTTCCGCGAAAAAGTTTACGAAACGATCATTCCAAGAAATATTCGTTTATCAGAAGCACCTAGTCATGGAAAACCGATCATCGACTACGATCCACGTTCTCGAGGAGCTGAAGTCTACCAAGCATTGGCAAAGGAAGTGGTAAGTCGTGAAGAAAAGTAAAGGATTAGGCCGAGGAATCGATGCACTGTTTCAAGATTTAGAAAACTTAGAGACGGTGGATGTAAAAGATGATACCGTTGTCCAGCTACCATTGAATGAGCTGCGACCAAATCCGTATCAGCCCCGTAAAACATTTGAAGAAGTATCTTTGCAGGAACTAGCTAATTCTATTGAACAATCAGGCGTCTTTCAACCCATCATCGTACGCCGTTCCGCAGTAAAAGGATATGAGATTATTGCAGGGGAGCGACGTTTTCGAGCGTCCAAACTAGCTGAAAAAGAAACGATCCCTGCTATCGTTAGAGACTTTGACGAAGAAGCGATGATGCAAGTAGCAGTGCTGGAAAACTTGCAGCGAGAAGATCTGAATCCGTTAGAAGAAGCAGAAGCATATGAGATGCTGATGAAAAACCTGAAACTAACACAAGCAGAAGTAGCTAGTCGTTTAGGAAAGAGCAGACCTTATATCGCCAATTATTTGCGCTTGCTTTCTTTACCGGATCTTGTCAAGGAAATGGTACAAGATCAGCGTTTATCTATGGGACAAGCCCGTACGCTGTTAGGTTTAAAAAATAAAACATTGATCTTGAAATTAGCCAATCGTGCAGTAACTGAAAATTTAACTGTCCGCCAACTGGAACAGCTTGTTTCTGAGTTAAATCAAAATGATGGAAAAGAAAAGAAAAAAATCCCAAGGCTAGCAAAGGAAAAACCATATTATATCCGAGAAAGCGAAGATCGTTTGATGGATAAATTTGGTACAAGTGTAGCTATCCAAGAAAAAAATGGGAAAGGTAAGATCGAGATTGAATATCTTTCTCAAAAAGATTTGACTCGAATTCTTGATATCTTGAATATTCAATTTGATGAAGAATAAACAAAAAGGAGGCTATTTTTATGTACGACTTGCACGATATCGTTGAAATGAAAAAACCTCACGCTTGCCAGACGAATCGCTGGGAAGTCATTCGAATGGGCGCAGATATCAAAATCAGATGTATGAATTGCGGACATATCGTCATGATGACCCGTCGAGATTTTGAAAAGAAATTAAAAAAAGTAATTGAAAAAAATGCAGAGAAAGAGTGAATAAATTTATGGCATTGACTGCTGGAATTGTTGGGTTGCCCAACGTAGGAAAATCAACTTTGTTTAATGCGATCACAAAAGCAGGAGCGGAAGCAGCAAACTATCCCTTTGCAACGATCGACCCTAACATAGGGATGGTAGAAGTACCTGACTGGCGTTTGCAACGCTTAACAGAACTTGTACATCCGAAAAAAACTGTTCCGACGACTTTTGAATTTACAGATATTGCTGGAATCGTAAAAGGCGCAAGTAAAGGAGAAGGTTTGGGAAATCAATTCTTAAGCCATATCCGCCAAGTAGACGCTATTTGTCACGTTGTTCGCTGTTTTGATGATGATAATATTACTCACGTAGAAGGACGTGTTGATCCACTAGAAGATATTGATACGATCAACTTGGAACTAGTGTTAGCAGACTTAGAATCTATCAACAAACGCTATACTCGTGTAGCAAAAGTTGCTAAAACCAAAGATAAAGATGCAGTGGCAGAACTAGCTGTACTGGATAAAATCAAACCTGTACTGGAAGAAGGAAAATCTGCCCGAACGATCGAATTTACTGAAGAAGAACAAAAAATCGTTAAATCACTATTTTTATTGACGACAAAACCAATTCTTTATGTAGCCAATGTCTCAGAAGATGACGTAGCAGATGCAGACGCGAATCATTATGTACAAGAAGTGCGCAACTTTGCTGCAGAAGAAAATGCAGAAGTGATCGTGGTCAGTGCTCGTGCAGAAGAAGAAATCGCAGAATTAGATGAAGAAGACAAAGCGGAATTTTTAGAAGCTTTAGGAATCGAAGAATCAGGTTTGGATCAGTTGATCCGTGCTGCTTATGATTTGTTAGGCTTAGCTACTTACTTTACTGCTGGGGAACAAGAAGTACGTGCTTGGACATTCAAAAAAGGAATCAAAGCACCACAAGCAGCAGGAATCATCCATTCAGATTTCGAACGCGGATTTATCCGTGCAGAAACTGTCTCTTTTGAAGACTTGGATCATTACGGAAACATGCATGCAGCAAAAGAAGCTGGACGTGTTCGATTAGAAGGAAAAGATTATGTCGTACAAGACGGCGACGTAATGTTATTCCGCTTTAATGTGTAAAAGGGCTATCAAACTAGCTGTAGAATATGGTAGAATGTCTTTTGTGACGACCGTTGAGAAAAGGAACGGCTAAGGAGGACTATTAGATAATGGAACCAGAACAATTACGAGCAATCGTAAAAGAAAACAATAGTTTAGAAACAAAATTAACCAAAAGAAATCAACAGTACATTTTTGATTTGAAAAAATCTTTAGAAGCAGCGAATTTGTCTGAAGAAGAAAAAGTAAAAGCCCTTCATGACATTCTGCCTACTTTAGTTGCAGAACAAAAAGGCGGAAGAACAGCCCGTCAATTGTTTGGGACAGTCTCTGAAAGAACGGAAGCAATCATCAATAAGCCAGCAGAAGTAAAAAATTCATCCACCCCTTTATTGATGTGGTTAGATAATACGTTGCTGTTGCTTGGTCTATTAAGTATCATGATTGCGATTACCGGATTGTTTTCACGTGGAACAACGCCAGCTTATGGCTTTTCTACACTCGTTCTAGGTTCTGCAATCGGTGGCTGGGTCTTTTATATGATGTACAAATACATCTATCAATATGAATATCCCGGAGCAGATCGAAGCAAGAAACCAGGAATGGGTAAGACATTGCTTATCCTAGGTGGAACGACACTTCTTTGGGTCGTACTGTTTTCTGCGACAACACTATTGCCGCCAGTTATCAATCCAGTATTAGATCCAGTAGTAGTTATCATTATCGGGGCAGCTGCTTTAGCAATCCGTTACTACTTGAAGAAAAAATACGGGATTATTGGAAGTTTATCCGTCCCAAGAAGATAAACTAGCAAAAAGATCAGCTATTTTGCTAAATATCGAGGGGTAGTAAAGAACCTCATTTTGTTTATCCATAATTAAATAATAGTAAGGGGCTGTGACAAAAGTCTTGTCACAGTCCTTTTTACGATAAACGGTGTTCTCCTCCAACTCCTCGATCACAAATCACAATATTCAACAAACATGAGAAACTGTTTTTCCGTTTTTTTCTCTAATACTCAGGTCAGGACGCTGATTTCACAGCCTCTTCCTTAAACGGTGTTCAAAAGCTTGCATCTGCGGTAATAAGCCCAACCAATTCAAAAATATGAAAAACTATTTTTGATTGGCTGTTCTTATTACTTGATGCAGGACAGCTTTTTTACAATCTCTTTTAATACACACAGATGTAAACGCTTTATATTGGTATTCTATGAGAAAGCTAACTTGATTCCAAGTAGATCATTGACTTAAATGAAAAAATCAATTATTTTAATAGATAAACTAAATTAGAGGAGTGGTACTAAAAATGTCCAACTGGGAAACAAAGTTCACGAAAAAAGGATTTACTTTTGATGATGTCTTATTGATACCAGCAGAAAGTCGCGTGTTACCAAACGAAGTGGATATGAGCGTACAATTAGCTAAAAATATTAAGTTGAATATTCCAATCATCAGTGCAAGTATGGATACTGTTACCGACAGCAAGATGGCCATTGCTATGGCAAGACAAGGCGGACTAGGTGTGATCCATAAAAACATGACGATCAGCCAGCAAGCGGATGAAGTAAGAAAAGTCAAACGTTCTGAAAGTGGCGTAATCATTGATCCGTTCTTCTTAACGCCACAGCATCTTGTAGCAGACGCAGAAGAATTGATGAGCAAATATCGTATCAGTGGTGTGCCAATCGTTGAAACACTTGAAAACAGAAAATTGGTAGGGATAATTACAAACCGCGACATGCGTTTTGTAACAGATTATCACATGCCGATTGCTGATGTGATGACAAAAGACAACTTAGTGACTGCCCCAGTAGGTACCTCTCTAAAAGATGCAGAAAAGATTTTGCAAAAACATAAAATCGAAAAATTACCAATCGTAGATAACGAAGGTCGTTTAAGCGGATTGATCACGATCAAAGACATCGAGAAAGTGATCGAATTTCCAAATGCAGCAAAAGATGAACATGGTCGTTTGCTTGTAGCAGCAGCCGTTGGTGTAACAAGCGATACATTTGAGCGTGCGAATGCTTTATTAGAAGCAGGGGCAGATGCAATCATCATCGATACAGCTCATGGACATAGTGCAGGTGTGATCCGAAAAATTCAAGAAATCCGTTCAACTTTTGCAGATGCAACATTGATTGCAGGAAACGTTGCGACGGCTGAAGCGACAAAAGCTTTATATGATGCAGGTGTAGATGTCGTAAAAGTTGGTATCGGACCAGGATCGATTTGTACGACACGTGTGGTAGCCGGTGTAGGTGTACCTCAGCTCACAGCTATTTATGATGCAGCATCAGTTGCTCGTCAATATGGCAAAGCGATTATTGCAGACGGAGGGATCAAGTATTCTGGTGACATCGTCAAAGCATTAGCTGCCGGCGGACATGCAGTGATGCTAGGAAGTATGTTGGCAGGGACAGATGAATCACCAGGTGAATTCGAAATCTTCCAAGGACGTCGATTCAAAACATACCGAGGTATGGGCTCATTAGGTGCGATGGAAAAAGGTTCAAAAGACCGTTACTTCCAAGGTAGTGTTAATGAAGCAAATAAATTAGTACCAGAAGGAATCGAAGGTCGGGTTGCTTATAAAGGAAGTGTTGCAGATATTATTTTCCAAATGATCGGCGGTTTGCGTTCAGGAATGGGTTATGTTGGGGCAGCGAATCTACAGCAATTACGTGATGAAGCGCAATTTATCCAAATGAGCGGCAGTGGATTAAAAGAATCACACCCTCATGATGTACAAATCACAAAAGAAGCACCAAACTATTCAGTTGAATCTTAAAAACATTAAAGAGCGTGGGACAAAAGTAAAGAACACTTTTGTCTCACGCTCTAAACACGTATAAACGGCGGAAGCAGAAGCAACTCCTTCGGAAATAAGAAGAGCTGTTTTTTGAATTTGTTCCTTGTAACTCGGAGCTGGGGGGTAGGCTTACGACCTCTCCACTAAACGGTGTTCAATCAGCTGACCCTCGGTATTAGTTCAACAAACGGTAAAATATGAGGGACTATTTTTCCATTTTTTTCTCTAATACTCAGGCCAGGACGCTGATTTCACAACCTCTCGATAAATGGTGTTCAATCAACTAACCCTCGGTATTAGCTCAAAAAACGGCAAAATATGAGGAGCTATTTTTTCATTTTTTTCTCTAATACTCAGGCCAGGACGCTGATTTCACAACCTCTCGATAAATGGTGTTCAAAAGTCAGTTTCTCGGTATTAAGTCCAATTTATGCAAAAATGTGGAAAGCCATTTTCACAAAATTTTTCTTAATACTCGAAACTAAGCGGCTTTTTCACAACCTCTTTATTTAATAACTTTCAGATTCCCCATATAAGGAACGAGCGCTTCTGGAACTGTGACAGAACCATCTTCATTTTGGTAATTTTCCAAAATGGCAGCTACTGTACGGCCAACTGCAAGTCCTGAACCATTCAGAGTATGAGCATAGTGGATTTTTCCATCATTATCGCGATAACGGATCATTGCTCGGCGTGCTTGGAAATCTTCACAGTTAGAACAAGAACTGATTTCACGATAAGTATCTTGTGCAGGAATCCATACTTCTAAGTCATAAGTTTTAGCTGCAGAAAAGCCCATGTCTCCAGTTGATAAGGCCATCACACGATAAGGCAAATGCAATTTTTTCAAGATATCTTCTGCATCAGCTGTCATTTTTTCCAATTCTTCGTAAGAATGCTCTGCATCCGAAAATTTGACCATTTCTACTTTATTGAATTGGTGAAGACGAATCAGTCCTCGTGTATCCCGACCAGCACTTCCGGCTTCAGAACGAAAAGCAGGGCTTAGTGCAGTGAAATAAATAGGTAAATCTGCACCATCTAAAATTTCATCATTATAATAGTTAGTTAATGGTACTTCAGCTGTTGGGATTAACGTTAGATCAGTATTCTCCAATTGGAAAACATCTTCTTTGAATTTTGGAAATTGTCCCGTACCAAACATCGCTTTACTGTTGACGATGTAAGGAGTGATCATTTCAGTATAGCCGTGTTCGTAAATATGCTGATCAAGCATGAAGTTGTAGACTGCACGTTCTAATCGAGCACCTAATCCTTTGTAATAGACAAAACGGCTACCGGCTACTTTTGCGCCACGTTCAAAATCTAAAATATCAAGATTTTCTGCAATTTCCCAGTGTGGTTTTGGTTCAAAAGCAAATGTACGTGGTTCGCTCCAACGACGGATTTCTACATTGTCCTCTTCATCTGTTCCAACTGGCACAGAATCATGGGGAAGGTTTGGCAAAGTAGTTGCAATTTGTTTCAACTTTTCATCCACTTCAGCAATTTCAGTATCCAATGCTTTGATGTTGCCACCGACTTCTTTCATTTCAGCGATTTTAGCAGAAGCATCTTCTTTTGCACGCTTCAATTGGGCGATCTCAGCAGAAACATCATTTCGATATTTTTTTAATTCTTCACTTTTGACTAGTAGCTTACGACGATTTTCATCTAGTTCCATGAATTCAGCTAATGTTTCTTTTTTTACGCCCCGAGTCATCAATTTTTCTTGTACTTCTTCAATATTTTGTCGCATCATTTTTACATCTAACATATGATTTCCTCCTTTTTGAAAATAAAAAAAGACTGATCTATCCCATTATTCTTGGGACGAATCAGTCTGAAATTCGCGGTACCACCCAAGTTCAGCGTCAGCTGCACTTGTTGAACACATAACGGCTGTTGAACCGACCTTTCTTATTTCGAAAGGGCACGTAAACGAACTGGAACTTCCAAATTATCCTTTGCTGATTTACACCTGCCATCAGCTCTCTGAAAAAGAATAAAGTGTACTGGGTTCTGTGTTTTTCATTTATTCTAATAATTGTAATAAGAATAGCGAATATTTCAGCTTTCGTCAATAACTTCCTGTGTATCAATAGGTAATTTTTCATTTTTCTTGATTGGAAGGTGCATGATGAAAGAAGTCCATTGCTTATCTGATTTTGCATAAATGTATCCGCCGTGCAAAGCCACAATGCTTTGAGCGATTGCTAAACCAAGTCCAGTTCCTCCAGTTGCTTGTGAACGAGATTCTTCTACACGATAAAAACGGTCGAATAGATTATCGATTGCCTGTTGTGGGATCATTGCTCCGTTATTTTTGACTGTTGCAACAACTTCTGAACCGATACGTTCTACTTCGATTACGATCTTCGTTGCTCCTTTTCCGTATTTCAACGCATTCGTCAAAAGATTATTGAAGACACGTACAAGTTTTTCGGTATCGCCATCCATGATAAGGGAGTCTACTTTTGATTGAACAAGTATTTGGATATTTTTTTTAGAAGCTTCCAACTCAAAATCAGCTGCTAACTGTTCGATCAACTGGATCATGTCAAAGGCAGAAAAATTCACCGGGACAGCAGGCTGGCGTACCTTAGTGTATTCAAATAAGTCGTCCACTAAAGATTTCATCTGCTTTGCTTTGATATAAGCAGTATGCGTATACTTTAAAAGATCTTCTTCTGAGTGATACTGGCCATCTTCTATCAGTCCTAGGTATCCAATGATGGACGTGAGTGGGGTACGGATATCATGACTGACATTCGTGATCAATTCATCTTTTGATTTTTCGATTTTACGTTCGTCTTCAATCGCTGCTACGGTACTATCCACCAATCCATTGATACTTGTTACCACTCGGCTTAAGTCACCACTCAGTTCAAAAGGGATACGATGATCATAATTTCCGTTTGCGATGTAGTGAAGTTCGCTGATGATATGCCGTAATTGCATTTGGCGATATCTTCGAATCAAGCGCCAATACAAAACACCAATATCTAATAGAAAGAAAAAGGGAATAATAAAATTCCGGCCGTTCCAGAACAAATCAGTGTTCAATCGTTCTGCAAAAATATTCTTTGAATCCCAAATCGCATTCGTCAAAGAAGGTGAACTGTTGATCACCGAACTGATAACAACCAGAATAGAAACATTTAATAGAAGCAAAAGGATAATCGTGATGATTCCTTCCGCTAACAATTCGCTGATTTCTTTTGAAGTCAAATTGATCCGACGGCGTTTTTCAGTTGCTCGTTTACTATCTTGCGTCAATTTTATAGCCCACTCCCCAAACGGTTTGAATGACTTTTTCACCACCAGTTGCTTCTTCAATTTTATCTCTTAAATGACTAACGTGAACCATGACAGTTTTAGCAGAGACAATACTTTCTTGTTTCCAAACACGCTCAAAAATTTCATCCGCGCTAAATACTCGATTAGGATGACTAGCAAGCAAGTAGAGGATACCGAATTCCAAAGCTGTTAACTGGATTTCTTTCCCATCGATTGTTTTAACTTCATGAGAGTCTTTATTGATGATTAATGCATTTACTTCTAATACATCAGGCTGATCTGGAGCAATCTGCATTTTTGTACGCCGTAATAAAGACTTTACTCTAGCCATTACTTCTAACGGATTAAATGGCTTGGTCACATAATCATCTGCACCAGCGACCAGTCCTTTGATCTTATCCATATCAGTAGTTTTTGCTGTCAGCATAATGATTGGTATTTGAGATTCTTTTCGCAGCTCTTTCACTACTTGCATCCCGTCCATCTCTGGCATCATGATATCTAAAATAAGTAATTCAATATCAGGGATTGTTCTGATTTTAGATAATGCTTCTTTCCCATCATAAGCCTTTACTGCTTCATACCCCTCATTGTGAACATAGATACTTAATAATTCAACGATTTCTTTATCATCGTCAGCAATCAAAATTTTCATAAATAAATCCTCCAGAGTCATATTGTTACTATTATTCTAGCAAAAAAAAGCAGAAATAGATAAAAGCAGCACTTTGTTAAGGAAAATTTTAGAAGGTGAGACATCTAGTTGGTGTGAATAAGACAAGAACATGAACATTAAACTGAAAACAAAAGGATTTTACGTCTCTCGGAGTTATAAAGACGAACGAAAAAGGACCAGAACTAACCAATGATCATGTAAGCTAGAAATGTTGATAAATAAGCATTTTCTTATTGACTTTCACATGTGATGTTGATATATTATTATTTGTTCAAAAGAACACCAATAACTTATTAAATAATAAAAAATAAGTTGTTGACATGTTGGAAATGACATGATAAGATAACTGAGTCGTAAAAAAAGAACCACTTGCGAAGCTTGATTCTATCGAAAAAAACTTCAAAAAAGTTCTTGACAAATAACAAACGATAAGTTATGATAAATGAGTTGCTGAAAGATTTCGAAAAACGAAATCGAAAAAAACTTTTAAAAAAGAGTTGACAATCGTTTGTCTCTCTGATATGATATAAAAGTTGCTACGGCAGCCAAAAATGAATCGGGAAACACTCTCGATGAAGTAGACCTTTGAAAACTGAACAAAGTAAGACAAACCAAATGTGTAGGGCGTCTTGATTCAATTCAAGACAACAAACATTTTTAACAAGCAAGCAATATGCTAGCAAACAAATTGAGCTTAACAATCGCAAGATTGTTCGAACTTTTTATGAGAGTTTGATCCTGGCTCAGGACGAACGCTGGCGGCGTGCCTAATACATGCAAGTCGAACGCTTCTTTTTCCACCGGAGCTTGCTCCACCGGAAAAAGAGGAGTGGCGAACGGGTGAGTAACACGTGGGTAACCTGCCCATCAGAAGGGGATAACACTTGGAAACAGGTGCTAATACCGTATAACAATCAAAACCGCATGGTTTTGATTTGAAAGGCGCTTTCGGGTGTCGCTGATGGATGGACCCGCGGTGCATTAGCTAGTTGGTGAGGTAACGGCTCACCAAGGCCACGATGCATAGCCGACCTGAGAGGGTGATCGGCCACATTGGGACTGAGACACGGCCCAAACTCCTACGGGAGGCAGCAGTAGGGAATCTTCGGCAATGGACGAAAGTCTGACCGAGCAACGCCGCGTGAGTGAAGAAGGTTTTCGGATCGTAAAACTCTGTTGTTAGAGAAGAACAAGGATGAGAGTAACTGTTCATCCCTTGACGGTATCTAACCAGAAAGCCACGGCTAACTACGTGCCAGCAGCCGCGGTAATACGTAGGTGGCAAGCGTTGTCCGGATTTATTGGGCGTAAAGCGAGCGCAGGCGGTTTCTTAAGTCTGATGTGAAAGCCCCGGCTCAACCGGGGAGGGTCATTGGAAACTGGGAGACTTGAGTGCAGAAGAGGAGAGTGGAATTCCATGTGTAGCGGTGAAATGCGTAGATATATGGAGGAACACCAGTGGCGAAGGCGGCTCTCTGGTCTGTAACTGACGCTGAGGCTCGAAAGCGTGGGGAGCAAACAGGATTAGATACCCTGGTAGTCCACGCCGTAAACGATGAGTGCTAAGTGTTGGAGGGTTTCCGCCCTTCAGTGCTGCAGCTAACGCATTAAGCACTCCGCCTGGGGAGTACGACCGCAAGGTTGAAACTCAAAGGAATTGACGGGGGCCCGCACAAGCGGTGGAGCATGTGGTTTAATTCGAAGCAACGCGAAGAACCTTACCAGGTCTTGACATCCTTTGACCACTCTAGAGATAGAGCTTCCCCTTCGGGGGCAA
>NZ_CP175675.1:2352500-2520000 GCF_030910025.2 Enterococcus sp. SB12 | reverse complement strand
AATAGTGAAATGATCGAGATTCGAAGGATTGAAATGGCAGACCTCTTTAACTGTGTTCCTTCACAAATCAACTATGTGATTAATACCCGTTTTACCATCCAACGTGGTTATCTAGTAGAAAGCAAACGTGGTGGTGGTGGTTATATACGAATTGCAAAAGTAAGGATTTCAGATAAAAAACAATTACTTGAGCAGATAAATCAGTTATTTGATGATACACTCAGTGAGAAAAATGCTTTTGCTATTATTCAAAAACTTTATGAAGACCAAATAATTACAAAAAAAGAAGGAAACTTGATGTTGAGTGCAATTGCAAAAAACACATTGAATTTCAATGAATATGAAGATCATACACGTGCTCGGATTCTCCGAGCATTTCTGGAACGTTTAAGTTATGAAGATGGGAAGTGAGATTAGATGGAAGAACTTTTTACTGAAAGAGCCCAAGCAGTATTAGAAATTGCACAAGAAGAAGCAAAACGATTGAAACATCAATCAGTTAGTTCAGAACATGTTTTACTAGCCTTAGTGGTCGAGCAAAATGGAATTGCTGGAAAAGTATTACGTGAAATGGATTTGAATGAAACGGAAATTTATGAAGAAATTGAACATCTGATTGGTTATGGTGGTATCCGTTCTTACCCTAAAGGAGTCTTTCTTCCATATTCACCAAGAATGAAACAAGTTTTTGCTTTAGCTAGCAGCGAAGTGAAGAAAACTGGTTCTCAAAAAGTTGGAACAGAACATATTTTGATGAGCTTATTAAAAGATGAAAGTATCATGGCTACTCGAATCATGATCAACTTAGGTATCAGCCTTTCAAAAGCCCGTCAAGTTCTGAAACAAAAAATGGGGCTAGCTGGTGATTCTGCTGGAAAAGGAATGAATCGTCGTAGAAATGTAAATGTACAAGATAAACGGCAAACACCGCAAGGAACACCTACGCTAGATTCATTAGCACGTGATTTGACGAAATTAGCAAAAGAAAACAAGCTGGACCCAGTTGTTGGTCGTTCGAGAGAAGTGAAACGGCTTATCCAGATTCTTAGCCGACGGACAAAGAATAACCCTGTACTGGTGGGTGAACCTGGTGTAGGCAAAACAGCCATTGCTGAAGGGTTAGCTCAAAAAATCATTTTAGGTGAAGTGCCAGAAGACATGCAAGAAAAGCGCCTGATGATGCTTGATATAGGATCTTTGGTTGCTGGTACGAAATATCGCGGTGAATTTGAAGATCGAATGAAAAAGGTCATCGACGAAATCTATAATGATGGTCAAGTAATCTTATTCATTGATGAATTGCATACCTTAATTGGTGCAGGTGGAGCAGAAGGAGCAATTGATGCTTCGAATATCTTGAAACCGGCGTTAGCTCGAGGAGAATTACAAACGATCGGAGCAACGACCCTAGATGAATATCAAAAATATATCGAAAAAGATTCTGCATTAGAGCGACGTTTTGCTCGCATTCAAGTAGATGAGCCAACTCCTGAAGAAGCAGAAGTGATTCTTCAAGGATTACGTACAAGATATGAAGAGCACCATGGAGTGGAGATCACAGATGAAGCTGTACGAGCAGCAGTCAATCTTTCTGTTCGTTATATCACTTCTCGTCAACTACCCGATAAAGCAATTGATTTGATCGATGAATCAGCAGCGAAAGTCCGTTTGGATCAAACCGATCACTTAACAAAATCAACTGTGATCAAACTAGAAATCGATGAACTAGTACAAGAAAAGGAAGCAGCGATCCAAAAACAAGACTTTGAAAATGCTGCTCAATTACGCAGACAAGAAAAAGCACTACGTAAAAAGCTGCAAAAAGTTTCTGCAATTGAAGCAAAACAGGAGCAAGGTTATTCTGATCGTGTAACAGAAGAAGATGTTGCTACAGTTGTATCGGAGTGGACTGGTGTCCCTCTACAGCAGTTGGAGAAAAAAGAAAGCGAACGCTTGTTAGAACTGGAAGGACTTCTGCATGAACGTGTCGTTGGTCAAGATGAGGCTGTCAAAGCAGTTTCACGTGCGATCCGCCGTGCACGAAGCGGATTGAAAGATCCTGATCGTCCAATTGGTTCATTCATGTTCCTTGGACCAACTGGTGTCGGAAAAACAGAATTGGCCAAAGCACTTTCAGAAGTCATGTTTGGGAGCGAAGATGCCCTGATCCGTGTTGATATGTCAGAATTTATGGAAAAATACAGTACAAGCCGATTAATCGGATCTCCTCCAGGATACGTAGGGTATGATGAAGGTGGACAGTTGACAGAAAAAATTCGTCAAAAACCATATTCAGTGATTCTCTTAGATGAAGTGGAGAAAGCACATCCAGACGTTTTCAATTTACTTTTGCAAGTATTGGATGATGGTCATTTAACAGATTCTAAAGGTAGAAAAGTGGACTTTAGAAATACAATCATGATTATGACTTCAAATATCGGAGCGACACAAATTCGAGAAGAAAAAAATGTCGGATTCAATGTCCAAGATGTTACTAAAGATCACAAAGCCATGCAAAAACGTATCTTAGAAGAGTTAAAGAAAGCTTTCCGACCTGAATTCTTGAATCGAATCGATGAGACTGTCGTCTTCCATTCATTGAGTAAAGATGAAATCCATACAATCGTCCAAATCATGAGCAAAGCGATTATCAAACGATTGAAAGAACAAGATATTCAAGTGAAAATCACACCATCTGCAATCGATGTGATCGGGAAAGCTGGATTTGATCCTGAATATGGTGCACGTCCAATCCGTCGCGCACTTCAAAAAGAAATTGAAGATCGATTGAGCGAGGCTTTGCTTGGCGGAGAAATTCGTTTAGGTGACCACGTAACAGTAGGTGCTTCAAAAGGTAAGATCACATTGAATGTTCGCGGACCTAAAAAGGAAACAGTAGGTTCCCTATAGTTACTTGGCCTGTGTAGCTGAATTTTTACAATAGTAAGACTTGATTAAGAGGTTGTGACAAGATTTTTGTCACAATCTCTTTTTATATTTGGACAGAATATATCGAACTTTATTTTGATTTTTTGTGAAATAATTTTCAAAAATCCGACTTTAAATAGAAGAAGTATTGGAAAGTTTTTAGAGCTATGCTACTATTATGAAGTTGTAGGAGGAGAAAATTATGATCGAACTCATAACCACAGTAGAAACTACTGAACAAGCAGAACAGTTGCTTGCTGCAGGTGCAGATACACTATATTTCGGTGAAGAGCAATTTGGATTGCGTCTGCCTGCTTCATTTACACGAGAAGAACAGCGACAATTGGTAGAATTAGCACACAAGTATGGTAAAAAAGCGAATATTGCTGTAAATGGGATCATTCATCCTGAAAAAATGAAAAATGTACCTGAATATTTGGCTTTTTTAAAAGAAATAAACGTAGATGTGATCACAGTTGGTGATACAGGTATTATTTATACGATGAAAAAAAATCCTGAATTGCGTATACCGTATATTTATGATGCTGAAACATTAGTAACGAGCGCACGTCAAATCAATTTCTGGGCGAAAAAAGGCGCAGTTGGAGCAGTACTTGCTCGTGAAGTTCCTTTTGAAGAGATGAAGGCGATGGAAGAAAAACTCGATATTCCTGTAGAAACCCTTGTGTATGGTGCTACATGCATCCATCAATCCAAACGTCCACTGCTACAGAATTACTATAACTATACAAAACAAGACGAACAAAAAGATCGTGAAAGAGGTCTTTTTATCTCGGAACCTAAAAAAGAAGAGACACATTATTCTATTTATGAAGATAGTCATGGCACACATATTTTTGCCAGCAATGATCTGAATCTCTCGAATGAATTGAATGAACTTTATCAGCATCATTACTGTACATGGAAATTGGACGGATTATTTACTCCAGGCGAAAAATTCGTAAACATCACTCGACTATTCGCCGAAGCAAAAAAACAAATTTTAGAAGGTAGCTGGGATCAAGAAAAAGCGGAAAAAATGACTAGCGAAATCAGTAAATTGCATCCTGAAAACCGTGAATTAGATACAGGATTCTTTTATATTGATCCTTCTGCTATCAAATAAGGAGTATGATGAAAGAAATGACAGTAAAAAGAAAATTGAAACGACCAGAAATCCTAGCGCCAGCAGGAACACTGGAAAAGTTAAAAACCGCGATCCATTATGGAGCAGATGCAGTATATATTGGCGGGAATGCATATGGTTTAAGAAGCCGTGCAGGTAATTTTACTTATGAAGAAATGGCTGAAGGAGTTGCTTTTGCAAAAGAACATGATGCGAAGGTATACGTTGCTGCTAATATGGTCACCCATGAAGGAAATGAAGATGGAGCAGGGGAATTTTTCCGCAGTTTGCGTGATGTCGGTATTTCTGCAGTAATTGTTTCTGATCCAGCTTTGATCGAAATTTGTGCGACAGAAGCCCCAGGTCTGCCGATCCATTTATCCACTCAAGCTTCAGCAACTAATTTTGAGACATTGGAATTCTGGAAAGAAGAAGGGTTGGAACGTGTCGTTTTAGCTCGTGAAGTTTCAATGGAGGAAGTGGCAGAGATTCGTAAAAATACGGATATCGAAATCGAAGCATTTATCCATGGTGCCATGTGTATCTCTTATTCTGGTCGATGCACATTGTCCAACCATATGTCGATGCGGGATGCAAACCGTGGCGGATGTTCTCAATCTTGTCGCTGGAAGTATGGATTGTTCGATATGCCTTTTGGTCAAGAACGAAACAGTTTAACTGATACAGGCGAAGTGGAAGAAGAATTCTCGATGAGTGCAGTGGATATGTCAATGATCGAACATATTCCAGAATTGATTGAAAACGGCGTAGACAGCTTCAAGATCGAAGGAAGAATGAAATCGATCCATTATGTATCTACGGTGTCAAATGTCTATAAAGCGGCTGTAGACAGTTATATGGAAGACCCTGAAAACTATGTCTGCAAGCAAGAATGGATCGACGAGTTATGGAAAGTAGCACAACGAGAATTAGCTACAGGTTTTTACTACAATACACCAACTGAAAACGAACAATTATTCGGTGAACGTCGTAAAATCCCAGTATATAAATTTGTTGGTGAAGTATTATCTTATGATGAGGCAACACAGATTGCTACGATACGTCAGAGAAACTTGTTTTCTGTAGGAGATGAAATCGAATTTTATGGTCCAGGATTCAGTCATTTCAGTCAAACCGTTGAAGTTATGCATAATGAAGAAGGCGAATCCATTGACCGAGCACCAAATCCAATGATGATTTTAACTATGCCAGTCGCACAGCCGGTGAAACCTGGAGATATGATCCGAAAACGTAAATAAGGAAAAAGCTGATATATCCCTATTTTAAGCATCTTCGCATACAAAATTCAAGAAAAGTGTTACACTTGTTTTCTGTAGAAAAAGGATCGTTAAATAAAGGTTTTGATTGATCTCTTCAATAAGGAGGAACAAAATGCAAATATATGATTACATCGTAATTGGTGGCGGCTCTGGCGGTATTGCTTCAGCAAACAGAGCAGGGATGCATGGCGCAAAAGTTTTGCTGATTGAAGCGAATGAATTGGGCGGAACGTGTGTCAATGTCGGTTGTGTACCTAAAAAAGTTATGTGGCAAGCAAGTACGATTTTGGAAACAATTGAACGAGATGCCTCAAGTTACGGTATCCAAGCAGATTTAAAAAATGTTGATTTCGCCGGTCTAGTAGAAAGACGAGAAAAATATATTGATTTTCTACACGGTGCTTATCAAAGAGGATTAGATAGCAATCATGTCGAGGCTATAAAAGGTTACGCTACTTTTATCGATAGTCAAACGATCGAAGTAAACGGTGAAACCTATCGTGCTCCTAAAATCTTGATCGCTACTGGAGGCCGTGCAAGTAAAATGACCATTCCTGGTGGAGAATACGCCATTGATTCAAATGGATTTTTTGAATTAACAGAGTTACCTAAGAGAGCAATCGTTTTAGGTGCTGGATACATTGCGGCTGAACTTTCAGGTGTATTTCGTGGTTTAGGTAGTGAAGTCATGTGGGCATATCGAAAAGAACGACCACTTAGAACGTTTGATAAAATGCTTTCGGACAATTTGATCCAAATGTACCAAGAAGCTGGAATAAAAACTTACGCACATCATATTGCTAAAGAAATTACTAAAAACAATGACGAATATACGGTGCTATTTGAAAATGGTGAAACCTTAACTGGTGATTGTGTACTTTTTGCCGGTGGACGTGTACCGAATACCGAAAAATTAGGTCTGGAAAATACAAATGTGGAATTGGACAAAAAAGGGTTTATCAAAGTAGATAAATACCAAAATACAACGGATGAACATATTTTTGCTGTTGGTGATGTGATCGGTAAATTAGATCTGACTCCTGTTGCAATCGCAGCTGGTAGACGTTTATCAGAACGTTTATTTAATGGAAAGAAAGATTCTTATCTTGACTATAAACTTGTTCCGACAGTCGTCTTTACGCATCCACCAATTGCAACAATTGGTATGACAGAAGAAGAAGCATTGGAAAAATATGGCGAAAATGAATTGAAAGTTTATCGTTCACGCTTTACCCCAATGTACTTTGCATTAAATGATTATCGCCAAAAATGCGAAATGAAATTGATCTGTGTCGGAAAAGAAGAAAAAATCGTCGGCTTACATGCTATTGGTGTTGGTGTCGATGAGATGCTGCAAGGTTTTGCCGTGGCTATCAAGATGGGTGCAACTAAAGAAGACTTTGACAATACAGTAGCCATCCATCCAACAGGAGCGGAAGAATTCGTAACGATGCGATAATTTAATATTAACAGTTCCAACAGCTTTTTATTGAACAAACCATGTAAAACCAGAAAATCAGTATACTGATTTTCTGGTTTTTTGTTTTTTAGTTATTTATGTAAGATTGCTTCGATAATTCTCAAAACGAAATAAGTAGGGAAGTTGGAGATTTTGATTATCTTCGTAACTGACGAAGAGTAAATGAATCCATTTGGTATGCACTCTTAAGTTCAAAATATTGGTAACGATGTTTAAAAGAAATAGAAATGTATCGAAGAACAGATGATTAAAAAAGTGTGACTTTGTATAAATAAATTAGAAGAAGCAAACGAGGATGTTAAAAGAATACCATATAGTTACCAAACCAAGAAAATTCTCGTCAAGTTCGCTGGTACGAATCAAATCAAGTGAAAAAAGGGACTGTGACAAAAGTTGTGTCATAGTTAGTCACTTTTTCCGAACAAATGGTGTTCTCCTGCCAACTCCCAATCACAAGACACAATATTCATAAAACATGAGAAACTGTTTTTTGAACTTGTTCCTTGCGACTCGGAGCTAAACGGCAGACTCACGACCTCTTTCTTAAACGGTGTACAATCAGCTGTCCTTCGGTATTAGCTCAAAAAACGGCAAAATATGAGGAACTATTTTTCCATTTGTTTCTCTAATACTCAGGACAAAACGCTGGTTTTACAACCTCTGATAAACGGTGTACAATCAGCTGTCCTTCGGTATTAGCTCAAAAAACGGCAAAATATGAGGGACTATTTTTCCGTTTGTTTCTCTAATACTCAGGACAAAACGCTGATTTTACAACCTCTGATAAACGGTGTTCAATCAGCTGTCCTTCGGTATTAGCTCAAAAAACGGCAAAATATGAGGAACTATTTTTCCGTTTGTTTCTCTAATACTCAGGACAAAACGCTGATTTTACAACCTCCTGATAAACGGTGTTCAAAAGCCAGTTTCTCGGTATTAAGCCAAATTTATGCAAAAATGTGGAAAGCCACTTTCACAAAATTTTTCTTAATACTCGAAACTAAGCGACTTTTTCACAACCTCTCGATAAACGGTGTTCAAAAGCCAGTTTCTCGGTATTAAGCCAAATTTATGCAAAAATGTGGAAAGCCATTTTCACAAAATTTTTCTTAATACTCGAAACTAAGCGACTTTTTCACAGCCTCTCGATAAACGGTGTTCAAAAGCTTGCATCTGGAGTAATAAGCCCAACCAAACGAAAAATATAAGGAGCTATTTTTATTTGGCTGTTCTTATTACTTGATGCAGGGCAGCTTTTTCACAACCTCTTCATACTGTTAAATGGCTTGCATAATGATTGTTAGTAATAGCCCCAATACATAACTGGCATTGAATAAGACCATATTTTTGATGGAATAGCTGAAACTGATAGGCTGGGGTAACGTTTGCTTGAATTGATCCAAATGCTTCTTCACAATTGGCAAGGTCAAGAAGGTGACCAAGATCGGCCATTCATAGATACCACTCAACAGTCCCATCAAAATCACAAAATAACAAGCATACATCAATAGTTGGAATAACACTGTCCCTGCAGGACGTCCGATATAAAAAACTAGTGTATAGCGATGATTTTCAATATCACGGTCAAGATCCCGCAAATTATTAGCCAACATGATATTGGCAATCGTAAACACCAAGGGTAAGGAAGCTAATACGATTGCTGCTATAGCCCAAAGATTTCCTACCAAAGCAAATTGTCCAGATGAAAAGTTGACTGTCAGATCATAGACATCTGAACCGAATGTATTGACATAAACGACCATGGCAAAAATTCCAAGGCCCATAGTCACCCCACTGAAAATTTCCCCTAAAGGCATTCGAGATAAAGGAATCGGTCCGAATGTATAGAATACTCCAATAAAACAACAGATAAATCCCATCAAAAGTAAAAGCCAACCCGTATTGATCGTTAAAATAACGCCGATAACAAAAACAAATGCAATCATAGCTAAAATCATGTTTCGAATCAATACAGGAGATAGATTTCTGCGGCCAATGACATTTTCTTCATACTTATATACTTCAGAATGAGCCTTTTCATAATCCATGTAATTATTGATAGCGGTAGTCGCCAAATCAAAAACTAGCATTCCAATAAAAAATAAAAAAGTGTTTAGCCAATGTATCTCATGAAAAAAAGCGATAGAGAATAATACCCCTACCGCAAAAGGAAATACACTAGCCACCTTTGTTCGTATTTCAACTACTTCTAAAAAGATTTTTAGTGTCATGGTTCGTACTCCTTATTTTAGTTCAGAACGGTCACCCATCGTGTAATGGGAGTCCTCCGATAATTTGAAGGTGTCTTTGATTGGATCGGTCACATATACTTTATCGTCTTTTGTCACGAAGATCGCTTCCGTCCCGTTATTCAATTCGCTTTCGACGTATTCCAGTCCTTTTTTCACACCCATTGAAAAGACTGCTGTAGACAACCCGTCACCATCAATTGATTTATCTGTTATGATCGTGACACTTGCGATATCATTGTCGAACGGATAACCCGTTTTTGGATCAAACAAATGATGGTATTTTTTGCCATCTACTTCTAAATAACGCTCGTAAATTCCAGAGGTAACTAATGTTTTGTTCCGTTCTTTAATAGAACCTAAAACAGATCCGCGAGCCATGTTCGGATCTTGGATGCCGACTGTCCAGTCTTGGTTTTCGCCTCTTGGGCTGTGGCCTAAGACATAGACATTACCGCCCAAGTCAACGATGGCAGTGGTCACTCCTTGTTTTTTCAAGACTTTCACTACTTCGTCCGTAATGTAACCTTTGGCAATTGCACCTAAATCGATGATCATTCCCTTTTCTTTTAGATAAACAGTTTTTTCTTTGTCATTTAGTTCGATCTTATGATAATCCACTAATTTCAATGCCTGATCGATTTCTTCTTGGGAAGGTTTTCTGGCGTCATCAAAACCGATTCGCCATAATTGTGTGATTGCACCAATCGCCATATCGAATCCGCCTTGAGAATCTTGACTATATTCGTAGGCCCGCTTGACTAACGTGTAGACGTCATCAGAAACTTTTACTGGTTTGATCCCAGCTTGCTCATTCACTTCATCGATCTCAGAACCTTTTTGATTGATCGTGATTTTATCACCAAGTTCTTTTACTCGATCGAAGGCAGGTTTCAATGCTGATTCTTTGCCTTCATCATACACACGGATACGAACGTAAGTCCCTAACAAGAACTGTTCATCAGAATACGGATCTTTTAATATTTTGGTAGACGCTGTACTTTCAGTGGTTGTATTTTTTGCTGAATCAGTGCAGCCAGTTAGCACCATAAAAGAGATGCCCAGTGTGATTAAGGAAAATAGTAGTTTTTTCCGCATTGTTTTCCTCTCTTCATTTTGAAAGGTGAGACGACTGCCTAATTGGCTATCGTCCCACCCTCCAACTTTTATTAGTATGATTATGTGATTATTTTTCTGTTACGATATTATCTACTTCGATTGTTTGAGTGTCGCCTTTTTCAGCTGCATTCACTAATTGTTGTGCGTACATGATGAATGAATGTGAGCTGTGTGTAGCACCTGTAACAACTTCTACATCAGCAGGTGAGCCATCTTCTTCGCCCATTGCTTTGACGAATTCGTTGTTCAGAGTAGGGATGTAAGTTTTTGGTTCTGTACCGCTTTTTGCTTTCATATTTTCATTATATTCTGTATCATCTTGTTTTGATTTACCGTCTTTGTCGATATAATCAAAGTTTGATTCAGTTACTTTGCCGCCAGCAACTGTCATTTCGAATTGCACACGGTAGCCGTTAGAGTAGTTCTTTTCTTCAAGCTTGTAAGTGCCGTCTTTCAAATCAGCACCATTGTCGATTTCGATTGTATCTGTGTTACCAGCTTGAGCAGCTTGGATCAATTGTTGTGCGTAGTTTTGGAAGCTTTCAGATGAGTGAGTAGCTCCAGTTACGACTTCCACACCGCTTGCGCTTTGTGCTTTTAAGAATTGGTCATTCAACTCAGGAATGTATTTTTCTGGGTTTGTGCCAGATTTTGCTTCCATGTTTTTGTTGTATTCTGCATCTTTTGTTTTTGATTCGCCGTTTTCATTGACGTTATCATATTTTGATTCAGTGATTTTGCCGTCTTTTACAACCATTTCAAAGACTGCACGGTAACCATTTGAATAATTTTTTTCTTCTAATTTATATGTACCGTCTTGCAAATCTCCGCCAGCTACAACTTTTGCAGATGATTCTGTTGTGCTTTTTGCAGTCGAAGATTGTGCTGTAGATGATTCAGAAGAAGAGTTTGAGCTTCCGTTGTCATCTGCGCCGCAAGCGCCTAACACTAGAGCTGAAAATGCTAATACGGCAAATCCAGTTACAAAACGTTTTTTCTTCATTTTAATACCCCACCATTCCATTTTTAGTCCACAATTTTTCTTTGTGATTCATTATACATTCTAATCTTTTTAGCCTATAAGTCAACTATTTTTGATAAATAACCCATGTAATATTTCAAACGTTTTCTTTCAGCAAATTTCGTGAAAAAACTCTTTATTTTAAAATTTGAAAAAATCCAAAAGGAGTTAGACAAAAGAACAGAACATCTATATAATATATGGAGATTGTGTAATAAGTATCAAACTAAAAGAATTATCATATATTCATTATATAGATAGTCTATAAGGAGCGGATGATCAATGGCAAAGCAAAATATTGTCGTTGTAGGAGCAGGATATGCCGGTGTTTCAGCTACAAAATACTTGGCAAAGAAACTGAAAAAAGAAGATGTAGCAATTACTCTGATCGATCGTCATTCGTACCATACTATGATGACCGAGTTGCATGAAGTAGCTGGCGGACGTGTAGAACCAGAAGCAATCCAATACGATCTGCAGCATTTGTTTGCTCGTCAAAAGAATGTACAACTTGTCACAGACACTGTAATCGGTATCGATAAAGAACAGAAAATCGTCAAGACCAAATTAGGTTCCTATCCTTTTGATCAGCTGATCCTTGGAATGGGCGGAGAGCCGAATGACTTTGGTACACCTGGTGTCAAAGCACACGGATTCACCCTTTGGTCATTTGAAGATTCTGTAAGGATTCGGGAACATATTGAGAAGACAGTAGCAAAAGCTGCATTGGAACCAGATGATGAACTGCGTAAAGCCATGCTGACTTTCGTTGTCTGTGGTTCTGGATTTACCGGTATTGAAATGATTGGGGAACTGATCGACTGGAAAAATCGCCTAGCCAAAGATTATAAATTAGATCCAAACGAAATCACACTGATGGTCGTAGAGGCAATGCCGACGATCTTGAATATGTTGGATCGAAATGATGCTGCAAAAGCTGAACGCTATTTGCGTAAGCACAACGTGGAATTATTATTGAATGCACCAATCGTAGAAGTGGCTGCTGATCATATCAAATTGAAAGACGGACGCAACATTCCGACTCACACACTGATTTGGACAGCTGGTGTCAAAGGAACTTCTGACGCTGCTGACTTTGGATTAGAATCAGCACGCGGACAGCGGTTGATCGCCAATGAATATATGCAGGCAAAAGGCTACGAAGATAAAAACATCTATATCATTGGTGATTTAGTCTTTTATGAAGAATTCCCAGGAACACCGACACCGCAGATCGTTCAAGCTGCTGAACAAACAGGACACACGGCTGCAGCGAATATCGTGGCTTCGATCAAAGGTGGAGAAAAGCACAAATTCAAAGGGAACTATCAAGGATTTATGGTTTCTATTGGAGCCAAATGGGGTGTGGCGAATTTATTTGACAAGATTCATCTAAGTGGATTTTTAGCTATCGTGATGAAACATATCGTTAATTTGAAATATTTCTTTGATATTCGTTCTGGTTATTATATGTTCCAATATTTAATGCATGAGTTTTTCCATATCAAAGATGATCGCAACGTGACTCGAGGACATTCTTCTCGTTACGGCAACGTCTTATGGAGTGTGCCACTTCGTATTTTCTATGGTTTAGTTTGGTTCGTTGAAGCCTCCAAAAAAATCATTGGGAATGGTGAAGTGTTCAAACCAAGTACTTGGTTTGGTGAAGGATCATGGTTCACTGGAAACAGTGTGTTCCCTTGGACATGGGAATACAATGTAACAGATGTTGCCAGTGGTGCTTCTGCTGCTGGGGACGCAACGACAGCTGCCAGCGGAGCAGGGGCCAGTGCTGGAGAAGCAGCGACTCAAGCTGCACATTTTGGTTTGAGTTATGCATACGGTGAAGAACCAATGGCTGTGATTGAGAAGTCACCAGACTGGTTCACAAAGATCATGCAAGTGATCATGCCAAACAATGATGTAGCAATGTTCTTCCAAAAATTCATGGTATTCTTTGAAATTGCCTTGGCATTAGCATTGATTGCTGGATTATTCACATGGTTATGCAGTGCGACAACGATTGTATTGGTGATCACGTTCTGCTTATCAGGCATGTTTTACTGGGTAAACATTTGGTTCATTTTTGTTGCTTTCGCATTGATGAACGGTTCCGGACGTGCGATTGGGTTGGATCGCTGGGTAATTCCATGGCTACAACGTACACTAGGTAATTGGTGGTACGGTAGACCAAGTTCCCAGTACGGCAAGAAATAAATAGACAAAAATAGATGAACAACTTTACTTGAATGCAAGATTTCAATAGAAAGGGGCTGAGACAAACCGTCACAGCCCCTTTTTATGTAAAATTAAAGGCTCTTTGTCAAATGATGTTGGTAAAGAGAAATCTTAGAATAATTGGAGATCAAGTGGATCAGTTCCTCTTGATCTTTTTTAGTTGAAAATCAATGCGTTGCCATGACGAATCATGATGCGCAATTTGAAATTATAAAAGCTACGAAAGCCATATGCATTTCGTTTTAACACTTTGATATGGTTGTTCAGACATTCAAGTGGGCCATTTGAATAACTTTGTTGTAAAGCATTTTTGATTTGTGGCAGAAATTTCTGGAACGTTCTCAAGGTCGTCTGATAGCCTTCGGGAAGCATGATATTATTGGTAAGTAGTTCTTCAAACGATACGTAGTCTCGTTCCTTTACAGCGTAAAGAAAGTCTTGATATAACTGATAGCCTACACGCAAAGCAGGGCTCCCTTTCAGTAAGCGATCCACAATATCGGTCTCTGTTAAATGAGCTTTGAAGCCAGGTCGCCAAAGGCGTCGAGTATAATCAAGCTTGCGTTCATCTTTTTGAAGAAGTTTCCAGTATCTTTTTAATTGCTTACCTAATTGATAGTGTTTTTGTTCTTTGCTTTTTAATAGTTGGTTCGTTTCTTTGATTCGATGATTGCGAAAGGTACGACCAATATGTTGGACGATGTGAAACCGGTCAATAATCAGCTGTGCTTTTGGAAACAGCTTTTTAACGAGCGATACATAAGGAGCGTACATATCAATCACGATCCATTCGACCGCTTCACGAATTTCTCGTGAAAAATGACTAAAATAACGTTTTAAAAAAGGCAGTTGTCGGTTCTCGACAATGTCCAATAAGCGCTGTGTTTGTCCATCCATCATGATGAAACTCATAGCACCTGAAACACCCCGAACTGATTTGAATTCATCAAAACAAAGTACCTTAGGTAACGGTGTCCGAAAAGGATTCAACGGACGATAAAATCGCTTCATAATACGGTAAACAGAAGAGACCGATAGATTTTTCTGAGCGGCGATCTCTGTCATTGAGGTATTTTTTTTCAGACGAGTCACGACAGACCAGCGGACTTTCTCACTGATGAAACAATGTTTTTTCGCAACAGAAGTATCTGCGACAAAGGTCCGCTGACAAGCTTTGCATTTGAAGCGTTGCTTTTTCAATTCGAGGTAGGTACGGTATTCAGAAACATCGTTCATTAACAACCGGACGGTTGTTGTACCCCAACGCACAATATCTGAAGCAATCTGGTGTTTACAGTGGATGCATTCTTGGGCTGTATAAATCAAGTTTCCACGATAAATATGACAGATTTGCCCTTTGTATTTTTCTTTTGTGAGACAATTTTCGTTAAAAGTAACTGATAAGTCTAGAATATCTAATGTTTCTTTGATAAGGTGAGTGTAAGACATCTTGATTCCTCCTTTTGGGTTGGTTCGCCAAATTAATTCTAAAGGATTTCAAGGTGTCTTTTCTATATGTTTTGGAAAATAAAAAAGATGCTGGTGTCATCCACCAACATCAAAAAGTATAGAGCCAAATTAAAGGAATAAGATGCCCGAGATAAGCCTCCATGAGCAAGATATAGGTGTCACAACCTCTGTTACAACCTCTTGTTATAAACGGTGTTCCACCTGCTGCTTCTCGGTAATAAGCCCAAAGAATTAGAAAACATGGAAAGCTGTTTTCTATTCTTCGTTCTTATTACTCAAAGCAAGACACAGGTGTCACAACCTCTTGTTTTTATGCTAAAATTGGGTGAGTTAATCTGGAAAAAGGAGAACAAAAATGAGCCTTAAAGAATTTGCTGAAAAAAGTCTGCTCAAACCTTGGGATGTTTTTATTATTTTGCTTTTGACTGTTCTTTCTTTTTTACCAGTCATGATTTTTGGTCTTCAGCAAAACACCGCAACAGCAGAAAAAGAAGCGGTACTGCGTGTGGATGGCACAGAAATCAAAACATTCCCTTTGATGGCTGGAGAAGAGAGCTACACATATACTTACAAAGATGAACACGGAGATTATAACTTGATCGAGATAGATGGCGATCGAGTACGGATAAAAGAAGCAGATTGCGATGACCAGATCTGCGTACGTCGAGGCTGGGCAACGAAAAATGGCGAAACCATTGTTTGTTTACCACATAAATTAGTGATCGAGGTCCGATCAACAGATGGGGGTGACGAAGACAGTCTGATTTATTAGACCTTCACACACCATGAGTAAATTACAAAAAATGATTTATATTTCGCTACTTGTTGCACAAGGAGTGATCATTGGTTTATTGGAAAATATGATCCCTTATCCTTTTTCTTTTGCGCCTGGTGCAAAACTAGGCTTAGCCAATCTAATCACGATTGTTGCCATTTTTACCATGAAAAAACGAGACAGCTTCTTACTACTTTGGCTACGACTATTCCTGACTACTTTGCTAGGCGGAACGATTTCCACATTCCTTTATAGTATGAGTGGTGCTTTGCTTAGTTATTTTGGAATGTTATTGGTCAAGCAATTAGGACCAAAACGTGTCAGTATCATCGGAATTAGTGCGGCCGGCGGTTTCATGCATAATGTCGGACAGCTTTTGATGGCTTCTTTCATTGCACAATCATGGACAGTCATGTTGTACTTGCCAGTCCTTTCAGTTTTAGGGATTTTATCAGGGATTGCAATCGGGATCGCAGCGAATTATCTTTTACGACATGTGCAGACACTTCAACGATTCCAAAAAGATTATGAGCAGGGAACCAAACAAAAATGGAGCCCAATGTTTACCAAAAAATAATCGTCACACAAGGAGTTTTTTTATGAAGCTACATCCAATGTGGGAAAACTATCCTGCTTTAAGTAAAGAATTGACAGAAACACTAAAACGGATGGAAGAAACTGTCCGCCTGAAAAACAAACCTGTCGAACAAGCAATCAAAGAAACGATCCATGCCGGCGGAAAGCTGTTGCGTCCTGCCTATCAGCTATTGTTCTCACAATTTGGACCAGAGCAAGATCGAGACAAAGCCATCGCTTTGGCAGCTTCTATCGAAATGCTCCATACGGCCACACTGATCCATGATGATATCGTTGATGAAGCGGATCTGCGACGTGGTCAGCCTAATATCCGTAGTCAGTTTGGTAATGTCGTTTCTGTCTATGCAGGAGACTATTTATTTGTCTGCTGTTTTAAACTATTGTCTGATTACTCCACTTCCTTGAAAAGTCTCCAATTGAATTCTCGCAGTATGGAAAAAGTATTGAATGGCGAATTAGGGCAGATGGATGATCGCTATAATTATGAACTTTCTGTAAAAGAATATTTGGAAAATATTTCAGGTAAGACAGCTGAACTGTTCCAATTAAGTTGTTCTGTTGGCGCTTTTGAAAGTGGAACAAGCGAGCGCTTCGCAAAAAAAGCAGGAGATATCGGACTTTCTATAGGGATGGCCTTTCAGATTATCGATGATATTTTAGATTATACAAAAGAGAGCCAGGAAATCGGCAAACCTGTACTAGAAGACATGCGTCAAGGGGTCTATTCTTTACCGTTGATCTACTCTTTGCAAAAAAACAAACCAAAGCTACTACCTTATTTAGAGAAGAAAGCGGCAATGACAGAAGAAGATGTCAACGCCGTACGCAAAATCGTTGAACATACAGTAGGCGTGGAAGAAGCTAGGAAGTTAGCGGCCTCTTACACAGAAAAGGCTTTGAAGGAAATAAAGAAATTACCTGCCACCTCTCTTCGAACAAAAGAGAATCTCTTTTCCCTTACCCAACTGATTTTGGATCGCAAAGACTGAATAGGGAAAGGTTCGATACGTAAATAAATTTCTCAGAAGGAAATCTACGTGTTTTTTGACAAATTGAATTGTAGTTCTTGTATTTATGATAAAAAGCAAAAATAAAGAGCAACGTCCGTTAGCGACGTTGCTCTTTTTTATCTTGAATATTTTTTTACCTTTTCGATTTCTTATAACTCATAAAAGTGATTCTTAAACCGATTACAAGTAATATAACGCCTGCGAGTGTTATCCAATTATTCGATTGACTTCCAGTTTTAGGAAGTGCTCTTTTTGATTTGTTTCCATTGTCATTGCTTGTTTTATTAGTTAAGTTAAAGTTCGTCCTGTTATCCGAACTTGTTTTTGAGAAGGAGACACTTGCATGACGTGTATCGCTTGTGGTAGATGAATCTGTACTGTCACTTGAAGCTGACGTGTCCGTGCTATCACTTGTAGTGGTAGATGAATCTGTACTGTCACTTGAAGCTGACGTGTCCGTGCTATCACTTGTAGTGGTAGATGAATCTGTACTGTCACTTGAAGCTGACGTGTCCGTGCTATCACTTGTGGTAGAGGTAGTATCTGTACTATCGCTTGAAGTTGATGAATCTGAGCTATCACTTGTGGTAGAGGTTGTATCTGTACTGTCGCTTGAAGCTGATGTATCGGTACTATCACTTGTAGTGGTAGATGAATCTGAGCTGGTGTTAGTATCAAATCTTAGACAGCTTTTCGTAGAGACAAGAATAAATTAAACTTATCTACGAGAGGATGAATTTTTATGACCCGATATGAAGAAAATTTTAAACAAATGATTGTTGAACTGAATCAAACTGGACGTTCTGTTCGAGGGTTAGCGAAAGAATATGGCTTATCTGAAGCAACGATTTACAAATGGAAGAATTTATATTTACCTGATCAGTCCACAGGACTGACTGGAAAAGAAGTAGCTGAACTGAGAAAAGAAAATGCTCGTTTAAATGAGGAACTTGAAATCTTAAAAAAAGCCGCAGCCATATTCTCTCGGAAAACCTAAATTCGCTTGTTCAATTTATTGAAAAATGGTGTAAGGATTACACTGTTTCTTTGTTGTGTCGGTTATTAGAAATCCCTAGAAGTGTCTATTATTTTTATAAGAATAAACCGTTGACAGCTACAGAAATCAGAAATAATAAGTTGAAAAAGAAGATTTCAACAATTTTTTTACGAATAAACAACGCTATGGTGCCACAAAGATCCATCAAGTTTTATTAAAAGAAGGGATTTCAGTATCTCTTAAACATGTCCAAAAGCTAATGAAACAATTAAATTTAAGGTCGATTGTAGTTAAAAAATATAGACCTCAAAGGTCTAATAAACCGATCATTTCAAAAGAGAATCTCTTAAATCAGGACTTTTCTACTGAAACGATCTGTGAGAAATGGGCAGCTGACATTACGTACATTCCTACTAAGAAAAATGGTTGGTGTTACTTATCTTCAATCATGGATTTACACACGAAAAAAATTATTAGTTATACATTTTCAAAACGAATGACTGTGGATTGTGTCATTCAAACATTGAATAAAGCAAAAATACATTATCACATTCCAAAAGGAATGATTCTACACACTGACTTGGGCAGCCAATACACAGCAAGAGAAGTGGAACAATGGCTTAAAACCAACAAAATAAGGCATTCTTATAGTAGAAAAGGAACACCTTATGATAATGCTGGAATCGAATCTTTCCATGCCTCATTGAAAAAAGAAGAAGTCTACACGACTAGCTACTCAGATTTTGAAGAAGCAAATCGAGCGCTATTTAGCTACATTGAAGGATTTTATAACCGAAATCGAATCCATAGCTCGATTCACTATCTAACCCTACAGGAATTTGAAGAATTAGCAAAAGAAAAAATGGCTTAACCGTCTCTACTAAAATGTGTCCAAGATATTGACTCAAATCCAGCCACACCATACGAAAAGATATTGAACAACAAAGCAACTAGGACTAGTAAACTTGCCCTTTTTTTCATTTTTCCCCTTCCTTTCCTTTCAAACATTTTCCTATTATACTCTTTTTCTTTCAATCTCCAAACTATTGATGATGGTGACTGTTAAAGTGTAAAAAATAAGGGTGTGTAGTAACATATAAGTAGGTATCCTAGAATTAGGAAAAAGTAAGTAGGATAAATAAAAAGGAGGAAAATAAATGGATTATTTAGATATGCTATGCGAGAGTGTGGATCGGGCATATGATCGGTTTGAACGTTTGTTTGAAGGCGTCTCTATTGAGGAGGCCAATCGTTTTCCAGTGGAAGATAGAGCACCGCAGATCAAATCAATGACTTGGCTGGCTTGGCATACCGCTCGAGAATTAGATTTCCAGATTGCTGATTTAGCAGGAACCTCTCCAATTTGGCATAGTCAAGACTGGGAAAGCCGGTTTCCGATGACGATAGCAGATAACGAACAAGATTGGAAGCACAGTCTGGAACAAGCAAAGCAGATCCAAGCTAATCAAATAGAAGATCTGCTAGGATACTTGCGAGGAGCTGCTGATTTTGCTATTTCTTACTTAAGAAGGCTGGAACCTTCCGAGCTAGATGAAGTAATTGACGAGAACTGGACACCACCAGTCACACGAGGAATGCGTCTCGTTTCTATTATTGATGATGCTGCTATGCACTCTGGTCAGGTGATCTATGCGAGACGTTTGTTGGGATTAAGAGATTAAGGCACTAGCTAAAAAAGAACTTACGGCAAAATAAGTCGCAAGTTCTTTTTTGTTTTTATCGTTACCCATGGTCTATCTATAAGATCGAAAAAGGAAGCGGCCTGCTATCTCTTTTGATCGTGTAAACTAATGACTCTCTTGTTTTTTGCATTGATTCATTTAAAGAAGGTGTACCATGCTTTATAGATATTTTTAGAACACCTTTTTCTAGAGGATAGAGAAACTGTCAGCTGATAGAATAAGGAGAGTCTTTTGAAGAGAATTCAGAAAAAAGGACACTGTATGAGATCAGGTGTCCTTTTGTGAAATCTGATATTATTGCGTACGGATAGATGTGAGACTGATTTCGCCAGAAGACAAACTCATCTCCTGTTCATTTGTTTGGACGATCAATTCGCCATGATCACCGATTTCTTTTGCAAGACCGACATAAGTCGTTCCTTTTTGATTGAACGACACGGTTTTTCCCAATACGAATGATTTTTCTTTATAGAAGTCCAACGCTTTTTCTGGGTGAGAAAGATAAGTGAACAATTCTTGCCAAATTTTGCTGATTAGCTGATTCCTTGTGACACTAGCTTGTCCGTCGGGAAAGACAGAGGTGGCTTTTTCTTGGAGATCAGCTGGAAAATGATTTTGAGGAACAGAAAAATTAAGCCCGATCCCAATGATGATATGACTGATCCTGCCGCTTTCCATATCACTGACTGCTTCAGATAAAATCCCACAGACTTTTTTTCCATCCATGTAGATATCATTGACCCATTTGATCGAAGCAGAACGACCGGTTACAGATTCAATGGCTTTCACACAGGCACTGGCTGCGATGATCGTATATTGAGGCAATTCATCAAACCGTTTGTCTGGATGGAGCAAGAGACTCATGTAGATTCCTCGTCCAGGTTCAGCGAAAAAAGGCCGTCCAAAACGTCCACGAGCTTGTTCTTGTGTATCAGCAACAAATAACTTCGAAACAGAATCTCCTTGAGCTGCTGTCAGTTTGGCATCTTTCATCGTAGATTCAGAAGTCAACATCGTTTGTACTTTCAAATCAGGAATAAACGACCGTAGCTCTTGCTGGATTTCTTTTGCATCTAGTACGTCAGAGGGCAGGTAACGATACCCTGTAGGCCCGTGCTCAAAACGATAGCCTGCCTTTTCCAATTCTTTGATGGCTTTCCAAATACTTGTCCGGGAAACTTCCAGTTGCTGTGCCAACTTTTCTCCGGAAAGAAAATCTGGTGTCTTTTTCAATAATTGAAGTACCTTGTCTTTCGTTGTCATGGCATCAAGCTCCTTTCTCATCCATTCTATCAGGAAGAAGGAGAGAACAAAATAGTTTTCGAAGAAACAACGGTTGATACATAAAGCAAAAACGAAAGAAGGAAAGAGAAAAAAGAAGAGGGTGGGCGTTCATTTTTTGTCCCAGCCTCTTTCTGATTATGAAGATAAAAGTACTTGATCGTCTTTTAATGCCGTGCCGCTGTTTTGTTTGAACAACGCTAATAATTGGGGCACTGTGAGCTGCTGTTTTTCCTCTTGCTGGATATCTACGACGATCCTTCCTTGATGTAGCATGATCAGTCGATTCCCATAGCGGATCGCGTCTTCCATGTCATGAGTGACCATAAAAGCAGTGAGATTCTGCTCAGTGATCAGCTTTTCTGTCAATTCCATCACCGTTTTGGAAGTAGCAGGGTCAAGCGCTGCAGTGTGTTCATCTAATAAAATCAGTTCTGGACGCTGTAATGTGGCCATCAACAGCGTAATAGCTTGACGTTGTCCTCCAGACAGCAAACCGATTTCTGAGGATAAACGATTTTCCAAACCCAAATTTAGCCGAGCCAGCTGGTCTTTGAAAAATGTTCGGTCTTGTGGTTTGACACCACGGAAGAAGCCGCGTTTTTTTCCTCGTTTCATAGCAAGAGCGAGGTTTTCTTCTACCGTTAAACGAACGGCTGTCCCTAGTTTAGGATCTTGGAATACGCGACTGATGGATTTCGAACGTTCGACAACAGATTTTTTCGTGATATTTTTTCCATTCAATAAAATTTGTCCCTGATCGACAGAAAATGTACCGGCGATGCTGTTCAGCAAAGTAGATTTACCAGCCCCATTTCCACCGATGATCGTCACGAAGTCGCCGGGATCTAAGGAAAGATTAATGCCTTTCAGGACATGATTTTCGTTGATCGTTCCTTTTTCAAAGGTATGATGGAGATTTTCCAATGTTAAGACGTCATTCATTTGACACTACCGCCTTTCTTTTTTTGAGGTAAATGGAATTTTTGCTGGATCTGCGGGAAAGAAAGACAGATCACTAGCACGAAAGCAGAAGCAAGTTTCGAATCACTTGGTTCAACATTCAGTTCGAAGACTAACGCTAAAATAAAACGGTAAATGACCGCACCTAAAACGACAGTCAAGAGACGGAGAAATAGTGGTTGGTTACGTAACAAAACTTCTGCGATGATAATAGAAGCAAGTCCAATTACGATCGTTCCAATACCAGAATTCAAATCAGCAAAGCCGTTGTTTTGCGCAAGCAAGGAGCCAGAAAGAGCAATGCATCCATTAGAAATCATATAACCGATGATCTTCATATTATCTGTGTTGATCCCGTTTGCTTCGCTCATTGCCAGATTATCGCCAGTTGCACGAATAGCAAGTCCTGTTTCTGTACGTAAGAACAAAACAAGTAAACATACAACGATCAAAGCAAAAAGCAGACCGACGATCAGTACAGCGTTGTCTTTTGTTATGCCGAATGACTCGACCCAATGAAAGATCGTTGGCTGACCCAATAAAGAGATGTTCGGCGCACCCATCACACGGGATGTGACAGAATATAAACCAGTCATGGTGATGATCCCTGCAAGAAGGGCGGGAATTTTCAATTTTGTGTGAAGCAGTCCGGAAACAAGCCCTGCTGCCGCACCCCCTAAAAAGCCTAGAAGACAAGCTGTCAATGGATGATAGCCATTTGTAATACTTACTGCCGCGATCCCTGCACCTAAAGAAAAGCTTCCTTCAGCAGTCAAGTCGGCAATGTCCAAGATACGGAAAGTGACGTATACACCAATCGCAAGTAGGGCCCATAAGACCCCTTGCGATGCAGATGATAAGAAAAGAGAGAGCAAATTTGTCATGAGAATCCTCCTGTGTTTTATTCAGCTTCTTTGATGCTGTCTGGATTGATGCCTAATGCTTTGGCCATGTCTTTATTGACATACAGTTCCAAATCATTCGCTGTTTCGACAGGAAGTTCACTTGGCTTCTTGCCGTCTAAGATTTTTGCTGCCATGATCCCTGTTTGTTTGCCCAAGCTTTCGTAGTCGATTCCTACTGTTGCTAGACCGCCGTCTTTGACTTGATCAACTGCGCCAGCAACGACAGGTGTTTTTGTTTCTTTTGCGACTTCACCGACAACACTTGCCGCACTTGCGAACGTGTTATCAGTAGGAATATAGATTCCATCTACATCTTTAGCTAGACTTTTCGTCACTTGTTGGACATCATTTGTGGAATTTGCTGTCAGTACTTTGACTTTGACGCCCGCTTTTTTCAATTCTTTTTCTGCCAAATCAGCTTGGATCTTAGAGTTTGCTTCACCGTTGTTATACATGATGCCGATTGTTTTGGCGTCTGGCACGATATTTAACAGTAAGCCGATTTGTTTTTCGATTGGCACCATATCTGTCGTGCCAGTCACATTGCCGCCAGGTTTTTCATTGGATGTGACTAAATGGGCTTGTTCCAAGTCTGTGGCCGCTGTGACAGTCATCGGGATAGTGGTTGTTTCATTTAATAAGGATTGTGCTGCTGGAGTGGCGATCCCGAGTAGCAAATCAGGATCTTCTTTGACGAGTTTCTCACTCATACTTTTCAGGTTGTCTTGATTGTTTTGGGCATTTTGATAATCGATTGTTAGATTATCGCCTTCTTTATACCCTTCTTCTGCTAATCCTTCTTTGAATCCTTTATAGGCAGCGTCTAACGAGTTATGTTGTACAAGTTGCAATACGCCAATTGTTTTTTGTCCATCTGATGCCTCTGCGGAATTGTCTTTTTGTGCGCAACCTCCTAAAGCTAGTAGCAGGGCAGCGCCTAATCCGATGATTATATTTTTTTTCATTTCTTTTTCCTCCTTAATTTTGGGAAACAAAAAATCCATTCAGACAAAATGTCCAAATGGATTGAAAAGTCGGAAAATAAATTGAAAAAGTAGAATGCTTGATACTTTTACTTTGTATTTTCACTGCTCAGCCACTTAGCATTTTGTCTACGTGGCTTTTTGCTGCAATACAAAGTTCTTTAGCCATCATAGATACAAACTGTCGTTTAACGTTTGTATCCATCATGATGAATATAAACCTATCTAAAGTAGCTAAAGTAAAAGTTATTCAGTTGTGTTGGTGCGATTTTGTTGATGTTGGTTCGCATAGAAGTTCCTCCACAAGATGAATTTTCTAAAGTATAACCGAGATAAAAAGGTCTGTCAATTAAGAATTGTCAGATAATTGAAAACATAAAATTGAAAACATTAAGAAAATATTGCGAAAAAGCAGAAGAAACGCCAGGAAGTGTTGACTTTTATAGAAAATAAGTGTAATATATGAAGTTGCAAAAACTATCTGATGAAGAAAAGGCAGAAACGAAATATTGTCCGTTTCGGCTTTAATATAAGGAAACAAAAGTAGAAGCTCACGAAGTAAGGTTTCAAGAGAATGTTCTATTTTTGGTTTTTTTTTGCCTAAAAGCCGCAAAAAATGTCTGTTGTTACCTAAAAATAATATTTGAAATATTATTGTAACAATCGATCGGGTAGTCTTTTTGAATGACATTTTAGAGGGGTGAAGAGCTTGGCTGGACACGTAGTAAAATACGGAAAACATCGCGAACGTAGAAGTTTCGCAAGAATCAGTGAAGTGTTGGAATTACCAAATTTGATCGAAATTCAAACAGACTCTTACCAATGGTTCTTAGATGAGGGACTTAGAGAAATGTTTGAAGACATTTTGCCAATCGATGACTTCAATGGCAATCTATCTTTGGAATTTGTAGATTATGAATTGAAAGAACCAAAGTATACAGTAGCAGAAGCTCGTGCGCATGATGCAAACTACTCTGCACCATTACATGTAACATTGCGTTTGACAAACCGCGAGACTGGCGAAATCAAAGCACAAGAAGTATTCTTCGGTGATTTCCCATTAATGACAGAACAAGGAACATTTATCATCAACGGGGCAGAGCGAGTAATCGTTTCTCAGTTAGTCCGTTCACCAGGTGTCTATTTCCATGGAAAAGTCGACAAAAACGGAAAAGAAGGATTCGGTTCTACTGTTATCCCTAACCGTGGCGCTTGGCTAGAAATGGAAACTGATGCAAAAGACATCTCTTATGTACGTATCGACCGTACACGTAAGATTCCTTTAACCGTATTAGTTCGTGCGTTAGGATTTGGTTCCGATGATACGATCTTTGAAATCTTCGGTGACAGCGAAACATTACGCAATACAGTCGAAAAAGACTTGCATAAAAACGCAAGCGACTCAAGAACAGAAGAAGGTTTGAAAGACGTTTACGAACGTTTGCGTCCAGGCGAACCAAAAACAGCAGACAGCTCACGTAACTTGCTGAATGCTCGTTTCTTCGATCCAAAACGTTACGACTTAGCAAACGTTGGTCGTTACAAAGTAAACAAAAAATTAGATTTGAAAACACGTCTATTGAATCTGACATTAGCTGAAACATTAGTTGATCCAGAAACAGGCGAGATCATCGTTGAAAAAGGAACAGTTCTGACTCACCAAGTCATGGAAACACTAGCTCCTTTCATTGATAATGGCCTAAATTCAGTGACTTACTATCCATCAGAAGACGGTGTGGTCACAGATCCAATGACTGTCCAAGTCATCAAAGTATTTTCACCAAGAGACCCTGAACGTGAAGTAAACGTGATCGGAAACGGCTATCCAGAAGCAGCTGTAAAAACGGTTCGTCCAGCCGACATCATTGCTTCAATGAGCTATTTCTTGAACTTGATGGAAGGTATCGGCAATGTCGATGATATCGACCACTTAGGAAACCGTCGTATCCGTTCAGTCGGTGAACTTTTACAAAACCAATTCCGTATCGGTCTAGCACGTATGGAACGTGTGGTTCGTGAAAGAATGTCGATCCAAGATACTGAAACATTGACACCTCAACAATTGATCAATATCCGTCCAGTTGTGGCAAGTATCAAAGAATTCTTTGGTTCTTCTCAGTTGTCACAGTTCATGGATCAAACAAATCCTCTTGGCGAATTGACACACAAACGTCGTCTTTCAGCCTTAGGACCTGGCGGATTGACTCGTGACCGCGCCGGTTATGAAGTTCGTGACGTTCACTACTCCCACTATGGCCGTATGTGTCCGATCGAAACTCCTGAAGGCCCAAACATCGGGTTGATCAATAGTTTGTCCAGTTATGCGAAAGTAAATAAATTCGGATTTATCGAAACACCTTATCGTCGTGTAGACCGTGAAACAGGTCGTGTTACTGACCAAATCGACTACTTGACAGCTGATATCGAAGACCATTACATCGTAGCCCAAGCAAACAGCCCATTGAATGAAGATGGAACATTTGCTCAAGACGTTGTTATGGCTCGTGCTCAAAGTGAAAACTTAGAAGTATCTATTGATAAAGTAGACTACATGGACGTATCACCTAAACAAGTAGTTGCCGTTGCGACAGCATGTATTCCTTTCTTGGAAAACGATGACTCCAACCGTGCCTTGATGGGTGCCAACATGCAGCGTCAAGCAGTGCCGTTGATCAATCCTCAAGCACCATGGGTTGGTACTGGTATGGAATACAAATCAGCGCATGACTCAGGAGCTGCTTTGTTATGTAAACATGACGGTGTCGTTGAATACGTTGATGCTTCTGAAATCCGTGTACGCCGCGACAACGGTGCATTAGATAAATACGATGTAACAAAATTCCGTCGTTCAAACTCCGGAACAAGCTACAACCAACGTCCAATCGTTCATTTGGGTGAGAAAGTCGAAAAAGGGGATACTCTGGCAGACGGACCATCTATGGAACAAGGCGAAATGGCTCTAGGTCAAAACGTTTTAGTTGGTTTCATGACTTGGGAAGGGTACAACTATGAAGATGCGATCATCATGAGCCGTCGTTTGGTAAAAGATGACGTATACACTTCTATTCATATTGAAGAATATGAATCGGAAGCCCGCGATACAAAATTAGGACCTGAAGAAATCACACGCGAAATCCCTAATGTCGGGGAAGACGCATTGAAAGATTTAGACGAAATGGGCATCATCCGTATCGGTGCAGAAGTCCAAGATGGCGATTTGCTTGTAGGGAAAGTCACGCCAAAAGGGGTAACAGAATTATCTGCAGAAGAACGTCTATTGCATGCGATCTTTGGCGAAAAAGCTCGTGAAGTCCGCGATACATCATTACGTGTACCGCATGGCGGCGGCGGGATCGTTCACGATGTGAAAATCTTTACTCGTGAAGCTGGAGATGAATTGTCACCAGGCGTAAACATGTTAGTTCGTGTTTATATCGTTCAAAAACGTAAAATCCATGAAGGGGATAAAATGGCCGGTCGTCACGGAAATAAAGGGGTTGTATCCCGTATTATGCCGGAAGAAGATATGCCATTCCTACCTGATGGAACACCAATCGATATCATGCTGAATCCTTTAGGGGTGCCTTCACGTATGAACATCGGACAAGTATTGGAATTACACTTGGGTATGGCTGCACGTCAGTTAGGTATCCACGTAGCAACGCCAGTATTTGATGGTGCAAGTGATGAAGACGTATGGGAAACAGTTCGTGAAGCCGGTATGGCCAGCGATGCGAAAACTGTTCTGTACGACGGACGTACAGGTGAACCATTTGATGGACGTGTGTCTGTCGGTGTGATGTACATGATCAAACTTGCTCACATGGTCGATGACAAATTGCATGCACGTTCAATCGGACCTTACTCATTGGTTACACAACAACCATTGGGAGGTAAAGCTCAATTTGGTGGACAACGTTTTGGTGAAATGGAAGTATGGGCACTGGAAGCTTACGGTGCGGCTTATACTTTACAAGAAATCTTGACATACAAATCAGATGACGTAGTCGGACGTGTGAAAACATACGAAGCAATCGTCAAGGGTGAACCAATTCCAAAACCAGGTGTACCGGAATCATTCCGCGTATTGGTGAAAGAATTGCAATCACTAGGTCTGGACATGCGTGTCTTGGATATCGAAGAAACAGAGATCGAACTTCGCGACATGGACGATGAAGACGACGATTTGATCACTGTTGATGCTTTGACAAAATTTGCCGAACAGCAAACTGCCAAAGAATTAGAAAAGAAAGCTGCTGAACAAGTGGAAGATGAAAAAGACGATGTCATCCAAAACTTCGAAACCGCAGAAGATAATTTAGACTAATCCGGTCTATGAGCTGCAAGGCGGTCGAAGATCAGCCGTCTTGCGGTTTGCCATTAAATGAAATGGAGGGAACCCCTTTTGATCGATGTAAATAAATTCGAAAGTATGCAAATAGGTTTGGCTTCTCCCGAAAAAATCAGAAGCTGGTCTTACGGTGAAGTAAAAAAACCTGAGACGATTAACTATCGCACCTTAAAACCTGAACGCGAAGGGTTGTTCTGTGAGCGGATTTTTGGTCCTACAAAAGACTGGGAATGTGCCTGCGGAAAATACAAACGTATCCGTTATAAAGGAATCGTTTGTGATCGATGCGGAGTGGAAGTTACTCGTTCGAAAGTTCGCCGTGAACGCATGGGACATATTGAATTAGCAGCTCCTGTTTCACATATCTGGTACTTTAAAGGGATTCCTTCACGTATGGGTCTTGTATTAGACATGAGCCCACGCGCTTTGGAAGAAATCATTTATTTTGCTTCATATGTAGTCATCGAACCAGGAAATACGAATTTAGAGAAAAAACAATTGTTGACAGAACGCGAATATCGCGAAAAACGTGAACAATATGGACAAGAATTCCAAGCTGCTATGGGTGCAGAAGCGATCAAACAATTACTTGATAATGTTGATCTAGATGCAGAAGCAGCCGAATTGAAAGAAGAATTGAAATCTGCACAAGGACAAAAACGTACACGTGCAATCCGCCGTTTGGATATTTTAGAAGCATTCCGCGCTTCAGGAAATCAACCAAGCTGGATGGTTATGGACGTTATCCCTGTTATTCCACCAGATTTACGCCCAATGGTTCAATTAGAAGGTGGACGTTTTGCAACAAGTGACTTGAATGATCTTTACCGTCGTGTAATCAACCGTAATAACCGTTTGAAACGTTTGTTAGACTTGAATGCACCTGGAATCATCGTTCAAAATGAAAAACGTATGCTGCAAGAAGCAGTAGATGCATTGATCGATAACGGTCGTCGCGGACGTCCAGTTACTGGACCAGGTAACCGCCCATTGAAATCTCTTTCTCATATGTTGAAAGGGAAACAAGGTCGTTTCCGTCAAAACTTGCTAGGTAAACGTGTCGACTACTCCGGTCGTTCTGTTATCGTTGTTGGACCTTTCTTGAAGATGTACCAATGTGGACTTCCAAAAGAAATGGCTATCGAATTATTCAAACCATTCGTGATGCGTGAGCTTGTTCAACGCGAACTAGCTTCAAACATCAAAAATGCGAAACGTAAAATCGAACGTCAAGAAGACGAAGTATGGGATGTTTTAGAAGACGTAATCAAGGAACACCCAGTATTGCTGAACCGGGCACCTACGCTTCACCGACTTGGTATCCAAGCATTCGAACCAGTTTTAGTACAAGGACGCGCAATCCGTTTGCATCCACTTGTATGTGAAGCTTATAATGCCGATTTCGATGGAGACCAAATGGCTGTCCACGTGCCATTGAATGAAGAAGCACAAGCAGAAGCACGTATGTTGATGTTAGCTGCTCAAAACATCTTGAACCCTAAAGATGGTAAACCAGTTGTTACTCCTTCTCAAGATATGGTTCTAGGTAACTACTACTTGACAATGGAAGAAGAAGGACGCGAAGGCGAAGGAATGGTCTTCAGAGATCAAAACGAAGCCGTTATCGCATGGCGCAACGGATATGTTCATTTACATTCACGTATCGGTGTGAACCCTAACTCATTAGGTGAAAAACCATTTACTGAATGGCAAAAAGAACGTACGATGATCACAACAGTTGGTAAGATCATCTTCAACGAGATCATGCCTCCTGAATTCCCTTATCTGAATGAACCAACAGACTTCAACTTGACCGTCCAAACACCGGACAAATACTTTGTTGAAGCTGGTACTGATATTCCTGCACATATCAAAGAGCAAGAATTAGTATTACCGTTCAAGAAGAAAAACTTAGGAAACATCATCGCAGAAGTCTTCAAACGATTCAAAGTAACAGAAACTTCTAAGATGCTTGACCGTATGAAAGACTTAGGGTATAAACATTCAACACATGCCGGTATCACAGTAGGGATCGCTGACATCAGTGTACTGAATGAAAAACAAGAAATCATTGAAAATGCCCATAAACAAGTTGAAACTATTACAAAACAATTCCGTCGTGGTCTGATTACAGATGATGAACGTTATGAACGTGTCATTGCTGTTTGGAACGCTGCAAAAGACAGCATCCAACAAAAACTGATGGAAGGTTTGGAAGCGAAAAACCCAATCTTCATGATGTCTGATTCTGGAGCTCGTGGGAACATTTCCAACTTTACACAGCTTGCCGGAATGCGTGGTTTGATGGCCGCTCCTAATGGTCGAATCATGGAATTGCCAATCATTTCGAACTTCCGTGAAGGACTATCCGTCTTGGAAATGTTTATCTCAACTCACGGGGCTCGTAAAGGGATGACCGATACAGCCTTGAAGACTGCCGATTCAGGTTACTTGACTCGTCGTCTGGTTGACGTGGCCCAAGATGTAATCATTCGTGAAGAAGATTGCGGTACTGACCGAGGTCTTGAAATCCAAGCAATCCGTGAAGGAAATGAAATCATCGAATCATTAGAAGATCGTTTAGTGGGACGTTACACTCGTAAAGAAGTACGTCATCCTGAAACAAATGAATTGATCATTGCAGGAAACCAATTGATTTCCGAAGACATCGCAAAACAAATCGTTGATGCAGGTGTCGAAACAGTGACAATCCGTTCTGTCTTCACATGTAATACAAAACATGGTGTCTGCAAACATTGTTACGGACGCAACCTTGCAACTGGCTCTGACGTTGAAGTCGGAGAAGCAGTTGGTACGATCGCCGCTCAATCAATCGGTGAACCTGGTACTCAGTTGACGATGCGTACATTCCATACGGGTGGGGTTGCCGGAGACGATATCACTCAAGGTCTTCCTCGTGTCCAAGAAATCTTTGAAGCACGTAATCCGAAAGGGCAAGCAGTGATCACAGAAGTAACAGGGGATGTCATCGATATCTCAGAAGATCCTGCAACACGTACCAAAGAAGTAACAATCAAAGGAAAAACAGATACACGTACGTATACTGTTCCTTATACAGCACGTATGAAAGTAGCAGAAGGCGATATGATCCACCGTGGTGCGCCATTGACAGAAGGATCAATCGATCCAAAACAATTGTTGCAAGTTCGCGATGTATTATCTGTTGAAAACTACTTGCTTCGTGAAGTACAACGTGTTTACCGTATGCAAGGGGTAGAAATCGGCGACAAGCATATCGAAGTAATGGTTCGTCAAATGCTGCGTAAAGTTCGTGTAATGGATCCAGGTGATACAGATATCTTACCAGGTACATTATTAGACATCGCAGACTTTAAAGATCAAAACTACAATACGCTAGTCTCAGGAGGCGTTCCTGCAACTTCTCGACCTGTCTTGCTAGGTATCACAAAAGCATCATTAGAAACAAATAGTTTCTTATCTGCTGCATCATTCCAAGAAACAACTCGTGTCTTGACGGATGCTGCGATCCGCGGTAAAAAAGATCCTCTTCTTGGTTTGAAAGAAAATGTTATCATCGGTAAGATCATCCCAGCTGGTACTGGTATGCAACGTTACCGTGACATGGAACCAAAAGAAGTCGGTGTAGCAAGCGAAAATGTCTACAGTATTTCAGATATTGAAGCACAAATGGCTGCAGAAGACGCAATGAACAATCAAACAAAATAGATATTTTACAAAAGAGGTTGTGACAAATTACTGTCACAACCTCTTTTTTGGTTTTTCTAAAATAATTTGTCTAACTAGAAGAAAAGTGGGAAAGGATCTTAACAACATCGATTCGTATCCCATTAAGGTATCGGAACGATCATCTTCCAAGAGAAGTCAATCAACAAAAGTAAAGATAGATCATTTTTTGAATGCAAAATAAATTCATGGGAAGATAGAGCGGTTATTTTTAATATTTTGCTAGCTATTATTGAATAATTCCTCGAATAAAACAAAACCAGTAGACATGTCTGTTATTCTATTTATGTTTTAGAGATAAGTATCCCCAAATAACATGGATTGAAATAAGGGTAAATGAGTTTGAAAAAATGAACTATAAAAACTTATACACAACGTGGTTAAAAATAGTTTTTTCTTCCCTGTGGAAAAAATAGTTTAACACAAACATTATAATTATCCACAGCTATCTAAAACAGATGGAAAATAAAGAAAAATCCGCTAAAATACCGGGAGGGGGTAATGGGGGGTGAGTGATTGAAAAAAGAACAGAGTAACTGACTTATCCTCAGTGTTTCTGTTCTTTTATAAATCTGCCCTACATTTCTTGTTGTTGGATCGAATCTGTGAGAGTAATCTCGGTTGAAAGAATGATTCTTTTTTCTTCTGGGTATTGGTGATGGATCAATTGGAATAAAAGTTCTGTGGCTTTGATTCCTAACTGATTTGTTGGAATGTCTATCCGAGTCAGCTGTGGCGAAAATAGGGAGGACAATAAGGGATCACTGAATCCTGCGATCGAAAGATCATCAGGTATCTGCTTTCCAGTTTGTTCTGCAACTTTGTAAATACTCAATGATTTTAATGCATCGGTAGAAAAAATCGCAGTTGGTCTTTCTCGCAGCTTCATTAAATCATTCATTGCTGCCATGCTGTCTTCTAAGCGAAAGCCGCCGTCTATGATCCATTCATTACGGATATCTAGGTGATGATCAAATAAGCATTGACGGTAACCATTGAGACGATCATTGGATACATAAACTTCTGTCGGAGCATGGAGACAGCCGATATGACGGTGTCCATTCTTGATCAGTGTTTCCACCAAATCGTAACTATCCTGGAAATTATCCGTGTCCACTGAGTAGATGTTCGTGTAGTCGTTTCCGACTTTTCCGATTACCACAATAGGAATATTGTATTGATCCAATTCAAAAAGAAGTGTTTCATCCATCGTAGAGCTTAAAATAATAATTCCTCGAATCATTTTTTCTTGGATCTTTTTCGCGCATTTTTCTAGCTCTTCTTCTGGTGTTTTTGCCGTTTGTAGAATCAAGTCGAAGTTATTTTGTTCAGAAACGGCAGAAATGGATTGAATAACATCTGAAAAAAAAGGATTGCCATAGGTCGTATGAGAAGTACGATGAGATAATGCTAGAATCGCGTCAAAACCATTTCCTGACAGTCCTCTTGCAATTTTGCTCGGTTCATAATTCAATTCTTTGATTGCTTGAAGTACACTTGCTTTTGCTTTATCAGAGATATTTGGCTGGTTATTTAATACTCTGGAGACAGTTGATTTGGAGACATTGGCTTTGTTCGCAATGTCATAAATAGTAGGTTTCAATTTTATATGCACCTCCTTTTTGGGAGCGTTTTAGAATAATTCCATAGTACAATAGACATTCTTTTTTGTCTATGATTTTGAAAATTTAGGAATAGCTTGCATGATCATGAGAGACCATATTTTTTTAAGAAGCTATTAACTATTGATACATAAGCTTTCTTATTTGTATTTTTTTGTATATCAAAATTATTTAAAAAAATGCTATTGACAGTAAGCGTTTTCCATAATATGATCAAATCGTTGGGAACGCTCCCAAAAAAAGAAAGGGGAATCCGATGTATACAAAACTTTTACAAGCGATTTATCGCGACTCAGATTTGGCTGAGAAAACCGCCTCTATGATTGAACAAAAAGTCAGTGATTATCAGCAGAAGAAAGGCCAGGCAGGCAAACTGCATTGGGACGAAGAAGATATTTTCTTGATTACTTATGGGGAGCAATTTTTTGAAGAGCAGCAACCAACTTTGCGTACATTTAAGAAATTTTATCAAAAGTATTTGGCAGATACATTTAGTGTTGTACATTTCTTGCCATTTTTCCCATATACATCTGATGATGGTTTCTCCGTTGTAAATTATCAGGCAATCAACGACCGTTTGGGCACATGGGAAGATATAGAAGAAATGAGAAGCGAAACACGGTTAATGTTCGACTTTGTCTGCAATCATATGTCTGCCGAAAGTACTTGGTTTCAGGAATATTTAAACTTGAATGATACGTACAAAGATTTTTTTATTGATTTGCCACTGGATACAGATACAAGCAGCGTGACTAGACCAAGGACTAGTCCACTACTTACAACTTTCATCGACAAAAACGGGAAAGAAAAACATGTATGGACGACTTTTAGCGAAGATCAAGTAGATTTGAATTTTAAAAACCCAGAAGTTTTATTGAAAATGATCGATATTCTTTTGTTTTACTTAGAAAAAGGCGCTTCATTTATTCGTTTGGATGCTGTGGGGTTTTTATGGAAAGAACTAGGAACTTCTTGTATACACTTGCCAGAAACGCATAAGATTATTCAGTTATTCCGTGCAATCGTTGATGAAGCAGCTCTAGGAACGGTATTGATCACCGAGACAAATGTGCCACATAAAGATAATATTAGTTATTTTGGCGATGGCAGGAATGAAGCACAGATGGTCTATCAGTTTTCGCTACCACCTTTGACCCTTCAAGCGATTCGTTCGGGTAATACAAGTAAGTTGAAAGAATGGTTAAAAACCATCGATTTCGCATCGAAAAAAATAACTTTTTTTAATTTTTTAGCCTCCCATGACGGTATCGGATTGAATCCGGTACGAGGTATTTTGCCAGAAACAACGATCCTTGAATTAGTGGAACAGCTGAAGAAAGAGGGTGCCCGAGTAAACTACAAGAAAAACCCAGATGGAACGACCAGTCCATATGAGATAAACGCTACGTATCTAGATGCGTTAAGTTCTCCAACAGATACGACGGAATGGAGAAGCAAACGCTTTTTAGCAGCTCATTCATTTTTGGTAACGTTACCAGGCGTGCCGGCAATTTATATTCAAAGTGTGATGGGAAGTCGAAATGATTACAAAGGCGTAGAAAAAACAGGAGAGAATCGAAAAATCAATCGGCAAAAATTTTTGTTAGCAGATATTGAGAAAGAGTTGCAGACAGATCCATTAAGAACAGCAGTATATGGTGAATTGACCCAGATGCTATCTATTCGAAAAAAAGAAAAAGCCTTCCATCCGAATAGTTTGATTTACTTACTGGACTCAGCAGATTCTTTTATCAGTTTTATTCGCGAAGCGAAGGAAGAGAAAGTCTTAGTTATCCATAATTTTTCCAATCAATCAGCAGGTTATCTTTTACCAAAAGGAGATTACCTAGACCTGTTTTCTGGACAAATTATCCATTGCAGTCAAGAACGAAAGTTGATATTCCAGCCGTATGAATATATGTGGCTGAAAATAATAAAATAAGAGGTGGAAAAAAATGAAAAAAATTATTGTTACTACCTGTCTGCTAGCTACTGGATTTCTTCTTACTGCTTGTGGTGAAAGTCAAAGATCTAACGAATCACAACAGACAACGATTCAATTCATGCACTCTTCTGTCGAACAGGAACGATTAAGTGTGATCAATGAACTGGTTGCTGATTTTGAAAAAGAAAATCCAGACATCAAAATCAAGCAAGTGCCGGTAGAAGAATCAGCGTTCAATACGAAAATCGTTACGTTAGCTCGTTCCGGTAAATTACCAGAAGTAATGGAAGTCAGTCAGGATTTTGCTAAAGTGATGGATAAAGATGAACTGATTGATCAGACGGCAGTCCAAAACGTTATCGAGGAAGCTGGAGAAGATAATTATTATGACGGAGCCAAAAACCTTGTTCGTTCAGAAGATGGAAAAAGCTATATTGCTGCACCAATTAGCGGCTGGGTTCAAGGTATTTGGTATGACAAAGAAAAATTATCAGAAGCTGGTTTTTCAGAACCAGAAAATTGGGATGATATTTTAAAAATTGCTCAACATTTCACATATAAAGAGAATAAACAATATGGAATTGCTATGCCTACTGCTGAAGGAACAATGAGTGAGCAAGCGTTCTCTCAATTTGCTTTGTCAAATGGAGCAAATGTTTTGGATGATGAAGGCGAGGTAACGATCGATACGGAAAAGATGAGAGAAGCATTGTCGTTTTATCAAAACTTATCCCAATACACGATGCCAGGCTCTAATGATGTGACAGAAATCAAAGATGCTTTCATGAATGGAACAGCACCAATGGCAATCTATTCAACTTACATTTTGCCTTCTGTTTATGAAGCGGGGAACTCAGAAAATATCGGTTTTGCTATCCCAACACAAGAAGATCAAGCTGTCTATGGCACAGTATCTGGATTGACGATTTCTTCTGGTCTAGACGAGAAACAAAAAGAGGCTGCTGAAGCATTCACAGCTTTCTTATCTCAACCGAAAAACATGGAAAAGTGGGTCTTGATGTCTCCTGGTGGTGCTCAACCAGTGAATAAACAAGTAGTCGAACTGGATGGTTACAAAGAAAATGAAGTCATCAAGTCTTTTGGCGAGCTGCCATCTGAGATTGCTAGTGCTTTTGATGAAGTACAAGTCTTTGGACTAGTCGGGGAAAAGAATTTCACGAAAATGGGAGATATCACAAGCTCAGGTGTGATCGGAAAAGCAGTGAACCAAGTAACTGTCGGAAACGAAGATGTCGATCAATCTTTAGCTGACGCACAAAAAAATACGAAATAACAAGAAGTTCTGCCAATGGTGTTCGAAAAAAGTAGATAGCTATTGGCAGATTATCAGGGGGAGGTTTCAATGAATCGTCCAAGGAAACATTCTGACTTAAAATTAGCCATGGGACTTTTAGCACCAAGCATGCTTTTATTAGCTGTTTTAGTGCTGATTCCAATGCTTTCCAATATTCAGATCAGTTTTTTCGATATGCCGCTGAATCCTAACTTAGACGCCGTTTTTATCGGATTAAGCAATTATCTTGAAATTTTAAGTGATAGTGAATTTTATCGTTCTTTAGGTTTAACAGTTGCTTACACATTCTTAGTTGTAGCAGGCAGTACAGCTTTAGGATTAGCCGTAGCTATTTTGCTTAACCGCAAGTTCAGATTTAGGAAAACGGTGCGTTCACTGATTTTATTAAGTTATGTTACGCCATCTATTTCTTTGATTTTTGCTTGGAAATATATGTTCAATAATAGTTATGGAATCGTCAATGATCTGTTAGTAGATAGGTTGCAGCTTTTCAACGAAGCACCGCTGTGGTTCGACCAGCCAGTTGCTAGCTTCTTTATGGTCGTTTTGTTTGCGATCTGGAGATACTATCCGTATGCGTTTATTTCATTTTTGGCTATTTTGCAAACAGTCGACAAAACGCTTTATGAAGCAGCTGAAATGGACGGTGCAAATGCTTGGCAGAAGTTCAAGATCGTGACACTGCCGGCAATCAAACCAGTACTAGCAACTGTGATTGTTTTAAGATCTATCTGGATGTTCTATATGTTTACAGATGTCTATCTACTGACGAATAAAGTCAATATCTTAGGCGTTTATTTGTATCAGACAGCCTTTGCGTTCAATGATCTTGGAAAAGCAGCAGCTATATCGATTCTATTGTTCATCATTATTGCAGCGGTCGTCTTGCTCTCACGAAAGAAGGTGGACTTGAAATGAAAAATAAAAAGAGCAGGAAAATCTTATTTTACGCGACGATTTTGTTGCTATTAGCTGTCAATTTGTTTCCATTTTTGATCATGCTGATGACATCATTCAAGGATTCACAAGAAATTGCAACGACACAAACTATTTTTCCGAAAGAATGGACTTTTGAACATTATCAGGATATTTTCAATGCTGAGATTTTTCCATTCATCATGTATTTCAAAAATAGTTTAGTGATCTCCTCGATAGCCTCCGTAACTGCAGTAGTGATTGGGATCAGCGGGGCATACGCTTTGTCAAAACTACGCTTCAAAGCTCGCTCGAAAATCAATGCTAGCTTTTATACCGTCTATATGTTTTCCGGTATTTTGATCGTTGTTCCATTATTTAAAATCATTTCCAGTCTAGGTTTGTATGATACCAATACAGCACTGATTATCACGATGGTCGTTCAAACACTTCCTACTGCGATATTCATGCTAAAAAGTTATTCTGACACGATTCCGACTGATATTGAAGAAGCAGCAATGATCGATGGTCTTAGCCGGATCCAAATCATTATTCGGATCATTATACCATTGGCTATTTCTGGAATCATTTCTGTCTTCGTTTATTGTTTTATGGTTTCGTGGAATGATTATTTATTTGCTTCGATTTTCCTGTCGACCTTCGAAAAATTTACTTTACCAATCGGTTTGAACACATTATTCAGTACACCAGACTACATTTGGGGACGAATGATGGCCGCTTCATTGGTGACCGCTTTACCAGTCATCATTATGTATGCGTTATCTGAACGATTCATTAAAGGGGATTTAGTCGAAGGCGGCGTAAAAGGATAAAAAGAAAAGAAAGAGGAAAGAAAAGATGAAAAAATTAGTTGCATTAGAACCAAGAATAGCCGGATTCAAAGATTACGAAGACCGTGAGATCGAAAAGAACGAAGTACGTATCCGAGTAATTTTCGCTACTCCAAAACCAGGAACAGAAATTGTCGACTTTAGAGGATTAAGTCCATTTATCGATGAAGAATTTTCAGAAGAATGGCGCCTATTCTTGCCAAGAGAAGAAGGAAGCCAACGCGGTGTGGTATTTGGCGAATTTCAATTAGGAAATATGATTGTCGGTACGATCGAAGAAACGGGCAGTTTGGTGACAGAGTATCAAAAAGGAGAGTTAGTCTGCACTTATGGACCCATTCGTGAAACACTAATTACAAACGGTGTTGATAATTATAAACTACGTAAACTTGATCGGTTGGATCAATGGAAAAATGCAGTATGTTACGATCCTGCTCAATTCGCTTTAGGTGGTATCCGGGAAGCACATGTTCGAGCAGGTGATGCTGTAGCAATTTTCGGTTTAGGCGCTATCGGGCAAATTGCGATTCAATTAGCTAAAAAAGCAGGTGCTACTACCATCGTTGGGATCGATCCCATAGCGCAGCGTAGAGAATTAGCAGAAAAATACGGTGCCGATTACACGCTAGATCCTATGAAAGCAGATATCGGTTTTCGTCTAAAGGAATTGACAGATAAACGTGGAGTAGATTCAGTTATTGAAACGAGTGGCAGTGCTGCCGCATTACAAGCTTCTTTAAGAGGGATCGGCTATGGCGGGATCATTTCTTATGTTGCCTTTGCTAAACCTTTTCCAGCTGGGTTTAATCTTGGTCGCGAAGCACATTTCAATAATGCAAAAATCGTCTTTGCTCGAGCATCTAGTGAACCAAACCCAGATTACCCAAGATGGAACCGTAAACGAATCGAGGACACATGTTGGGAATTATTGATGAACGGTTACTTGGATTGTGAAGAAATCATTGATCCAGTTGTGCCATTTGCAGAAAGCGCAGAAGCTTACATGCGTTATGTAGATCAGCACCCAGAAAAAAGTATCAAAATGGGTGTTCAAGTACAAGGAGGAGAACAATGAAATTCGGTACGCAAGATCAAGCATTTTTCCCAAGAGACATTTTAGAAAAATTTAGATTTATCAAAGACTGTGGATTTGAAGAATACGAAATCGATGGTAAGTTGTTAATAGAAAATATCGACACAGTCAAACAGGCAATCAAAGAAACAGGGATCCCAGTAGTGACAGCTTGTAACGGATACGATGGGTGGATCGGTGACTTCATCGAAGAACGGCGTCTTAATGGTGTACGTCAAATTGCTGAGATTTTGCGTGCACTAAGCGAGGTTGGCGGCAAAGGAATCGTTATCCCAGCAGCTTGGGGAATGTTCACTTATCGATTACCGCCGATGGTTTCACCCCGAAGCAAAGAAGGAGACTATAAAGCAGTCAGCGAATCACTTCGTTATTTAGATAAAGTAGCCGAAGAAACAGGTACGGTTATTTATTTGGAGCCTTTGAACCGATACCAAGACCATATGATCAATTTGTTAGCGGATGCGCGTCATTATATTGACTCTAATCAATTGAAACATGTGCAGATCATCGCTGATTTTTATCATATGAATATTGAAGAAGATGATATTTCAAAAGCATTGACTACGCAAAAAGAGTATGTGGGTCATATCCATTTAGCAGATAATCATCGCTACCAACCAGGATCTGGCGCAATTGATTTTACTCGCCATTTTCAAACGCTACTTCAAAATGAGTATGAAGGTTATATGGTATATGAATGTCGTTTGCGAGGAGAAAATGAAGTGAAAATTTATCAGGAATCATTGCAATACTTGAAAAACTGTCTGGAAACAGCGCGTCATTTAAATGATTTAGAGAAAGAAAAACAATAAGTAAATAAGCAAAGGAGGGAGAAATAAATGAAGAAAGTAGCAATCATAGGCGCTGGACAAGTAGCAGAAAAAGTACATGCTGCTTATTATCAAAAAAGATCAGATGTCTTAGAATTGGCCGCTGTGGTTGATCCAGTCAGCCAGCGAGCAGAAGACTTTTGCCGACGTACAGGATTTTCTCATGCGTATACATCAGTTACACAAATGCTGAATGAGATTTCTCCCGATATCGTGAGTGTCTGTACACCCAATCGCTTTCACTTCGAACATGTATTGGCTGCCCTCGAAGCTAATGCTTCAGTGATGTGCGAGAAACCACCAGCTATGACAGCTGATCAAGCAAGAAAGATGGCAGAGACAGCCGATAAAAACGGGCAGATTTTGGCTTATGGATTCCAGCATCGTTTTTCTGACGAAGCAACAATGATCAAGAATTATCTTGATGTTCTCGGGGATATTTATTACGTAGAAGCGAATGCGCTTCGTCGGTCTGGTGTTCCAGGCTGGGGAACGTTTATCGACAAAGAACTTCAAGGAGGCGGGCCTTTGATCGATTATGGCATTCACATGCTTGATACAGCGATGTATATTACTGGATTTCCTAAAGTAAAAAACGTTCGGGCGTACAGCTTCCAAAAAATTGGTACGAAAAAAATTCAGGGAAATTCGGGAAATGGGATCCAAGCAAATTCACAGTAGAAGATGCAATTTTTGGCACACTGGAATTAGAAAACGGCAAGATCATCCAACTGAATACTTCGTTTGCTTTGAATGTCAGAGAAGACAAACTGAATGTGGCTTTTTGTGGCGATCAGGCAGGTGCTAATCTGTATCCAGGCGAACTATTCGAAGATGTAGATGGAAAGCTGGTTTCCTTACAAAAGACCACACCAGTTAATGACCCACATGAACTAAGTATGGATCATTTTGTGAATCGGGCGCTCGGTGACCAGACTCAGATGATTGCAGATGGCTGGCAAGGATATGTCATCCAGAATCTGGTGGAAAATTTATATCGTTCGGCAGAAACAGGAGAAGTTATTACCTTATGAAAGTAGAAGAAAAACAATTTGATTTAGAGTATATCAATAAGTATGCGAGTCAGATGACCATTGGAAATGGATTTTTTGGTATCAGAGGAAGCCAGGAGGAAGACTATCGGAATCAAGTAAGGGGAATGTTTGCAGCTGGTGTATATAACCGACCTTTAGGAGCAGAATCAGCCGAGTTAGTGAATCTTCCAGATGTCATCAGATGGGAAATAAAAATCGACGGTGAACATTTTTCTCTTGAGACGATGAAAGTTCTTGCATACGAGCGGGCACTAGATTTAGAAATGGGAGAGCTTAAACGCTATGCGCTCATTGAAACTGCTCAAGGAAAAAAAGTGGAAGTCATTACTTGTCGTGTTGCTGATCAAAATAATCTCCATCAGGCAGCCCTGAAAGTGGTCATCAAGCCGTTGACCGAAGACTGCCAAGTAGATGTGAAAACGGGTATCGATGGACAGCAAACCAATTTTGGTACACAGCAGTTGGTTGAAAAAGAACTGCGAGTATTTGGTGACGATTTGATCAGTGCATCCTACCAGACAACAGAAAGTAAAATTGATATTGGGATTGCAGCTAAATTCAATAAAGCAGGTGTATTCCAAGCAAAAAATCGCCGGATCACCGCTTCCTTTTCAGAAAAGATCAGAAAAAATACGTCCTTTACGCTGGAGAAGATCATCGTGCTCTCTACCTCTCTTCAGCAAACAGACCCGTTTAAGAAAAGTATTGCCCAAGCCCAGAAAAGCGTTAGTGGATTTGAGTCAATATCTTGGACACATTTTAGTAGAGACGGTTAAGCCATTTTTTCTTTTGCTAATTCTTCAAATTCCTGTGGGGTTAGATAGTGAATCGAGCTATGGATTCGATTTCGGTTATAAAATCCTTCAATGTAGCTAAATAGCGCTCGATTTGCTTCTTCAAAATCTGAGTAGCTAGTCGTGTAGACTTCTTCTTTTTTCAATGAGGCATGGAAAGATTCGATTCCAGCATTATCATAAGGTGTTCCTTTTCTACTATAAGAATGCCTTATTTTGTTGGTTTTAAGCCATTGTTCCACTTCTCTTGCTGTGTATTGGCTGCCCAAGTCAGTGTGTAGAATCATTCCTTCTGGAATGTGATAATGTATTTTTGCTTTATTCAATGTTTGAATGACACAATCCACAGTCATTCGTTTTGAAAATGTATAACTAATAATTTTTTTCGTGTGTAAATCCATGATTGAAGATAAGTAACACCAACCATTTTTCTTAGTAGGAATGTACGTAATGTCAGCTGCCCATTTCTCACAGATCGTTTCAGTAGAAAAGTCCTGATTTAAGAGATTCTCTTTTGAAATGATCGGTTTATTAGACCTTTGAGGTCTATATTTTTTAACTACAATCGACCTTAAATTTAATTGTTTCATTAGCTTTTGGACATGTTTAAGAGATACTGAAATCCCTTCTTTTAATAAAACTTGATGGATCTTTGTGGCACCATAGCGTTGTTTATTCGTAAAAAAATTGTTGAAATCTTCTTTTTCAACTTATTATTTCTGATTTCTGTAGCTGTCAACGGTTTATTCTTATAAAAATAATAGACACTTCTAGGGATTTCTAATAACCGACACAACAAAGAAACAGTGTAATCCTTACACCATTTTTCAATAAATTGAACAAGCGAATTTAGGTTTTCCGAGAGAATATGGCTGCGGCTTTTTTTAAGATTTCAAGTTCCTCATTTAAACGAGCATTTTCTTTTCTCAGTTCAGCTACTTCTTTTCCAGTCAGTCCTGTGGACTGATCAGGTAAATATAAATTCTTCCATTTGTAAATCGTTGCTTCAGATAAGCCATATTCTTTCGCTAACCCTCGAACAGAACGTCCAGTTTGATTCAGTTCAACAATCATTTGTTTAAAATTTTCTTCATATCGGGTCATAAAAATTCATCCTCTCGTAGATAAGTTTAATTTATTCTTGTCTCTACGAAAAGCTGTCTAAGATTTGATACTAACACCAAAGGGAAAAACGCTCATTCATGAAACAGCAGCTTTTTGGCTGAGCAGAGCTGTAAAAGTCGATGATCATTTAGAGATACACAGAGTCATTGGTCCAGATGAATACACAGAATATATCGACAATAATGCATATACGAACTATCTGGCGCATTATAATGTGGCCTTAGCTGTTAAATATCAAGCTGGCGATCCGCTTTTTTTGAAAGAATGTCAAAATTTTTTAGACAAGTTATATTTGCCAGTGCCTAACAAAGAACAGCTGATTCCGCAAGATGACACGTATCTCAGTAAGCCAGTTATTGATTTGACCACTTACAAAGAACGTCCTGGCAGCCAGTCTATTTTACTTGATTATGCCCGTAGCGAAGTAAATGAACTCCAAGTCAGCAAGCAAGCAGATCTTGTCATGCTGTTATACTTATTACCTGAGTATTTTTCTCAACCAATCGTTTCTAAGAATTTGCATTACTATGAAAACAAAACGATCCACGACTCATCGTTGAGTAAAGCGATTCACGCCATAGAGGCTTGCCGTATCCAAGAAATGGAATGGGCGTATCATTTATTCCAAGAAGCGTGCCTGATTGATTTAGGACCAGATCCGCATTCATCAGATGACGGAATTCATGCTGCTTCATTAGGAGCACTATGGCTAGCAGTTATATTTGGTTTTTCAGGTATTACAGTAACGAATGGAACTCTTTCTATTTCTCCAAGACTTCCTTCAGCATGGGAAAAAAATTCTTTTCCTTTTATTTGGAAAAATCACAGGTTACTATTTGTTTTGACAAAAAAACAAATAGTAATAAAAAAAGAGACGAAAGAAACATTACCTATTTTTGTCAATGGAGACCAATACCAGCTGGAAAAAGAACTGATCTTGGAACGGAGGGGAAAATAATGCGTATTCTGATTGCGCCAGATTCTTTCAAAGAAAGTCTGACAGCCTTAGAGGCAGCACAAGCCATTCAATCAGGTTTTCAAGAAGTTTTTGTTCAGGCTGAATATGATCTGCTACCTATAGGCGATGGAGGAGAAGGAACGGTTTCATCATTAGCAGACAGTTTAAGGTTGAAGCGGCAAACAGCAGTCGTTACTAATGCATTTGGCAAAAACAAAGAAATCCAGTACGCTTCAGACGGTCAAACTGCGATTTTTGAAATGGCAGAAATCGTCGGATTGAAAGATGTCCCACTAAACCAACGACAGCCACTTAGGTTATCCACGCGAGGAGTAGGAGAACTGATACGACAATTGTTGCAACAAGGTGTTCGACACATCATCATCGGCATTGGCGGAAGGTCTAGGTTATGCTTTTTATGATCAAGATAATCAAAAAGTAGAAGCACTGGGAGAAAATCTAGGTAAAATTGCTACAGTTGATAAAACGAACGTGCCTATTGAGCTGATTAAAGCCAAAATCACTGTCATTACTGATGTTACTAATCTTTTATGCGGAAAAGAAGGCGCTTCTTTTGTTTTCGGACCACAAAAAGGCTTGAAAGAAAATGAATTAGCAGTGGCTGACCAAGCCATGCATGATTTTTATATGAGATTTGCCCCTCAAGTAATCGAGGCATCGGGCAGTGGTGCTGGTGGTGGAATGGGTGCAGGACTGTTAGCATTTGCTTCAGGGAAAATAGTCTCTGGCATCGACTACGTATTGGATTTACTGGAGTTCGATAAACGGGTACAGCAAGCAGACCTCGTAATCGTAGGCGAAGGACGTCTAGATGGACAAAGTCTAAAAGGAAAAGCGCCAGTTGGGATTGCTAGAAGAGTACCAGAGGGCGTTCCTGTGATAGCTATTTGCGGAAGTGTTGGTAAAGGAAGCGAAAAAGCAGCAGATGTTGGCATTTCGGCCGTTTTTCCGATCCTTCCTGCAGCTGTGCCTTTACAAGAAGCTTTACAGCAAGCCACTGATAATCTTCATCGCACAGCTAAAAACATCGCATCTTTACTTCAAGTCGTTCATTTTCAAGGAGGTAATCGATGAAAATCAAAGCAGCACTATTCGATTTAGATGGCGTTCTTGTAGACACAGCTCGTTATCATTACGAAGCGTGGCTGGTTTTAGCTAACCAGCTGTCCATTCCATTCACTGAGAAAGAAAACGAGCAACTGAAAGGAATATCCAGAACCGAGTCACTAGAGCGATTGCTGTCATTTGGAAAAATGGAACAGAAATTCTCAGAAAAAGAGAAATCAGCCTTTGCTGAGCAAAAAAACAATCTATATCTTCAAGCGATTCAAAAAATGGATGAAACATCCGTTTTGCCTGGTGCAATAGCTGTTCTTGAGTACTTGAAAAAAACAAACATCAAGATCGGATTGGGATCAGCAAGCAAAAATGCACGCCTCATTTTAGAAAAAACGAATTTGACAAGTTATTTTGATGTCCTTATTGACGGCACGCAAGTATCAAAAGCAAAACCTGATCCAGAAGTTTTTCTCAAAGGAGCACAGCAATTGAATGTACCGCCAAATGCATGCTTGGTCATTGAAGATTCAGAAGCTGGTTGTCAAGCAGCTTTGGCTGGTAACATGCATGTATTGGGAATAGGTGAAAACATAAATCTTCCTTCTGCTGAATATGTGATTCCTGATTTAACCGTTTTTGATCAAGTACGTTCGTTTTGGCATTTATCAGAAGCCGTATCACGTATATAATAGTTTCCGTTTTTTCTGTCACAAGCAAAACGTTATCCTCCTTTTGGAAATCAAGGTATGATGAGAAAAAAGGAGGATTTTATATGACAAAAAAAGCAGTTTTCGCAGGCGGATGCTTTTGGTGTATGGTCAAACCATTTGAAGAGCAGCCAGGGATCATTTCTGTGACATCCGGTTATACTGGCGGGCATGTACCAAATCCAACTTATGAACAAGTAACAACAGGCACAACAGGGCATACAGAAGCAGTAGAGATCGAATATGATCCAGAAGTTATTTCTTATGATCAGTTGGTGGAAATCTATTGGCAGCAAACCGATCCGACTGACGCATTAGGACAGTTCGCTGATCGCGGTGATTCTTATCGTCCAGTGATCTACTATAATGATGAAGAAGAACGAAATATTGCAGAGCGTTCAAAACAAGCATTGCAAGACAGCGGGCGATTCGATAAGCCAATCGTGACAAAAATCGAACCAAGAAGCGAATTTTATCCTGCAGAAGATTACCATCAGGATTATTACAAGAAAAACAAGCTCCATTACAATCTTTATCGAGAAGGTTCTGGACGTGCAGGTTTCCTTCGTCGACATTGGGGCGTCAAGAAATAAGAAGCCGAAAAAGCTACTTATGGAACACCGTATATCAGAGGTTGTGACAAGTCGTTTGTCACAACCTTTTTTCAATACCTAAGATGAAGGACGATCAGCAACGCACTGCTCAAAAAAGGAATGAAAGGCAGTTTTTCCATCTTTTTTTTATGACAGATAAAGTAAACAGAAAAAACGGATATTCCAAACAGACTAGCAAGAAACAAGATCTGAAGCAACTCTTCCAGAGACAAGCCACCACTCCAAGAAAGCATCAACAGAGTATCACCAGCTCCGAGATAGGATTGACCATAGCGAAGGCACACACCGCCTACGATAAACGTTAACAGCACACTTTGCCATTGGAAGACGCCGACCTGCAACCAAAAAATCCATAAAATTGCCCAAGAACAGAATAGCGTGTGAGAGTGGACCATGAAGTAAAATAAATCCATCAACGAAAATAGCAAAGCCGAAAGCATCCATATGAACGTCGAATAATTTCTTGCAGAAGAAAAAGTAAAGAACCAGACAAAAAGACCACCACATAAGGCTTCTGCCAACAAATAGTAGAAGGGCAACCGACACCTGCAATAGCGGCAGCGAAATCGTTGGACGATGATCGAGAGAATCGGAATCAATTCATACCAAGAAAGCGAACGACAGCATTTGACACAATGAGATCTAGGATAAATAATAGAGTGACCTAACGGAATCCGCTGGGCGGTTAAACATAAAAATGATCCGATACAGCAACCAATGATAAAATAAAGTAACACGCCATCTCCCCCTTTTCAAAACCAAGATACGCAAGCTTAAACTAAATTTTTGTACATACATAAAATTTGAGGTGAAAAAATGAACGTTTCAATCGGATTAGATATCGGAACCACACAAACCAAAGCAGTTGCTTTCACAGATGAAGCCCAAGAAGTAGCATCCGCTTATTTTCGCTACCCTTTGATCCAAGAAACACAAGGGATGGCAGAACAAGATCAGGAATTGATCTTTCAAGGTGTCTGCACCGTTATAAAAGAAGTAATTAAACAGTTGCCTTCAGACACAATCATTCAATTTGTCTCCTTCTCCTCTGCGATGCATGGCCTGATATTGTTGGATGAAGAGAAAACACCGTTATCTCGAATGATCACTTGGGCAGATAACCGAGCAGCGGACGAAGCAGAAAAACTGAAATATACCGTGCTTGGCAAAGAATTTTATCGGCAGACTGGGACGCCGATTCATCCAATGACACCATTGAACAAAATCAAGTGGCTGCAAAACAGCCAACCTGAATTATTCAAAAAAACTGCTTATTTTGTCGGTATCAAAGACTATATCTTTTATAGATTGTTTGGCGAACTGATCAGCGACTACGGAACAGCTTCAGGAACTGGATATTTTGATATCCATGAATTCCAATGGGCAGAAGAAGTGCTTGACTACTTGAACATTCGAATAGAGCAATTGCCGCAAGTCTTTCCTTCCACCTATCAAGTAACAGGTCTACCATCAAAAACAGCAGCAGAACTAGGTTTGCCAAATGATATATCATTTGTTTTGGGAGGGGCAGACGGGCCGCTTTCTAATCTAGGGTTAGGTGCTTTTGGTGATACGATCGCCGCTTTGACCGTAGGAACGAGCGGAGCACTTCGTTTTATTACTACTCAGCCTCAGTTCCATCCAGAAATGGAGACGTTTTGTTATGTTCTGGATCAGAAACATTGGGTAGTGGGAGGAGCGACTAGCAATGGTGCTGGCATCTTTGATTGGGCAGGGCATACATTTTTACAGGAAGTCGTTCAATCTGCTAAAGAAAAAGGAGAAAATCCATATGACGCACTGCTTTCGGCTATCGCTTTTGTGCCAGCGGGTGCCAATGGTCTGATTTTTCATCCCTATTTGCTTGGTGAGCGAGCACCGCTTTGGGACGCAGATGCGTTTGGCAGTTTTATCGGCTTACAGCGGCAACATACAGAAAAAGAAATGATGAAGGCGATTCTAGAAGGGATCTGTCTCAATCTTTATCGGATTTTAAAAGGAGTTTGCCAAGAAAATCAGCTCACAGAGATCCGTGCTACAGGCGGGTTTGCTCAATCTCCGATTTTTCGTCAGATGATGGCTGATGTACTGGGTTACCCGCTTGTTTTCCCTACTGTCACAGAAGCATCCGCATTAGGAGCTGTGATTTTAGGCTGGCGAAGCATCGGAAAGATTCAAAGTATCAGTGAAGCACAGGAATTGATAGAATTGAAAGAGCAAGTTGGAGTACAAGAAACTGATCATAAAAAATATCAGAAAATCTATCCATTATTTGTTTCGACACAAAAGCATTTAGCACAGACTTATCAGCAATTTGCACAACTGCGAGAAGAATTAGCTGATTCTGAAAAATGATTGGCTTTACGGATAAAAAAGCGAACTGAAAATCGTTCTCAGGTAAATGATTTTGTTGTACTTTTCATTGAAAGTCTACTATTATTTTAAGTGTAAGAAAATGTTAGGAGGCATGAAAGATGAAATTCCAACAAACCAAAGAAGTATTAAATCAATTAGTTGCAGATCTAAGCCAAATGTCTGTTGTTGTTCACCAAACACATTGGTACATGAGAGGACCAGGTTTCCTTACATTGCACCCAATGATGGATGAGTTCATGGATGATTTGAACGCTCAGTTAGATGAAGTATCCGAACGCTTGATCACATTAGACGGTTCACCTTATTCTACATTGCGTGAATTTGCAGATAACACAAAAATCCCTGATGAAATTGGCCGCTGGGATCGTACTATTCCAGAACGTTTGGAAACACTTGTTGCAGGCTATCGTTATCTAGCAGATCTTTACCAAAAAGGAATCGAAGTTTCTGGAGAAGAAGGCGACGATCCAACACAAGATATCTTTATCGAATTCAAAACAGCCACAGAAAAACGTATCTGGATGATCCAAGCTCATTTGGGCAAAGCGCCAGAGATCGACGCGTAAAAACTGTTGTTGAACTTGACCGAAAAAGAGGTTGTGAAATCAGCGTTTTGACCTGAGTATTAGAGAAACAAACGTCAAAATAGTTCCTCATATTTTGCCGTTTTTTGAGCTAATACCGAGGGTCAGCTGATTGAACACCGTTTACCAAGAGGTTGTAAGCCTGCCGTTCAGCTCCGAGTCACAAGAAACAATTTTAAAAAACAGCTTCTTATGTTTTATGGATATTGTGACTTGTGACCGAGGAGTTGGCAGGATAACACTGTTTATTTAAAAAAAGAGGTTGTGACAAGACTTTTGTCACAGCCTCTTTTTGTTTTTCATTTTGGCAGGAAACGCCCCTTTTATATAAAAGAAAGACAAAGAAGTAAAGTTTCATATAAATTTTTCAATCAAGCAGAAAAACGTTGACATTGGCTAGATTAGCGGGTAATATGTTAAATGGTATTGTTTGCCCCACAAAGAGCCCCGGAAACTCGAAGTGTATGTCAAACATCAGAACTTAAATTGGAGGAAAATAACGTGCGTACAACATATATGGCCAAACCAGGCGAAGTAGAACGTAAATGGTATGTAGTAGACGCAACTGATGTTCCATTGGGACGTCTTTCAACAGTTGTTGCATCTGTACTACGTGGTAAAAATAAACCAACTTTCACACCTCATTTGGATACTGGCGATTTCGTCATCGTCATCAATGCAGACAAAGTGAAATTAACAGGTAAAAAAGCGACTGACAAAATTTATTACCGTCACAGCAACTACCCAGGAGGATTGAAATCAATCACTGCTGGCGAATTGCGTGCTAAAAATTCTCGTCGTTTGATCGAAACTTCTGTAAAAGGTATGCTTCCTAAAAACACTTTAGGCCGCAAACAATTTACAAAATTGAACGTATACGGTGGAGCAGAACATCCACATGCAGCACAACAACCAGAAGTTTTAGACATCACAAACTTAATCTAATAGGAGGGAATTTCATTGGCACAAGTTCAATATATCGGCACAGGCCGTCGTAAAAACGCAGTTGCTCGCGTACGTCTAGTACCAGGAACTGGCAAAATTACTGTAAATAAAAAAGATGTTGAAGAATACATTCCACATGCTGACTTGCGTGAAGTAATCAATCAACCTTTCGCTGTTACTGAAACAAAAGGCGCATATGACGTATTTGTTAACGTAAACGGCGGAGGATACGCTGGACAATCAGGAGCTATCCGTCATGGTATCGCTCGTGCATTGCTAGAAGTTGATCCTGACTTCCGTTTAGCTCTTAAACGTGCTGGCTTACTTACTCGTGACGCACGTATGGTCGAACGTAAAAAACCAGGTCTTAAGAAAGCTCGTAAAGCATCACAATTCTCAAAACGTTAATTGCGATTATCGTTCGAGTTCACGAGTTACGAGAATCGTACTGGGCGAAGCAATGCTGAGCGCAGTTACCTTAATCCTAACTTTTCTGGCACTTTCCACAATTTGGAAAGTGCCTTTTTTGTGTTTTTAGCTATGTTAATAGGTAGGATTCTTGGTCTATAATATCATTCGATCTATAAACAAACGGGAAAAAGATCAAGTATCTTCAAACAATATTATTTATCCGCTTCTGAGGTTGTGACAGAAGTGGTCAGCTTCAAGAAATAAGAAGGAATTTACAAAAATCGCTTCTCATGTTTGATGAAGATTGTGACTTGTGACCGAGGAGTTGGCAGGAGAACACCGTTTATTCGGAAGAAGGGATTGTGAAAAGTCTTTTGTCATAACCTCTTATTTGGTAGCTAATTGTAAATCCCAAACGGCATGTATTATTTTTCATAAGTCCGTTTTTAAGGATTAATGTTTTCTTTTGCTTTTTATATGGTCTAGCTTCAGCGAGAAGTTCCAACGCATATACAAGGACGTCTGATGTCAACGATAACAACGATTACCATGGTGGCCAGTCCACTTGGATTAGCACTGTTTGGTGCGCTCTTTGATTGGCAGACAACGCAACCACGTCTGCGAGACAGTCTGATTTTTCTTGAAATTCAATTGGAAAATTTACGCTTTCTTTATACATTTCTGGCTGCTTTCTTTATACCCGTCAACTATACTTCACTTATCAATAAGAAAGAAGGATAAGTATGGATTTTGGAAATGAAACGGTCTTGAAAGCAACTGGTATAACCAAAAAATACGGTGCTGCCAAAGCATTAGATAAAGTATCGATCGAAATCAAACGTGGAATGATCTATGGTTTGATTGGGGAGAATGGAGCGGGTAAGTCTACCTTTATGAGAACTATTATGGGTTTGATCTCGATTGATGAAGGTTCGATCGAATTATTTGGAACGACGGATTTGCAGGCAGCAAGACGACGTATGGGTCAATCGATTGAAACCCCTGCTCTTTATCCAGAATTAACTGCAAGAGATAACCTACGTATCCAAGCAGCGAACGGCGGTGTGTCGGATAGAGAAATCGAAGACCTGCTGAAAATGATGCGATTGGAAAATACAGGGAAAAAGAAAGCAAAGAATTTCTCTTTAGGTATGCGCCAGCGTTTAGCTATTGCAAATGCACTGATCACGAATCCAGAATTTTTGATTTTGGATGAACCGACGAATGGGATGGATCCAGCAGGGATGGCAGAAATGCGAGAAATCATCCAACGTTTGGTAAAAGAACGGGGCATCACCGTCTTGCTTTCTAGCCACTTGCTAGATGAATTGTCACAGATCGCCACTCACTATGGTATTTTGCATGAAGGACACTTGATCAAAGAATTATCGAAAGAAGAATTGGCACAAGAATCTCGTCAATTTATAAAAATTGACACTTCGGCGACGGAACAAGCAGTAACGGTTCTCGACTCTCTTGGTTATAGGGATTATTTTGTCCAATCTAGCCGTGTTATCCAGCTTTTTGAAGGAATTGACCAAGTAGCAGCCATCAATCAAGCATTGGTAGAGGCAAAAGTTCCTGTGGATGGTATCCACCTAGTTGGGCAAAAACTGGAAGATTATTTCTTACAATTAACTGGAGGCAATCCACATGTTTAATCTATTAACTGCTGAAAAAATAAAAGTATGGGAGAGCCGTAAAATGTGGGTCTCACTAGGACTGATGGTCGTACTTCCGCTTTTTTATTCTTGGAACGAATGGTATATGCATACAAAATACGGCAATGAATTAAACCAAGCAACGGATACAGTCATCAACGGTGCAACAGGGATTTTAATGGTAGAAAAAATGGCTGCATGGATTCTTCTGGCTTTCGCAGCATTTGCGTGCTTTTATATTGGGGAAGAATTTCAAAACGGTACGATTCGCAATACGTTATCTTTAGGACGGAATCGAATGACTTATTATGTGTCGAAACTTCTCGTTACGCTTTTGATCACAACACTTGGCGTGGTTTTGATTACGGGGCTAGCCATGCTTGCTTACACACTTGCTTTCGGATTTGGTGAAGTTGAGGGAATCAAAAACTATGGAAATTATGTTCTAAAAGTATTTCCTGTATTGATTCTGCTGATATTAGGGACATTATCTGTTCCATTGGCTTTGACATTCATCACTAGAAGTACCAGTGTCAGTTTGCTTCTTTCTTTTCTTTATATCATGGGAACGGCCTTCGTTCCCGGTGTTTTCGCAAAAATCAAAGGCTTGGAATTTCTAACGGAGTGGTTTACGGAAACGTGGCTCATGTATACGGACTTTGCGCAACAAGCAACTTATTCGCAAGCACCGAAAATGATTCTGGTCAGTCTAGTAACAATCGTGGTATCATCAGCTCTAGGAATGTTTATTTTCCAAAAATCTGACATTAAGTAGATGGTCCTGCTGGAAACTATTTTGGTTATCGAAGACGATGAAGCTGTTCATTCCTTACTGGAGGAGGTTCTTGAACAGAGATACAAACTTCTTGATGCTTATTCAGGTACGGAAGGAAAATTATTGTTAAGCACATATCCTGTCGATTTGATCCTTCTAGATCTCATGCTTCCAGGGCTTTCAGGTGAAGCATTATTAGCAGAAATCCGACAGACATCGAATGTTCCGATCATCGTTCTTTCAGCAAAAAGCGATCAAAGAGATAAAGTTTCCTTGTTGGCAGCAGGAGCGGATGACTATGTGACGAAACCATTTGATATCGAAGAACTTTTGTTACGAATCGGCATCCAACTTCGTCATCAGACTTCTGTCCAAGTAAAAGATCTGTCACAACGCATCTATTACAAGGAAATCTTACTGGACAAAGAGTCAAGGGATGTAAATGTGAATGGCGTGGCTGTCCATTTGACAGGAAGAGAATTCGATCTGCTGAAGCTTTTTTTAGAACATCCGAAAAAAGTATTTTCGCGAGCAAATCTTTATGAAACAGTTTGGCAAGAACCATATTTTGATAGTGAGAAAACAGTGAATATGCATATTTCCAATCTTCGAGGGAAACTAGCAAAGGCACATGCTGTGTATATTCATACGGTGTGGGGAGTGGGGTTTAGATTTGATTAAGTGGCTGTTGCTTCTCGTTGTTATCTTTATGGGAAGTTTTATTTTCTTCCTGCAAAGGGAAATCAAGCGATTAACTAAGAAAATCGCCACTCTTTCTGAACGACAAGAATATGGTGGTCGTCTCTCAGTCGAATTTCGAGAAAAGAATCTAATGGACCTAGTAGATGCACTGAATAGATGGGTGGATGAAAATGAACAAAAAGGACAAGTATTTCAAGAAATGGAAGAAAACATCAGACTATCGATCGTCGGCCTTTCTCATGATCTCAGAACTCCTTTGACTGCTATTAACGGTTATGTACAATTACTGGAACAGGTAGAGGATACGGAGAAACGGGAGAAGTATTTAACGATCATCAAACAATCTGTTGCAAGATTACTCAGTATGACGGATCAGTTTTATGATCTTGCTCGAATAGAGACGAAGCAAAAAGAAATGGATCTCCATACGCTTTCTTTTTCTAAAGAGGTGGAAGAAGTATTTTTCTCTTTTTATGAACAATTTTCTGAGAAAAATATCCAGGTAGCGTTCGCTGAAGACTCGATAAATACAACTGTATTAGCAGATCCGCTCATGTTGCTGCGAGTGCTGCAAAATATCATACAGAATTTATTGCGTTATGCAGATGGACAAGCAAAGGTGACATTTTCAAAAGAGGATCCATTCATTCGATTAACAGTGGCCAATCCTATCAAACCAGGAGCGCAAACCTCTGTTGAAAAAGTCTTCCAGCGTTTTTATACCGAAAATACCAGCCGCACAAATACGGAATCTAGCGGAATCGGGCTTTACCTGTCAAAAAAATTGGTGGAAGGAATGGGAGGAGAGATGACCGCTAGATTAGACGGGGGCATCTTCTCCATCTCCGTCAAGTTGCGGAGGGTTTAATTGGCTCTAATTTACCTGAAGTGAATGACAAAAAATTGTATCTCGTTTTAAAGACATCTTCTTTTTTGGAAGGTGTTTTTATTTTGGTGTGATTGATACGAATTAGGTAACGAAGATAGTTATTTTTGTACCCCCTTTTCAAATAGCGCAACAGTGCTATACTAAAACTAACAAATCAAGGAACGGAGAGGGATATGGGCCAAAGAGAATTTATCGTTTTAATTATTATTGCAGTTATTATTTTATTAGTTGTTTTAGACATTTTTTCACGTTTGAAAGTAAAGGAAACAGTTCGTAGTAATTGGGGAAAAATTCCTTATCAACCGAGATTTGATAAAGAAGAAAGTTTGAAGGATGCGTGGCTCACGGAGAAAAAATTCCGTTCATGGGATAGTGAAATCGACGATCTTACTTGGTATGACTTGGATATGTTCGAAGTATTTGAAGGGATCAACAGTACCTATTCTAGTGTAGGTTCAGAAGCGTTGTATCAGCGTTTACGTAGCTTTGATTTTGGAGAAGATTATCAGTTAGAAAAACTAATTGCTTTTTATCAGGAAAATCCTCAACTGAGAGAAAGAATCCAATATCAATTCGCTCGTTTAGGAAAAAAAGATCATAATTTTGCAAAACAATATCTAGCGGATGGAAAAAGTAAAAAGATTGGACGCGTAGGTTTATTTATTTTTCTTGGCTTGCTTCCGCTGGTGGGTGTAGGTTTGCTTCTTTTAGGGCAAGTACTAGGAATCTATCTAGCAATCGGTGGCTTAGTATTCAATACGGTCTATTATCTAGTGAAGAAACAAACACTAGAAACAGAGTTGAATAGCATGAGTTATTTGGTTTCAACGATTTCAGCCGCCAATCAGTTAGCAAAAATGACGACACCACTTCAAAAAGAGCTGAAACAGCAAACTAAACCATTAAGAGACATCCCTAAATTAGGTTTTTCATTTCGAATGAAGAGCGGGAGTGAAGCAGAATTGATTTTTGAATATGTCAACATCATGTTCATGCTACCATTTATCTCCTATCATTTCGTTCTCACTAAATTAGAAAAGCATTCAAATGAAGCCATCAAGCTGTGGGAATTGCTGGGAGAATTGGAAGTTGCAGCAGCCGTTTTGAATTATCGCACCTATATGCCGATCACTTGCCGACCAGAGTTTACTGAGGGCGGTGTGACAGCGAAAGATATCTATCATCCATTGTTAAAAGAAGCGGTAGTGAATCCAGTCAACTGGCAGAAGAATATATTAGTCACGGGTTCCAATGCATCAGGAAAATCTACGTATGTCAAAAGTATAGCCATCAGCTGTATTCTAGCACAGACGATCCAAACAGCGATTGCAGAACAGTTTACCCTGCAATCTGGACATGTGTTGACTTCCATGGCAATCGAAGATGATTTATTTGAAGGCGACAGTTATTTTGTTTCAGAAATCAAATCGATCAAACGTTTGCTGGACCAAGTGGCTTCCAAAGAACGCTGCTACTGCTTCGTAGATGAGATTTTAAAAGGGACAAATACGATTGAACGGATTGCTTCTTCCGCTTCAGTCGTTCGGTGGCTTGCGGAGTATCCATCATTAGCATTTGTCGCCACACATGATATCGAATTGACAGAGATTTTAAAGAATTATTGTGAGAATGTCCACTTTGAAGAACAAGTAACAGAAGGAAAAGGAATCAGTTTTGATTTCAAATTAAAAGAAGGACCTTCAAGGACCCGAAATGCGATTGCCTTGCTGAAAGTTTTGGATTACCCTGAATCCATAGTTGAACAGGCCCAAAAAGAAAGTTTGTTGTTCGATGAACAGCGGCAGTGGTATCCGTTTGATTAACTTTATCAAACGAAGCATGATGCGTGGGTCCAAAAAGACGATTATCAAAAGAAGTACATCGATGCCAAAAAAGTGGCAGAATTCAATGGAAACGAGTCTGCTGTCCAGATGATCTTGGAAGATTTAGCAAAAGACGATACAAAATAAACCACGCTGTCTTCCTTCTAGCAGCTTTTATCGAAAAAACTTAGCATTAGCGACGAGACGCACGTTCCATGGAAAAGTTCTCCGTAAAACAAACAGAGAAAACAGAAATTGATAAATAACTATTTCCATTTTATTTATTTCGGTTAAAATAAAATAAAAGAAAAAAGCTTTCGATAAAAGGACGGAGGAAAGCTTAACATGAATAAAAAAGACAAGAACCTCAGTTATAAGGATCTTCTATATGTCATCGTAGTAGTTGCTGTCGGTGCTTTTATGATTTTAAAAGTTCCAGAGTTGTTTAGATAGTTATTCTATCGAAGATGATCATGAACTAGAAAACACATCTCCTCTTTGTGAGCAGGTGTGTTTTTGTGTGGAAACCAAGTTGTTTTTTCATCTGCTGTATTCCATGATACAATAAAGAATCATGTCTATAAGGAGATAGGAAATAAATGGCAAATGCGCTTGAAATAAATAATTTGAAAAAGATCTATGGAAGTGGGGTCGAAGCATTGCGGGGAATCGATCTTTCGGTGAAAGAAGGAGATTTCTATGCGCTATTAGGGCCAAATGGAGCTGGGAAGTCTACAACGATCGGGATTATTACTTCTTTAGTCAATAAAACATCTGGAAAAGTGAATGTCTTCGGTTATGATCTGGACAAGGATCTAGTTCGAGCAAAGCAACAGATTGGATTGGTCCCGCAAGAGTTCAATTTTAACCCTTTTGAAACGGTCCAGCAAATCGTCGTGAATCAAGCCGGTTACTACGGTGTCTCTCGCAAAGAAGCGATGAAACGCAGTGAAAAATATTTGAAGCAGTCCAATCTTTGGGAAAAGAGAAATGTCCGTGCACGTATGCTTTCCGGGGGAATGAAGCGAAGACTGATGATTGCTAGAGCACTGATGCATGAACCACGTTTGCTGATCTTAGATGAACCAACAGCAGGAGTTGACATCGAGTTGAGACGCGAGATGTGGGAGTTTCTACGAGAATTGAACGAAAATGGTACAACGATCATTTTGACGACGCATTATCTAGAAGAAGCTGAAATGCTTTGTCGCAACATCGGAATCATCCAATCGGGTGAACTGATCGAGAATACAAGTATGAAAGAGCTTCTGTCAAAACTGCAATTTGAAACATTTATCTTTGATTTAGCGCCATATGATACCAAACCTGTGATTGAAGGATATGCTTGTACATTTGAAGATGAGCAGACAATCGCTGTCGAAGTTGAACGAAATCAAGGGGTGAACGGAATCTTCGATCAGCTTACAAGACAAGGAATCAAAGTTCTTTCTATGAGGAATAAGTCGAATCGTTTAGAAGAACTGTTCTTGAAAATCACAGAAGAAAATAATCATACGGAGGAGAAAAATGTTTAATCTTTATTTTACTGCATTAAAAAGTTTAGCTATCAAGGAAACGAACCGCTATTTGCGTATATGGGTCCAAACACTGGTTCCGCCAGTGATCACGACATCCTTGTATTTTGTTATTTTCGGAAAAATGATCGGTGGGCGGATCGGTGACATGGGTGGTTTTTCATATATGGAATTCATCGTTCCTGGTTTGATTATGATGTCTGCTATCACTAGTTCGTATGCCAATGTTTCTTCGTCCTTCTTCTCTCAAAAATTTCAGAAAAATATCGAAGAAATCTTGGTAGCACCTGTTCCTACGCATGTGATTATTTGGGGCTTTGTGATTGGTGGTGTGGGTCGCAGTATTCTCGTCGGCTCTCTCGTAACGATCATTTCCTTGTTCTTTGTACCACTTCATGTGTATTCATGGTTCATGGTCATCATTACATTATTGATGACGGCAATCTTGTTTTCGTTAGCAGGACTGCTCAACGGGATTTTTGCTCAGTCTTATGATGATGTATCGATCGTGCCTACATTTGTCTTGCAGCCGTTAACTTATCTAGGTGGCGTTTTCTATGCCATCTCTATGTTACCGCCCTTTTGGCAAGCTGTTTCGAAAGTCAATCCGATCGTTTATATGATCTCCGGTTTCCGTTACGGATTCCTTGGAACGATCGATGTGCCAGTAGCAACATCGATGATCGTACTTGTGTTATTCATCGTTGTTTTGTACGCCGTTACTTGGTATTTGATTAATAAAGGAAGAGGATTGAGAAGTTAGAAAAGAGGTTGTGAAATCAGCGTTTTGACCTGAGTATTAGAGAAACAAACGGAAAAATAGTTCCTCATATTTTGTTGTTTTTTGAGCGAATACCGAGGGTCAGCTGATTGAACAATGTTTAGTGGAGAGGTTGTGAAAAAGCTGTTCTGCATCAAGTAATAAGAACAGCCAAACAAAAATAGCTTCTCATATTTTTCGTTTGGTTGGGCTTTTTACCGCAGATGCAAGCTTTTGAACACCGTTTAAGAAAGAGGTCGTAAGCCTGCCATTCAGCTCCGAGTCATAAGGAGCAATTTCAAAAAACAGCTTCTCATGTTTGATGAATATTTTAACTTGTGACCGAGGAGTTGGCAGGAGAACACCATTTATTCCGGAAAAGGGACTGTGAAGATTTTTGTCACAGTCCTCTTTTTGTTCAATCAGACAAACCTTCTGAGCTGTTCACTTTGCTTCTTTTTTTGTTTCCTAGTATAATGACAATGTTTTTGAGAAAGATTGCGACTTCACTGCTTGATAGAATGGAGAGTAACAAATAAATGACTACTAATTTTTGGAAAGAGCTGCCAAAGCCTTTTTTTGTTTTAGCACCAATGGAAGATGTAACAGATGTTGTATTTCGCCATGTCGTAAAGCATGCAGCAGCACCGGATGTCTTCTTTACTGAGTTTACAAACTCAGACAGTTTCTGTCATCCAGATGGAAAAGACAGTGTACGAGGAAGATTAACATTTACAGAAGATGAACAGCCGATGGTTGCCCATATTTGGGGAGACAAGCCAGAATTTTTTAGAGAAATGAGCATTGCTATGGCAGAAATGGGCTTCCAAGGAATCGATATCAACATGGGCTGCCCAGTCCCTAATGTAGCAGAACGTGGAAAAGGCAGTGGCTTGATCCTTCGTCCAGAAGTAGCGGCACAATTGATTGAAGCAGCTAAAGCTGGCGGTTTGCCTGTCAGCGTCAAGACGCGTATCGGCTATACGGAAATGTCTGAGATGGAAGAATGGATCAGTCACCTACTTCATCAAGATATAGCCAATCTTTCTGTCCATTTGCGTACGCGTAAAGAGATGAGTAAAGTAGATGCACATTGGGAAGTCATTCCTAAAATCATTGCTTTACGTGACCAAATCGCTCCACAAACACTAATCACGATCAATGGAGATATCCCCGATCGCCAGACAGGAGAAGAATTGGCCGAGAAATATGGCGTTGATGGCATCATGATTGGCCGAGGAATTTTCAAGAATCCTTATGCATTTGAAAAAGATCCGAGGGAACATACAGAAAAAGAACTGATCGGACTACTTCGTCTGCAACTAGATCTGCAAGATCATTATTCAGAAATCATCCCGCGTTCCATCACAGGACTACATCGTTTCTTTAAAATCTATATCAAAGGATTTCCAGGAGCAAATGACTTGCGAGTTCAGTTGATGAATACGAAATCTACTGATGAAGTACGAGAGATCTTAGACACCTTTGAAAAAGAACATCCAACGCTTTTCAGTGAACAATGATTTCTTGCTTGAACACCGTGAATTAGAGGTCGTGAAAAAGCTGTCCTGTATCAAGTAATAAGAACAGCCAAACAAAAATAGCTCTTCATATTTTGTCGTTTTTTGAGCTAATACCGAGGGTCAGTTGATTGAACACCGTTTATATCAGAGGTTGTGAGCCTGCCGTTTAACTCTGAGTCACAAGGAGCAATTCCAAAAAATAGCTCCTCATATTTTATGAATATTGTAACTTGTGACCGAAGAGTTGGTAGGGGAACACCGTTTATAAGAGGTTGTGACAAAAGTCTTGTCGCAACCTCTTTTTTAACCAAAAAAAGTGCAAATATTTTACTTTAAGTAAGAGAATAATTATGATGAATAAAAAAGGTGGAACAAATAGCATACTATATATATTGAAATGAAAACTGTATGGATGCTCCAACTTGATGAAGCTAAGGAGGAATTCGTATGTCAGAAAAGGAATTAATGAAGGTAGTCGGTTTTTATGAAGGGTTGCCGATCGATGATCCAAAAAGCTTTATTGATGAAAAAGAACAGATACCTGTACCCAGTTCACGGGATCTTCTGGTAAAAGTCAACGCAGTATCTGTTAATCCTGTCGATACGAAACTTCGCCAAGATAACGGGATAAGAAATGCTTTACGTATCTTAGGTTTTGATGGAGTCGGGAAAGTTGTTGCTGTAGGTGACGAAGTGCAAAAATTTTCTGTCGGCGATCGCGTTTTTTACGCAGGTACAACAACAAGAGCAGGAAGCAATCAAGAATACCAACTAGTTGACGAACGTATTGTCGCTCTTGCACCAAAAAATCTTTCAGATGAAGAAGCTGCAGCCTTGCCGTTGACCTCATTGACCGCTTATGAATTGTTATTTGAAAAATTTGGTCTAACTCCAGAAGAAAATGCCAATCGCGGGAAAAAAATCTTAGTGATCAACGGAGCCGGGGGCGTCGGTTCGATTTTGAATCAACTAGCGCATTGGGCTGGCCTAGAAGTCTACGCGACTGCAAGTCCGAAGAATTTTGAATGGCTGAAAAAAACAGGTGTAGACTATCCAATCGATTATCATCACGACTTAAGTAAAAGTTTTCGTGAATTAGGAATCGATCAAGTAGAGTATGTCGCTGTATTATTCGATATTACCCGCTACTTTGATCAAATCAAGCACCTTGTCCGACCATTTGGACATGTGGGAACGATCGTAGGGATCAAAGAGCCGTTAGATATAGGTGTTTGGAAAAACCAATCTATCAGCTTCGACTGGGAGTATATGTTCGCTAAAACAGACTATAACTATGAAATCGAAACGCAAGGAGAAGCTTTAGCGCACATTGCTGCTTTAGCAAATGAAGGGATTATCCGCAGTACATTGAGCAAGGTCTATTCAGATGGGATGAATGCGAAGAACTTGAAACAAGCAACCAAAGACGTAGAAACAGGACATATGTTAGGAAAAGTCGTTGTTAGTGGTCCGTTCAACGGATAAGCAAGAATACGCCGATTTTTTTCTTATTTGACTTTGATAAAAACAAGAGCGCATGACAGTAATTTGCCATAAGCTCTTGTTTTTTTATTTATAATAAGCGAATCAACGAAAGGGAAAGAATTCCTGCCAAGACGATCACCAATAAGCTTTTTGAAAGAATAGCAGCTAAAAGTGTAGGAACTGAAGCCAAAGCATTTTCGAGATTGATCTGCGGCAGATGTCCGATATTTTGGGTAAATAGACTGCTGAACCATAAAGCAGACATAATGACGATTGGGACAAAACTTAAATACTCAAGCAACGGTTGCGGTAAATCGTATTTTTTCAGTAAGACAAATGGTAGGACCCTAGAAAGCCAAGTTGCTAAAGTACAACCTAAAATAGTCAGCAATGTAAACTCAAAAGAAGGCATGTTTGATCCACACCCCCAATCCGCACCCAATCAGTGTTACAATTACAATCAATAAGTTACTTGGGATAAAAATCAGTCCGACATATACCAGAATCAAAGTGAGTCCAATCAGGATCAACTGTAATCGTTTAGAGGTGTTTCTATCAGAAATGACTTGAAGATAAAGTAACCCGATAAACATAGCGACGATGGCGAAATCCAAACCAAACTTTTTCGGATCAGTAATAAAATTTCCTAAAAGTGCGCCAACAAGAGAAGAACCCACCCACGTCAAATAAGAAATCCAATTAGCTGTATTCATCCAACGAAAGTTTAACTTTTGTCCAGTATAGTTCAATTTATTCATTCCCAGTGCGAAACTTTCATCTGTCAGCAATGTGCCAATCAGCAGATTTTGAAGCAGCCGATTTTTCTTGAAATAAGGAGCAATCGTCATACTCATCAGAATCATTCGGGAATTGACTAGAAAGGTCGAGAGAACGATGGAGAGCAGTGGACTATGGCTAGCAAGCATGCTGACCGTGATAAATTGGGCAGAACCAGCATAGATCAGCAGGGACATCAACGTGACGACTAGTGGATGAAATCCGGCAGCTTTCCCAACGATACCAAATGCAAGTCCAATACCGATATAACCGAAAACGGTAGGTAACGTGTCTTTGATCGCAGTTTTTATATCTAACTTTTCATCCAATAACAAAACTCCTTTAGCACGACATAAATTTTCATAATTGTCGTCAAACTTGTGAATATTCTAAATTTTTAATGAAGACTTGTCAACTTCAATTTTAAACAAATAAAAAAGACTGGACGTAGTTTAAAAAAAATCTTCTCAAGTTAGATTTCCAGACCTAACTTCTGAGGATCACTACATTTGTCACAGTCTCTTATACTGACAAGTATAAATGAAGTATAAAGAAAAAGTATTTGTTATTGGTATTTCTCATTATTCTTGTTTTCTAATGTGTTCACTTCAAGTGGAATTTTAGAATATTATTCAACTAACAAGTCTACATCGTATCTAAATCCATTTGTATCACTTAATTGCTTGTAAAATTCGCCACTTTTTTTAATTGTTCTTTTTTGAGTAGTAAGGTCGAGTGAAACCAGCCCATATCGGTTTTTATAGGCGTTGATCCATGACCAGCAATCAATAAATGTCCAAAGATGATACCCCTTAATGTTACATCCTTCATTTATTGCCTTCCATAAGTAAGCAAGATGATCTTTGATATACTCAATCCGATAATCATCAATCATTTGCCCTGTATCATCCATGAAACGTTCTTCATCCGCAACGCCCATTCCGTTCTCGGAGATAAATGCTTCGATGTTTCCATAATGGTTCTTGATATCCATGCACAAATCATAAATTCCTTTTTCGTAAATTTCCCATCCCCGGTATTCGTTCATTCGTCGTCCAGGCATGATATGTGGTTCGAAAAACCACTCTGGTAAAAATGGACTAGATGTATCCACCATAGAAGAACGAGATTTGACGCGACGTGGCTCGTAATAGTTTAGTCCAAGAATTTGAGCGGTATTTTCGTAGATACATACAAGATCTTCTTTCGTATAATCTTCAGGAAGCTGATTATATTCTTGTAATAACAGGATAAGCTTTTTAGAAAAATTCCCTTTAACCATAGGATCTAAAAAGCTCCGCGTATAAAATAAATCAGCGATTTCTGCTGCTTTCACATCAGCAGGATTTTGACTACGAGGAAAAGTAGGACTCAAATTTAGAATAACGCCTATTTTACTAGGAAGAGCTAGTTCTTTAAATGCTTGTATTGCTTTTGCGTGTGCAAGTATAGTGAAGAATGCTGCTTGCGCTCCGCGTTTAAAGTCAATGAGGTTTGGATAATGAAAATCTTCAAGATAAGTACCTAAAATAGGCCCAAGTGGTTCATTGAAGGTAAACCAATGACAAACTAAGTCACCAAATTCTTTAAAACAAGTTTCAGCGTAATGAACATAAGCATCAACTACTTCACGTGATTCCCATCCACCTTTATCTTGAAGAGTAGCAGGCATGTCAAAATGATATAAGTTGGCAAATACTTTGATTCCATTATTATTCATTTCGGAAAATAATTTTCGATAGAAAGAAATGGCTTTGGGATTTACTTTTCCGGTACCGCCATTTGGAAACATTCGTGCCCAAGAAATAGAAACGCGAAAGGAGTTATGCCCAGTTTTTTTCATTAGTTCTATATCTTCTTTATATTGATGGATGTGATCGGTTGTAATAGAGGAATCGATTCGTTGATAAAACCGGTAAGGTTGTTCTTTAAACCAGCGATCCCAGATAGTCTCTGCTTTTCCTGTTTCCCCTTTTCCTTCTGCTTGCTCAGCTGACCAAGCGGAACCCCACCAAAAATCATCTGGAAAAGTTAGCTTTTTCATAGTTGTCATAATTTTTTTACCTCCTGTTTTCACTTAATGATAACACCGCTTACAACTTAAAGTAAATAGTTTTGTTTAAATATATATATCTTTTTTGTTGTATGTATAATTTTGATGTGGATTTTATCGATTTATTTATGTTAAAGTATAGATGAAGATATGTTTTTGATTGGAGGGTCACCATTGAAAAAAATTGCGAAGTATATGGAAATTTACTTAGATATAAAGAAAAAAATTGTAAATGGAGAGTATAAAATTGGTGAGAAACTTCCTACAGGAGATGAATTGGCAGTTATTTATCATACAAGCAAGTTAACAGTAAAGAAAGGCGTAGACTTACTTGTTTCCGAAGGAGTTTTGCGAAGTAGAAGTGGGTATGGGACTGAAGTCGTCAGAACACCAATTGATAACTCACGAGTTCTTGGTCCAAACGAAGGTTTGTTTAGCGTGATTGGTGAAGAACACGTAGATTCAGAAATCCATACTTTCTCAATTGAACTTCCATCGAAAAAAGTAGCTGATAAATTAAGTATCAGTGTAAAAGACTATGTATATAATATTGTACGAAGCCGTTTTATTGATTGTCAACCATACTCGATTGAGCAAACATTCATGCCATTAGCAGTCATACCAGGCTTGGAACCAAAACATTTAAAGAAATCTGTATATGCTTATATCACAAATGAACTGGGTCTGGAAATAAAGACTTCGCACATACGTATCAAAGGAGATACTGCGAGTGAATTTGACGCAAAAATATTAAAAATAGATCCAGGTGAATTTATGATCGAGATAGACAAAGTTGTTGCTCTATCATCTGGTAAACCTTTCGAGTATTCGGTATCGAGACATTTATATCAAGATTTTGTTTTTGAAGCTGTTTTTGTTGAAAAATAAGCTCGGGAAAATTATTTTTTTCAGAGCTTATTTTTTTATACTAAAAAAAGATATATATATTTAATTAAAAGTATTTACTTTTATTGATAAGTGATGTATTATTTGGGTGGAAAAGTAATCGATTACAATAAGCATAAAGGAGAAAAAATATGGGTAAAAGTAGCAGGAAGGACATTGTATTTGAAAAATTCGGTATAGTTGCGACTAAGTTGGGGAATCAGATCCATTTAAGAACTTTGCGAGATGCGTTTGCTACATTTATGCCATTTATGATGTTAGCAGGGTTTGTGACACTTATTAATTCAGTGATCTTAGAACCAACAGGATCCATGGGGGAAATTGTCGATACTAGTACATTGACCACGTTACAACAAATTGGTACTTCAATTGCCAATGGTACATTAAGCATAACTACATTATTAGTTGTAGCAGCAGTATCTTATCATATGTGTGCAAGCAGAAATTATACAAATCATATTGCAGCGGTATTAGTTGCTATTTCGACATTTGTTGTATTAACACCTATGCAGATGATGTTTACTCCTGAAAATGCGGATAAAGCTGTTGAAGTGACGGGTGTGATACCTATATCCTATACAGGAGCTTCAGGAATGTTTGTAGGTATATTTGTTGGATTAGCGGCTACAGAATTATTTATTAAACTTTCTAATAATAAGAAACTGCAGATTCAGCTATCCGGAAATATTCCTCCCGCTGTTTTAAAGTCTTTTAATGTATTAATCCCAATCATTATTACGATTACCTCGTTTGCTTTATTGTCATTTATAATCATTCAATTGTTTAATATGGATATAAATAAGCTAATTACCACGATAGTTACAGAGCCATTAAGTAAAATTACAACTGGTTTACCAGGATTTTTGTTAATTACATCTATTGCTAATCTATTTTTTGGATTTGGTATCCATCAAGCAGTAATATCAGGTTCATTGTTAGATCCGTTTTTGATTCAGAATATGCAAGAAAATATGGCAGCTTATGCAAACAAAGAGCAAATTCCACATATTATCAATATGGCCTTTAAAGATACCTTTGCGGTAATGGGTGGATCGGGAAATACGATTGCTTTATTGATTGCAATATTTATCTTCAGTCGTAGAAAAGATTATAAGGACTTTGCTAAATTATCAGTAACTCCCGCTATATTCAATATAAGCGAACCTATTATTTTTGGATTGCCTATTGTATTTAATATCAGTCTGATTATTCCCTTTGTGCTTGCACCGATTTTTTCTTTGACAGTAGCATATTTTGCAACTGCTGTGGGATTAATTAATCATGTAGTAGTGCAAATTCCTTGGACTACGCCACCAGTTATATCGGGATTTTTAGCAACAGCCGGAGACTGGCGAGCAGCTGTTTTACAAATATTACTTATAGCCGCAAGTGTGTTTATATATTTACCGTTTTTACGAATTGACGAACACGTGACAACTAAATTAAGTGAAAATGAAACATAATTTACTATGAGATAACAAAAATTAACACAAGAAGTCGTTGGAATATAAATAGCCAGTAATTTCAATAAGGATCATATTTTTTGATAAGTACGAACATGTAGAAAAACAAACATTTTTTGGTAAGGATAATCATTATTTTTCACAAGACAAACCTATCTGTGTATATACGTCTATTTAGTATATGCAAAGATAGGTTTTTGGTGGTGAAAAATAAAGACTGTTAATATTATTAATCTTTATTTTAATATTTATCTTTAAAGATTAGAGTGGTTCGATACACCTGAAAGTTGTTGTCAGAATTTTATCCAATATACAGATGCAGTGGAACCTCTCTTACAAAATGTAGAAAAGTATCATAAAATCTATCAACAATGCCGGAAAATCTATCCAGCAACGAAAGAAATTTGTCATGACTTATAAAACAAAACGCGTACCTAACAGTCAAATGACTAATATTGGGTACGCGTTAAGTCTTCTTTACTTCATCCTTTGCATGATTCGTGTTTTTAAAGCAGGGTCTGCTGTATTTCTTGTGGATTTAGGATGGTTGTTATCGTTTACTTGCTATTTTTCATTGAAATCGTCTTTCTTTACCGTTTCTTTAGTTTTTTATCTATTTTTTTCTTTTGGTTAGAAAATTCTTTTTCCCGAAAGTCTTCTTTCAGGATTTTTATGGAGTAGCGTTTTGAATAAGAGGCGTCAGTATGATCGACTTGGCAAACGAACCAAGAGAACATTTGCCTTTTTTCTGCATGAGGTGCTTCTGCTAATAATTCTTTCCATAAATAATAACAGTCCTCTATCAGAAGAAGGGTTCGTTCATCCTCAGGCTCCCAATAGAATGTTTCGAGAGTAGCAATCACTTCATTGATCAATTCGAATGCGGGAAGATAGGCATTTTGCTGAATAAGCGATTCAACTGCTTCTTGGATGAACTTTCGCATCTACATGATGAACTTCGCTGTTTTCCTGTTTTTGTTTTTCTTGATAATATGATCGTATTTATGGATGATAGTTGTTAATTTATCTGAATAATTTATTGCATGAAATGGCATCTTAACTTTGAAGCGTTCGATAAATTGCGGATGTTCTATAAGAATCTCTGTTAAAAGCTCCCGTACAAGAGAGGAACTAGCGGAGGAAACAAGGGACGAGAGTTCGGAAAGTGAGTAGTTGGATTTTTTTATTGGACGTTCTTCGTAAGCGAATAAGACAGCAGCCATGTGTTTGCATTTTTTTCCTTCTATGGCATATAGACAATCACAAGTCATGTTGGTCTTTTCATCCCAAGTGATCACTACCTTATAATCTTCCGTGCCAGAAACTGTTGCGGACAAGTACTTGCTTGTATAGTTCAAATGACGGACAAAACCGTGCAGATGATAGCTGTAACCGCGTTCCAAAACGTTTTCAGGAAAATACTCAAGCCAATTATTCATCTAATTCTCCTTTCATGAAACACTTATTTATATTTAGTATAAAGAAACGTTTAAGAAAAAAGTAGCTGATTTTACATATTTGATAATCACTTTTGCTCGAATTGTCAAAAATTCATTCTCCTTTTCTTTTCTTAGAGAATGTGAGAAAAAGTAAAAGGATAGCGTGTTTTAAAGATGGAACTTTTTTTGTTTTTTATTTATCTGACAAAAATGAAGTGATTTTGTTAGAAATAAATAATTGTTCCAATTTATAAAAGAGGTATGATATATCGCAAAGAAAAATCCAAGCAGCGTTCTGATCAGCAGTTTGAACAACAATTTGCTTTGTACAGTAGGTAGTAAGCGGATTAACTAAGGGAATAAAAGATATTTTTACCGCTTTGTTTACTTAGAATGTGTCTTCCCCAAAATTTATTTTTCTAAAGGTAAAACATAGATAGGCAGATAATACCAATTATCCGTTACGAAACGCTGCTTGAGAATTTTCTTTAGATCCATACAACATTTTCTACATCTGACTAAATTGGTTCCTGATTCATCAAGTAATTGACTTTCTTTGATAATATGATAAAAAGGCAAGCAAGGAGGAAGATAAATATGCTTAAAGATCTGAACCAATTGATCGATTACATCGAAGAACATTTGACAGAAGGACTTTCCTATAAAATAATAGCCGAAAATACAGGAATCTCTGAATATCAATTAAAACGCATCTTTACGTTTATTGCAGGGATGTCGCTAATGGACTATATCAAAAACCGTAGATTGGCTTTGGCTAATCGCGATCTTCTAGATGGATCAAGAGTGACAGAAACGGCGTTTAGATATGGATATGAAACAGTCGAGGGTTTTTCAAGAGCTTTTCGTGATTGGTCAGGATATCTGCCTTCAGAAATCAGCAGATACGGCATACAAAAATCTTTTCCACGCTTGACATTTTTTATTGATGTCAGAGGAGGAAAATCGATGGAATTTCGTATCGAAAAGAAAGAACAGTTTTATGTGGCAGGTGTGGCGAAAAAAGTTCCTGTCAAATTTGAAGGAGTCAATCAAGAAATACAAAAGTTAGCGCAGACAATCACGGAGACTCAAAGGGAAGAGATGCATAAGTTAGGAGATTTATATCCAAATCAAGTAATCAACGTTTCTTATGGATTTGATGGAGACCGCTTGGAAGAAAAGGGCAGTTTGATGCACATGATTGGCTTTGCTACGACAAAAGAAAATTCGTACGCTGATTTAGAAATGCTTGCTATAGAAGGACACACTTGGGCCATTTTTCCTAATAAAGGGCCATTCCCCCAAACTTTACAAGATACTTGGGGGAAAATCTATGCAGAATGGCTTCCTTCTTCAGATTATGAGTTAGTCGAAGCTCCCGAGATCTCTTTTACAAAATGGGGAGAGGATTTCAGTCATGTTTACAGTGAGATTTGGATTGCAGTGAAAGCAAAAAAATAGTTAAAAAATAAAAATATCCCTAGAAAAAAGAGCGTAATCGTGTCATTTCCCTTTAATTTTATGTAAGATGAACTTAATATAATAGAAAGGGTGGGAGAAATGGCAAAGTATAAGATTGAAGAAAAACCAGAGTTTGCAGTGACAGGTATTGGTGTGGAATTGAAAAGTAGCAATACAGATTTTGTCGGTTTGGCAGCAGAGAAGCAAGCCTTTGAGCAAAAAGTCATCAGTGACGGAACAATAGACACCTTGAAACAAGCTGCTGAAAATCATTATTTCTTTACAGTCAACGAACCCTATGACGGGAAAATGATGTACTATGTCGGTGTTCAAACGAGTCAGGATATTCCTAACACTACGAGAATCATCCCATTTCCAAAAGGAACGTATCTCGTCGTAAGCGCTTCATTGGAGTCGCCTGAAGAACTAAGGAACGATTTGACGAATACGGCCTTTGGGCATGTTTTAAGAGAAGTAGAAGATTACGCCTATGTTGGGGGGCCAAATGCTGTAGTCGAAATGGGAGTTACCAACGGGAAATATATGGGAGAAATCTGGATACCGGTAGTCAATAAACCATGATAATATAGAGGTCGTGAAAGTAGCGCTTTGACCTGAGCATTAGAGAGGAAAAAGGGGAAATAGCTTTCCATATTTTGCATTTTTCAGAACTAATGCCGAGGGTCAGCTACTTGAACACCGTTTATCAAGACGTCATGACTTCAGCGCTTTGACCTGAGCATTAGAGAGGAAGAAGGGGCATGACAAGGCTTTTGTCCCCCGGAGAATAAAAGAATTTATGTAGACGATTCCGATCAGAAAAATGCAGGCACAGTAGAGAGAATTATAAAAATCTCTCTACGAGGCCTGTGTTTTCTGGTCTTTTTTCTTTTTCCAAAACGGCTATTTTATGTATCAGACTATCAAGTGTGATCTTAGCCATTTCTTCTTCTGCCTTTTTCTGCAGCCGAGCGTAGCTTTCTTCTAAAGCTTCTTGGATATTCGCACCAACGACGCAATTTGGATTTGTTTTTGGATCGACTTGGATAAGCTGTGTATTACCTTCGATGCTGCGATAGACATCTAGTAAAGAAATTTGATCTGGACTTTTGGCAAGGGAAGGCTGCGGTTTTCCGGTTTTTGTAAAGATCAAACCGGATTTTTTGAGCTGACTCATGATTTTACGTACATTTGCTGCATTTGTTTCGATACTACTGGCAATCATCTCACTAGAAAGTGATCGGGTATCTTGAAACATTTCAATATAGGCAAGTACATGGATTGCATCACTAAATTGCAGAGAATACTTCATCAGTTGTCATCCTTTCATTTTTTTTGCTTGACTTATCTTACCACACTCTTTATGATAAAGGTGTAATTTATAAATGTACAGCTGTAAATCTTAACAAATAAAAAGAATAGGGAGTGGCAAATATGCATTATTTAGTAACAGGAGCAACTGGAGGTTTTGGTGGTTATGCGCTGGAATTCTTAAAAAAGATGGTTCCACAAAATGAAATCTATGTACTAGTACGTAGTGAAGAAAAAGGAGAAGCACTGAAAGAAGCTGGATTTAATATACGTATTGGTGATTATGATGATTTAGACTCAATGAAAGAAGCGTTGAAAGGAATAGATCGATTGCTTTTTGTCTCTGGCGTTCCAGGAAATCGTCAAGCCGAACATAAGAATGTAGTGAAGGCAGCACAAGCAGCTGGGGTATCTTATATCGCTTATACAAGTTTTGCAGATGCCAATCACTCGATCAGTGTATTAGCGCCAGATCACCAATTCACTGAAAAAATGATTAAGGATTCAGGTATTTCCCATACATTTTTACGGAATAATTGGTATGTAGAGAATGAATTACCTATCATTGGGCAGGCTTTAAAAACTGGTCAATTCGTTTATGCTGCAGGAAATGGAAAAACAGGTTGGGCATTGAAACGTGAATATGCAGAAGCTGCAGCAAAAGTACTAGTAGAAAGTGACTCTCCAGAAATCTTAGAATTATCCGGCAATCTAACTGACTATGAAGAATTAGTCAAGGCATTAGAGCGTGCGACAGGTAAAGAGTTAGAAATTATTGAAGCAAGTGATGCAGCGTTTGTCGAAAATCTAAAAGAAGCCGGATTCCCTCAAGAAGCAGCTGACATGTTTTTAGCGATCCAACATGATATTAAAAAGGATCAGTTAGCTATTTCCTCTGATGATTTAGAAAAAGTATTGGGAAAACCATTAACTTCTCTTGAAGCAGCATTAAAAGAAATATTGGATCAGGAATAATGTATAAAGAGGTTGTGAAAAAGCCGATTAGTTTTGAGTATGAAGAAAAATTTTGTGAAAATGGCTTTCCACATTTTTGCATAAATTTGACTTCATACCGATAAACTGGTTTTTGAACACCGTTTACCAGAGGTTGTAAAAAAAGCCGATTAGTTTTGAGTATGAAGAAAAATTTTGTGAAACTAGTTTTCCACATTTTTGCATAAATTTGACTTCATACCGATAAACTGGTTTTTGAACACCGTTTATCAGAGGTTGTAAAAAAGCTGTTCTGCATCAAGTAATAAGAAGAGTCAAATAAAAAATAGTTCTTCATATGTTACGTTTGGCTGGACTTATTACCGCGGAGTTGGCAGGAGAACGCCGTTTTTATTCGGAAAAAGGAGCTGAGACAAGATTTTTGTCTCAGCTCCTTTTTGTTTATCGATAAAAAAGTCTGGGGAAGACGATGGCTCAGGCTTTGTTGGAAACAGAGCCGATTTTATCATTTGCTTTTACATCACGTGCGGGTTCGATTTTTAAGCTTTGGACTTTGTCGCCATTTGTGAATACAACGACCATATCCGTGTTTTTGCCTGCAGATTGAATAGCGGCAAGATCAACTAAAGCAATCAATTGACCTCTTGCGACTTTTTGACCTTCTTCTACATATAAAGTGAATGGTTCGCCTTTTAAGTCAACAGTGTTGATGCCCATATGAAGCAAGACTTCGATACCAGCATCTGTTTGGATTCCGACAGCATGTTTTGTTGGGAAAATGTTTGTGATCGTACCAGCGATTGGAGAGAAGATTTCTCCATTTTCTGGTAATACAGCATAGCCGTCACCCATCATTTTTTCCGCGAATACATCATCTGAAACTTCAGTGATTGGAATCAGTTTCCCATTTGCGATAGCGTAAATATCTTGTTCGATCGTTCCACCGGCAAATGTTTCTGTTTTAACCACGGTGTTTGTTTGTGCAGGTCGTGCTGCAGCACCACCATGTAGTTTTGCCATCTCATCTGCAACGAATTGTACTTCTGTACCTACGATGACTTGCGCATTTTTTCCGTCGATGATCTTCATACCAGGTACGCCAGTGGCTTTGATTTTATTTTGATCGATCAGGCCTGTATCTTTGACTTGCAAACGAAGGCGTGTAGTACAGTTATCGATCGAAGTTACATTGTCGGCTCCGCCTAATGCAGCGTAGATTTTGCTTGCTTGTGCCGCATATTTATTGTCTGAATTTGTCGTTGCAGTATCGTCATCTGAAAGATCTGCTTCCTCGCGGCCAGGAGTCATCAGATGGAATTTTTTGATAGCAAAGTTAAAGCCAAAGTAGTAAATCACTGCTGTTACTAATCCTTGGACGATCAACATCAATGGCTGATTCGCAATCGGATTTTTCAAAGATAGGAAGTAATCGACAAATCCGGCACTAAAGGCAAATCCTGCTGTCCAATGGAAGAATGCACTCACTGCTAAAGAAATCCCAGTGAAAATTGCATGCAAGACATATAATGGCCAAGCAACGAACATAAATGAGAATTCAAGTGGTTCTGTTACACCAGTAAAGAATGAAGCAAAAGCTGCTGCTAACATCAAGGAAGCTGTTTTTGCTTTGTTTTCTGGACGTGCATTTCTGTAAATAGCATATGCTCCTGCTGGAAGCCCGAACATCATGATTGGGAAAAATCCAGCTTGATACATTCCTGTTACGCCTTTTGTTCCTTCAGAAGCCAAAAATTTACCAATATCATTGATTCCTGCTACGTCAAACCAGAACACGGAGTTCATTGCTTGATGCAATCCTGTAGGGATCAGTAAACGGTTGAAGAAGCCATAAAGACCTGCACCAACCCAGCCTAAACTCAAAATGAATTTAGCAAAAGAAACTAAAGCAGAGTAAACCGGAGGCCATACGAGCAGTAGCACTGCACTGATCAGCAGCATGACAAAGGCAGCCAAGATTGGCACTAGACGCTTGCCGCTAAAGAAAGATAAAGCCATTGGTAATTTTGCTTCGTGGAAACGATTATAAAGAGCTGCCGCAATCAATCCGGCAATAATACCAATAAATACGTTACTGATCTGAGCAAAAGATGGATCAACTGATTCTGGTTTGATATTCAATAAAGTAGCTACTGAATCAGTTTTTAAAACATTTACTGGAACTTCAAATGCGACCAAACCTGCCAAGGCAGCAGCACCTGATTTGTCCACTGACATCCCTAGTGCTAACCCAACGGCAAACAGCAAAGGTAATTGACCTAAAACTGCGTTACCGCCAGCTTGTAAAAAATGAGCGACAATGTCGTTACTATAAGATGCCCACCAGTTTCCGATCCCTACTAGTAAAGCAGCAGCAGGTAAGACCGCAACTGGAAGTTGAAGGGAACGTCCTATTCGTTGTAGATATGCTTTCAATTTTTTTCCTCCTCATGATTGTTAACATTTATTTGTACGATTGCGCTTCTCAAACGCTCGATATGGATGGCCAAGTAACCCAGTTCTTCTTTCGTGATCGCGAGCTGGTATTCTTTGGTCAGCAACACACGGATTTTTTTAGAAATCTTATAGCTTTCTGGGTATTTTCGTTTGACCATTTCTACGATTTCCGTGTCTAAAACAGCATATTGTTGCGCATGGGTTCGTTGTAGAAGCAGTCGTAAATGATTCACCAGTCTTGAATAATTCAGTGAAAATGGTTCTGAATGGATATCTGTTTCCAATTCTGATTCCACTAAATGGATGATGTCAGATACAATCGTCACTTCACGGATACTGCGATGGTTATTGTTCCGACCGCTTCGTCCGCTGTGAATATGGATTGCGATATATCCTGCTTCGTCATAAGTATATGGAATCCCAAGCTCTTTTGTCAGATACTCTACTGCCCATTGAGCAATACTGAATTCATCACTGTAAAGCACTTCGATTTCTCTTAAAAGTTTGTTGCGGATGACGATACCGTTATTAATGTTCTCCGCAGAAAAAGCAATGTGGTCGGTCAAAGCGATCAATACATGTTCATTCAACTTTTCCATCAAAACAGTTTCCGCATGATCAATGATCGTTTCTGCTGCAAATAAAAAGCGTTCATCGATCTGATTAAGTAAATTTTGCAACTTGATTTGACCTTCTGGTTCCATGACAAATATCCGTTCGATATCACGATCAAAAATCAAATCATTTCTTTTTCTGTCAAATCCAATCCCTTTTCCAATAGCTACTTTTTCCTGTCCACCGTCATCTACCAATACTGCATTTTGATTAAAGATCTTTTTGATTTTCATGCGCGCACCCTTTTTGAAGATTTGGTTTTCACGTTTGCTAGACCAGTTGATTGCGACCAAACAAAAATAGACACGAAAAACCTCCTAGGGAAACCATGTTCCTCAGAGATTTTTCATGCCTAGTATGATCTAGTCACATGAAACGAATTATTGTTAACGTAATCAATTTTATATAGACAGTTATGTTTTGTCAATTCTTTTTTTATAATTATAGTAATTTACTGGAATTATCAGAAATAAAAGGAAGGAACAAATTAAGAAACTTATGTTATTTAATCATTGGATCTTTTGCTTAACTTATTCGTTGTTAAAAAGCTGAAAGCGAAGGAAAAAAACTCTACTTAACTGTATTTCTCCGTTAGGACATCTAAAAATTTACGAGCAGTAGGAGAAAGAGGCTGGTCTTTTTTCCAAATGAGATTCAGTGAAGCTTGTAATGGCGGATCGAGTGGGATGAATACTTTTTCCGTCCCATAAGTATTGATGATCCCATCTAGAGCTAATGCACCAAAAGTCCCGTTATCGACCATCAAAGAAGCATTGTACAATAAGTTATATGTTCCGACGATCGATAACTGATCTATGCTGAAACCTAGCCATTCAGCTAGTTGACTGTCCACTGACGTTTGCCGGGAAATGATCAAAGGAACAGTTTTCAGTTCCTGCGGATGGATGACTGTTTGCTTTGCTAAAGGATGATTCCGATGTATCAAAAGTCCCCAACGATCTTGGGCTGGCAGTCGAAATGACTGGTATTTTTGTTTGTTTGTCGGTTCGATTACGAGTCCAAAATCAAGTAATCCGCTATCCAGTTTGTCTATGATATCATCTGCATTCCCGCTATATAAATGAAACTGGATATCAGGATGCGCCTTGATCAACGAATGAAGGCTATCAGAAATGAAAGAGATTGCTTTAGTTTCGCCTCCGCCAATGTAGATTTATCCAGAGATGATTGCGTCATTTGTTAAATTGTTCGCCGTTTTTTCTACCAACGACAAGATTTCTTTTCCTTTTGAATAAAGATATCGACCAGAATCCGTCAACTGTATCTCTCGGGAGCCTCGAGTGAAAAGTGTCACACCAAGTTCTTCTTCTAAATCTTTCAGTTGTTTTGAGAGAGTAGGTTGCGTGATATGCAGAGATTTTGCTGCTCGGCTGATATTTTTTTCTCTAGCTACTGCTAAAAAATACGTCAGTATACGAATATCCATTTTTTCCCTCCTGTTTTTAAAAAAGCATACCACTAAGTATAGTTAAAAGGAATAGTTAAGTATGTTATATAAGTATTAGACATCATAAGCCGTCCGTTATAAAGTAAGAATAAAAGGAGGGAGCAAAATGACAAGCCTCATCGAAAAACAAATCGTCAATAAAGAGATTCGAGTAACGGATCCGCTCTTTGAAGTGATCCATCAGATCCAAGCTGAAAACGAAGAGCCTTTAGCAGCGCTGAATACTGGGTACCATGAACCAGCAGATATCCGCAAACGGCTAGAAAATATCATTAGTGACAAAGTAGATGATACGGTGACTGTTCTGCTGCCTTTTTATACAGATTTCGGCAAACATATTAGTATAGGGAAAAATGTCTTTATCAATCGTCAAGTGATGTTCGTTGACTTAGGTGGCATCTGTTTAGAAGATTCAGTATTGATTGGTTCTCGTGTCAACCTCATCACGGTGAACCATCTAACCGATCCAAAAGAACGAAGAGGCTTGTCAGTAAAGCCAATCCACATCAAGAAAAATGCTTGGATCGGAGCAGGAGCAACTATTCTGCCAGGCGTAACGATTGGCGAGAATGCCATTGTTGCAGCGAATGCAACTGTTACGAAAGATGTCCCAGACAATACCATCGTTGCAGGAATCCCTGCCAAAATCGTCAAACCTGTCGAACGGATTATTTGAACAGTAAGATGAAATAAGAGATAGTGAGTATAAGCAAGAGATTTTTCAAAACAGGAGGAGAATAGAATGAATGATTTATCAGAAAAAGTGATTGTCATCATGGGCGCTTCAAGCGGAATCGGTGAAGCAACAACGAAGCTGTTAGCAGAAAAAGGGGCTAAACTAGTTATAGCTGCACGCCGAGAAGATCGCCTAAAAGCAATAAAAGAATCTTTACCAGAAGCTGAGCTATATATTCAAACAGCAGATGTAAGAGATTTTGCACAAGTCCAAGCAGTTATCGATTTAGCGATGGAAAAGTTCGGTCGAATCGATGTATTGTACAATAATGCAGGAATCATGCCAACCGCTCCATTAGTTGAAGGTCACCGTGATGAATGGCAAAATATGCTTGATATCAACATCATGGGTGTGTTAAATGGAATTTCCGCCGTACTTCCAATCATGGAAAAACAAAAATCTGGGCATATCATTTCAACTGATTCTGTGGCGGGACATGTTGTTTATCCTGATTCCGCCGTTTATTGCGGAACAAAATTTGCTGTCCGTGCAATCATGGAAGGATTACGTCAAGAGCAACGGCAAAATAACATCAAATCTACGATCATCTCTCCAGGAGCTGTTCAAACTGAATTATATCAAACCATCAGCGACAAAAAGGCTGCTCTTGAACTTCATGAAGCGCAAAAAGAATGGGGATTAACATCTGAAGATATAGCTTCTGCTGTAGCATTTGCGATAGAAACGCCAGACCGGATGTCTGTCAGCAACATGATTATCCGTCCGACGACACAGGAAGTATAATCCATAACGGATAATATCCAGAGAGAATTACTTGTTAAATAGTTATTCAAACGACCATCAATTTAAGGCGTGAATGGAGAAGAATATTCTTCATTTACGTCTTTTTATGCAGAAAAAGCAAATTTATTAAAAAGAAACAAACGTTATTTAAATATGGACATTGATTTGCTTTTACTTTTTTAGTTACACTGTTATTTAGGAAAAGTTTCATAATTCAAAGGAGAAAAAAGATGAAAGCAAAGAATTTATTATTTAGCGTTATTCTTTTAGGAAATCTAGCAGTTGCCAACACAACAGTGCTAGCTGAAGAATCGACAGAAACTGTCGCAACTCAGACATCGAGTTCTTCAGAAACAGGAATTGAAAACGATACAGAGAGTACTTTGCAGTCAGCTACTGTCTCAGAAAATACAATTTCAACCGAAGAACCAACAACTGAAACAACAGAACAAACACAAACCGAAGACAGTACATCAGCAGAAGCTCAGAACAATCCAGAGAATGCAGAAGAAATCACGAACCAATTGACAGATGGGCAAACATTGACACATACCCATCAAGCAGATTTGTCTGAATTCGAAAACTATACTGGCTATGCTTTTTATGCTCGCTCATCTGCTAATTCTCAACAAGCGTTCATTGATAGTATTGCCTCAACTGCACAAAGTTTGGCAAGTGCCAATGACTTATATGCATCAGTCATGATTGCTCAAGCCATCGTTGAAAGTGGCTGGGGGAACAGTACTTTGGCTTCTGCCCCTAATTACAATCTATTTGGGATTAAAGGAAGCTATAATGGCCAATCTGTTACGATGCCTACTTCGGAATATGTGAATGGGCAATGGATTACGGTGAATGCCGCTTTTAGAAAATATCCTTCGTACAAAGAATCATTGCAAGATAACGTAACGGTATTGAAGACGACTTCTTTTCAGCCAGGCGTTTACTACTATTCCGGTGCATGGAAAAGCAATACGAACTCTTACAAAGATGCTACGGCTTGGCTAACAGGTTGTTATGCCACTGCGCCTAATTATGGTTCTACATTGAACAATTTAATCGAAACCTATAATCTGACACAGTATGATACAGCACCAACTTCAACTTCTCCGATGTATCGTCTGTATAACCGTCATACAGGAGAACATTTATATACATTGAATGCCGGAGAAAAAAATTATCTGCCAACTGTAGGCTGGGAATATGAAGGGATTGCTTGGCAAGCACCAAACAGCGGACAACCTGTCTACCGTTTATACAATCCTTACAGTGGAGACCATCATTACACAATGGCACAATCTGAGATCAACTCTTTAACAAAAATCGGTTGGCGTTATGAAGGTCTAAGTTTTTATTCTGGTGGTTCCAAGCCAATTTATCGACTATTTAATCCAAATGAAAAAACTGGTACCCATCACTATACCTTGAGTGCTAAGGAAAGAGATTGGCTAACACCGATGGGCTGGAGATATGAAGGAATAGGATTTTATGGTTATTAAAAAGAGGTTGTGACAGAAGTGGTCAGCTTCAAGAAATAAGAAGGAATTTACGAAATTGCTTTTCAAATTTTTGTGAAATCAGCGTCCTGACCTGAGTATTAGAGAAACAAACGAAAAAATAGTTCTTCATATTTTGCCGTTTTTTGAGCTCATACCGAGGGACAGCTGATTGAACACCGTGTATCAGAGGTTGTGAAAAAGCTGCCCTGCATCAAGTAGTAAGAACAGCCAAACAAAAACAGATTTTCATGTTTTTTGTTTGGTTGAACTTATTACCGCAGATGCAAGTTTTTGAACACCGTTTACTCAAAAAAGGTTGTGACAACATCTTGTCATAACTTTTTTATTACTGTTTAAGCATACTGATCCAATTTCTAATATTCGACGGGATTCTTGCAAAAGGCGATTTCGGAAATTTTTGGCGGTGTAAAATTTTCTACTGCAGAAGAGCTATCTTCTATAGTTTGATAAGAATCAATAATCTTGGTTTTAGCGTTGTGCTTTCTTTATCATTTTTTCCGTTCATTCTACAAAAAATTTCTTTTCTCTATACTTTTCTATTGAGAGCGTTTTTTTTATTACACAGCTGATTCTTTGACTTTTTTCTTTTTTTATTCTATTATTGACAAGTCAACCGTTGACGAGTCAATTATTAGAAAGGAGGAAATTATGTCTTTAGAAGAGATTAGTCACCTTTTATATCAAATCAAATTAGCCGATCAAAAAATCGTCCAGATCTTTGAAGAAAATATCGGTATAAGTCTTACTAGATACGAGATCATGATGAGACTGAAAGAAGAAAATCCATTGCTACAAAGCAGTTTGCAAGAAAAGTTGCAGATTGATCAAGGAGCAGTTACTCGTCATCTGAAGGTATTGGAAGCAAATGGCTATGTTTCGCGTCAGAGAAATCCTCAGAACAACCGGGAAGTGTATGTAGCGCTAACAGAAAAAGCCCAGAAGAAAATCGAGCATTGTGAAATGGACCATAAAGATACAGGTTCCGTGCTATCCCCGGCTTTCAGCGATGTAGAAATGAAACAATTTCTAACACTTTTAGATAAATTGAATACCCAACTTTGCAATATAACAACAGAAACGAAAGAGGTTAATAATAATGGAACAAAAAAATGATTTTTCAACAATTATGACTGGTAGAAGATCCGTTCGCGTATATGATGAAACATACAAAATCCCACACGAAGAAATGCTGGAAATGATCAAAGAAGCGACGACTGCACCTTCTTCTGTCAATATGCAACCATGGCGCTTTGTGGTCGCTGAAAGCGAGGAAGCAAAAGAAATCTTGCGTCCTTTGATCCGTTTCAATACGAGACAAAATGATACTTCTTCTGCAATGGTCATGATTTTTGGCGATATGCAATGTTACGAATATGGCGAAGAAATCTATAACCAAGCTTACGAATCAGGGAAGATGCCAAAAGAAGTCAGAGATCAACAATTAGCTGCGATCATTCCTTATTACAAGAGTTTTTCAAGAGAAGAAATGAACGATGTAGTCAAAGTCGATTCTAGCTTAGCGGCTATGCAATTCATGTTAGTTGCGCGTGATCATGGTTATGAAACAAATCCAATTGGTGGATTCGAAGCAGATCAGTTGGCAGAGGCATTTGGTTTGGATAAAGACCGTTATGTTCCAGTTATTATTTTATCAATAGGAAAAGCGGTAGAAGAAGGTTACGAGTCTGTTCGTTTAGCACCAGAAAAGATCACTACGTTCGAATAAAAGGTTTTCAGTTACTATTCATTAGCTATTGCTTTTTTTGAATCGTGTGTGGTAACCTAATAAAAAAGGAGGTCGGAAAAATGACTGCATCGATGAAATTACGTTTCGAACTTTTGAATAACAACTAAATAAATTCAAAAGACATGTATAAACAACAATTTCATGGATGGAGTATGTCCATTTTTTCGAACGACAGTAGAATAGGTGAAAGCTATGACAGATTTGGTGATTTAGTCATAGTTATTTCGTTCAGAGTAGGAAAAGATGTGATGCAGTTTTTTTGCAAACAGATTTTTCTGCTCTTTTTTAGTATCGATAATTGTTGTTTTACATGAAATAGGAGTGTAAAACATATGGAAAATTTAGCAGTAAATATAACAAATCTACAAGTCAGCTTTGGCAACCAGCTAGAACTATCTATTGATTCTCTTCGTGTCTATCAGCAAGATCGTATAGGGATCATAGGAGAAAATGGTGTCGGTAAATCGACTTTGCTCAAACTAATAGCCGGTGAACTTTTTCCCGATCATGGGAAAATCCAAACAGAGATCACCTTCAACTACCTGCCTCAATTAACCTATCTCGCTGAAGCAAAGGACCTAAATTTGGAATTAGCCAGTCATTTCCAGTTAAGACTGGAAGAAACTTCAGAGCGGAAATGGAGCGGAGGGGAAGAACGAAAGATCGAGTTGATACGTCTTCTTTCTTCTTATGAACAAGGGATGCTTCTAGACGAGCCAACAACCCATCTAGATAGAAAAAGTATTGATCGACTGATTGAAGAGCTTCGTTATTATTATGGTACGCTGGTTTTTGTTAGTCATGATCGCTATTTTCTAGATGAGCTAGCATCGAAAATCTGGGAAGTAAAAGACGGAGAAATCCGAGAGTTTTCGGGGAATTATAGTGCCTATCTCACTCAAAAGGAATTGGAGAAAAAGACTCAGCTACGAGAAGCAGAGTCGATCATGAAAGAGAAAAAACGATTGGAAAAATCGATCCAAGAAAAGAAAAAACAAGCGGAAAAGTTGGAAAAAGTGTCCAGTAAAAAGAAAAAGCAACAAATCAGACCGGATCGGTTGTCTTCCTCTAAACAAAAAGACAGTGTACAAAAAGCCATCCAAAAGAATGCGAAAACATTAGAGAGAAGACTCCAAAAAATAGGAGAAACAACCAAGCCGCAGCAGATGAAACAAATCCGTTTTCCAGTACCAAAATCTCTTGAACTCCACAGCCGCTATCCCATTATGGGACAAAATGTCCAATTGGAAAGAAGTGGGAGAACATTACTGGTAAATGGTGATTTTCAGTTTTCTTTAGGTAAAAAAATCGCGATTGTCGGTGAAAATGGTTCAGGTAAGACAACCTTATTAGAACATATCCGCAAACAAGGAGAAGGAATCCTTCTCTCTCCGAAAGTAAGCTTTCAAGCATATCAGCAAAAGGGTTATCAAATGACATCTGAAGAATCCATCATTCGTTTTGTCATGAGACAAACAGAGTTTTCAGAATCGCTTGTCCGTAGTTTGCTGAATCACTTAGGGGTTGCTCAGGAAACTCTGACGAAACCGTTATGTACATTAAGTGGGGGAGAAGCGACCCGTCTGACGATTGCTTTGCTTTTTACTAAGCCAAGTAATGTGTTGCTGTTAGATGAACCGACTAATTTTATTGATATGGCAACGATCGAAGCTTTAGAGAAGCTAATGCAAATATATCCGGGAACGATTTTGTTTACTTCTCATGATTCTTACTTTGTCGAGCGTACGGCTGATGAAGTTTATGAAATAAAAGGGCAGAAAATAAAAAAAGTACTTACGAGAAATTTTTAAATGTGCTACGATGATTTTCGTGACAAATTTAAAGGAGTGGTACAGATTGCCTACAAATAAAAAAGAAGGAATAATTTTTACAACAATGATGTGTTTTTTGATGGTCTTGGGGATGAGCGCGTATAATTTATGGCTGCATCAAGATCTTCATTTATCAAGTTTGTTGATTGGTCTAGTGCCTGGATTCGTGGTGGCTTTCATTTTGGATGTCTTCATCATCGGTGTGCTGGCGAAAAAAATTGCCTTTAAACTACCAGTAAATCCAGAAAGCAAGGTCCAAATGATCTTAACTATTTCATGCTTGATGGTTTTAGGAATGGTGACATGTATGTCTTTATTCGGTGTGATCATGGAACAAGGAATACCTGATCAATTATTCTCTGCTTATATGAATGCTTGGAAAATGAATGTGATTGCCGCTTTACCGTTGCAGTTGATCATCGTTGGCCCGCTTTCAAGAAGTGTGCTAAAAGCAATTCAAAGTAATGAATGATGGAACACTGTTATTTGAAAAAAGGCCTTGGCATGCTTTTTGTCATAGTCTCTTGAATGCAGTTCTAGAAAAATAGTGATCCGAACGATAGGTTTTGGCCTGTCGTTCGGATCGCTTTTTCTTTTCCAACTGTATTGCTCTTTTATTGAAGATAATTTGCTCTTCAATAGATATTTCTAGAAAGGTTCTGTTTATCTCTTACTCAAAAAACTGCTGCATTTGTTCTCTTACTTGCTGACACCATTGGAGTTCCTGCTGACAAAGCATGATTCGGCGCTGGATTACAACGTAACGTCCAAATTCTTGTTTCTTGTCTAGCGAGAGGTCATTCAATTTTTTTTGATTTTTTTGCATGATTTTGTTCAGCTGTTGTTCTCTAGTGAATAGCAGTCCAGTAGCTGTTGTTTTATCGAGCGTCGAAAAAGCATAGATTTTTGCTAGAAATTCATCTTTTTGCGTAGGAGCGGGAGTTTCCTCTTTGATCCATTCCTCTACAAGAGCACGTCCTTCATCAGTCAAGTGGTAGATCTTTTTTTGAGAGTGCTCGTCTTTGTCCAAAACGGTCACATAACCCTGCTGGTCTAGCTTGGCAAGCGTTGTATAGATCTGACTGTGATGGGCTTCCCAAAAAATTGTGATCAGCTGCTTCAATTCATACCCAGAACGTGGTTTGGATAAAAGCACGCATAATAATATATAGGCTAAAGTATTCATAAAAATCCTACCTCTCGTCTTATTTTCTTTATTATATCACAGTAAAGTTTCCACGTTTTACATGTGCATATTGACATGTAAAATAAATCATGTATGATGCTAATAGAGAGAAAGGGATGGAAATATTGGAGAATCAAATAGATATACAAGAACAAACAAATGAAGGAACAAAGGGGAAAAGTTCAGCGCTAGTTGTAGCAGCTACCTGTATGATCGCTTTTATGGGAGTGGGTCTAGTAGACCCAATCTTAAAAACGATTGCTGCACAGTTAAACGCTACGCCAGCTGAAACGACCCTGTTATTTACTAGTTATATGTTAGTCACTAGTGTGGTGATGCTATTTACAGGTTTCTTATCTAGTCGGATCGGTTTGAAAAAAACATTGATGACAGGATTGTTTATCATCGTTGTATTCGCTGGTCTTGGCGGATTATCTGGGAATATCGGAATGCTGATTGGGTTACGTGCCGGCTGGGGTGTCGGGAATGCTTTATTTGTCTCTACTGCTTTAGCAACGATCGTCAGTATTTTAGTTGGTAACACAGAAAAAGCAATCATGATGTATGAAGCAGCACTTGGCTGCGGAATGGCTGTTGGCCCTCTAGTCGGTGGGGTCTTGGGCAGTGGTTCATGGCGTTATCCATTTTTTGGGGTAGCATTTTTGATGTTTTGCGGTTTTATAGCCCTAGCGGTACTTTTACCTGAAACTGAGAAACCAAAGAGAAAAGTAGGCCTTTGGGAAGGTGTCAAAGCGTTAAGCAATCATAAACTTCGTTCAGTTGGACTAATCGCATTGTTATATAATTTCGGATTCTTTACTTTACTTGCGTATGCGCCATTTTTATTGATTGGCTATTCTGAATTAGAAGTCGGTTTTGTATTTTTTGGCTGGGGTGTGCTTCTGGCTATTGCTTCGATTTTCGTTGCACCGGCTCTTGAGCGGAAGTTTACGACTTATCGGACGATTTTAGCTGCATTTGTCTTATTCATTATTTGTTTGCTGTTATTAGGAGCTGGAACTTCTATGCCAGTCCTTGTACCGATCAGCATTGTGTTAGCAGGATTTTTCCAAGGAATTATCAATACACTGTTGACGACGATTGCTATGGAAATACCAGGTCTGCAACGAAATGTTGCTTCTTCCAGCTATAGTTTTGTCCGCTTTTTCGGTGGAGCTTTAGCACCATTTATTGCAGGTGTGATTGGTGAACATATTGGTGAAAGCTATGCGTTTTATTTTGCAGGTGCCATTGTTCTTATCAGTGTATGTTGTATCATTTATCACCGTAATTATTTTGCTACAAATGAAGAAGAATAAGAAATCAGAGGTTGTGAAAAAGCTGTCCTGCATCAAGTCATAAGAACAGCCAAACAAAAATAGCTTCTCATATTTTTCGTTTGGTTGGGCTTATTACCGCAGATGCAAGCTTTTGAACACCGTTTATCAGAGGTTGTAAAATCAGCGTTTTATCCTAAGTGTTAGAGAAACATAACGGAAAAATAGCTTCTCATATTTTACCGTTTTTTGAGCTAATACCGAGGGTCAGCTGATTGAACGCCGTTTACCAAGAGGTTGTGAGACTGTCGTTTAACTCTGAATCACAAGGAACAATTTCAAAAAACAGTTTCTCATGTTTGTTGAATATTGTGACTTATGATTGAGGAGTTGGCCGGAGAGCACCATTTATTCGGAAAAAGGGGATGTGACACGATTTTTGTCACATTCCCTTTTTTTCTCAAAATAATGAAACTGGAAAATTTTCAGTAGGTAAGCTAAAATTCATTTAAGAAAAAGAATGGGGGGATAATAGATGCTGGAAGAATATTTTCAGGAAGTCGGGTTGACACTCGTTGAATTGCCCATTGAATTTTCAGATGATCGGTTGATTTATCGTGGCTATATCAAAGAATTGCCAATAATCAATGCGGAAGGTGAAACTAGAAAAGCGATGCAGCAAAAAATAGCTGGTATGTATCAGGTGTATCGGGAACAGCTACTGGCTGAATCAGCGGAAGAAGAAAAAGAAAAAACGATGAACTTGTCCATGGACGAGCTGCTTCGTTATTATGATGGCGAAACATTTGACGGATTTTCGCTTCTTAACGAAGAGGAAACAGATTTACCAGGCAGCTGGTAGGCGAACACCGTTTATATGGGAAGAGGCTGGGACAGAAGCGTTTAACTCCAAGAAATAAGAAGAAATTCACGAAAATTGCTTTTCAAATTTTTGTGAATTTCTTCTTATTTCCGAAGGAGTTGCTTCTGCTCCCGCCGTTTATACATGTTTAGAGCGTGGGACAAAAGTTTTTCTTTACTTTTGTCCCACGCTCTAAAAAGTCCGGCAGTTTTTTTCCGATCTTCAAGGCACTCTACTTATCGTACGGATATTTTTTAGCGGAAAATCCGATTCAAGTGGTTTTTATTCAGCTGATATTTATAAGATAAGTGAAAAATCCCAGCAATCAGTAGCGTAATCGTATAAGCGATTGAATGATCGAAAAAAGAATAGTAATTGATTGTCGCTAATAAGCATAATGCAACCATGTAACTAATGTGCAAGCGTGTAACCAGCCCTTTTGGCCCGATTTTGTCAAAATACTGCGACCATTTTTCCCGTTGACTCCCTATGCTTCGTTTTTTGAATTGAAAGAAAAGGGATAAAATGCCGACTCCCAGAAAAACAGCGATATTCAGAGAAATAAGGTAAATAAAAAAAATCATTAAAATTTCAAACATATTGACACCTTTCTAGTTGGATAGAACCTTTACAGAAAAAAGGCAAAAGGCGGGAATAATGTTTCACACGAAACATTATTCCCGGATTTGTCCATCGCCATAAATGATATATTTTGTGGAAGTTAATTCATTTAACCCCATTGGACCACGGGCATGCAATTTTTGAGTAGAGATACCGATCTCTGCACCAAAACCAAATACCGATCCGTCTGTAAAACGAGTGGAGGCATTGACATAGACAGCCGCCGCGTCCACTTCATTTAAGAAACGTTGACTAGCCGCATAACTATCTGTCACGATCGTTTCTGAATGTTTAGTATTATGCCGATTGATATGTGCAATTGCTTCACCCAAAGAATCGACCACTTTGACAGCAAGGATATAATCTAGATATTCAGTATCCCAATCTGTGTCTTCTGCTAAAGCAGCCGTCTCTAGATATTCTAACGTACGAGCATCCGCACGTAAAGAGACCCCGTGTTCTACCAGTTCTTTTTCAATAGCTGGCAAGAAAAAAGGTGCGATCTCGGAATGGATCAGCAATGTTTCTGCCGCGTTACAGACAGATGGACGGGAAGCTTTTGCATTGACGATGATGTTCACTGCCATAGATAACTGTGCTTCTTTATCGATATATACGTGATTATTTCCTGTACCTGTTTCAATGATAGGTACCGTTGCCTGTTCTTTGACTCGTTGGATTAATTTTGCTCCGCCTCGAGGAATCAGCACATCTAAGTATTCTGTCAATCGCATCAACTGTCCTGCAGTTTCATGAGAAGTATCATCGACAAACTGGATGGCATAAGGAGATTCGCCAGCACTGACCAGTACTTGCTGCAATAATTGGACTAATAATTGATTCGAGAAGAATGCTTCTTTGCCACCGCGAAGGATAACGGCATTCCCTGATTTGAATGCTAGACTAGCTGCATCTGTCGTGACATTTGGACGAGATTCGTAAATGATGCCGATCACGCCTAGTGGCACGCGCTTTTTGCCGATTCTCAATCCGTCGGTGTTCGTCCACATCTCATCTACTTTTCCAATAGGATCGTCTAACGAAGCAATTTTTTCGATCTCTGTAGCCATGGCATTGATTCGCTCAGGTGTCAGCTGCAAGCGGTCTTGCATCGTTTCACTGATATTGTTTTCGACTGCTTTTTCTAAGTCTTTATGATTTGCTTCAATGATCGCTTGTTGATTCTTTTTGATGGTTTGTGCCATTTGAACAAGTAGCTCATTTTTGCGGTTTGTAGGCATAAGTGCTAGTTGTTGCGCGCTATCTTTTGCCTGTTGTCCTAATTGCATCAAGTCAGTCATTTCAAGTCCTCCTTAAATAAAGTACCTACTTCTTTTCCTGCAAGAATATCAAAAATAATTGCCGGATTTTTTCCATTTGCTAAAATCATTGCGCTGTTTGCTTCAAATATCCTAGAAGCGGCTTTTAATTTACTCTGCATACCGCCTGTTCCAAATGTGCTACCAGCACCACCTGCTTGTGCCAGAATCTTTTCATCGATTTTATCGATATAGCGATACATCTGAGCCTCGGGATTTGTAGTCGGATTATCTGAATAAAACCCGTCGATATCAGAAAGGACGATCAAAAGGTCTGCCGCGACAAGTTTTGCCATGATGGCTGACAGCTGATCATTATCGCCAAATTTTGTCAGATGATCTAATTCATCCACTGCTACAGTATCGTTTTCGTTCACGATAGGGATCGTGTCCATAATCAAAAGCTGTTCCAATGTATTCCTCACATTTTTACGACTTTCAGGATAATCTACCACGTCTCTTGTCACGAGGATCTGTGCCGTCTGTTGATTATATACACTGAATCTTTGATTATAGATATTCATCAGTTCGGCTTGACCAACAGCCGCCGCAGCTTGCTGTTCAGGAATCAAAGTCGGACGTTCTGACAAATGTAATTTATGCATACCAACGCCTACAGCTCCTGATGAGACTAAGATCACTTCCTTTTCCCGATTTCTAAGATCAGAAAGGACAAAAGCTAACTGATCGATTGCCGCAAGATTGATATTTCCATTGGGATAAATCAATGTACTTGTTCCTACTTTGACAATAATTCGTTTTGCATTTTTAATTTCTTTACGCATGTGACACCTCAATCAAATATCCACTCATTAATTTCGTTCTATTCTACTTGTTTTGACGAGTAAAGTCATGTAAAAAATAGTTTTTTTGTACAACTTGCAGTCGTTTGGAAAAAGAACGAATTAATGGTTTACTTTAAGATAGCAGAATTTCTTGAAGAATTTGTAAAGAAAGTCTTTTACAGCCTCGGATATGTTAGAATAGGAGTAGTTTATTTAGGGAGGAAAACCGGTGAGAAAAAGAGGATTTGAAGTTATTTCTAAATATAAAGATCAAAATATCAATCTACCGCAGCGCGCTACACATCATGCTGCTGGCTATGATTTTGAAGCAGCAGAAGAGGTCGTGATTCCAAGTATCTGGAAAGCAGGCTGGAAAAAGGGGTTGGAAACAGTCGCAGATGGATTGAAAAAAGATGTATCAGAAAATGAAAAACAATTGAAACCAACCCTCGTGCCTACTGGAATCAAAGCTTACATGGGAGAAGATGAATTTTTGCAGCTTGCTAACCGTTCAAGCAATCCGTTGAAGCGGTTTTTAGTGTTGACAAACGGAGTAGGTGTGATTGACAGTGATTATTACAATAATGAGGCAAATGAAGGCCATATCATGTTCCAATTCACCAACTTTGGTTTCAAGGATGTAGTGATCAAAAAAGGCGAGCGTATCGGCCAAGGGATCTTTTTGCCGTTTTTAAAAGCAGATCAAGATCAAACGACTGCTCAACGTCAAGGCGGATTTGGTTCTTCCAGTAAATAAAACGTTAAAGATACTTAAGCTTGATTTAATGTCTCATGATTAGGATAAAAGGAGGCGGTACAATGGCAAAAAAATCAAAAGTACAATTTGTTTGCCAAAATTGCGGGTATGTGTCGCCTAAGTTCTTGGGACGCTGCCCAAATTGCGGAAAATGGAATACGATGGTCGAAGAAATCGAACAAGATACAACGGACCGCAGAACTCGGACAAGTTTGACAGGAGAAAAAGCAAAACCAACAAAAATTGCAGACGTCGTCCCTAAAAAAGAACCTCGGATCAAAACAAAATTAGAAGAACTGAACCGTGTGTTAGGCGGAGGTGTGGTGCCAGGGTCTATGGTCTTGATTGGTGGCGATCCAGGTATCGGGAAATCCACTTTGCTGTTACAAGTTTCTCAGCAATTAGCAGCCATAGGCGGAAAAGTCTTATATGTATCCGGCGAAGAAAGCGCAGAGCAGATAAAATTACGCGCGGAACGCCTCGGAAGTATCAACACAGAATTTTATCTATACGCTGAAACAGATATGAACGAAATCAGTCGTGCCATCGAACATATCTCCCCTGATTATGTTATCATTGATTCCATCCAAACGATGACGCAGCCAGACATCACAAGTGTGGCAGGAAGTGTCAGCCAAGTAAGAGAAACCACTGCAGAACTACTCAAAATCGCTAAAACAAATGGGATAGCCATTTTTATCGTCGGTCATGTTACCAAAGAAGGCTCGATCGCCGGCCCAAGAATGTTAGAACATATGGTGGATACGGTGTTATATTTTGAAGGTGAACAACATCATAGTTTTCGGATTTTGCGAGCAGTAAAAAACCGATTTGGCTCAACGAATGAGATTGGGATTTTTGAAATGCATGAGCATGGATTGGAAGAAGTCGCTAATCCTTCACAGATTTTCTTAGAAGAACGCCTAGACGGTGCAACTGGCTCTGCTATCGTTGTGGCAATGGAAGGGACACGTCCAATTTTGGTAGAGATCCAAGCATTAGTCACACCTACTATGTTCGGAAATGCCAAACGAACAACAACAGGTCTTGATTTCAATCGGGTATCTCTGATCATGGCAGTGCTGGAAAAAAGAGCTGGGTTGCTTCTTCAGAATCAAGATGCTTACTTAAAAGCTGCAGGTGGGGTAAAATTAAATGAACCAGCGATTGATTTAGCTATCGCTGTCAGTATTGCTTCAAGCTATAAAGAAAAAGGAACACAGCCAACGGAATGTTTCATCGGTGAAATTGGACTGACTGGAGAAATCAGACGTGTCAGTCATATTGAACAACGAGTCAAAGAAGTCCAAAAACTCGGCTTCACAAAAGTATACCTACCTAAAAACAACTTAGGTAACTGGGAAGCGCCAAAAGGAATCGAGATAGTTGGAGTAGCAACTTTGGCTGAAACGTTGAAGCGTGTGTTCCGCTAACTAATAAATGATTGTCGAAACGGAGGAAAAACGATGCAAAAACGTGTCATTACTTTGCTGATGATCATTGTCGGCGCAAGCTTGGGTATTTCATTTTTACCCTCAGCTTGGCAGGCAATCGGTCAACAGTCAAACGGATGGCTGAATAATACATTTACCAACAGCCTGTTAGGCGCACTTATTTTCTTTTTATTATCTTTGCTGTTGGCCAAACATATCTCAGCTGTTATCAAACAAGTAGAACAAAAACTAAGTGAGGTCAGCTTGACTTATCTTCTCTTCGGTGCGATCGGTGCGATCATCGGATTGACTTTAGGTGTTGTGATCTCGACCCCTCTTTACAATATGGAAATTCCATTCGTCAATAGTGTATTGCCGATTTTACTGATGATCATCTTAGGTTATCTGGGATTGAGAATGGGAACAACACGAATCGAAGAATGGAAGAAAGTTTTTGGTTCACGAAGCAAAAAAATCGAGCAAGAAACAGCTAGTCAAGTTGAGAGTCAACTGCTAGAACGAAAATCAGGAGAAAATTTCCATAAATATAAAATCTTGGATACAAGCGTGATCATTGACGGTCGGATTTATGATATTACAAAGACTGGATTCTTAGAAGGAACCTTGATGATCCCTAATTTTGTTCTTTACGAACTACAATACATCGCGGACTCAGGGGATAGTTTGAAACGTGTGCGTGGTCGTCGCGGATTAGATATCCTAAATGCCTTGCAAAAAGAAGAGGGTATATCTGTCGAAATGTACGATGGAGACTTTGAAGATATCAGTGAAGTAGACAGCAAATTGATCAAATTGGCTAAGCTTTTAGATGGTGTCATTGTAACCAATGACTATAACTTGAATAAAGTCTCTGAATTCCAAAATGTACCTGTTCTTAATATCAATGCGTTGGCAAATGCCGTAAAACCAGTCGTCATCCCTGGTGAAACGATGAATGTTCTAGTAGTAAAAGCCGGGACAGAACGCCAACAAGGAGTAGCCTACCTAGATGACGGCACGATGGTTGTCGTAGAAGATGGACAGCATTACATGAATGAGCGTATCGAAGTCGTTGTAACGAGTGCCCTTCAAACAGCTGCTGGACGCATGATCTTTGCTAAACCTGCACATGCAGGACGAGGAATCGACAATAAAAAAGAGACAGAGAAAAAGACTAAACAATCAAAATAAAAAAGAAATTCAGCCAACTGGTAAGGAAATTCAACCAGTTGGCTTTACTATTTACCTTAGAAAAGGTAAAATTTGTGCTGAGTGGCTTTAAATAAATGATATTTGAGAAGCCGTAACTGACGGAATTTTTGCTGTTAGTCAAAGTCTAGTTTGAAAGAAGAGGAAGAAAATGACGAAAGTACGCGTACGCTATGCACCAAGTCCAACTGGGCACCTGCATATTGGAAATGCAAGAACTGCATTATTCAATTATTTGTTTGCCCGCCACAATGATGGAGACTTTATTATTCGTATTGAGGATACTGACCAAAAACGTAATATCGAAGATGGCGAAAAAAGCCAGTTGGAAAACCTTGCTTGGTTGGGAATGGATTGGGATGAATCTCCTGAAAATCCTGGAGAATACGGCCCTTACCGTCAATCTGAACGTAAAGAAATCTATCAACCGCTGATTGATCAGCTGCTTGCTAGCAATCGAGCATACAAATGCTATTGCACAGAAGAAGAATTAGAAGCAGAACGGGAAGCACAACGCGCAAGAGGAGAAATGCCTCATTACGCAGGAACATGTGCGAACTTGACACCTGAAGAACAAGCAGAAAAAGAAGCACAAGGTCTAGAATCTGTTGTACGTTTCCGTGTGCCTCGCAATACAGAATACGCATTTACAGATATGGTGAAAGGCGCTATTTCGTTCGAATCCGATAATATCGGTGGCGACTTTGTCATCCAAAAACGCGATGGTATGCCAACTTATAATTTTGCTGTTGCGGTCGATGATCATTTGATGAAAATCACTCACGTTTTACGTGGAGATGACCATATTGCCAATACACCAAAACAACTGATGATCTATGAAGCATTTGGCTGGACACCACCAACCTTCGGACATATGACATTGATCATCAACAGTGAAACAGGTAAAAAACTAAGCAAACGTGACGAATCAATCTTGCAATTTATCGAACAATATCGCGAATTAGGCTATCTACCAGATGCAATGTTCAACTTTATTGCATTATTGGGCTGGTCACCTGTGGGCGAAGACGAAATCTTCGAACACCAAGAATTGATCAAAATGTTCGATCCAAAACGCCTAAGTAAATCACCCGCAGCTTTCGATGCGAAAAAACTGCAATGGGTAAACAACCATTACATCAAAGCAATGGATCTAGATGCATTTACTGACATGTGTCTGCCTTATCTAATCGCTGATGGACGTGTAGCAGAAAACCCAGATGAAAAGACAATCGAATGGGTGAAGAAGATCGTTAGCCTGTATCAACCTCAAATGAGCTATGCTGCAGAAATCGTTGATCTGTCTACGCTATTTTTCAATGAACATCCTGTATTGAATGAAGCAGCAAAAGAAGTACTTGCTGGTGAAACAGTTCCTACTGTTCTCCACGCATTTAAAGCACAGCTAGAACAAATGGAAGTAGTAGATGCTCCAACTGTAAAAGCTGCCATCAAAGCTGTTCAAAAAGAAACTGGCGTAAAAGGGAAAAATCTTTTCATGCCGATCCGTGTAGCTGTATCAGGACAAATGCATGGACCAGAATTGCCTGAAACGATCGAATTGCTTGGTCGTGAAAAATCATTAGCACATTTAAATCAAGTACTGAACTAAACACGATGAACAGAAAAAAGTAAGCAGCTGATCATTACAAGAGAGATACCGGGTGGTGCAAGGTATCAATGAATGGTTGCCGAAATGCCTCTGGGAGTGGTCTTGGCGAAAACACAGAAAACAGGAAAAACTGTTTTACAGGAAACGAAGTAGCCAAGAACGTATAACAGGCGTTAGCTGTCAGAGATAATCGTTGATTATGAAGAAAAGTGGAACCACGCGGAAAGCGTCTTTTGATAAGGAAACTTATTTAAAAGGCGCTTCTTTTCTTTATAAGAAGATGATTTCCTACATAAAATTCTTACGAAAGGAGTGGAAAGTCATGAGTTGGTTTACCCGAGCGATTGATGCAGCAAAGAGAAACGATCCGGCTGCACGTTCGACAGCTGAGATCGTTTTGACATACCCTGGTTTTCATGCCCTGTTTTGGCATCGTTTCTCTCATTTTTTATATCAGCACCGGCTCTTTTTATTGGCGAAGATCAATGCTCAATTCTGGCGTTTCCTAACTGGTGTTGAGATCCATCCAGGAGCAACGATTGGCACTGGCGTGTTCATCGACCATGGAATGGGAATCGTCATTGGCGAAACCGCAGAAATCGAGGACGATGTGATTTTATTCCATGGCGTAACATTAGGCGGTACAGGAAAAGAAACGGGTAAAAGACATCCAACTGTTAAACAAGGAGCCATGCTCTCTGCGAATGCGCAGATATTAGGACCGGTAACGATCGGAAAAAACGCCAAAATCGGTGCAGGTGCCGTTGTGTTGAAAGATGTTCCAGACGACGCTACAGCGGTAGGAGTACCAGCAAAAGTCGTTCGAATCAAAGGAGAAAAAGTGAGGAGATCAGAATGATAAAAATCTACAATACATTGACCAGAAAAAAAGAAGAATTCATCCCTATACAAAAGGGACGTGTCGGTATGTATGTCTGCGGACCGACTGTGTATAATTATATCCATATCGGAAATGCTCGTAGCACCATTGCTTTCGATACAATTCGACGCTATTTTGAATATCGAGGCTATAAAGTCGATTTCGTATCGAATTTCACGGATGTAGACGATAAAATCATCCGTACAGCAAACGAATTAGGTATTACAGCACCAGAAGTTGCTGATCGTTTCATCCGAGCATTTGAAGAAGATACGAAAGCGTTGAATGTCGAGCCTGCTACACTGCATCCAAGAGTCATGGATCATATGCCAGATATTTTAGCATTTATTCAAGTGTTGGTTGAAAAAGGCTATGCTTATGAATCTTCAGGTGATGTGTATTACCGTACCCGTAAATTTGAAAATTATGGGAAATTAAGTGACCAATCCATCGATGAACTGGAAGTCGGAGCAAGTCAGCGTACAGGGGAAGAACAGCAGCAAAAAGAAGACCCATTAGATTTCGCTTTATGGAAACAAGCAAAACCTGGCGAGATTTCTTGGGATTCACCATGGGGCAAAGGACGTCCCGGTTGGCACATTGAATGTTCCGTTATGGCAACAAAACATTTAGGAGAAACGATCGATATCCATGGTGGCGGGCAAGATTTAGAATTTCCTCATCATGAAAATGAAATCGCACAAAGTGAAGCGAAAACAGGGAAAAAATTCGCTAATTACTGGATGCACAATGGTTATGTAACGATTGGCGAAGACGATGAAAAAATGAGTAAATCTCTAGGGAATTTCATCACTGTACATGAAATGATCAAAAACGTTGATCCACAAGTCTTGCGTTTCTTCATGGCGACCACACAATACCGTCGTCCGATCCGCTACAGTGAAACGACGATGAAAGAAGCAGCCACCAATTTACAACGACTGAAGAATACGTTTGACAATTTGAAATTCCGCCAAGAAACTGCCTCAGAGAATTTGGCAGATGATGCGGATAAAATCGCTTTGTTAGAAAATTTAGAACAGCGATTCATCGAAGAAATGGACGATGATTTTAATGCAGCAAATGGGATCACAGTGGTCTATGAGCTTGCTAAGTGGCTGAACACTTATCTAGACCAGCCGAAAGTTTCTGCCGCTGTCTTGGCACAAGGAGAAGCTTTATTCTCGCAATGGCTTTCGATCTTCGGTATTTTATTTACAGCAGAAGAGTTATTAGATGAAGAGATTGAACAATTGATCGAAGAACGAAATCAAGCAAGAAGCAATCGTGATTTTGCCCGAAGCGACGAAATTCGTGATTTGTTGAAAGAAAAAGGGATCTTATTAGAAGATACGCCGCAAGGAACCCGATGGAGAAGAGAAGCATGAGAGATTACACACAATTGAACGGTTTAGCCTTGGCTTATGTTGGAGATGCGATTTACGAAATCTATGTTCGTGACCACCTGATTGATCAAGGAGAAACAAAACCCAATAAGCTGCATCGTGCGGCAACGAATTATGTTTCTGCGAATGCACAAGCCTTTTTGATTCAGCAAATGCTGGAAGAACATCTTTTGACAGAAGAAGAAGAACTTTATTATCGCAGAGGAAGAAATGCTAAAAGCCATACGAGCGCAAAAAATGCTGATGTTACGACGTATCGGGTCGCAACAGGGTTCGAAGCGCTCATGGGCTATCTGCATTTGACAAAACAAACCGAGCGGATGGAAGAATTGATCCGCTGGTGTATTCAGAAAGTTGGTGAAAAAAATGGGTAAAGAAAGAACAAACAAACATCAATCGAAACGTGGATTTGAAGACAAAAAACAAAATAGATATCCAAATAAAAAGCAAACTGGACGAAATCAGTCAGTTTCTGATCAAAATGAAGAAGCATTAGAAGATAATTTCGTCTTTGGACACCATGCCGCAGTAGAAGCGCTACAACAAGGGCGAGGGAATAAACTCTTTCTTCAAGAAGATTCACGAGGAGAAAAAGTAGAAGAACTGAAAGAAATCGCACGTGAACAAGCTGTGCCAGTCAAATGGGTTCCTAAACAAAAATTAGAAACTTTGAGCGATCACGGCGTGCATCAAGGAGTCGTTCTTGCGATTACACCTTATGAATATTTATCCCTTGACCAACTGATTGAACGAACAAAAGAGAAAAAAGAAGACCCCTTCTTTTTGATTTTGGATAGCATCGAAGATCCACACAATTTTGGGTCGATTTTACGGACAGCAGACGCAAGTGGCGTCGATGGTGTGATCATACCAAAACACCGAGCAGTTGGAATCACACCTATCGTAACAAAGACTTCCACTGGGGCAGTCGAACATGTCCCCGTTGCACGCGTGACGAATTTGGTACAAGCTGTGCAACAGCTCAAAGAAACAGGATTTTGGGTATTTGGCACAGATATGACCGGCACAAACTTCCAAAAATGGAATGCCAAAGGATCAATTGCTTTAGTCATTGGTAATGAAGGCAAAGGAATGAGTCCAGGATTGAAAAAAGAAATGGATGAATTGCTGACGATCCCGATGACCGGGCACGTCCAGAGCTTAAATGCCAGTGTTGCTGCTGGTTTGCTTATGTATCAGGCTTTTTCCCAACGTCAGGGGGAGTAGACCATGAAAAAACAGCTGTTGATTGTAGACGGCTACAACATGATTGGTTCGTGGCCGGAACTTGTCCAGCTTAAAAAGCAGGACAAAATGGCGGATGCAAGAGAAGCTCTTTTACATCGTTTATCAAATTATGCGAAATATGAAGGACTAGAAGTCATCGTTGTCTTCGATGCCCAATTAGTTCCGGGCATCCAACAAAATTATAAGAAATACCAGTTGGATGTTGTTTTTACGAAAGAAGACGAAACGGCTGACAGTTATATCGAGAGAATCGCTGGTCAGCTGAATGACCGTTTGACACAAGTGACAGTGGCGACAAGCGATTTAGCAGAACAGTGGATGATCTTTTCCCAAGGAGCATTACGAACTTCTGCTTATGAATTATATAAGACGATAAAAAAAACGGAAAAAACAATAGCCCAAGAAAATAAAGATATGCATTTTATTGATTTCCGACGTAATTCTCCATGGAATGAAGAGCAGTTAAAAAAATTGTCCCAAAAATTGGACGATTTAATGAGAAAAAATAAATAACATATCGTTCTAATCAGTTCGATGAATCATTGATGATAAGATTCCTCCATAAACGAATTTATGGAGGAATTATTTTATGTCTGAGGAGTTATTGCGCGCTGCACGTAATGGTGACGAAGAAGCATTTGCTGCCCTGTATCAAAAATATTTTCCACTTTTACTACGTTTGAAAAACACCTATTATTTAAGAAATTATGTTTCTGAGGATTGGGAACAAGAAGCAAGGATCGCTTTATATCAGGCATTGAGAACTTACGAAAAAAGCAAAGGTGTTAGCTTTGGAAGTTATTATAAAAGCATTATAAGCAATCAAATCTATTCTCTATTGAGGAAGCAGAACGCGCTGAAGCGTCGTGATCAAAAAGATGAAGTCTCAATCGACCAAAAAATAGAGACAGAAGGACCAGACTTTTTAGCAGAGATCACATTGCAAGAACCTTTAGCGATTCAGCATCTTTTATTAAAAGAAGCAATCGAAAATTGCGAAATCCAGTTTTCAAAAATAGAAGCTAAAATTTTTCATTATTATATGCAAGGCGTTGATTTTGTAGACATGGCTGAATGTTTAGCAATGGATCACAAGCAAGTAATGAGCGCTTACGGGAGAGTAAAACTCAAAATAAAAAAACACTTGAAATTTTATAATGAGGAATAATTTATAAAAATCTTAATGAGCTTCTTATTTATTTTTATTGCATTTCTTTTTTTTTTATGGTAAACTTGAAAATTTTAAAAATATGTGGTATAGTTGATAGTAGAGGTGAACTGTATGCCAACAACTTTAGCTTCAATCAAGAAAGATTTAGAAGGTCGTATCGGCAGCCCAATCATGTTGGTTGCTCAGACAGGAAGAAAGCGTCAAACAGAACGCCGCGGCGTTTTAACAGAAACCTATCCTTCAGTATTCGTTGTTGATTTGGATCCTGAAGAAAATTCTTTTGAACGAGTATCTTACAGCTATTCAGATGTACTTACTCGGACAGTTGAGATCGAATTTTTAACTGAAGCAGTTTAAAAAGCAAACGAGCCTGAGATTCGTAAGGTTCGTTTGCTTTTTTGTGTGCGAATCGGTATGCTAAGAATAAAAAAGCAGGGGGCGTTTGCTTAGTGGAATATCAGGTAAAGAAATTTGAAGAATTGTCAACAGCAGAGTTTTACGCGATCGTCAAAGAACGAATCGCAGTTTTTGTTGTGGAACAACAGTGTCCTTATCAAGAAGTTGATGACATTGATGGACAAGCTTGGCATACGTTTTTTCAAGATACTGATGGGAAGATCCTTGCCTACACGCGAGTATATGAAGAAGCGGAGAGTATCCATTTTGGACGTGTCCTTGTTCATCAGGACAACCGTAAAGATGGTTTAGGAAGAAAGATTGTTCAAGAAACGATTAACATGATCCAGAAAAATTTTCCAGAAAAACCAATCGTGATCGGCGCACAAGAATACCTACAAGCTTTTTATGAGTCGTTTGGATTCAAGGCAATCTCAGATGTGTATTTGGAAGATGATATTCCACATATCGACATGAAAAAGGAACAAGTAGCAAGTTAAGAATCTAAAAAAAGAAAGCCGATACTGAAAATCGGCTTTCTTTTTTTAGATTATTTATTATTTAGAAGTATCGGAAAGATTTGTTTGCTCTACTGGATGTGTATTGTCTTCTGCCACTTGTTTGGCAAGAAGATCGCGTATGTCACTAAGATAATCTTCTGCAGTAGGAGTTTCTTCCACTTCCACTTGCTCTTCTTTGGAGCGTAAATTCTTCGCACGGTTTGCCGCTTTGACAACTAAGAATAAGACAAAACCAGTGATCAGAAATGTAATGATAGCACTAATAACGTTACCAAACGCAAATGTGACGCCTTTTGTCGGCGACCAGTCAAGAATTGAAAGTGCTCCTTCTAAATCAGAAGTACCTGTGATCATTGCGACAAACCAACCTATTAGTGGTGTGATCAAGCCTTGCACCACTTGGTTTACGATGCTTGTAAACGCACTACCAATAACAACGCCGACAGCAAGATCCAAGACATCTCCACGCATGATGAACTCTTTGAATTCTTTGATCATGAATGACCCTCCCTTCTTTTATTTGTCTTTAGTATATCGAAAAATAAAAAATAAAAAAACAATATACGCTTTTAGCCGTCTGTTTCTTTTGATAAAAAACATCTATGCTATACTATAAAGTGTAACATCATTTAGAAAAAACGGCGAATTGCCTGAACTTATAAATTTCAAGCAGAGGAATAAGTAAAAAAGGCAGGTTGACCCATTAAAAGAGTAAGCGGGCAATCATCTGTGAAAAGGAGCATATAAATATGGTGTATCAATTGGCAGAAGGCGTGAATCTTCATTTCTTACCAACAAAACAATACAAAACGATCCGGATTTTTATCCGTTTTACTGCGCGTCTGCAACAAGAAGTCATCACGAAACGTTCACTTCTCAGCAGCATGTTGGAAACAAATAGTTTGAATTATCCGGATCAGACAAAGTTAAGTGCGCAACTTGCAGAGCTTTATGGCGCAAGCTTTGGATTATCAGTTAGAAAAAAAGGAAATTTACATTGGCTAAACGCAGGGATCAGTTTTGTGAATGGTGAATATGTCAATGATCCAAACCTTTTTTCTCAAGCGGTAGATTTTTTAAAAGAGGTTTTATTTTATCCAAATATTAAAAATCATCAGTTTGATCAGTTGACGTTTGACTTGGAAAAGAACAATCTGCGTCTATATTTGGAAAGTTTGAAGGAAGATAAACAAACTTTTGCTTCCTATGCCTTGCAAGAACTTTATTTTGAAAACAGCCCGGAACAAAAGATCCCAGGGTTGGGCGTAGTCGAAGATCTGGACAAGATCACTGCTAGTTCGCTAGCGTCCTACTATCAAGAAATGATGGCAAATGATCAAATCGACATTTTTGTTGTCGGCGATGTTGATCCGGACAAAGCAGCTGAAGCAGTTGGGCAATTACCATTTGAGTCGCGGGAAACAGTTTATCCCGATCTGTTTTATACCCAGCCTCAAGTGAATATCGTGAAGGAACGACAAGTACGTGAGCCAATCGTTCAAGCAAAGCTGAACCTAGCTTATCAGACAAATGTGTATTACGATGAACCAGAACGTTTTGCGCTAATGGTCTTTAACGGTTTATTTGGCGGTTTTCCTCACTCTAAACTTTTCATGAATGTCAGAGAGAAAGAAAGTCTAGCTTATTATGCCTCTAGTAGCGTGGATACGTTCCGAGGGTTCATGAGTGTCCAAACCGGTATCGATGAAAAGAACCGAAATCAAGTACTTCATCTGATTCACGAGCAATTAGAAAGTTTGCGAAATGGTGAAATAACAGAGTTGGAACTGTCTCAGACAAAAGCAATGCTGAGAAACCAATATCTGCTTTCTCTAGACTCTCCTCAAGCAGCAATCGAAGCTTCTTTTTTGGACAGCTGGCTGCCAGAAACAAAATTATCTGATGAAGAATGGTTGAAACGCATGGAAAGCGTGACAATCAAAGAGATACAACAAGTGGCTGAGCAAATCGAATTGCAGGCAATCTTCTTTTTAGCAGGAGGAAATGCAAATGAATAAAACAGAATATGAGCAAATCAATGAAACACTTTATCATGAAGTACTGCCAAACGGTTTGACCGTGTATTTGTTGCCTAAAAATGACTATCACAAGACATATGGTTTGTTCAGTACGAATTATGGTTCGATCGATAACGAATTTATTCCCTATGGTGAAAAAGAAAAGGTGAAAGTTCCAGATGGAATTGCCCATTTTTTAGAACATAAGTTGTTTGAAAAAGAAGATGGTGATGTCTTTCAATTATTTGGGAAACAAGGAGCTTCCGCCAATGCTTTCACAAGTTTTACGAAAACCAGCTATCTGTTTTCTACGACGGATCAGGTAGAAAAGAATCTGACGACTCTGATCGATTTTGTACAAGCACCTTACTTCACAGAAGAAACTGTAAACAAGGAAAAAGGAATCATCGGTCAGGAAATCCAAATGTATGAAGACGACCCTAACTGGCGGATATTTTTTGGCATACTAAATAACTTGTATCCTACACACCCATTGCATATCGATATTGCGGGCACGGTTGAAAGTATCGACAAAATCACAGCTCAAGACTTGTATACGTGCCATCGGACGTTTTATCAGCCAAGCAATATGGTTTTATTTGTAGTTGGTAAGATGGAGCCTGAGAAATTGATGAAACTTATTCGGGAAAACCAAGAAGCAAAAAATTTCCCTCCAAAGCAAGAAATTGTACGTTATTTCCCTGAAAACACAAAAGAAATCATCAAACAAAGTGCATTGGAAGCAGCCATTACACGAGATAAATTTGTACTTGGTATTAAAGGATTAGACACATTGCCGCAAGAAGGAACAGAACTGTTACGCTATAAAACAGCAATCAATCTGTTGTTCCAAATGATTTTAGGCAATACTTCTCGAAACTATCTAGCGATGTACAATCAAGGAATTATCGATGACAGCTTTGGTTTTGAATTCAGCTTGGATCGTGAATTTCACTTTGCGGACTTCAGCGGAGATACGGACGAACCAGAGAAAGCAGCAGAAAAAGTCAAAGAAATCATTCTTGGATTCGCTGATGATCCGGAAGTGTCAGAAACAAATCTCGATTTGCTGAAGAAGAAAATGCTTGGACAATATTTCCAATCATTAAATTCGATCGAATATATTGCCAATCAATTTACGCAAAGTTTATTTGGCGATCGAACTTTATTTGATCTTCCTGAAATCATCGATTCGATCCAAATGAAAGACGTACTGGCAGCTGGGGAAGCATTTATAAGTGAAGAGGCCTTCAGCGAGTTTTACATGAGACCAAAATAAACCAGTATTTTATGAGGAAAAGTCTTAAATTTCGTTTTAGACTTGTAGTAGGAACCTCCTCCAAAATCAGCTTTTATGGTATTCTTAGTTGTGTTGGAAAAATTAGTGAGAAAATAAAACAAATCATGCTCTCTTTTAATCAACTTATATTAAAATAAAATCAAACGAAGTAATCAAAGAGGTTGTGACAGAAGTGGTCAGCTTCAAGAAATAAGAAGGAATTTACGAAAATTGCTTCTCAAATTTTTGTGATATTTCGGCTTATTGCCGAAGAAGCTACTTCTGGAACACCGTGTACCAAGAGGTTGTGAAAAAGCTGCCCTGCATCAAGTAATAAGAACAGCCAAGTAAAAACAGCTTCTTAATGTTTTTAACTTGGTTGGACTTATTACCGCAGATGCAAGCTTTTGAACACCGTTTAAGGAAGAGGTTGTAAAATCAGCGTTTTGACCTGAGTATTAGAGAAACATACGGAAAAATATCTCCTTATATTTTTCCGGTTTTTGAGCTAATACCGAGGAACAGCTGATTGAATACCGTTTAAGAAAGAGGTCGTGAGCCTGCCGTTTAACTCCGAGTCACAAGGAACAATTTCAAAAAACAGCTTCTTATATTTATTGGATATTGTGACTTGTGACCGAGGAGTTGGCAGGAGAACAATGTTTATTCGGAAAAAAGGAGCTGTGACATGACTTTTGTCACAGCACCCAAACATAACGTCTTTCGTTGCAACAGCAGATGCTTCGGAGAATCAAACAGACTGGAGAAGATGAACGAGTGGCTTTTGAAACCATCGGAGAAAAATTACGGCAAGCACGCCTGAATAAAAAAATATCTTTAGATGAATTACAGCAGATTACAAAAATTCAAAAACGTTATTTGGAAGCAATCGACAATGATGATTTTGACCAATTGCCTGGTAAATTTTACGTGCGGGCATTTATTCGGCAATACGCTGAAGCTGTAGGAGAAGATGGAGACCATTTAGTCGATGTTTTTGATGGGAAAAGCAAATTGACAGGATCGGTCCCTGAACGTCCGCAGCCTGAAAAAGTAAGTACTTCTAGAAAAGCAATGCATCAGGAAGAATCGCATCCAAGTCGCTTTTGGACAAGTCTTCCTGTCATTTTATTAGGATTGGTTGCTTTGGCGATTGTCGTTGTCGTGGGCTATATGACTTGGCAAGATCGTCAAGCTGATCCAATAATCGGAGACACAGCTTCTTCGCTTAAAGTAGAAGGATCAGTCGAGGAGTCCTCTTCCTCAGAGCAAAGCACGCAGACCAAAGAGTCTTCTACAGTAGAATCAACAACAAAATCAAGTGAAGAAAAGAAAATGGCAATAGCTACAGGAGAAGATTCTGGCAGTGCCATCGCAGTAAATATCACAGACGCTACCAAGCCTGTAACCCTTGAATTTACTGCTGTCAATCGTGTATGGTTAGGTGTGCTAGTAGACAATGCCTATGTTTATCAAGGGACACTGGCAGCAAATGAAACACAGAGTACCGTGTTACCGGAAACAGCAACAAATGCGACCATCACGATTGGTGCAGCAAGCAATGCAACGATCAAAGCGAATGGAGAATCCGTACCAGTTAATCCAGGGGAAAACAATCAGAGTCCAAAAAATGTGAACCTTACTCTTCAATACGCAGAGTGATCGTATAAATTAGTTTACGCATCTGTTTACTTGCAGGTATAAAAAAGAAGGATCGTGACAAATCTGTGTCGCGATCCTTCTTCGTTAATTCAAAAAGATCAATTTCAATAAAAATACTCCTTTGAATAAATTCATTTGGAAAAGTAAATAATATCGGTGGAAACTTCGCTGATAGTCACGTAGAATAGGGAAGAAAGGAGTCGATAGTGTGAATTTACCAAATAAATTAACTGTACTTAGAATTTGTATGATCCCGATTTTCATTTTGGTTGTAGGTTTACCTTTAGATTGGGGACAACTTAACGTAGGAGACACCACACTGGCTGTCACACAGCTAGTAGGTGCAGTTATTTTTGCTTTAGCTAGTATCACAGACTGGTTAGATGGAAAAATTGCCCGTGCGCGAGGCCTTGTCACTAATTTTGGCAAGTTTGCGGACCCGTTGGCAGATAAAATGCTAGTTATGACTGCTTTTATCATGTTGGTTGACCAAGGAAAGGCCCCTGGTTGGGTAGTAGCGATCATTGTCTGTCGTGAATTAGCCGTCACAGGCTTGCGTTTACTACTTGTCGAACATGGAGAAGTCATGGCTGCAGCTTGGCCGGGAAAAGTCAAGACGGCTACACAAATGGTTGCTATTATCTTGCTGTTTATCAATAATATCCCATTCAGCCTGATCGGTATTCCAGTAGATCAAATCATGCTTTATGCTTGTCTGATCTTTACTATCTATTCAGGTGTGGATTACTTCATCAAAAACAGCGGTGTGTTCAAAGGATCAATGTAAGTATCGTTTAGTGGAGAGGTTGTGAGCCTGCCGTCTAACTCTGAGTCACAAGGGATAATTTCAAAAAACAGCTTTTCATGTTTTATGTATATTGTGACTTATGACCGAGGTTTTGGCAGGAGAACACTGTTTATTTAGAACAAGGAGCTGTGACAAGATTTTTGTCACAGCTCCTTGCCCTCTTTTTAAATAAAAAAATATAAAAATACAGCGTATACTATATAAGGGAGCGGGAAGTAATGAAAGCAGAAATAATAGCTGTCGGAACAGAACTTTTACTAGGACAAGTCGTGAATACGAATGCCACTTTCTTGTCAGAACAGCTAGCTGATCTAGGTATCGAAGTTTATTATCAAACAGTTGTAGGAGATAATCAGCAGCGTTTAGAAGAGTTGATTGCTCTAGCTGAAACAAGAAGTGAACTCATACTCTTATGTGGCGGATTAGGACCGACAGAAGATGACCTGACAAAAGAAGCAACTGCGGCTCACCTCGGTAAGTCTCTCATACAAAATACGGAAGGATACAAAAAATTATTGGCATATTTTGAAACAACCCATCGAAAAATGACCAAAAACAATCTGCAACAGTCCCAGATTATCGAAGGCGGGGTTCCTCTACCAAATCGTACAGGGCTTGCTTTAGGGACTTTTTATCAAACAGATACACATGCGTATATCCTTCTTCCCGGTCCGCCTAATGAGTTGAAACCAATGTTTGTGGAACAAGTACGTCCTTTACTAGAGGAACGTTTTCCTTCTGAAGAAAAACTAATTTCTAAAGTTTTGCGCTTTTATGGGATTGGTGAATCGCGACTGGTCACTGAGCTAAAAGATCTGATTGAGACACAGATCAATCCAACGATCGCACCATATGCCAAACCAAATGAAGTGACATTACGACTGACAGTGAAAACAAATGATGTTCAGGCAGGGAATCAAGCTCTTTTAGCATTAGAAGAAAAAATCCAAGAACGAGTAGGGGAATATTTTTATGGATACGGCGATAATAATTCGCTAGCAAAAGTCGTAGTGGAACTACTGAAAGAAAACAAGCAGACTGTAACAGCAGCGGAAAGTTTGACAGCCGGTGCCTTCCAAGCCGCATTGGGCGATATTGCTGGTGTATCTGAAGTATTTCCAGGTGGATTCGTTACCTACTCGCTCCAAACAAAAGCTGGTTTTCTGGAGATTGATCCGGAGCTATTAGCAGAATATGGAACAGTCAGCAAAGAATGTGTGGAGCAGATGGCCATTCAAGCACGTGAGATAGCAAGAACAGATTACAGTGTAGCTTTCACCGGAGTGGCTGGACCGGACACGTTAGAAGGTCAATCTGCAGGAACAGTATGGATCGCTATTTCATCTAAAGACGGCGTAGTTTCAGAAAAATATCACTTTGCCAGAGACCGTGCTGCTATCAGATATAATGCGGTTATGCAAGGATTTGATCTTTTGAGAAAACAGCTTTTAAGAAAATGATAAATGCGAATATTTGTTCGGTTTTTTCTTGCTTTTTTTCACTAAAAAAGATATGATAAGGATAATGAAATGTTGCTCTGATTTGTAAATATAAGGAGGATTATCGTATTGGCAGATGATCGTAAAGCAGCCTTAGATGCTGCACTGAAAAAAATTGAAAAGAGCTATGGTAAAGGCTCTATTATGAAATTGGGCGAAAAAATCGACCAGCAAATCTCTACAATTCCAAGTGGCTCTCTTGCGTTAGATGTCGCTTTAGGTGTCGGCGGTTATCCCCGTGGACGTATTATCGAAGTATACGGACCTGAAAGTTCAGGTAAAACAACAGTGGCGCTACATGCTATTGCAGAAGTACAAAAAAATGGCGGAACTGCCGCTTTCATCGATGCTGAGCATGCGTTAGATCCGCAATATGCACAAAAATTAGGTGTGAATATCGATGAACTACTTCTTTCACAGCCTGATACAGGAGAACAAGGTCTGGAGATCGCTGATGCTTTAGTATCAAGTGGAGCTGTAGACATCGTAGTAGTCGATTCAGTTGCCGCTTTAGTTCCACGAGCAGAAATCGACGGCGAAATGGGCGACTCACATGTCGGGTTACAAGCACGTTTGATGTCTCAAGCATTGCGTAAACTCTCTGGTTCGATTAACAAAACAAAAACAATCGCTATTTTCATCAACCAAATCCGTGAAAAAGTAGGCGTGATGTTTGGGAATCCAGAAATCACGCCTGGAGGACGCGCATTGAAATTTTACGCAACGATCCGTTTAGAAGTACGCCGTGCAGAACAATTGAAACAAGGAACAGATATTGTTGGTAACCGTACAAAGATCAAAGTCGTGAAAAACAAAGTAGCACCTCCTTTCAAAATCGCTGAAGTAGATGTCATGTATGGCTTAGGTATCTCACAAGAAGGAGAACTTCTAGACATGGCAGTAGAAAAAGACATCGTTGATAAAAGTGGTGCTTGGTATTCTTATAAAGAAGATCGGATTGGCCAAGGACGGGAAAACGCTAAAATCTATATGGCTAATCATCCTGAAATGATGGCAGAAGTTTCTGCTCTAGTTAGAGCAGCTTATGGTATTGGCGAAGAAGCCGCTGTCCCAGAAGATGAAAAAGGACAAGAAGAATTGCCTTTAGTAGAAGAATAAAAATCATGATAAACAAAAACGGCTGGTCTGAAGAGTAGGTACTCTCCTTGACCTGCCGTTTTTTTATTGAATAAAGAAATCGTGAGTTATTTAATTATGCGAGTGGGTACATAAAATAAAAATATCTGTTCATCTACAAAGAATAATTTAATAGAAAAGTTTCTCAACTTAAAGGTTTACCTATATGAAACTAGTGTCATTTATTTTAAAAACCATCGTTTAATGAATAAATAGAAAGCCGTTTCTTTGTTTATTTAAAGTTGACACTACGGGGTACAAACATTAGAATAAAGTTGTGCATGTTTTTTGTACACATATATGCGAAGATGCATATTGACAAGTTTAGAATAATTTATCATAGAAGCTGTATAGATGATAAAAATGAAAAAGATAGTATGGAGGTGGATTTTATGGTATTCAACATTCTCCTCGCTATCATCGGTTTAATTGTCGGTCTTGGTTTAGGGTTTATGGTCGCAAAGTCACGTCACGAGAAAGAAATAGCTGGTGCACAATCATCAGCTGCTGGAATCATCGATAGTGCAAAAAAAGAAGCAGAAACTCTAAAAAAAGAAGCATTGTTAGAAGCTAAGGAAGAAAATCAGAAATACCGTTCTGAAGTTGAAAGTGAGCTGAGAGAAAGTAAGTTAGAATTAAAATCTCAAGAGAATCGTTTGATTCAACGCGAACAAACGCTGAATCGTAAAGATGACTCGTTAGAAAAACGCGAGAACTCACTTGAAAGTAAAGAAGAAGCACTTAGTTCAAAACAGCAATTAATTGAAGAGCGAGAAAAAGACGTTGAAAAAATGATTGAAGATCAACAAAAAGAACTAGAAAAAATTGCTGGTTTATCAAAAGAGGACGCACGAGATGTCATCATGAAATCGACTGAAGAAGAGCTGAATCATGAGTTAACTCTAATGGTAAAAGAATCTGAACAGCGTGCCAAAGAAGAAGCAGATCGCAAAGCGAAAAACTTATTATCATTAGCGATCCAACGCTGCGCAGCAGATCAAGTTTCAGAAACGACTGTTTCAGTCGTTACCCTTCCGAATGATGAAATGAAAGGTCGTATCATTGGACGAGAAGGTCGTAATATTCGAACGCTTGAGACGCTGACTGGTATCGATTTAATCATCGATGATACACCGGAAGCAGTTGTTCTTTCCGGATTCGATCCAATCCGAAGAGAAATCGCACGGATGACCTTGGAAAAACTGATACAAGATGGACGAATCCATCCAGCGCGTATCGAAGAAATGGTCGAGAAATCTCGTAAAGAAATGGATGAACGTATTCGCGAATACGGGGAAGAGGCAGCGTTTGAAGTCGGTGCTCATACACTTCATCCAGATCTAATCAAGATCATCGGACGTCTGCGATTCAGAACTAGTTATGGACAAAACGTCTTGAAGCATTCGGTCGAGGTTGCAAAATTAGCTGGTATCTTAGCAGCAGAGCTTGGCGAAGATATCCAATTAGCAAAACGTGCCGGGTTGCTCCATGATATTGGGAAAGCACTTGACCATGAGATTGAAGGATCTCACGTTGAGATCGGTGCGGAATTAGCTGCCAAGTACAAAGAAAACCCAGTAGTAATCAACGCGATCGCTTCTCATCATGGCGATGTGGAAGCTACTTCTGTTATCTCTGTCCTTGTAGCTGCAGCAGATGCGCTCTCAGCAGCAAGACCTGGTGCGCGAAGTGAATCATTAGAAAACTACATCCGTCGTTTAAGAAGTCTGGAAAATATTTCGAACAGCTTCGCCGGTGTAGAATCAAGTTACGCAGTTCAAGCTGGACGCGAAGTTCGGGTAATGGTCAAGCCAGAAGAAATCTCGGATTTAGACGCTGTTCGTTTAGTACGTGATATTCGTAAACGAATCGAAGAAGAACTGGATTATCCTGGACACATCAAAGTAATCGTTATTCGGGAAACTCGTGCAACTGATTATGCTAAATAATAAAAAATACAAAAGAAGAGCCGCGGCAAAAGCCACAGCTCTTCTTTTTTTGTAAGGCACGAAAAAACATTGCTATCATTATTTTTTATTCAACATCTCAAGATCTTTCTCGATCGTCGTATTGATTCCTTTGATGACGGCTGGGATGAATCCTGCTTCTTCTAAGGCAACTACACCTGCAACAGTTGTACCGCCAGGAGAAGAAACTTGGTCTACAAGTTCCCATGGATTTTTATCACTTGAAAGGAATTTTTGACAAGAACCCATAATTGCTTTTGCAGCAATCTCAGTTGCTGTCTGTTTGGACAAACCATTCAGTACACCAGTCCGTCCCATCGCATCGATCAGCATGTAAACGAATGCGGGTGAGCTGCCAGCAAGGCCAATGAATGTACTGAAATCTGATTCTGCTAAAGGATAGACGCTGCCGATTGCTTCAAAAATCATCGTAGCTTGCTGAAGCTGTTCCTCCGTGGCAGCTTCATTTTTGCAAATCGCAGAAACGCCTGCTCCTACGCTGACATTGACATTCGGCATCACACGTACGATGGAGGCCTGAGGATCTTCAAGCGCTGTTTCTAAATCTGTTAATGATTTTCCTGAAGCAATAGAAATGAATAAGACTTTCTGGCTATATTCTCTTAGTTCTTCCAATACTTTTTCAATGATTTTTGGTTTCACTGCTAAAAGAACGATATCTGATTGTGATGCAACTTCCTGATTACTTTTGCATGCATGGACGCCAGTTTCAGCAGCAAATTTTTGTGCATTTTCAAAATGACCACTGGAAACGAACACTTCTTCTTTCGAGACTGTTCCTGTTTTCAATAAACCATCAATAATAGCTTGTGCCATATTTCCTGTACCGATAAATCCTACTTTCATGTTATCCTCTCCTTTAGCATTAGGATATCTTTCTTTTTCTATGATCGCAAGCAAAGAACAGGTCTAAAGTGGAAAAATTAAAATAAATAAGATAACATTGGGGTATGACAAAAAGTATATAAGTTAGGAATGGGAAAATGTGAAAAATAAACGATACTTGATGCTGCAATGGATAAAGGAACATAGTCTGATTTTAAAACTGATTTTTTTCGGCTCCGTGTTAGTCTTTGTGGCAAATCAAGTCGCAAATATTGCTAATGGCATGAGTTGGCAAGATATTTGGCAAAGGATGGGACAACAAAGCCACATGACGATCCTGCTCATGATTCTGGCTGGACTGCTGGGTGTCACTCCGATGTTGTTGTATGATTGGGTGACGATCAGAGTCTTAGAAAAACAAGGAAAACCAAAAATGGAAAGAAAAGAGTTTCTTCTTGCTGCGTGGGTAACAAACACGATCAACAATCTCGCCGGTTTTGGTGGTGTGGTAGGAGCAAGTCTTCGGGCTAGTTTTTATGGAAAGCAGACAAATAGAAAAATGGTTTTAGCCACTGTATCAAAAGTCGCACTATTTATGCTGACTGGTTTGTCTGTATGGTCGTTTCTTACATTTATTGATGTCTTTTTTATTCAGTCAGAAAGTATTTTTCGAAGCTATTGGATCTGGCTTTTCGGCGGTAGTTTTTTAGCACCAGTCATTTTCTTTTTTGCTTATCTAAAGAGAAAGACATTGTTCTTCGAGTTTTATCCAAAAGGCTTGCTTGGTCTGCTACTGGCATCCTTTGGACAATGGACGGGAGCACTTGCGGTATTTTTGATCATCGGCAAGTTGATGAGAATAGATATTTCGATGCTTTCGATCTATCCTATGTTCATGATTGCTACATTGATAGGAATGCTGACGATGGTCCCAGGTGGAATGGGGACTTTTGACGTTTTGATGATCTTAGGAATGAGTCAATTGTCTGTTCGGCAAGATGTAGCAGTAGTTTGGCTATTATATTATCGGTTGTTTTATTATGTTCTACCTTTTATGACGGGACTTCTATTGTTCATCACACATACAGGAGTCAAAATCAATCGATTTTTAGATAACATTCCGCGACTGTTTTTCCAAAAGGTTGCGCATATCGTGCTCGTAAGTGCTGTCTATTTTGCGGGAATCATGATGGTACTTCTATCAACAATCACTAATCTGTCTGCAATCAGTCGACTATTTCAAGTATTATTGCCGTTCTCATTCAATTTTTTAGATCAGACAGTGAATCTATTGGTTGGCTTTTTATTACTCGGCCTTGCTCGAGCACTTTCAGTAAAAGTCAAAAAGGCATTTCTGCCTACGATTGCTTTACTATCTTTTGGTATTTTAAATACAATCACACGTACGTTATCTTGGCAGTTGATATTGGTATATGTCTTGATTCTGTTAGCTGTGTGGTTATCCAGAAAAGAATTTTATCGAACAAAATTCGTTTATTCTTGGGGAGCTATAATCTTTGATGCTAGCTTGTTCGGCTTTTTGTTTATCGTTTACGCAATCGCAGGCTATCACAGCGGACGCTTTTTAGTCGGTCGAATAACAGGAAATCATTTTATTTTGTTTCCTTCAGATGATGTGTGGTTCTCAGGGCTTATTGGTTTGGGCATCTCATTGCTAGCTTTAGTGGCGCTTTATCAATATTTAGCTGAAGATACTACGAAGCTTGGCAGTGAGTACGAAAAAGACCGTTTTGACCGTTTATTGGAAACATACGGAGGCACAGCTACAAGCCATCAGCTTCGCTTGTCAGGTTACAGTTATTTTTATTACCAAGAAGATGACCAAGATCAAGTCGTTTTTGGTTATCAGATCAAAGGAAACAAATGCTTTGTTTTAGGAGATCCAGTTGGCAATCCTAAAATGATGCGGGCAGCAACGAATCAGTTTATGAAACAAGCAGATTGTTTAGGCTATCAGCTTGCGTTTTATAAGATATCAGAAAGCTACGTAGTGATGCTTCATGAATTGGGTTTTCACTTCACGAAAGTAGGTGAAGCAGGGATTGTTGATCTAGCAACAGAAGACTTGTCTCGGCTGAGTCAGCAACTTGAATATCAACGTTTGATGAAAGAAGGATACCATTTTACTTGGTACGATCAACTGCCAGAAGAATTACATCAAGCTGTAAATGAAGTTTCACAAAAATGGCTTCAAGGTGCACGAGAAAAATACTTCTCTGTGGGACGATTTGATAAATCATATGTATTATCTAGCGGTGTCGGTATTGTCCGTAAAGATCAAAAAGTCGTTGGCTTCATCACCGCTCAGCCGATGACGAAGAAGCAGGCGGGATATGATTTGTTGCGGGTCTTACCTAAAGAATCTGAGGAATTAGCTGACTATCTGTTAGCCAATCTGTTTATTGTATACGAGAAAATGGGCTACTCGGAAGCCAATCTAGGCTTAGCTCCATTAGCTAATGTTGGAGAAACAGATTTTTCTTTCTTTCAAGAAAAAGTCATGCATATCGTATATAATTATGGTAATTTTTTCTATTCCTTCCAGTCTGCTTATGAAAAGAAATTAAAATATGTCGATCATTGGGAAGGACGTTACTTTGCTTATAGGAAAGGAAGTAATTTCGGATTTGCTACCATGCAGCTACTCAGTCTGATAGGAAAAGAAAAAGGAAATATTCCGAGTTTGGCAGAAGAAGTGCTCACAGAATTATAAGAATCACTAGAACTTGTTTGGATTATGAAGAGAAAATTCTGTGAAAGCTGTTGAAACGATGACAAAATCAACCACTAGGCAGACATAAGCTATACTTTTATTTTTCCCTATGATAGAATACTTGCGACTTAGACTTTTCGAATGGGTGAGAGGATGGAATTGATTGAAAAAGCGCCAGCCAAGATAAATTTAGGACTGGATGTATTATATAGACGGCAAGATGGGTATCATGAGTTGGAAATGGTGATGTCGAGCGTAGACTTGGCAGATCATCTATTTTTTGAAGAAATAACAGAAGACAAAATCATTGTAGAAACAAATAAAGCATTTTTACCGGTAGATGAACGGAACAATGTTTATCAAGCTGCTTTATTGCTAAAAAATAAATACAATATCAAAACCGGTGTCAAGATCTTTGTTAAGAAGAATATTCCAGTAGCAGCTGGATTAGGCGGAGGAAGTACAGACTGTGCAGCTGCTCTAAGAGGGATCAACCAATTATGGAATCTGGGCTGTTCGTTAGAAGAACTGGCAGAAATCGGTTTGGAAGTCGGTACAGATGTTCCTTACTGTGTCTACGGAAGTACGGCATTTGTCGGTGGCAAAGGGGAAGAAATCCAAGTATTACCTTCTATGCCACAGTGCTGGGTTGTGTTGGTCAAACCAAGAATGAGTGTCTCTACACGTACAGTGTTTAGAGAAGTAGATACGCAAGCCGTCCAACATCAAGACATCCAGGGACTTGCTGAAGCCATCCGAGAGCAAGATTATCAGCAGATGATCAAAAAAATGGGAAACAGTTTAGAAGATATAACGGGAAAGCGGCATCCAGTCATCCATCAAATCAAAGAGCGTATGATCGAGTACGGAGCAGATGCCGCATTGATGAGTGGAAGCGGACCAACCGTTTTTGCCTTGTGTCAACATTATTCAAGAGCGCAGAGAGTATATAATGGGTTAAAAGGTTTTTGTGAGGAAGTTTATTTAGTACGAACCCTGCAATAAAATATAAGAAGTAAAATAGGTGATGAAAAACTGAGGAATCCTAAAATGGTATTCTTCAGTTTTTTATTGTAGTGAAATGGCTAGATATGAGCAGCAACTCATCCATTTTACGATTTAATCAAGAATATACATGCTTAAATCAGAAATTGATGGATTTCTATTGACTGTGTTTTTTTATTTTGATACATTAGTTCACGTTAATAAATCGTAAAATTACGATTTGTTCATTGAAAGGAGCATATAAATGAAAAAATATCTTTTGACAGCTACGGTAATGATAGGTGCTTTACTGTTTGCAGCATGTGGAAATACGAACAAGGAAGCAGACAAAAAAGAGGATTTGACGATCGTTACGACTTTTTATCCGATGTATGATTTTACAAAAGAGATCGTAGGGGATGAAGGAAACGTGAAACTTTTGATCCCTGCTGGAACGGAGCCGCATGATTTCGAACCAAGTGCAAAAGAAAGAGCAGAAATTTCCGATGCAGATGTTTTCGTGTATAATAGTTCAGACATGGAATTTTTTGTGGATTCGTTAAAGGATTCAGTGGATAGCAAACAGACCTTGATGATCGAAGCAGCTAAAGGAATCGACCGTTTAGAATCGCAAGAAGCAGACGAACATGAAGAATCAGAAGAAGGGCATGGTCATTCACATGAATACGATCCACATGTTTGGCTCGATCCGGTATTAGCTATAAAAGAAGTCAGAACGATTGCTGAAGAATTAGGCGAAAAATATCCAGATAAAAAGGAAACTTTTACGAAGAATGCCGATGCTTATATCAAAAAGCTTGAAGCACTGGATCAAAAATACTCCGATGAGCTAAAAGATGCAACAAACCGCACATTTGTCACTCAGCATGCTGCTTTTGCTTATTTAGCGAATCAATACGACTTAAAACAAGTAGCGATTTCGGGCGTTTCACCAGATCAGGAACCCACACCAAGTCGCTTAGCTGAGCTAAAAGAATTTGTGAAGAAAAACAACATCAAAGTGATTTATTTTGAAGAAAATGCCTCTTCGAAGGTAGCTGAGACATTGTCGAATGAAACAGGAGTGAAGCTAGAAGTGTTGAATCCTTTAGAAAGCTTGACTAATGAACAAATCAAAGCAGGCGAAAATTATATTTCTGTCATGGAAAAAAATCTGAAAGCTTTAAAAGAAAGTATCAATTAAGTTTTAGAATGGAGGTTGTAAGGTGCGTTATATCGAAATATCTGATTTGACCTTTTACTATGATGATGAACCTGTACTAGAAGATGTCTCTTATCATGTAGATGCGGGTGAATTTGTCATTTTAACTGGAGAAAATGGAGCAGCCAAGTCAACCTTGGTGAAAGCATCGTTAGGATTACTGAAACCTTCAAAAGGAATGATAAAGATTGTTGAGAAAAATCAAGAAGGAAAAAAATTAAGTATCGGTTATATTCCTCAACAAGTTGCATCTTTCAATGCAGGTTTTCCTAGTACGGTGATCGAATTAGTCCGTTCAGGAAGATATCCAAGAGGCCGCTGGTTCAAGCGTCTCTCTGAAAAAGATCATCAACATGTACAGCGTGCTTTAGAAGCTGTAGGGATGTGGGATATGCGAAATCGGCGAATAGGTGAATTGTCTGGCGGACAAAAGCAGCGAATCAGTTTAGCGCGTATTTTTGCTACTGACCCTGACTTATTTGTTCTTGATGAACCAACAACAGGTATGGATGAAGAATCCAGAAATGAATTTTATCGTCTTCTCCGACATAGTGCGCATGTCCATGGGAAATCAGTTCTAATGATCACCCATGATCATGAAGATATCAAACAGTATGCGGACAGACAGATCCGACTGGTGAGAAAGGAGGATTCTCAATGGCGTTGCTTTCATATGAATTCATGAGAAGAGCGTTTCTTGCCGCTATCTTCATTGCCGGAATCGCCCCGATGCTAGGTGTGTTTTTAGTGATCAGAAGACAATCGCTGATGGCTGATACGCTTTCTCATGTCTCTTTAGCAGGGGTAGCGTTAGGATTCTTTTTGAACCTTAATCCTACACTTACGACCATGCTAGTCGTTGTATTAGCAGCTGTGATATTGGAGTATCTGCGAACGATCTACCGAACCTATTCAGAAATCTCCATTGCCATTTTAATGGCTGGTGGTTTGGCGCTAGCGTTAGTATTGATGAATTTGAGCGGAGGGAATTCAGCAACAAGTATCCAATCCTATCTGTTTGGTTCGATCGTGACCATTACATGGGAGCAAGTCATCTTTTTAGGAATCTTATTCGTTGCCATCGGTATATTGTTCTTTTTATTCAAACGGCCGATGTATGTTCTGACTTTTGATGAAGATACCGCCCACGTGGATGGGCTACCCGTTCATTTGATGTCGATGATGTTCAATGTGATTACTGGTGTGGCTATTGCTGTGATGATCCCGATTGCCGGTGCACTTTTGATATCCGCAATCATGGTTCTTCCCGCAGCAATCGGTATGCGATTAGGCAAAAGCTTCAATGTCGTGATTGCTATCAGTGTTTGTGTAGGATTTCTAGGGATGCTGTCAGGACTAACTAGCTCGTTTTATCTAGATACACCTCCAGGAGCAACAATCACATTAGTCTTTATTGCTTTGTTCCTGATTGTAAATATCATCAAACGAATATTGGTTGCCTTCAGAAGAAAAAATAACTAAATTATAAAGAAAAGAAGCCTTATAAAAACGAAAAATTTTTTATAGGCTTCTTTTTATTTTAATAAATACCGAACTATTTTCTTATTTTTTCATAAAATGCTCGAATTTTTGAAGAAAAACTTATATAATGTAAAACGATAAAATTTCTTAAAAGGAGTTGGAATAGGTGAAAGTACGTCGCAGTGAACGTCTAGTTGACATGACACAGTATTTATTGAATCACCCGCATGAATTGATTTCCTTAACAAGCTTTGCCGAACGTTATGAATCTGCTAAATCTTCTATCAGTGAAGATTTGGGAATCATCAAGAAAACATTTAAAGAACGAGGGTATGGAACCTTGGAAACAATCCCAGGTGCTGCAGGTGGTGTATTGTTCATCCCTGAAATTTCATATGAAGAGGCGAAAAAATATATTGAATCTCTAGCAGAACGTCTATCAGAACAAGACCGTCTGCTTCCAGGAGGATATGTTTATCTCTCTGATTTGTTAGGAGAACCTGAACTGCTGCGTCAAGTTGGAAGAATCATTGCTTCTAAATACCTTGGTGAAAAAATCGATGCTGTAATGACTGTAGCCACAAAAGGCGTACCTATTGCCCAAGCTGTGTCCTATTATCTGAATGCGCCATTCGTTATTGTACGCCGGGACTCAAAAATAACAGAAGGATCAACAGTAAGTGTCAACTATGTGTCTGGATCTTCTGAAAGAATTGAAAAGATGGAACTGTCTAAGAGAAGTTTGAAACGTGGTTCACGTGTCCTTGTAGTGGATGATTTCATGAAAGGCGGCGGAACAGTCAACGGAATGAAGAGCTTGATTGAAGAATTCGAATCAGAACTTGTTGGCATCACTGTATTTGCCGAATCAAAATTCAACGGTCATCGCGCCATCGATGATTATACGTCACTGCTTTATGTCAAAGATGTAGATACTCAAACGAAAAATATTACGGTTGTGCCGGGAAATTATTTTTCAGAATAAGAGGTTGTGAAAAAGCCGCTTAGTTTCGAGTATTAAGAAAAATTTTGTGAAAATGGCTTTCCACATTTTTGCATAAATTTGGCTTAATACCGAGAAACTGGCTTTTGAACACCGTTTATCTAGAGGTTGTGAAATCAGCGTCCTGTCCTGAGTATTAGCTCAATAAACGGAAAAATTGCTCCTCATATTTTGCCGTTTATTGAGCTAATACCGAAGGTCAGCTGATTGAAAACCGTTTAATGAAGAGGTTGTAAGCCTACCGTTTAACTCTAAGTCACAAGAAACGATTTCAAAAAACAGCTTTTCATGTTTTATGAGTAGTGTGACTTGTGACCGAGGAGTTGGCAGGAGAGCACCGGTTACCAAATAGATAGGCCCGTTATGGTCTATCTATTTTTTTATCCAGAAAACGCTGGGATAAAAGAAAATCACTTGTTTTGTTGAAAAAATGGGTATACTGGGATAAACTGAAATCAGCAAACTATATTTAGGAGTGACGCAGTTGGACGCACGTTATGCAATTATTTTGGCGGCAGGGAAAGGTACCCGCATGAAGTCAAAATTATATAAAGTTTTACATCCCGTTTCTGGTAAACCTATGGTAGAACATATCATTAATCGGGTCAGTGAAACGAAACCAGATGAAGTGATTACGATCGTTGGACACGGAGCAGAACAAGTTAAAGCACAACTAGGAGAACGCAGTAAATATGCGTTACAAGCAGAACAATTGGGAACAGGACATGCTGTTTTGCAAGCTGCTTCTTTCTTGGAAGGAAAAAAAGGAACAACGTTAGTTATCAGTGGCGATACACCATTATTGACTACTGAAACGCTGAACAATCTTTTTGAATATCACCAAGGAAAAAATGCAAGTGCAACGATCTTGACGGCACAAGCAGAAAACCCAACAGGATATGGACGAATCATCCGTGACCATATTGGGATCGTAGAAAAAATCGTGGAACAAAAAGATGCAACACCAGAAGAAGCTCTTGTACAAGAAATCAATACAGGAACTTACTGTTTTGACAACGAAGCTTTGTTCGATGCGTTAAGCAAAGTTGGAACAAACAATGCTCAAGGTGAATACTATCTAACAGATATCATCGAAATCTTAAAAGAAGAAGGCAATACAGTTGCTGCTTATCAAACGGATGATTTTGAAGAATCAATGGGAGTCAATGATCGGATCGCGTTAGCTAAAGCAAATGAGATCATGAGAAAGCGAATTAACCAGATGCATATGGTCAATGGCGTAAGCTTTGTCGATTCAGCAACGACATACATCGATGCAGGCGTAGAAATCGGTCCAGACACATTGATCGAAGCAGGTGTACAAATCCAAGGAAATACAGTCATCGGTTCTGATTGTGTCATCGGGGCACATTCAAAAATCGTAGACAGTAGGATTGAGGATCACGTCGTCATTGAAAACTCAGTCATTGAAAGCAGCCATGTCAAGAAACATGCAGATGTGGGACCTTATGCACATTTACGACCAAAAGCTGAAATTGGCGAAAACGTCCATATCGGAAACTTTGTGGAAGTGAAAAATGCTCAAATCGGCAAAGGAACTAAAGTCGGTCACTTGACTTATGTTGGTGATGCTACGCTGGGAGAAGAAATCAATGTCGGATGTGGTGTTGTCTTCGTCAACTATGATGGAAAGAACAAACATCATACGACTGTCGGCGACCACAGCTTTATTGGTTCTAGCACGAATATCATCGGACCTGTCGAGGTAGCTAAAAACAGTTCGATTGCTGCAGGGTCAACAATTACAGACAATATTCCAGAATATGCGCTGGCAATTGCGAGAGCAAGACAAGTCAATAAAGAAGGATATGCAAAAAAACTCCCTTATCTAAACTAAGACTTTTGCAAAATCACTTGATTTATTTAAAAAATATGACTACTATTTATTAGGTAGAATTCTAGAGTTGTGAAAAAGAAAGTGGAGGTCCCCATGTCAAAACATTACTTTGACCCAAGATTAAAAATTTTTGCGTTAAATTCTAATCGCCCATTAGCAGAGAAAATTGCAGCAGCAGTCGGCGTCGAGTTAGGAAAATCATCTGTTACTCAATTTAGTGATGGAGAAATTCAAGTAAACATTGAAGAAAGTATTCGTGGATCGCATGTCTATGTTATTCAATCAACGAGCAGCCCAGTCAATGATAACTTGATGGAGTTGCTGATCATGATTGACGCACTGAAACGAGCAAGTGCAAAAACAATCAACGTAGTCATGCCTTATTATGGCTATGCGCGTCAAGACCGTAAAGCACGTGCACGGGAACCAATCACAGCGAAATTAGTAGCAAACATGATTCAAAAAGCTGGTGCAACAAGAATGCTGACTTTGGACCTTCATGCAGTCCAAATCCAAGGTTTCTTTGATATTCCAGTCGATCATTTGATGGGTGCGCCACTTATTGCCAATTATTTCTTAGAAAAAGGAATCAAAGGCGATGATGTTGTCGTTGTTTCACCAGACCATGGTGGTGTCACACGGGCACGTAAATTAGCGGAATTTTTGAAATCTCCGATTGCGATCATAGACAAACGCCGTCCAAAAGCAAATGTTGCAGAAGTAATGAATATCATTGGACAAGTCAAAGGCAAAACTTGTGTACTGATCGATGATATGATCGATACAGCAGGTACGATCACATTGGCTGCCAATGCTTTGAAAGAAGCTGGTGCAACTAGTGTGTATGCTTCATGTACACATCCAGTATTATCCGGCCCTGCTTTACAAAGAATAGAAGATTCAGCTATCGAGCGTCTAGTTGTTACAGACTCGATCTATCTTCCAGAAGATCGTAAAATCGACAAAATCGATGAAGTAAGTGTTGGCGGACTAATGGGAGATGCAATCAAACGTATCCATGAAAACAAACCAGTTAGTCCATTGTTTGAAACAAAAAATAAATAATAAATAAACTCACAAAGGGGAGTCCAATTGGGCTGAGATTGAATCTATTTCTAAACCCTTCGTACCTGTATCGGTTATGCGAGCGTAGGAATTGTGAATAAACAGCTGTTTGACTATTTTCGAAAGCTGCTTCCTCCTTTGTGACTTTTTTATTCAAAGGAGGAAGTTTTTTTATGGGAAAAAATAGAGTTTGGGTAGAAGGAACGATTGTTGCAGCGTTAGCGATGGTGTTGTCGTTGATTCCGATCCAGATCGGCAGCAGTTTTTCTATTTCATTAGGGCAGATTCCATTGACCCTTTTTGCGTTAAGAAGAGGGACAAAGGCAGGGATGCTGGCAGGTTTCATTTGGGGCATCCTACATTTTCCGTTGGGACAAGTTTATTATTTAAGTGTCGTTCAAGTGTTGATTGAGTACCCGATTGCCTATACTTTTGCAGGCGCAGCAGGGCTCATGGCTTCAAATGTCCAAAAAGGCTATGTAGACGATAATACGAAACAAATTAGAAAAAGCATCGTGTTTGGTGCATTGATTGGCGCACTTTCCAGATATTTTTGGCATTTTATTGCAGGAGTGGTTTTCTGGGGAGCGTATGCACTATGGGGGATGAATCCTTGGCTCTTTTCTTTCGTAATGAATGGTGCCAGCGGGTTGAGTACAGCTATTGTAACGATCATCGTTTTATTAGGGATCCAACAAACGATTCCTTCGATTTTTGTGCCAGATAAACGACAGGAGCTGTAAATAAAAAAGAAGCAAGAAACTTGAGACAGAATCATGTCCTAGTTTCTTGTTTCCTTTTTATTTTTTGATAAGAAATAGATCTACTTCAATGGCAGATAAGAAAGATCGGCATCTTCCACCAATTGCCAGTGTCGATCGGTGACAGAGTAGATTAAAGTAGCGATGATTTCCTCTTCTCGATACCGGGTGCCTTTTAATTTCCAAATATAATCTTCAATCACATAGATTGGGATACGATATTCACCATCGATCAAACCAACTTGATCAAAAGAAAAAATGATCCCTTCCTGCATCAAATTACGCATTTCTTTCAATAATTCCACACTGATTTTTTCAACAGGTGTTTCTTTTTTGAAAAAAGATTTTTTTACATTGATCTTATCTGACAAGATCGAACTTAATTTACTAGCAAAAATCCTATAAAATTCATCTAAATAGCGATAATAAATCCGATTCAGCTGATCATTAAGATCGAAGTATACAAAATTATTCTGTAGTTTATAAAAAAACGGCGAATGAAGATGTGTTTTCATATGACCAAAATATAATAATTCTGAAATTTCTAAAGGTGTCAATTCTTTCAGCATCGTTAAATCAGTAAAGTCGATCCACTTCAATTCATCGAATCCACGCCTGTTACGAGAAGAGGAAAAGAAACGCTGAATATTTTCTGTACCACGGATTACTTTCAGCCCTGTATGGGATTCATATTCTCCAGCAGAAGCAGATGGATCAAGCAAGAGCAAGTTTTGAGGAAAATGCACGATACTGTTTGCAAAGTCAGTAGCAGTCAGCCCTTTTGTTAAAACAGCATTACTTGTGGTATCAATATGTACATAAACTGACTCAGTCATCATGTTCCTCCTCTTATTTCCTCTTAATCTCTTTTATTTTACAACATTTGCATTAAAAAAGCTTGTTTCTTTTATTTTAAAATTCCATTACAAAATCACGTTTTCATTGAAAACACTCTCATTTTCAATTAATTTTTGTGATTTTTGTATTTTTTATTTAAAGGAGGTTTTATGAATTGTTTTCTTATGGAATCTACAAAGTCGAATACGAGACTCATGACCTTTTTATGACGTACTGGTATACTTGAAGAAAAAGGAGAGAGCGATGGAGATAAAAAAAGTTTACTTTTCACAGAAAATGTCGCTGTATTCGCCTATCCAGCAAGCAAAACAACCCCTTCCATTTTTTCAAAGTCATCAAGAAAGTAGAGACGCTTTTTGGCGTTCTGCAAAAAAGCAATGTGCTTTTAAAGCAGTATCGAAAAAATATACCGTCTATTTTACTATTGCTAAAAGTAGAGGAGATGTTATTTTTAATAATCTGTTGATTGAAGGTGAAACTTTTGAATGGAAAAAATTTTTTCGGTATATGGAAGCTTGCGCTCGTTTTTTTATTAAAGAAAACTGTTGTTTTTTATTTCAATCTCCTCTATCAGAAGAATGGTTGCGTATTTTTCATAAAAACGGCTATCAAGGAACCACACAATTAAATAAAAAGCTGGTCTATCATACAGCACTTGTTTTAGGTGGAGGAGGAGCGCACGGTGCTTATCAGATTGGTGTGTGGCAGGCGCTGAAGGAACATGATATCAACTTTGAGATTATCACAGGTACCTCGGTAGGTGCGTTGAACGGCGCATTGATTTTACAAGGAGATATGAAAAAAGCTGTGAATTTATGGAAAAAGCTGTCGACAAGACAAGTGCTTGCGTTACCAGAAATGGCTGCGGTTGAAGACCTTCGTGAACGCTTCTATCGAGAAAGACGCCAAATGACGAAAACAGCACTAATTGAAGGCGGGGTTTCTTCTGCTCCATTGGAAAAGATGGTCAAAGACAATTTGGATTTGTCCTTACTCAAACATAATCCCAAAATACGTTTATATACGGTGTCTACTAAACTGCCAGAACTAGCGGAAGTAGTGACTGATATCCAACAGACAAAAACAGAAGAAATACCAGATTGGATACTCGCCTCTGCTTCATTTTATCCCGCTATGGCTTATCGAAAGATCGGAAAAAATAAATATGCAGACGGTGGGTATCGCAACAAAATACCTATTGATATTGCGATTAACAAAGGAGCAACAGAGGCATTTGTCGTAGATGTGCAAGGGCCAGGCCCAGCGAAAAAAATTCGTATGCCAGACATTTTTATCCATTGGAAATGTCAAACATTGTGGACACTAGGCAGCTTTCTGCTTTTTGATAGCCAAAGGAACCAATTAAATTTACAATTAGGCTATCTGGAAATGAAAAAACGATTAGGCTATTACTATGGGAACTGGTATACATTTCATTCTGTTAAACCTGCAAGAACATACTGGCGAGGATTTTTGTCTTACTTAACAAAAGAAATTCAGTTAGAATTATCTTTTTTCAAAACGCGAATTGTAAAATTAAGTTAGAAAAATAAAAAGGCATTTATGGTACACTCAAATTGTATTTCCGACGAAAGAAAACAAAGGAGTGTAACTATAAATGACCTACAAACATCTTACCATAGACGAACTGACAATGATAGAATCATATTATCTTCAACATAATAAGCCGGTTGAAATCGCTAACCGAATGGGACGTGCTATACAAACTATTTATAGTGTAGTCAATAAGTTCAAGCAAGGCAAGACTGCTCTTGATTATTGGCACCAGTATAAAGAAAATAAGAAAAAATGTGGGAGAAAAGTCATTCAATTACCTGCTCATGAAGTAGATTACATTAAAGAGAAAGTCACTCTTGGTTGGACGCCTGACGTCATTATCGGGCGAAAAGAAAGGCCTGTTTCATGCGGTATGAGAACACTTTATCGTTTATTTTCTAAAGGAATATTTGATATTGACACACTACCGATGAAAGGTAAAAGAAAACCCAATGGCCATCAGGAAAAACGGGGAAAACAACAGTATCAGCGCTCAATCCATGATCGACCTGATAATTATCCTGATTTCAATTCTGAGTTTGGTCACCTTGAAGGTGATACGATCGTTGGCATTCATCATAAAAGTGCCGTCATTACTTTAGTTGAAAGATTATCTAAAGTCATTATCACGATTAAACCCAACGGCCGTAAGGCATTAGATATTGAAACTGCCCTTAATCAATGGTTTTCTCGCTTCCCTAAAAACTTCTTTAAATCTATTACGTTTGACTGTGGAAAAGAATTTTCTAACTGGAAAGCCATTAGTAACCAACATGATATTGATATATATTTTGCGGACCCTGGAACACCTTCTCAACGCCCATTAAACGAGAATTCTAACGGGATTCTGCGTCGTAATGGACTGCCGAAATCAATGGATTTTAGAGAAGTGAATCAGACATTTATTTCCAGTGTCAGCAATCAACGTAATCATATTCCAAGAAAATCATTGAATTACAGAACACCAATCGAAATATTTTTGAGCTATGTACAAGAAGCATTTTATTCTAGCTTAATTTGACAAATCATAAAAGCATAAAATTTTGGCAAAAACTGCGTAATTTATATAAGAACAGGGTCGTACCAGAGACATGCGGATTGGCGATGCTAGAACTTTTAGCAAAAAAACATTTTTTACTGCCCAATGAAATCTATCAAGTAGACATGATGATTCAAATGATCTGCCAACAAGATATAAAAAGTATGCCGGATGATTTATTGGCACAAATTGGTCAATTAAGTACTGAAGAATGGCGAAGGTATCGAAAATACCAACAAAAAATACAAAATGAGCGCACGAAAACTGTTTATTTTGATTATCTGCTACAAGGAAAACGCAAGGATCGTTTGCAGCATGAATTGCTTAAGCAACCAGTTGACACATTACTGATCCTATATTTATATTATCTCAAGGAGGAACAACCATGGCACAAGAATTTTCATATGAAATCGTAGAAGAAATCGCTATATTGTCAGAAAACAACAAGGGGTGGCGTAAAGAACTGAACCTAGTCAGCTGGAATGGTCGCCCGCCAAAATTCGATCTTCGAGATTGGGCGCCAGACCATGAAAAAATGGGGAAAGGCCTGACATTGACGAACGAAGAGTTTGAACAACTGCAAAAAGCAATAGAAAATATGTAATGAGGAAGGACCCTGTCGAATGAAAAGTATGACTGGTTTTGGCAAAGCCATCCGCGAAACAAAAGCGTATCAGTTAGATATTGAAATAAAAAGTGTCAACCAGCGTTTTCTAGATGTTCAAATACGAAGTCCTAAAATCCTGAACTTTGTTGAAAACGATTTTCGTCAGCTTATTAAACAGCAGTTAAGCCGCGGTCGAATCGAAGTATTTGTGAATCTAGCTTATATTGACAAAAACGAAAAACAGATCGTCATCAACTGGGAATTGATTGATTCACTTATCACTCAATTGACAGACGGAATTCAACAACGATACGGTAGTCAAAATCAAGTGTCAATTAGTCGGATGGCGGAACGCTTCGCGCTGGACGAAAACTTCGTAACGGTAGAAGAAAAACCGGAAGAGAGCATGGAAGAATTGGCACAGTTAGCTCTAGATACATTGAAAAGCGCACTTGATTCTATTGAGGCGAGTCGAGAAAAAGAAGGTCAAGCTTTAGCTTTAGTGTTGAAAAAGAATACTGAAGAATTCAAAGAAGTACTAAAAAAACTCGATAGTTTTGTAGAAATCTATGAAAAGGAATTTCAAATAAGGTATCAAAAAAAGCTGGAGGAATTTCTTGGAGCGAAAGTCGATGAGCAACGGTTGTTGACGGAGCTAGCCATCTTGTTGGAACGCGGAGATATTCACGAGGAACTGGATCGTCTGGCGATCCATGTACAAAAACTAGATGAACTTATCGAAGCACAATGTCCTGTAGGTCGGGAATTAGATTTCCTGATCCAAGAAATGAATCGGGAAATCAACACGATCGGTTCCAAATCAAATGCAATCGAAATTAAAAATCAAGTCGTCCAGTCTAAGACGATCTTAGAAAAAATCAGAGAGCAAGTACAAAATATTGAATGACGAAAGAGGTAGAGATAATGAAATACTATGACGTAACGTTCCACGAATTAAGTGGAAAAACTGTTGTAAAACGGGATATCCCTTCTGAAAAAAACGGCTTTGACGTATGGAAAGATGCCTGTGCAGACTATAATGAGAACGAACTGTTTATTTTGATCAACGACGGTGCTTACGTGACGATGAATCGGAAATTTATTGTTCGAATCGACACAGAAGAGGTAGAAGATCCGACAGAAAAAGCACGTTCTCGAAAAGATGAAATCATGGGTGTAGTGAATACTTTGTCCAATATGGGCTTTTAGCAAGGATGCTGAACAAAGAAATACAATAAATAATCAGAATTGGATTTCTTCGCTTAGCTTCTTTGCTCTAGGAATACATTTAAAGGTTGTGACAAAATTCGTGTCACAATCTTTTTTTATTTTGAATAAGTGATGTTCAAAAACCATTTTCTCGGTATTAAGCCAAATTTATGCAAAAATGTGAGAAACTATTTTCACAAAATTTTTCTTCATACTCGAAACTAATCGGCTTCTTCACGACCTCTTATACACGGCGTTCAAAAGCTTGCATCTGCGGTAATAAGCCCAACCAAACGAAAAACATGAGAAGCTGTTTATGTTTGGCTGTTCTTATTACTTGATGCAGGACAGCTTTTTTACGACCTCTTGGTACAGGGTAGCTTTTTTACCAATTTCTAGCTATAATTAAAGATAACCTTGAAAGTTGCAGAAAAAAAGTGCAAAATAAACGATAAGTACAAAAAGACTAGTTGAAAGGACGTCGTCATGTCAGAGCGTGGATTATTAATCGTGTTGTCTGGTCCATCCGGTGTAGGAAAAGGCACAGTACGAAAAGCAATTTTTGAGAGTGAGGATAATGATTTTCAGTATTCGATCTCAATGACTACCCGTAAAATGCGTGAAGGGGAGGTCGAAGGCGTTGATTATTTCTTCCGAAGCAAAGAAGAGTTTGAATCAATGATCGAAGCTGGAGAGATGCTGGAATACGCAGAATATGTCGGGAATTATTATGGAACTCCTTTGTCATATGTCAACAAGACATTGGATGAAGGAAAAGATGTTTTCTTGGAGATTGAAGTCCAAGGAGCAAAACAAGTCAAAGAAAAAGTGCCCGATGGCGTATTCATCTTTTTGACTCCGCCAGATTTAGCGGAATTAAAATCACGGATCGTAGGCCGAGGAACAGATGCAGATGAAGTAATCGAAGAACGAATGAAAGTTGCAAAAGAAGAAATCGAAATGATGGCTCTTTACGACTATGCTGTTGTAAATGATGAAGTGCCGCTAGCAGTTGAACGAATCAAAAACATTATTGCCAGTGAACATTTTCGAGTAGATCGCGTAATCGGTAAATATATTAAAATGTTAAAGGAGATGTAGTCTTATGATGTTAAAACCTTCAATTGACTCACTATTAGATCGTGTAAATTCAAAATATTCTCTAGTGATTTTAGCAAGTAAACGCGCGCATGAATTGGATGCAAGTGCACAGCCTACTCTAGATTCTTTTGATTCAGTAAAAAGCGTCGGTCAAGCTTTAGAAGAAATCGATGCAGGAAATGTAGTCAATGATCCACATCCTGAATTAAAACGTGAACGTTTGAAGATGGAAGAAGAGGAACGTCAAGCACAAAAAGAGCGTGAACAACACGAATTGGAATCACGTATCCGTGAAGAGCAAAAAATGTAATAAAGAAAAATAGAGCGAACATCTAAAAAGAAAAGCAAACCCAGCTGTTTCCTTTTCAAACATTCGCCACTTATTGTCTGGTAGAAAAGGCTGTGTCTGAACTTTTTGACACAGTTCTTTTTTTTCTTATCTGCTGTTAATTTTTTGTTAGGATTTGGCAGAAAATAAGACAAATCCATCGATCTCTAGTAAAATAGGCAAGGAACTTTTTGTCGCTTGATAAGAAAAGACAAAAAAAGGAGGAAACGAACCATGACATTAACAGCTGAAGTCATTGTGGACGTACCTACTATGCAGACCGATCAGCCATTCACTTATTTGGTTCCCTCTGAAATGGAAACAGCTTTGCAAGTCGGGATGCGAGTAGAAGTCCCTTTTGGTAATGGCAATCGTCATGTCCAAGGATTTGTTATGGCTATCCAAAAATCAGAAGAATCAGCTAATCCATCTTTGAAGGCAGTTATTCGTTTGCTAGACCTTGCTCCGGTGGTCAATGAAGAATTGCTTTCATTAGCTGATTATATGAAAAAAATTACTTACGCATTCAAAATCACTTGTCTACAAACGATGCTTCCGAGTGTGATGAAAGCAGAATATGATAAATTGATCTATCCTTTGGCAGACACACCAGAAGTTCAGGTATTGTTTGATCAGCGAGAAGTGATTTCCTGGAAGGAAGCAGAAGAAGAAGGCAGCCTTTCTCAATTGATTCGCTGGCGCCAAGAGCAATTAGTAGATATCAAATATGAAGTCCATACACGAAATAAAGTAAAAACGATTCGTTTGGTCCGTTCTTTGTTAACTGAAAAGCAAATCGAAGAAGAATGGGCAAAATTACGGCAAAATGCCAAGAAACAAAAAGAACTTCTTTTGTGTTTATCTGAACTGAGCCAAGAAGAACCAATTGCTTATTTCAAAAATAAAGGAATCAGTACTGCTGTCTTGAATCAAGGAAAAGAAAAGGGCTGGCTGGAGTTTATAGAATCAGAACGTTATCGCGACCCTTATAAAGACCGAGTATTTGACCAAACGACGGCATTGGAACTGAATGCAGAACAAAAAAATGCTGTCGAACAAATCATCACAGCAGGTCAGCAGCAAAAAGATCAGGTCTTTTTGCTGGAGGGAATCACTGGCAGCGGGAAAACAGAAGTATATCTTCAGGCAATCGCTGATGTTTTGTCAGAAAATAAAACGGCGATCATGTTAGTGCCTGAAATCGCATTGACTCCGCAAATGGTCGAGCGATTCAAAGGACGCTTCGGAGAATCAGTTGCGGTCTTACATAGCGGACTTTCCCAAGGTGAAAAATATGATGAATGGCGCAAGATTGAGCGGGAAGAAGCGCAAGTAGTAGTAGGCGCACGATCTGCTATTTTTGCCCCGCTGAAAAATATCGGGCTGATCATTATCGATGAAGAACATGAATCAAGTTACAAACAAGATGAGACACCGCGTTATCATGCGAGAGATCTAGCAATTTGGCGCAGTAAATATCATCATTGCCCAATAGTTCTAGGAAGCGCGACGCCCTCTTTAGAATCAAGAGCACGAGCTCAAAAAGGCGTTTATCAGTTATTGCAGTTGAACCACCGAGCCAAAGCAGCTGCACAGCTTCCAGCTATTGAGATCGTAGATATGCGTGAAGAGTTTCAGAATCATCGGACCTCTACTTTTTCTGCTAATTTGCAGGAAAAAATACAAAATCGATTAGACAAAAAAGAACAAACTGTCCTATTGCTCAATCGTCGAGGATATTCGTCTTTTGTGATGTGTAGGGACTGTGGATTTGTTCTTCCATGTCCTAATTGCGATATCTCTCTTACACTGCATATGGATACACGTTCAATGCGCTGCCATTATTGCGGACATGAAGAACCTATTCCCAATCGCTGTCCTAATTGTGGCGGCAATAAAATCCGCTACTATGGAACAGGTACTCAAAAAGTAGAAGAGGAACTCCGAGAACTTTATCCGCAAGCTAGGATTTTGCGTATGGATGTAGATACCACTCGAAGAAAAGGGGCACACGAACAGATTTTACAAAAATTCGGTGCAAAAGAAGCAGATATATTATTAGGGACACAAATGATTGCTAAAGGTTTGGACTTTCCAGAAGTGACATTAGTTGGGGTGTTGAATGCTGATACCTCCCTGAATTTACCGGATTTTCGTTCTAGTGAGCATACATTCCAATTGCTTACCCAAGTTTCAGGACGAGCAGGGCGAGCGGAAAAAGCAGGCGAAGTCGTGATCCAAACATTCAATCCTCAACATTACGCCATAGAATTGGCTAAAAAACAAAATTATGAGCAGTTTTATCAGCAGGAAATGCATGTACGGCATCGTGGAGGCTATCCTCCTTATTACTTTACTGTGAAAATAACCGCCAGCCATCCTGAAGAACAAGTAGCGGCAAAGAAAATCTTTCAGATTGCCAATCAGCTAAAAGAAGTGTTAAGCCCTCAAAGCTTGCTATTAGGGCCAACGCCCAGCATGATTTTGAGAGTGAAAAACCGATATTATTATCAACTAATCATCAAATATAAACATGAACCGAATCTTCCTCATGTTTTGGATGAAATTTTGAATGGAAGCCAGAAAGAACAGCGACAAGGTCTTTTTGTGGCAATTGACAACGAACCATTAAACTTTATTTAAGAAAGGGCCAAATTATGCGCTATCCTATATTGATCCACCCTAATGATAAATTAAAAAGAACTGCTCAGCCAATCGATGTAATCACGGACGAGACAATCGCTTTATTAGACAATTTATATGAGACAATGATTGCGAATGACGGAATAGGGATCGCTGCTCCTCAAGTAGGACAAAACAAGAGAATTGCTGTGATCGAAGTAGATGAAGGCGAGAAATTTGAACTGATTAACCCAGAAATCATCGAAGCAAAAGGTGAAAGCCTTGACGTAGAAGGTTGTCTCAGTATTCCGCATGTCTATGGAACGGTCAAGCGAGCAGATGAAGTGACCGTGCGTTATTATGATCGAGACGGAGAAGAGATAGAAGTGACGTCTTTTGGCTATTTAGCCCGTGCCTTCCAGCATGAAATCGATCACTTAGACGGTATCTTGTTCATTGAGAAAATGATACAGCAGATCCCGGAAGAAGAACTTGAAGAATATATGGAGGAACATCTTGATGACTAAGCTAGTATTTATGGGCACACCTGCTTTTTCTGTGCCGATTCTTGAAGGGCTGATAGAATCAGGTTACGAGATCCAGGCAGTGGTAACACAGCCCGACCGTCCAGTTGGGCGGAAACGAGTAATTACGCCGACACCGGTAAAAGAAGCGGCTCTGAAGCACGGTATCCGTGTGCTGCAGCCAGAGAAAATCTCCGGTTCGCCAGAAATGGAAGAAATCATTGAATTGGCGCCTGATGTGATCGTCACTGCGGCATTTGGCCAATTCTTGCCTGAAAAGTTATTGCAAGTACCAAAATTAGGGGCAATCAATGTCCATGCTTCTTTACTTCCTAAATATCGGGGAGGTGCGCCTGTTCATTATGCCATCATGAATGGGGAGAAAGAAACTGGTGTAACGATCATGGAAATGATCAAAAAAATGGATGCAGGCGGAATCTATGCGCAAGAAAGCATACCAATCACTAAACAAGATGATGTAGGGACGATGTTTGAAAAGCTTAGCCTTTTAGGAAGAAAGCTATTGCTAGAAACATTGCCCAATATTTTGGATGGACAAAAACCAGTACCTCAAGACGAGTCAGAAGCAACTTTTTCGCCAAACATCACACGGGAACAAGAAGCAATCGATTGGCATAAAACTGCAGAAGAAATTGACAACCAAGTACGCGGAATGCGTCCTTGGCCAATTGCATTCACGACCTATGAGGGCATACGCTGGAAATTATTATCGGTTGAAGTATTGGAAGAAACTACAGACAAAGCACCTGGTACGATCATCCGGAAAGACAAAAAAAATCTATGGATTGCTTGCGGTAAACAGACCGTCTTAGCCATCAATGAATTACAGCCAGCTGGTAAAGGAAAACAGGCCGTACATGATTTCCTTAACGGAAGCGGTCAGCAAGTTCAGATTGGTCAGCAGGTGAAATAATGAAAAAAATCCCTAAAAAAATGAAAAAATCAGTACGATATATGGCATTACTGACATTAGAGCGAGTGAACAAGGGTGGCGCCTACTCGAATCTTTTGTTGAATGAGATGATCAAACAAAGCGAGCTAAATCAAAAAGATGTGGGTTTATTTACAGAATTGATCTACGGTACGATTAGCCATCAGCGACTATTGGAATTTTACGTTGCACCATTGATCGCTAAAGCAAAAAAAGTGGATGACTGGGTCAAGACGCTTCTTTATCTTTCTGTATACCAATTAGAATTTTTAGATAAAGTCCCTGCACATGCTATTTTAAACGAGGCGGTCGAAATCGCAAAAGTAAAAGGAAATCCTGGGACAGGGAAATTTGTAAATGGTGTCTTGAGGAATTATCAGCGTCAAGGAGCACCAGATCTGCAAGGCATTGCTGATCCTATCGAAAGACTTTCTGTCAAAATCAGCCTGCCTCTATGGATGACGAAACGACTGGTGGATCAAATCGGATACGAAGAAACTGAAAAGCTCGGTTTATCGCTATATCAGCCTAGCCATGCTAGTGCCCGAGTAGATACACGCCGACTTTCCAGAGATCAGGCCATCACTGTTTTGCAAGAAGAAGAGATCACAGCTGAAAAAAGCCAAGTCAGTCCATACGGTATAGTAGCGAAAAAAGGGCATTTAGCTTCTAGCTCATTGTTCCACGATGGCGTCATGACGATCCAAGATGAAAGTTCGATGCTTGTAGCGCCGTCTATGCAAATCGAGCCTGAACATCATGTCTTAGATGCCTGTGCAGCACCCGGAGGTAAGACGACGCATATTGCTTCTTTTTTAGATCCGTCATGCGGTGGAGAAGTGGTCGCTTTAGATGTACACGAACACAAAGTCAAACTCATTGAAGATAATGCAGCACGTCTAGGTGTCTCTTCTGCTGTCTACGCTCAAAAGATGGATGCTAGAGAAGTCAGTAAACAGTTCGAAGCAGAGCAGTTTGATCGGATTTTAGTAGACGCGCCTTGTTCAGGTCTTGGGCTGCTTCGGCGAAAACCAGATATTCGTTATAAAAAACAGCCGGATGAATTAGCGAATTTACCAAAAATCCAATTGGAAATTTTAGAAAGCTGCGCACCAGCTTTAAAGTCTTCCGGTATTCTGACTTATAGCACTTGTACGATCTTAAAAGAAGAAAACCAAGACGTTGTTTCTGCTTTCTTGGAAAGACACCCTGATTTTGAGAGGATTGATGTTTTGACCAATCCTATGCTACAATCATCAATCGAAGAGAAAATGTTGACTTTGTATCCGCATCAGTTTTACACAGATGGATTTTTCATTTGTTGTTTGCGCAAAAAGTAATGAGGTGAAAAAATGCAGATTGAATATCAATCAGATGTAGGAAGACGACGTAACACAAATCAAGACTATGCCAGTGTATTTACCAGCCGTTCAGGTCTCAAGCTTGCTGTATTAGCAGACGGGATGGGTGGTCATCGTGCCGGAGACATTGCCAGTCAGATGGCGGTAACGAATCTAGGCGAAGCTTGGGAAAAACAAGAAGCTGTTGACGATGAAAAAATCGCCCAATGGTTCATTCAATCGATTCAAGAAGAAAATATGCTGATTTATCAACGTGGACAAGAACAGCCGGAATATAACGGTATGGGAACAACAATCGTAGCGGCCGCTCTGTCAGATGACTGGTTCACGATTGCCAATGTTGGGGATAGCAGAGCTTATTTGATTCGTGAAGATAAAATCATGCAATTGACGGAGGATCATTCTTTAGTCAATGAACTAGTCAAATCAGGAGAAATCAGCGAAGAAATGGCAGTGAACCATCCAAGGAAAAATATTTTAACACGTTCTGTCGGCATGCCTGGAACAGTCGAAGTAGATGTTTCTACTCATCTTTGGCAACTAAAAGATCGACTGCTGTTATGTTCAGATGGCTTGACGAACATGCTGTCTGAAGAAGAAATAGGAACGATCATCAATCAAGAAGGCCCATTGTCTCATAAAGTAACTGAGCTGATTGATCGTGCCAATGAAGCAGGCGGAGCGGATAATATCACCGTTCTTCTTATCGAATATAAGGAGGACAGTGTATGATCGAGTTGGGAAAAAAATTAAATGGCCGTTATCAAATCACTGGAAATATCGGTAGCGGTGGTATGGCAAATGTATTTTTGGCGCACGATTTAATCTTGGATCGTGATGTAGCAGTTAAAGTCTTACGATTTGACTTTCAAAATGACCAGACTGCGATTCGACGATTTCAGAGAGAAGCTTTAGCAGCAACAGAACTCGTTCATCCAAACATTGTTAGTGTTTACGATGTTGGTGAAGAAGACAACATGCAGTATCTGGTGATGGAATACGTCAAAGGAATGGACTTGAAACGATATATCCAAACACATTATCCTGTTCCTTATGAAACAGCAGTAAATATTATGCAGCAGATCCTTTCTGCTATTTCTTTAGCTCATAACCATCAAATCATCCACCGAGATTTGAAACCCCAAAACGTACTGATCGATAATGAAGGTGTTGTAAAAATCACGGATTTCGGGATTGCTATCGCTTTATCTGAAACATCGATCACGCAGACGAATACGATGCTAGGATCTGTTCATTATCTGTCCCCTGAGCAGGCCAGAGGAAGTATGGCAACGAAGCAGTCAGATATTTATGCTTTAGGGATCATCCTTTATGAGATGTTGACGGGTAGCGTACCGTTTGATGGTGAATCTGCTGTAACAATTGCTTTAAAACATTTTCAAGATGATCTTCCATCTATAAAAGCACTTGATCCAAATGTGCCACAAGCACTGGAAAACGTGATTTTACGGGCAACGGCTAAAGAACCTGCAGACCGTTATAAGTCAGCCGAGGAAATGTCTGATGATCTTTCTACAGTATTATCACCAGCTCGTGCAAACGAAGAAAAATGGCAGCCTCATGCGATGGATAATGAAACAAAAGTTATCACACCCCTTACGGAAGATGCACCAATGCCTGATTCATTCAAATCTATGCCTCTGCCAAAAGACAAGCCAGAAAACGAAACCTTACCAGAGGAGGAAGAAGTTCTGCCTGATCCTAAAAAGAAAGGACAGAAAAAATGGTGGCTGATCCTATTAGCTATTCTTGCTGTTTTAGGAATCGGAACAGCTGTATTCTTTGCTTCTGGCGGGCGAGGAGAAGTTGTTGTTCCTGATGTTTCTGATCTTTCTGAAGCTTCTGCTAGAGAAACACTCGCAAAAGCGAAATTAGAAGTAGCAACAAAAACAGAAGAAATTGCAGATGACAAAATCGAAGAAGGTAATGTAGTGAAGACAGACCCGGCAGCGGGAACGACAGTCAAGCAAAAACGCGAAGTCACTCTGTATATTAGTAGCGGCACGAAAAAAATCAAATTAGATGATTACAGTGGTAAAAGTTATGAAGATGCCGAAGCAAGTTTGAAAGAATTAGGGTTTTCTGCTGACTTGATTCAAAAAGAAGAGGAATTCAGTTCAGAGGTAGAAAGCGGAATGATCATTTCGCAATCTCCATCAGAAGATACAGAAGTCGATCCTAAAACAGACACGATTACTTTCACAGTCAGCAAAGGACCAGAAACAGTGACTTTGAGTAGTCATGTAGGAGAAAACTACGAAACTGTTCGTAATTGGCTTGTTACACAAGGATTCAATATCAATAATATTAGTGCTACTTATGACTATAGCGACACTGTACCATCAGGTTCGATCATCAGTCAGGATCCAGCCTCGGGTGAAGTTGTAGCAGAAGAAACTTACATCAATTTTGTCGTAAGCCAAGGAACAGAGCCTAAATTGAATGATATCTCCGGCTATACAAAAAGCGAAGCACAAAGTTATTTAGCTAGTGTCGGTGCAGAATATATCGGGCATGAGACTTCCGAATATTCAAACACGGTGGATAAAGATAAAGTGATTCGTACAGTACCAGGGGCAGGAACGACAATTACCAAAGGAATGGTTGTGAACGTAATTTACTCTAAAGGACCAGATCCAGCGTCTTCTAGTTCTGAAAAAGACTCTTCAGACAGTTCTAGCAGCTCAAGTAGCTCCAGTAGCACAAGCAACTCTTCAAAAGAAGAATCTTCCAGCTCCACAAGTTCATCAGCTAGCACCTCAGAAAGTTCAAAATAAGTGCTGAATAAAATATATCAGAAGGGAATGCGACATTGATTTGTTGCATTCTCTTTTTTGTGTTTCTATCTCTTTTGATCAATTTTCAAGCCATATACTTTGAGAAGTTTGCATGGAATAACACCTACTTTCCTCTTCGTATGGTAAAATAAACAAAAACGGAGGTGGCACTTATCAAAGGACAAATCAGAAAAGCAATCAGCGGTTTTTACTATGTATACGCAAACGGAGAGACCTATCAAACAAGAGGAAGAGGAAATTTCCGGAATCGGAAAATCACGCCGCTTGTCGGAGATCAGGTGATCTTTGAGAGTGAAAATCAAACAGACGGCTATCTTCTGGAAATCTTGCCGAGAAAAAATCAATTAGTTCGCCCACCAGTCACAAATGTTGATCTTGGAATCATTGTCACAAGTATCGTAGAGCCTGCATTTTCTTATAATCTACTTGACCGCTTTCTAGTTACCTTGGAATACGAGTCGATCGAACCGATTATTTTTTTGACAAAGACCGACTTGTCAGACGACCCAGAAAAAATCGAAGAGATCAAGCAAACCTATACTAAAATAGGCTATCCGGTGATTGTACCCAATCATACGGGTGATACGACAGAACTGATCCGTTACTTACCAGAACGGCTATCGGTCTTTATGGGTCAGTCTGGAGCAGGAAAATCGACGCTACTGAATCAAATATCACCGGAACTGAATTTAGCAACAGGAGAGATTTCTGATGCACTTGGAAGAGGACGGCATACAACACGTCATGTGGAACTGATTCCTATCTATGGCGGGTTAGTAGCAGATACACCAGGATTTAGCTCGATTGACTTTTTGACAATTGAAGCAGGAGAACTGCCGAGACAATTTCCTGAATTTGTAGAAGCTTCTGTCCATTGCAAATTTAGAGAGTGCATGCATGCTAAAGAACCTGGCTGCGAAGTAAAACATAGAGTAGAAACAGGTGGTATCGCACAGACACGTTACGACAATTATTTGCAATTCTTACAAGAAATCGAAAAAAGAAAACCAATGTATGCAAAAAAAGAAGGTAAACGAAAATAGGAGGAAACAAGAATGAAAATAGCACCATCCATTTTGAGTGCAGATTTTGCCAATTTACAAAGAGACATTGAGTTAGTGGAAAAAGGAGGCGCAGATTACATCCACGTAGATGTAATGGATGGCCAATTTGTCCCAAATATCACATTAGGGCCAAATATTGTTCAGGCAATCCGTCCTGTTACTAAATTACCGTTAGACGTCCATCTGATGATCGTTGATCCAGAAAACTACATTCCAGCATTTGCAAAAGCTGGAGCAGATATCATTACTGTCCACGTCGAAGCAACTCCTCATATTCATCGGGCACTTCAAATGACAAAAAGCTTAGGAGTTAAAGCTGGAGTAGTTATCAATCCAGGAACACCAGTCTCCATGATCAAACATGTTTTGCCTTTGGCTGATCAAGTACTAGTCATGACTGTCAATCCTGGGTTCGGCGGACAAAGCTTTATTGAAGAAACAGTAGAAAAAATTACGGAACTCGCTGATCTACGTAGAGAGAACAATTGGACTTATGCAATCGAAGTAGATGGCGGAATCGTTCCAGACACAGCAAAAATCTGTAAAGATGCAGGGGCGGATGTCTTCGTTGCAGGATCATATATCTATGGAGCCGAAAATCCAGTCGGACAAATCGAACGATTAAAAGAGGCATTAGACTAAATGAAAATTTTATTAGCTGCTGGAGGTAATCCGCAAAACTGGCCGCAGTCTCTGCTGTCCAAATACGATGCCTATGTCGGGATAGACCGTGGTGCGCTGTACCTGCTTCAAGCAGGCTACCCAGTAGATCTGGCAGTGGGTGATTTTGATTCATTGTCGAACGAAGAGCAGAAGGAAGTATTTGCAAAAGCCAAAGAGTATACCCGTTCCCCTGCAGAAAAAGACGATACAGATACACAGTTAGGTATCTTAAAAACATTTGAACGTTACCCGCAAGCGGAAGTCACTTTGATTGGAGCTACGGGCGGAAGATTGGATCATCTTTTAGCCAATCTCTGGTTAGGTATGGAACCTCGCTTCAAACCCTTTGCCCATCAGCTTATTATCAGAGATTGTCAAAATTATTTGTCTTATTATTTGCCTGGAGAGCATATAGTAAGACAGATACCAGATATGAAGTATTTAGCTTATTGCTGCTTGACTCCCGTCTCGAATCTTACATTAAAAGGCAGCAAGTATGTATTGGAAAATAAAGAAGTAGAATATCCGACATCTTATGCAAGTAACGAATTTCTTTCAGATACCGCAGAATTTTCTTTTTCAGATGGTATGATTGCAGTTATTCAAAGCAAAGATTGATCCATAAACAAATAAAAAAATTTGTCTTTCAGGCTAAAAATGACAGAATCTATTATTTGCTAAAAAAAAGCTTAAGAGGAGCAACTTACCTTTTGTTTCACGGCATTTAGTGATAAAATTGAACACAAGAGTCTAATTAATTCGAGGTGTCTTTGTGAAGAAGTTCAATCCTAATAAAAATATTATTATTACCTTGGTTATTGTTATCATCGTGGTGACGATACTAAGTGTGACCGCTGCGCAGCGAGCGAATGAAGGAAAGCCCAATTTCTTCCAATCCATCGTTAATGACAGTGTTGCAATGGTTGATAAAACAATCTCTGCCCCAGTACGGTGGGTACGAAATGGAGTAGATTCTGTCCATAATCTTTTTTCAACTTATGCCGAAAATGAGCGGCTAAAAGAAAAAATCGATAGCTATGATGACGTTTCACAGCAAAACAAGAATTACGAGAGAGAAATCGAATCGTTGAAAAAAGAACTTGAGTTGAATCAGACGCTGACTAGTTACGAAAAAGTAACGGCAAATGTCATTACTCGTTCGCCTGACAGTTGGCAGGACATGCTGATCGTAGACAAGGGTTCTAAAGACGGTATCGAAGCAAATATGGCAGTCATGTCGCAAAAAGGATTGATTGGCCGAGTGATCGAGGTCAATACGGCTTCGTCTAAAATCGAATTACTGTCATCCTCTAATGAAAGCTCCAATCATTTTCCAGTACGGGTATCTTCGGCTAATGGCGAAGCGTTTGGTTTGCTTAAAAACTATGATGAAAAGCTCCATGCCTTAGTGGTGACCCAATTAACTGGTGATACGGATATCAAAGAAGGGGATGTTGTCCAGACATCCGGTCTTGGAGGGAATTCTCCAGCTAACTTGCCGATCGGTACGGTTATTAAAACGAAACCAGATAGTTATGGGCTGGATCGGGAAGTTTATGTGAAACCTTATGCAGAAATGTATGACGTGTCAGTTGTGACGATTGTCCAACGGCTAGCGGAGGATTAGTCCATGTTGAAGAAAGAAACAATGAAGTACTATCTGCCAATCGTTTTGTTCTTTTTGATGTTGATAGATGGTCATTTAACAAGAATGCTAGGGGAGTGGTCGAAAGGCACCTATATGTCAAATGCCCACTTTCTGATATTGGCATTATTATGTTGCAGTATGGCGTTTGAAAAACGTTATTTACTGATTACCACGATTGTTCTCGGGGCTATCTATGACGCTTACTATATTGGCGTTATCGGTATCTATGCAGTAGCTCTCCCTTTAATTGTATGGTTGATGTATGTAATGAAAGACGTTATCCATGTCAACATCTTTACTGAATTTTTCAGTATGATCATCTTTGTCACGGGTTATGAATTGTTTACGATGGTGGTCCAGTTGATTTTTAAATTAGCAGTAGTAAATAACACGTATTTTATTACAAGGTTTTTAGGACCTACACTGCTGTTGAACATGATTATATTTGTATTATTCATTTTTCCATTTAAGAAATTATTCAGTGATGAATAATTTCTTTTTTTATTTTTAGGTCGAAAGCGAAAAAGAATCGTTGTTATCTTAAGAAATGCTAGACTTAACGCGGCTTTTTCATGATCATTTTCTGAAACGAACAGTTTTGTCATTTTAAAAGGTTGTTTTGAAACATTTTTGTAACATAACTATTATATCGTTGACATACTGCTATGGTACAATTTTTATATCGTTAAGAAAGACTTAAATATATTTAGATATTTATTAAATTAAGCCAGTCGGAGGAATGAAGAGTGAAAAAGAGTTTAATATCAGCAGTAATGGTATGTTCAATGACCTTAACTGCCGTAGCATCACCGATCGCTGCCGCGGCGGACGATTTTGATTCTCAGATACAACAGCAAGATCAAAAGATTGCAGACTTGAAAAATCAACAAGCAGATGCACAATCACAAATCGATGCCTTAGAAAGCCAAGTTTCTGAAATCAACACACAAGCACAAGACCTATTAGCAAAACAAGATACATTGCGTCAAGAATCTGCACAATTAGTAAAAGACATTGCAGATTTACAAGAACGTATTGAAAAACGTGAAGATACAATCCAAAAACAAGCACGCGAAGCACAAGTAAGCAACACAAGCTCAAACTACATCGATGCTGTATTGAATGCTGAATCATTAGCAGATGCTATTGGACGCGTTCAAGCAATGACAACGATGGTAAAAGCAAACAACGACTTGATGGAACAACAAAAACAAGATAAAAAAGCTGTAGAAGACAAAAAAGCTGAAAACGATGCTAAACTAAAAGAATTAGCTGAAAACCAAGCTGCTTTGGAATCTCAAAAAGGCGATCTTTTATCTAAACAAGCTGATTTGAACGTACTGAAAACTTCATTAGCTGCTGAACAAGCAACTGCTGAAGACAAGAAAGCTGACTTGAACCGTCAAAAAGCAGAAGCTGAAGCAGAGCAAGCTCGTATTCGTGAACAACAACGTCTAGCAGAACAAGCTCGTCAACAAGCTGCACAAGAAAAAGCTGAAAAAGAAGCACGCGAACAAGCAGAGGCTGAAGCACAAGCTACTCAAGCTTCATCTACTGCACAAAGCTCAGCAACAGAAGAATCATCAGCTAAACAATCTTCAGTGACTGAAGAATCATCATCAGCTACACAATCTTCAGCAACAGAAGAATCAACAACACCTGAATCTTCAGCAACAGAAGAATCAACAACACCTGAATCTTCAGCAACAGAAGAATCAACAACACCTGAATCTTCAGCAACAGAAGAATCAACAACAGCGCCTGAATCTTCAGCAACAGAAGAATCAACAACAGTGCCTGAATCTTCAACAACAGAAGAATCAACAACTGTACCTGAATCTTCAACAGAAGAATCAACAACACCTGCGCCTACAACACCATCAACAGATCAAAGTGTTGATACAGGAAACGGCACAGGAAGTAGTACTCCGGCTCCAACGCCAACACCAACACCTGAACAACCAAAACCTGTAACACCTGCTCCAGCTCCTTCTGGAAGTGTGAATGGTGCAGCAATCGTAGCAGAAGCTTACAAATATATTGGTACTCCATATGTTTGGGGCGGTAAAGATCCAAGTGGCTTTGACTGCTCAGGGTTCACACGCTATGTTTACATGCAAGTAACTGGTCGTGACATCGGTGGTTGGACAGTTCCTCAAGAATCAGCTGGAACAAAAATTTCAGTTTCTCAAGCAAAAGCTGGAGACTTGTTATTCTGGGGGTCACAAGGCGGAACTTACCACGTAGCGATTGCTTTAGGCGGAGGACAATATATCCATGCTCCTCAACCAGGCGAAAGCGTAAAAGTTGGTTCAGTTCAATGGTTTGCCCCTGACTTTGCTGTCAGCATGTAAGAATGATTAATCAAAAAGAGTTAGCCCATTCTGGACTAACTCTTTTTTTATTGTGATAAAATAGAAATCAGATAAATTCTTCTGTCAATTCCATGAACGTTTGGATATCTTCAGTCACCATGTCGATACCTGCTTGCCAAAAATCTGGTTGGGTAAGATCGACATTCAAATGTTTCTTCGCAAGATCTTCCGTCGTCATTGAGGCAGTATCGCGTAGTAAATGGATATATTCTTCTTCAAAATTTGCTCCCTTTTGGTTGGCGTAAGCATAGATGCCCAAACTAAAGAGGTAGCCAAATGTGTATGGGAAGTTATAAAACGGTACGTCATCAATAAAGAAATGCAATTTTGCAGCCCAGAAATATGGATGGTAAGTAGCTAAAGCTCCTTGATAGCCTTCTTTTTGCGCCTCAACCATCATCTCTGTGATCTTATCTTCTGAGACTAATCCTTCTTGCCGTGCTTCATAGAATCGATTTTCAAAAATGAATCGGGAATGGATATTCATGAACATAGCTAAAGCATTTTGCAGTTTTGTATCTAGCAAATTAATTTTTTCTTCTTTTGTTTTTGCGACTTTTAATGTAGCATCGGCTACGATCAGTTCTGCGAATGTACTTGCTGTTTCTGCGACATTCATGGCATATTCGCGATTTAAAGAAGGTAAATCCCACATCGTGCTGCTATGGAAAGCATGTCCTAGTTCATGAGCAAGTGTCGCAACCTCATTAACAGAATTACTGTAGGTCATAAAGATCCTTGATTCTTTTGTTTCTGGTAACTCAGTACAATAACCACCAGGACGTTTCCCAGGACGATCTTCTGCTTCGATCCAGCTCTTTTCAAAAGCAGATTGGGCAAATTTAGCCATTTTTGGACTGAATTTGTTAAAGTTTTCGATAATAAATGCTGCTGCTTCGTCAAAACTAAAGGTTTTTTCTTTCAAATCGCCTAAAATAATAGGTGCATCTTGATCTTGCCATTCCATTTTTTCTTTACCGAAAAGATTAGCTTTTCTAGTCAAGTAATCAACAAGGGGTTGTTTGTTTTTCTGGATTGTATCCCACATGACAGACAATGTTTCTTTCTTCAACCGATTGTACTCTAATGGTTTTTGTAGAAAATCTGTGACACCATGAAGTTCATAGTCAGAAAGTCTAAAACCATCTAAATGATTCAAAGTATCCGTGAAGAGGGGTGCCTTTTCTTTCCAGGCTTCTTCCCATGCTGCGAAAAGTGTTTCTCTGACTTTTGGATCTGGATCGCCCATCATCTTATTGAAGGCTTGTCCAGCAGATAATTCGACTACTTGTCCATCTTGTTCGAAGGGAATCGAAATGCTGGCTACAATCGTATCATAATGACTGCTCCAAGCATTTAGACCATCTAAAGAAAGCGTATTTATAATGTTTTCTTCAGCTTCTGATAATAATTGTGAGCCATCACGACGAATCTCGTTTAAACGAAAAGCAATTGTTTCAAACGAAGATTTAGAAAGCATCTGATTCCAATCATTGTCAGATATTTCTGCAAATTTCTTTGACAATACAGTTTCGGCTGATTGCAGACGAGGCAGCATTGCGTAAAGCTTGCCCGATAAGACCTTTGCATCTGAATCATTGACATTGGCAGAAAGCAATGCAGTAATATAGCTGCTGCATTGGGTAAAGCCATTCGTAATCGTTTCTTGCAATTGAAGAATAGCGTTTAACTGCTCTGCATTGTCAGAACTAGGTGACCATTTTGTTACGCGGTGATAATACTCGTTCATTTGGTCTTCCAATTGCTTCATCCGTTGGTTCAAAGCATCAGAATGACTGCCTCCGGAAAAAATAGAATCTAGATTCCAATTTAATGAATAACTCATGAAAAAACTCCCTTCATATTGTAATACAAAATTAAGTATAGCACTTTTTTATGGAAGAAGTCTCTATGAAAATGATTGTTGTTTCTTCAAAAAAAGTCTAAGATAAAATACAGAGGTGACTTATGAATTCTTCAAAAAAACAAATGAAAAACGGAAATATTTATTTAGTAATCGCACTGATAGTCGTTATAATCTTATTTTACAGTTCTTCTCAAACTTACGGACAGCAATCACAAGTTTCGCGATTAGAAAGCTGGCTGCCTAATCAGCCATTTAAAGACACATTAGCGGGTATACGTTTTAATTATGGTGGAAGTATGGTGAGTATCGACCATCTGGGCTACGCCAAATTTTTAGAGTTCTTTTTAAGGAAGGGCGCACATTTCGGTACCTATTTTATTTTGGGAAGCAGCTTGTTTTTAGGTGTTTTCCCCAAGCTAAAAATTTGGTGGCTGACAGCGATCCTTGCTTGGCTTTCAGCAACAGGGTACGCAGGTTTGGACGAATTCCATCAGATGATGACCGGTGGACGAACACCTATGTTCCAAGATGTCATGTTGGATTCGATCGGTGCTCTGACTGCTGTGATATTATGTGTGCTTTTTGCGGCATTCAAGAAGCGTTTATAGATTGGCTGTGGCTTTGTTTTTTTGTGAAATAGTACTAGAATAGAAGTGTATTCTCAAAAGAACAAGGGAGGAAAAATCATGTCAGGACATAGTAAATGGCATAATATCCAAGGAAGAAAAAATGCCCAAGATGCAAAACGAGGGAAAGTCTTTCAGAAACTTTCTCGTGAAATTTATATGGCAGCTAAAGCAGGCGGTCCTGATCCATCTATGAATCCAGCTTTGCGGCTTGTTGTGGACAAAGCAAAAGCTGCAAATATGCCTAACGACAATGTGGAACGGGCGATTAAAAAGGCTACGAGTGCCGTAGATGAAACGAATTACGATGAAATCACGTATGAAGGATATGGTCCGGGTGGAGTAGGAATCTTAGTCCATGCATTGACAGATAACCGTAATCGGACAGCGACAAATGTCCGAGTAGCTTTTACTCGAAACGGTGGATCACTGGGAGAAACGGGTTCAGTCAGTTACTTGTTTGACCGCAAAGGATATATCGCTATTGAACGCGATGGGTTGACTGTTGATGAAGAGACGATGTTTGAGGATGTATTAGAGGCGGGGGCAGAAGATCTGCAAACTTCTCCTGAAGTATTCGAGATTTATACTGCACCAGAAGATTTTGCTGCTGTACGAGATGAGTTGGAAAAAGAGTTCACTTTGGCACAAGCAGAATTGACGATGATTCCACAAACGACGATTGATTTAAATGAGGAACAAAAAGAGCAATTGGAACGTCTAGTAGATAAGCTAGAAGACGATGATGATGTTTCAGAAGTCTTTACTGCTGCTGAAATGTAAGTAGCACATGGTTAGATAATAAAAAGAAAGCACCTGTACCAATCGTACGGGTGCTTTCTTTTTATATATTATTTTTGTTAGAAGACCAATACAGGCGTTCCTTTTTCGACCATCCCGAATAATTCCTTCATTACACTTGGTGGGGTGTTGATGCAGCCGTGTGAACCGCGGGTTTTCCATAAGTCTCCACCGTATTCAGGTTGCCAGTCTGAATCGTGGATACCAACACCTGTCCAGTCAATCGGCATCCAGTAGTTTACCGGACTCTCGTAAGGTGTTCCATCGTCATTTGTTCCTTTTAAAGTTGCATCTTCTTCTTTATTCCAAACATAGAAGACTCCAGCAGGTGTAGGTGTAGTTGGCTTTCCGGAAACGATATCTGTTTCAAGGGCCACTTTTCCGTCTTTGTAATACCACATATGCTGGTTCTCCAGATCAACTTCGATATACGTATCTTCGATCAATGGATGATCAGCGGTTGTGCCACCTTGCACAATGGGTGAACGAGTAAAATCTTGGCCTGCCAGAATCGCTTTTTTCAATGCTTCTGTCTCGCTGTCTGTTTGGATCGTCCAACTGTAAGTGCCAACTGGGACCGTAACTTCTCCTCTTTTTGTACTTTTAAATTTTGTGTCATTCGTACTTGTGTTATACTTTGTGCCTAAATCTGTTACATATTGACGTACTTGTTCTGTATCTAAATCGACTTTTCCATCATTGTAGGTCAGCCAACTCATAATATCACTTGATGGGATCTGGAAAGTCTCACCGTTTATACTGTAAGTAGCTTTTACATTTGCGATAGCATTCATGGATGCGAGTTGTTCTTTCAGTGAGCTGTCTTCAGATGTTACTTTTGGTTTTTCTTTGAATTCAGTCAATTCAATTGTATCTTTACCAGAGTTTACCGCACTTTTTAATTGTTTGATCGCAGCATCGACGTCGATCGTATTTCCATTGACTTCAGGCTTGATATCGAAAGAGTCACCTGCTTTTTCGATCGTTGCATCAGTAGTAGGTGTCCGGTCTTTGTTCAAATCAGTCAGCTTAGTTGTCAATGTCTGAACGGTAGTGTCTAGTTTTTGGTGGTTTTGACTGACAGGATCTATTTCTTGTTTTTCTGCCGCTGAGACATAAGTCATTCCCCAAGTCCATCCGTTTTGTTCATTTAGGATCGGAGAAAGCTCCGAAGTGAAATCATCTTTGTAGCCGAGCTCGGATTTTGGTACTTCCTGCCAGACTTTTCCATCTTCTTTAATAGCCAGTTTTTTATCAGAATAAGCTTCTTTTAATTTTTCATTTGCTTTTTCGACTGTTAGATTGCTGACATTTATTCCATTTATTTCTGTATTCGGCAAAAAATGCTTTGTGTAGTATGTACTGCGATAGGTATAAAAGCTGATCAGCACTAAGAGAACACCAAGAGCTGAAAGCAAAGCAACATGTTTCGATTTTTTTCGATGCGAAGATCTTGTCATATCGACAACTCCTTAAGTAAAAGTTTAGGGTGGAACGGTCTCATGATAGCATAATTTAGAGGAAAAGACGAAGGTTATCTCTACTTTATGAAAAAATTTAGAAACCATAAGGGTGATAAAATAAAAAAACGGAAAACACCGAATAGATGTTTTCCGTCATGTTCAAAGATTATTCAGCGTCTAGTTTAGCAAAAGCTTCATCTAGAATTTCTTTTAATTGCTTAGCAGAAGCAGCCATACGGTCTTGCTCGCTGTCACTTAAAGGAATTTCGATTACTTTTTGGATACCTTGACGGTTGATAACAGCAGGTGCACCAATGTAGATGTCGTTCAATCCATATTCGCCATTCATGAATACTGATAAAGGAAGAACAGCATTTTCATCATCTAAGATGGCACGAGTGATACGTGCTAATGCTACTGCGATACCATAGAAAGTAGCGCCTTTTTTCTCGATAATTGTGTAAGCAGCGTCACGTACGCCAAAGAATAGGTTAACCATAGCTTCTTCATCGATTTCTGGGTTGTTTTTTACCCATTCATAGATTTGCAAGCCGGCAACATTTGCATGTGACCAAACTGGGAATTCTGAATCTCCGTGTTCACCTAAGATGTAAGCATGGACGTTACGTGCATCAACGTCAACTAATTCCGCAAGTGCTTGACGGAAACGAGCTGAGTCAAGAGAGGTACCTGAACCGATTACGCGTTCTTTAGGGAAACCTGAGAATTTCCAAGTTGAGTAAGTCAAAATATCTACTGGGTTAGCGGCAACTAAAAAGATACCGTTAAATCCTGATTCAACGATTTGTGTGACAACATCGCGGTTGATTTTTAGGTTTTTGTTTACTAAGTCTAAACGAGTTTCACCTGGTTTTTGTGGTGCACCAGCTGTAATAACAACTAAGTCAGCATCATGTGCGTCTGCGTAAGTAGCAGAATAGATTTTTTTAGGTGAAGTAAATGCCAAAGCGTGAGACAAGTCAATTGCGTCTCCTTCAGTTTTAGCAGTATTGATATCCACGATACCTACTTCTTGAGCGATATTTTGAGTAACTAGAGCAAAGGCATAGCTAGAACCTACGGCGCCGTCTCCAACAAGAATAACTTTTTGATGATCTTTTTTTTCTGCAGCTGCAGTCATTTAGTATCAATCCTTCCATTGATTTGTTTTTTCCCATGCTTATGCTAACATTTCTCAAGCCCCATGTCACGCTATTTGGCTATAAAATATAACAGATAACAAGGTTGTATTATATGTAAAAGCTTACATGTGCGTTATTTCACTATTTTTATATATCAATTATTTCATTAAACTTTGAAGAAATTTTTAATTTCTTTATCATTTATTAACGATTCTCTTTTAGCCGAAACGCCTTGTTTTGTGTTATACTATGCATTGGCAAGTATAAAAAAGAAAAAAGCTCGATGGACTGGACCGCTAATTAGCAGTCCAGCCTTTTGTGCTGCTTTTTAGAATTAGGTGGAAAACAAAAATGAAAATGATCGTCGGGTTAGGAAACCCAGGTACCAAATACCAATATACAAAACACAATATCGGCTTTATGGTCGTGGATAAAATTGCACGCGAGCATCAAGCTACTTTCAAAAAAAATCCGTTCGAAGCAGAAGTTGCCGAATTTTTTCATAATGGAGAAAAGATCCTTTTAGTCAAACCACAAACATTCATGAATGAATCTGGTCGTGCAGTCGGCCCACTAATGACTTATTTTGGGATTTATCCAGAGGAATTAGTCGTAATCTACGATGATTTGGATCTGGCAGTGGGAAAAATCCGGCTCCGTCAAAAGGGAAGTGCCGGCGGGCATAACGGTATCAAAAGTATTATTTCCCATTTGAATACGAATGTCTTTGATCGAATCAAGGTGGGAATCGGCAGGCCAGAAGGGAAAAAAACAGTAGTCCAGCATGTGCTTAGTCCTTTCAGCAAAGAAAATCAGCCTTTGATAGAAGAAAGCATGTGTCAATCTGTTAAAGCAGTCGAATATCTCATAGAAGGGCATTCGTTCGTGGATGCGATGAATCGATTCAATTGAGGAAGGAGGAAAAGGAATGGATATTATTCAATTAGTCGGAAAAGATCCGCAAGTAAAAGAATGGGTCAGCAATTTAGAAGAAAAAATGCCTAGACAACTAATCACAGGATTAGCGGGCTCAGCGAAAACACTTCTATTTGCTCGAGCGTTTAAGAAAACAAATAAAAACATGATTATTCTGATGCCAAATTTGTATTATGCGAATCAGTTAGCAGAAGATCTGCAACATGTGATTCCGCAAGATCAGATCCATTTATTTCCAGTGGATGAAGTGCTTTCTGCTGAAATGGCCTTTTCTTCTCCAGAAGCGCGAGGCGAGAGAGTCGCAACGCTTAACGCACTTCAAGAAAAAAAAGCAGGTATCTATTTGTTGCCAGTCGCATCTTTGCACAAGCGACTGCCGAATAAGAAAACTTGGCTACAGGCGCAATTGAATTGGCATATTGGTGATGAGATAGACGTGGAAAATCTTCCTCGCCAATTGACTTTGATGGGCTATGTACGAGAAGAGATGGTCGCAAAACCGGGAGAATTCAGTATTCGAGGAAGCATTATCGATATTTACCCGTTAACGACAACCTATCCTGTTCGTGTAGAACTATTTGATGTAGAGATAGATTCTATGCGGTATTTTGAAGCAGAAACACAACGCTCAATCGAAAAAACGGAAGAAATCTGGGTTTCCCCAACGAGTGAACAAGTCTACGGACCAGAGGATCTAGAACATGGAATAGAGCAAATGCAAAAAATGCTAGAAAAACGGCTTGCTGCGACCACAGAAGAAGCAGACCGCGAGTTTTTGCAAGATTACTTCGGTCAGCTGACTTCAAGCTGGCAAGCAGGTGTCCCGACAGAAGAAGCAAAATTCTACTCAGATCTTCTTTACCAAGAATCTGTGACGATCTTGGATTATTTCCCTTCAAATAGTTTACTAGTCGTTGATGATTATCAGCGAATCATGGAAACAAATCGGGAAATCGAAAGGGAAGCGGCAGAATGGCAGACTCAAAAAATCAGCGAATTGCGGGTGTTTTCTGAGCAGACATTTTCAGCAGATATACAAAAAATCGTGCAGAAGGAAAAGTTCACCACAACCTTTTTCTCGCTCTTTCAAAAAGGAATGGGAAATCTTCGCTTCCAAGCAATCCATAATTTTCAATATCGGACGATGCAACAGTTCTTCGGACAAATGCCATTGCTGAAAACAGAAATGGACCGTTGGCGCAAGCAAAAGCAAACTGTTGTGATTTTTATTCCGACAAAGGACAGGATACGCAAAGCAGAACAAATGCTTCGAGATGAAGACATATTAGTAGTAGAAACAGAAAAAAATGCATTGATCAGAGGACAAGTGCAATTAGTTGAAGGAGCTTTGCAAGCTGGTTTTGAACTTCCTCAAGAAAAAATAGTAGCTATCACAGAAAAAGAAATTTTTCAAAAAACAACAAAAAAACAAACGAGACGTCAAACAGTAACAAACGCAGAGCGATTGAAAAGCTATAATGAATTAAAAGCAGGAGATTACGTTGTCCATGCCAATCATGGTATCGGGAAATACATCGGGATGGAAACGCTAGAAGTAGATGGCGTTCACCAAGACTATATGACTATTTTGTACCAAAACGACGATAAACTGTTTATTCCTGTTACTCAACTGAACCTGATCCAAAAATATGTCGCCTCTGAAGCCAAAGCGCCTCGCATCAATAAGCTAGGCGGAAGTGAATGGGCGAAAACCAAGCGAAAAGTCTCTTCAAAAATCGAGGATATCGCTGACGATCTAATCAAATTATATGCCGCAAGAGAGTCAGAAAAAGGATATGCTTTTGGACCTGATGACGCCTACCAAAAAGAATTCGAAAATGCCTTCCCCTACTCTGAAACTGATGACCAGTTGAGAAGTGCAGCGGAGATCAAACGGGATATGGAAAAAGAAAAACCAATGGATCGACTACTCGTAGGTGATGTTGGTTATGGGAAAACAGAAGTAGCGCTTCGAGCGGCCTTTAAAGCGATAAAGGAAAGCAAACAAGTAGCCTTTTTAGTTCCAACAACGATCTTGGCACAGCAGCACTATGAAACGATGCTGGAAAGATTTGAAGGCTTCCCCGTAAATATCGGGCTATTAAGTCGTTTCAGAACAAGAAAGCAACAAAAAGAAACCATCGAACAACTGCGTACAGGTCAAGTTGATATTGTTGTAGGGACCCACCGAATTTTGTCAAAAGATATTGAATTTAGCGATTTGGGTCTACTGATCATTGACGAAGAACAACGTTTTGGTGTAAAACATAAGGAACGATTGAAACAGTTACGTGCACAAGTGGATGTTTTGACTCTGACTGCAACACCGATTCCGAGAACTTTGCATATGTCGATGTTAGGCGTGCGGGATCTTTCAGTAATCGAAACACCGCCTGCGAATCGTTATCCGATCCAAACATATGTTATGGAAAAAAATCCTGGGGCTATTCGCGAAGCAATCCATCGAGAAATGGGACGAGGTGGACAAGTATTCTATTTATATAATCGGGTAGAAACGATCGAACAAAAAGTAGAAGAAATCCAAGAACTCGTTCCGGAAGCACGGATCGGTTATGCTCATGGGCAAATGACAGAGGCGCAATTAGAAAATACGCTTTTTGAATTTATTGAAGGTCAGTATGATGTTCTTGTCACTACAACCATCATTGAAACAGGAGTAGATATCCCGAACGCAAATACGTTGTTCGTTGAGAACGCTGATTATATGGGATTATCCACGTTATACCAATTGCGAGGGCGGGTAGGAAGAAGCAGCCGTGTCGCATATGCTTACTTTATGTATGAGCAGCAGAAGATCCTTAACGAAGTCAGTGAAAAACGTCTTCAGGCAATCAAAGATTTTACAGAACTGGGATCTGGATTCAAGATTGCGATGCGGGATCTTTCCATTCGCGGTGCAGGTAATCTCTTAGGTGCTCAGCAGCATGGATTTATTGATGCAGTCGGTTTCGATATGTATTCTCAAATGCTAAGCGAAGCTGTTTCTCGTAAACAAGGAAAGAATAGTCAAGTGGAGAAGACCACTGTTGAGATCGACCTCGGTGTCGATGCGTATCTACCTGAAACATACGTGGCAGATCAACGGCAGAAAATCGAGATCTATAAACGAATTCGTGAACTTGATTCGCAAGAAATGCTAGATGAACTAGAAGATGATCTGCTCGACCGTTTTGGAGAATATCCAGAAGAAGTAGCACATCTCTTGACAATTGGGCAGATCAAAATGGATGGCGATCGAGCGCTCCTAGAAACGATAAGGAAACAGGAGGCGCATATAGTCTTTACTCTAAGTAAAGTTGGAACAAAACGCTATAGTGTGGAACAGTTATTCGAAGCACTGACAGCGACAAAACTAAAAGCCAGTCTAGGCGTTGAAAAAGAACAGATGGTGATACGCTTGACGATCCCCAACCAAATGGAAGAAGCAGTATGGCTTCAGGAAATCCAAAAGTTTGTCAAAGCGTTGCGTGAGCAAAAATATCTGTCAGCGTAGGAAGGAGCAATGATTTGGATCATAAAGAAATGCGGCGCGTCATGCAAGGAGCATTTGTATTGACGATTGCTTCTTTCATAGCAAAAGTATTAAGTGCCCTTTACCGAATTCCCCTCCAAAACTTAGTCGGCGACGAAGGTTTTTATGTTTATCAGCAAGTTTATCCAATTTATGGGATAGCAATGACTTTAGCTTTATCCGGTCTTCCGCAGTTCATATCAAAGTACGTTGCAGAAAGAAAGAATCCTTTCGAGCGAAAGCAAGCTTTGCAAAATCTTTATCCCTTAGTATTTTGGACAGGTGTCTTTTTGTGGTTGTTTGTCTTTGCATTTAGCAGCTGGATTGCTTGGATGATGGGAGACATACAATTGAAACCGCTGATCCAAGTAGTTTCCTTTACCTTTTTGCTGATGCCTGGTCTATCTTTTTATCGAGGGAATTTCCAAGGAAGATTCTTGATGGAACCAACTGCTGTTTCTCAAGTAGTTGAGCAGTTCGTTCGTGTTTTTGTGATTGTCTGTAGTGCGTTTGCTTTTAGAAAGCTTGGATGGACGGTGTACCAAACAGGGACGGCAGCAATGAGTGGAGCTGTTTTTGGCGGTTTATGCGCATATGGGATCCTTCACTACTATGAACAAAAGATTCATGGAGGAGCGTTAAGCTTCCGACGGTTTCCATTGTTCAAACAGCCGTCAAAGCCCTTGATCCGGCGTTTTCTGGTAGAAGGCGGACTGGTTTCGATTTATAGTGGATTGCTTATCTTTTTCCAGCTGATCGACTCTTTCTTTGTAAAAAATGCTTTGGAAGTTTACGGACTGTCAGAATACGGTGCGAAGATAGCAAAAGGGGTCTATGATCGAGGTCAGCCTTTAGTACAATTAGGTTTAGTGATTGCCACTGCATTAAGTGCGACATTCCTGCCTGCGTTGACTCGTCATTTGACCAACCGGATCTATCGTCAGTTTTTACAGACAGCCAAAATCTATCTTAGATTGACGACCGCTTTAGCATTAGCTGCGTCTTTGGGATTAGCCTTGCTGCTCCCTTATATCAATTATGCGTTGTTTAAAGATTATGCGGGAAATGCAGCGCTTGTATTGTTTGTTTTTTCCATTGCTTTCACTGCAGTCATCCAAGCTTATCAAAGTATTGCTCAAAGCAAGAACTCGTTTCGCCCTTCTTTAAAAGGCGCAGGATGGGGACTATTGGTAAAAGGATTGACTACTTCTTTTCTGACCGGTTTATTAGGAACAGCAGGTGCAAGCCTGTCTACCCTTTTAGGATTAGGTGTGACGCTTTGGTATTTTGTTCGAATTGAAACAAAAGAGCTAAATGCTTTTTGGAAAGAACGGCATTTTGGACGGAAGTTGATGATCAGCCTTCTTTGTATGGCAGTAGTACTGCTGCTGTATTATGGTGTATTGAATATAGTGTTTGGTCCTGTAACTCATCGTTCCACTGCTTTTTTTGTCAGCGTGATAGGAGTTGGGATCGGGGCTTCTGTGTTCATTTATACAGTGATCCGTCTTCGTCTGTTTACAGTACGAGAATGGCTAATGTTGCCTTTTGGTAAGAAAATCCTGCGATTAAATAAAAAAATTAAAAAGTGAGGAATAAGATATGCGATTAGATAAATTTTTAAAAATTTCCCGAATCATCAAAAGACGATCAGTAGCAAAAGAAGTAGCTGATAAAGGAAGAATTCAAATCAACGGTAAATTGGCGAAATCTTCCAGTGATGTCAAAGTAGGCGATATTTTGAAAGTCCAGTTCGGCAACAAAACGTTGGAAGTGAAAATCACGGAATTACATGAATCAACCAAAAAAGAAGATGCACAAAAAATGTACGAAATTATTTCTGAAAATCGCACAGAAACACTAAAGAAATAGATTAGACAAGCTTTCACGATATTGGTATAATGAAAAAGACAATCAAAAAGATTGGAGCGAATCCAAGTGACGAAAAAAAGCAATAAAATCGCTGCGCTAGATACGGAATATGCAAAGAAAAAGTATGCTGAATTTCAGCAACAACAACGTCAACTGATTTTTCGAAGACGCAGACTGGCTGCAATTTTTGTTGGTGCTTTGGTCATTTTCGCGATAATAGGTGTGCAGATTTTCCATGACATGCAAAGGATGCATCAATTGAACGAATTGAGAGTCGAAGCAAATACTGAAATGAAAGAAGTCAACGCAGACGTTGATCAGCTGCACCAAGATGTTTCATTGCTGAAAGATGATGAGTATGTAGCTAAACTTGCCAGAAGCAAATTCTTTTACTCAAAAGACGGTGAAAAAGTTTATCCTATATTAGAATCAAATACAGACAGCTCGACAAATGAAACAGATCAATCAACTAGTTCTACAACTGCAAAATAAGCAGGAATATAAAAAAGGGAAATAATTAGGAGGAACATTTTTTTTATGTCAATCGAGGTAGGAGCAAAACTGCAAGGAAAAGTATCAGGAATCACAAATTTTGGTGCGTTTATTGATCTAGGTGCTGGAAAAACGGGTCTAGTTCATATTAGCGAAGTGTCAAATGGCTATGTAAAAGACATCCATGATGTTTTAAGTGTAGGAGATGAAGTAACAGTCAAAGTTATTTCAGTAAATGATGATGGAAAAATCGGACTATCTATCCGGAAAGCGCAGGAACAACCTGCTGAATCTGGAGAAGAAAGCCGTCCTAAAAAATATCAACAAAAAGATCCCCGTGACAACAGAAATCGTCCAGCACAGAAAAAATCTTTTTCTCGCAGTCAACCTTCAGCTCAAAAAGAAGACTTCGATTCATTGATGAGTTCATTTTTGAAAGATAGCGATGACCGCTTATCTTCATTGAAGCGAAACACAGAAGGAAAGCGCGGTGGCCGTGGCGGACGCCGCAGCTAAAAAGCCGCAAATAAGGATAGTGCGACTATTTGGGTCATAGTATCAACAGAGGGCAGGTTAATTGTCGTTTTAGACGTTTTCCCGCTCTCTTTTTTTTAGGAAGAAAGGGTGTGGAAAGGATGAACGTTGAAAAAGGCGGGAAAAAAGCACCGCTATTACAGCAGTCATTTATTCGGCACGGGAATGAACAAGGATTCTGGCAACAAGGATCGAGAATTTTAGCAGCGGTATCAGGTGGTGTTGATTCGATGGTTTTGCTCCATTTACTTTTACAAGTGCAACGCCAAATCGGTTTTTCTTTAGGTATCGTCCACATCAATCACCAATTAAGAGAAGAATCAGCAGAAGAAGCTGCCTATCTTCGCTCATATTGTGAAGAGAAAAATCTCCCTTTATATGTAAGTATTTGGGAAGATCCAGCCAAATCCGCCATAGAAACAGAAGCTCGTAACTTTCGTTATCAAGAATTCACTCGCGTGATGGAAGAAGGACAATATGACACATTGATGACTGCTCATCACGGAGATGATCAAATCGAGACGGTGTTAATGAAAATCGTTCGTGGGGGACAGTTAAATACTTTTTCTGGAATCAAAGAAGTGCAACCATTTGCTGCTGGCAGACTGGTTCGTCCGTTGCTGAGTTTTAGCAAAGAAGACCTATATACTTATGCAGCGGAATCGCAGCTTGTTTACTTTGAGGATCAGACAAACCAATTGTTAGATGTCCAGAGAAATCGGCTTCGTCATTTGGTAGTTCCTCAATTGAAACAAGAAAATACACAGGCGTTGAGACATTTCCAGCAATTTTCGCAACAGATCCAATGGGCAGACCAAGTCATTCAAAAATATATGGGACAGTTGATCGAAAAGGAAGTCGAACAGTGGGAGGAACAATTTCGATTTTCTGCAGAAATGATTGAAGAAATGACAGATGCTGAACGATACTATTTTTTTTACTCCTTTTTCGACAAAGCATTCTCAAAAACAGGGATTATTTTGAAAGAACAACAAATGGAGTCGATTTTAGACCAGTGGCAACAGAAAAAAAGCCAATGGCAACTCAGTATTGGCAATAATTGGATACTGAAAAGAGAGTATCATTTTGTTGTACTCGCTAAAAAAGAAAAACAAGCAACTAGCCAGACAGAAGACCAGCGCTTGTTGCTGATTCCAGAACAAGGAATATATTTGAATGAAACAGAATGGATTGGTCTGGTCAAACCTGAAAATGCAGGGGACATCAAAGCAACAGATTCATGGTCTCTATTTTCTCATGACATTTGGATTCCTGCTGATGTGCAACTGTATGTCGAAAAAAGAAAAGCAGGAGACCGCATTAAATTAACAGAGAATCTCACAAAAAAAGTATCTAGATATTTTATCGATCAGAAAGTACCTAATTCACAAAGGCAGCATGCTTGGATCATTACAGATGCCAAAAGAAATATATATAGCTTGATACCTTTTGCCTTTTCATATTTGAGTATTCGTGAAGAAACTGATAAAATACACTACATACTTCTTTACAAATATCAAAAAGAAGCAATTGGAAGGAGAACCTGATGTTGGAAAAGGATATTGAGAGAATTTTGATCTCACAAGAAGAGATACAAGTTCGTTGCAAAGAACTAGGCAAAGAGTTAACAGAAATTTACCAAAACACCAATCCCCTAGTAGTAGGTGTCTTAAAAGGAGCGGTACCATTCATGGCAGATATCGTTCGTTCTATCGATACGTATTTGGAATTGGATTTCATGGATGTTTCAAGCTACGGGAATGCAACAGTCTCGTCAGGGGAAGTAAAAATCGTCAAAGACTTAGATACGAATGTAGAAGGTCGCGATCTGTTGATCGTTGAAGATATCATTGACAGCGGAAGAACACTTGCTTATTTAGTGGATCTTTTCAAATACCGCAAAGCAAAATCAGTCAAAATTGTTACACTACTTGACAAACCTGAAGGAAGAGTAGTAAATATCGAAGCAGATTATGTTGGCTTCAACGTACCAAATGAATTTGTGGTCGGTTATGGCTTGGATTATGCAGAAGCATATCGTAACCTACCGTACATCGGTGTATTGAAACCTAGTGTTTATCAATCAAATTAATGCTGTATCTCAATTAAATTATGGTACAATAGAATGGTCAGGATTGATAAAAAACTGTTAAATTAAATTGACGCTTAGGGAGGGCAACTATGAACAAAAAGAACAACGGCATGATGAAAAATGCCTTGTATTATGTCCTCGTAATCTTAGCGATGGTAATGGTCGTTTATTTTATTTTTGGTAATAACGGCCAGCGATCGTCAGATATCGAGTACTCAAAATTCACAGAACAACTACAAGCAGGCAAGATCAAAGAATTTGAAGTGCAGCCTGCAAATGGTGTATATAAGATCACTGGTGAATACAAAGAACAGCAGACCGTCGCTAACAGCGGTGGGTTAGCTATCTTAGGTTCAACAGATACGACTACTACCCATTTCACAACAATCATTTTGCCAAATGATACAACATTGAGCCAAGTAACAGAACTGGCAAAAGAAAACAAAGTTGCTACAACAGTAAAAGAAGAATCAAGCAGCGGTATATGGGTTTCCCTATTGCTTAGCTTCTTGCCAATCGTAATCATCATCTTTTTCTTTTACATGATGATGGGACAACAAGGCGGCGGCGGTGGCGGTGGCGGCCGTGTCATGAACTTTGGTAAATCAAAAGCCAAAGAAGCAGACAAAAAAGCTAATCGCGTACGTTTTTCTGATGTAGCGGGTGCGGAAGAAGAAAAACAAGAACTAGTTGAAGTTGTTGAATTTCTGAAAGATCCTCGCCGATTTGTTGAATTAGGTGCCCGTATCCCGGCAGGTGTACTTTTAGAAGGACCTCCAGGAACAGGTAAAACCTTATTAGCAAAAGCTGTTGCCGGAGAAGCTGGAGTACCGTTTTACTCGATTTCGGGTTCTGATTTCGTAGAAATGTTTGTCGGTGTTGGAGCAAGTCGTGTTCGTGATTTGTTTGAAACAGCGAAGAAAAACGCACCAGCTATCATTTTCATTGATGAAATTGATGCGGTAGGTCGTCAACGTGGTGCCGGTATGGGCGGCGGACATGATGAACGCGAACAAACATTGAACCAATTGCTTGTAGAAATGGATGGCTTCGACGGAAATGAAGGAGTAATCGTCATTGCTGCAACCAACCGTTCTGATGTACTAGACCCAGCGTTACTACGTCCAGGCCGTTTTGACCGCCAGATTTTAGTTGGACGTCCAGATGTAAAAGGTCGTGAAGCAATCTTGCGAGTCCATGCACGGAATAAACCGATGGCAGATGACGTTGACTTGAAAGTTGTGGCTCAACAGACACCAGGTTTTGCCGGAGCAGATTTAGAAAATGTCTTGAATGAAGCAGCGTTAGTAGCTGCTAGAAGAAATAAAAAGAAAATCGATGCTTCTGATATCGATGAAGCGGAAGATCGCGTGATTGCAGGTCCAGCTAAAAAAGATCGCGTAATCAGCAAAAAAGAACGCGAAATGGTTGCTTATCACGAAGCTGGTCATACGATTGTCGGATTAGTATTGAGTCGCGCTCGGGTCGTCCACAAAGTAACGATCATCCCTCGCGGACGCGCCGGCGGATATATGATCGCTTTACCAAAAGAAGATCAGTTCTTGATGACGAAAGAAGATATGTTTGAACAAATCGTAGGCTTACTTGGTGGACGTACAGCTGAAGAAATCATCTTCAATGTCCAATCAACTGGTGCTTCCAATGACTTTGAGCAAGCGACAGCTCTAGCACGAAGCATGGTAACAGAATATGGAATGAGTGATCGTTTAGGTCCTGTTCAATATGAAGGAAACCATCAAGTGTTTGTTGGCCGCGACTATGGTCAAACAAAAGCTTACTCTGAACAAGTCGCTTTCGAGATTGATCAAGAAGTACGAAAAATCTTGATGGAAGCTCATGATAAAGCTCGAGAAATCATCGAAGCTCATCGTGCACAGCATAAACTGATTGCTGAAAAACTTTTGGAATTCGAAACGTTGGATGCCAAAGCAATCAAGTCATTGTTTGAACACGGTGTGATGCCTGAAGGTACTGAGTCAAATGATTATCCAAGCGAAAAAGAAGCGAAAACTTTTGAAGAAGCAAAACGTGCTTTGGAAGAAAAAGACGCTGAAAAACAAGCGGAAGAAAAACGTGATTTTGAAGAAGCAAAACATGAACTGAATGAGGAAAATAAAGCAGAACATGATTCAGATTCTCAACAATCAGAAGATAATCATTCAGACGATCAATACAAATAAAAAAATATAGGTCAATTGATCTGATATGACTCCCGAAAACCGGAACAAAAACCGGTTTTCGGGAGATTTCTTTATTTAAGTTGTAAATAGGGTGATGTCCTGTTTTCTAGATGATTCTGAATTATTTTTAAAAGAAGCATTCCAAAGTTGAAAAAAGCAGTAGTTGCTAGTATGATTCACTATGAGTTTAAAAACGGAAAAAGGAGTACATAACAAATGAAAGATTATTTGGTTAAGGCACTTGCTCACGACGGATTCGTCCGAGCATACGCCGTTCAAGCAACAAATACCGTAGCGGAGGCACAAAGACGTCATGATACTTGGCACACCTCCTCAGCTGCTTTGGGACGGACATTGGTCGGTAGTCTGCTACTTGGTGCGACGCTCAAAGGAGAAGACAAACTAACTGTTCGAATCCAAGGCGATGGTCCAGCAACAGGAATTGTAGTAGATGCAAATGGAAAGGGAGATGTGAAAGGTTACATCAAAAATCCGCATCTCAGTCTTCCTCTAAATAGTGAAGGTAAAATCGATGTGCGGGGAGCAGTTGGAACACAAGGAATGTTTACTGTCACAAAAGACTTAGGATTAAAAGAACCTTTTTCTGGGCAAACGCCGATTGTTTCTGGAGAAATCGCTGAAGATTTTACTTACTATCTTGCTATCTCAGAACAAATCCCTTCAGCTGTTGGACTGAGTGTATTGGTCAATACTGACGACAGCATCAAGACGGCGGGAGGATTCATGATCCAAATCATGCCAGGTGCCGATGAAGAAACAATCAGCAAGATCGAAGAACAATTAAAAACGACACCAAGAATCTCTACCCTCTTAGATGAAGGACAGACACCAGAAGAAATATTGAAAGGATTGCTTGGTACAGAAGAATTGAACATTTTGGAAAAAATGCCTGTTCAATTCAAATGTGACTGTTCAAAAGAAAAATTTGCAGAAGCAATTATCGCGTTAGGTGCAGAAGAAATCCAAGCAATGATAGACGAAGATCACGGTGCAGAAGCGGTTTGTTCTTTCTGTAATAACAAATACAAGTATAGTGAAGAAGAATTAGCTGGATTGAAGAAAGAAGCCTTAGGAGGGATTTAAGTGGAACACACATGGAAAATCGGCAATGTGGAAATCCCTAATCGTGTCGTTGTTGCACCGATGGCTGGAATAACAAATTCAGCATTTCGAGTCACTGTCAAAGAATTTGGTGCAGGCTTAGTCGTATGTGAAATGATCAGTGACCAAGGTATTCATTTCAGAAACAAAAAAACTTTAGAGATGCTCCACATTGAAGAAACAGAACATCCATTAAGTTTACAGATATTTGGCGGAAATAAAGATAGTCTAGTTGAAGCTGCTCAATTTGTCGAAGAAAACACAGCTGCCGATATAATAGATATCAATATGGGCTGTCCAGTAAATAAAGTGATCAAAGCAGAAGCAGGAGCAAAATGGCTTTTAGATCCTGAGAAAGTATACGAAATGGTCCAAGCTGTTTCTTCAGCAGTAGATATCCCAGTAACAGTCAAGATGCGTATTGGTTGGGATGAAGAGCACGTCTTTGCTGTAGAAAATGCATTAGCAGCACAATCAGCTGGAGCAAGTGCCATCGCTATGCATGGACGTACACGGGTTCAGATGTATGAAGGAAAAGCGGACTGGGAAGTATTGAAAGAAGTGAAAAAACATTTGACGATCCCATTTATGGGGAACGGGGATGTCAAAACGCCAGAAGATGCAAAACGGATGCTTGACTATGTCGGTGCAGACGGTGTGATGATTGGTCGTGCAGCGCTGGGCAATCCATGGATGATTCACCGCACACAGCATTATCTCGAAACAGGAGAACTGATTCCTGAACCAACACCAGCCGAAAAAATTGCTACAGCTAAACTTCATTTACAACGCTTAGCAGATCTCAAAGGAGAAAAAGTAGCTTGTAGAGAATTCAGAACACATGCGGCTTATTATTTAAAAGGGATTCCTCGAGCAGCGAAAGTGAAAGTAGCAATCAATCAGACAGAAAAACAGCAAGAAATCAATGACCTGCTGGATCAATTTGTAGAAAAAGCGGAAAAAGTACTATTGAAACAAACGTTGTGATTTCTAAGTTTTTCGTGAATTTTCAAGCCGAAATTCCAAGTTCGGCTTGCTTTTTTTGTGTTTCATTGGCATTATAGGAAAGAGATTAACATGAGAATGGAGGAACTTTTGTGACACAGGAACAACAACATCAAGTAGAAGATTTAAATGATCAAATGCTTGTACGTCGTCAAAAAATGGAACAATTGCGTGAAGATGGAATCGATCCATTTGGAAAACGATTTGAACGCACGCACAACTCAGAAGAATTGCATGAACTATTTGATCCAAGAACAAAAGAAGAACTAGCAGAAATGGGATTGACCGCTAGTGTAGCTGGTCGTATGATGACTCGCCGAGGAAAAGGGAAAGCTGGATTTGCGCATCTACAAGATCGTGAAGGCCAAATTCAAATTTATGTAAGAAAAGACCAAGTAGGTGATGAGGCCTATGAAGTATTCAAACATGCAGACCTTGGAGATTTCTTTGGTGTAACTGGACAAATCATGAAAACAGACACAGGCGAAGTTTCTATCAAAGCTTCAGAAATCACGATTTTGTCAAAAGCACTTCGTCCACTGCCAGATAAATACCATGGCTTAACGAATATTGAACAACGCTACAGACAACGCTACTTGGATTTAATCAGTAATCGCGAAAGCTTTGACCGATTTATGAAACGAAGCCAAATTATCAGCGAAATCCGTCGCTATTTAGATGGCAATGGCTATATTGAAGTAGAAACACCAGTATTGCACAATGAGGCAGGTGGAGCTGCCGCACGCCCATTTATCACGCATCATAATGCACTGGACATTGATTTATATTTGCGTATTGCGCTAGAACTTCATTTAAAACGACTAATTGTTGGCGGAATGGAAAAAGTTTATGAAATCGGCCGCGTTTTCCGTAATGAAGGAATTGATACTACACATAATCCAGAATTTACGATGTTAGAAGCATACACAGCATATACTGATTTCAATGATGTAATGAATCTGACAGAAGGTATTATCCGTAACGCAGCTGAAAAAGTACTAGGAACAGCAAAAATCACATATGATGGACAAGCTGTCGACTTAGAAAGTGACTTTAAACGCATCCATATGGTAGATGCAATCAAAGAACAAACTGGTGTAGACTTCTGGCAAGAAATGACATTGGAAGAAGCATTAGCTTTAGCCGAAAAACACAATGTAGAAGTAACCGAAGCTATGGGTGTCGGACATGTTATCAATGAATTCTTTGAAACATTTGTTGAAGAAACATTGACACAACCGACGTTTGTATACGGACATCCAGTCGAAGTTTCGCCTTTAGCGAAGAAAAATCCAGAAGATCCTCGATTCACAGATCGATTCGAACTATTCATCGTGGGGCGTGAATTTGCTAATGCCTTTACAGAACTGAACGATCCAATTGATCAAAGAGAAAGATTCGAAGCGCAAGAAAAAGAACGTGAACTAGGAAATGACGAAGCTCACGGTGTAGACGAAGACTTCTTGGAAGCCTTAGAATACGGTATGCCGCCAACTGGTGGTCTAGGTATCGGGATCGACAGATTAGTAATGTTGCTAACTGATGCACAATCAATTCGGGATGTTTTGCTATTCCCAACAATGAGATAATCGAATAAAAGCTGTCTAAGGAATTCCTTAGGCAGCTTTTGCTGTGTAGAAAGGAATAAATAATAACGAAAGTTCAAAAGCTAATGCCGACTATTCTAGACATTAAAGAAGACGAAAACGAACGATAAAGAAAGAAAAGTTATGAATAATCGTTTATTGAAAAAAACTTGAAAAAATACAAAAAATTCGTTGACCAAGCTAAATTTAGTTGGTATATTATTACTTGTCCAAAAGACAGAAGAAAATATTTATTCAAAAACATAACAAAAAAGTTATTGACATGTTACTAACGACATGATAAGATAACTGAGTCGTTAAAAAAGAACCACTTGCGAAGCTTGATTCTATCGAAAAAAACTTCAAAAAAGTTCTTGACAAATAACAAACGATAAGTTATGATAAATGAGTTGCTGAAAGATTTCGAAAAACGAAATCGAAAAAAACTTTTAAAAAAGAGTTGACAATCGTTTGTCTCTCTGATATGATATAAAAGTTGCTACGGCAGCCAAAAATGAATCGGGAAACACTCTCGATGAAGTAGACCTTTGAAAACTGAACAAAGTAAGACAAACCAAATGTGTAGGGCGTCTTGATTCAATTCAAGACAACAAACATTTTTAACAAGCAAGCAATATGCTAGCAAACAAATTGAGCTTAACAATCGCAAGATTGTTCGAACTTTTTATGAGAGTTTGATCCTGGCTCAGGACGAACGCTGGCGGCGTGCCTAATACATGCAAGTCGAACGCTTCTTTTTCCACCGGAGCTTGCTCCACCGGAAAAAGAAGAGTGGCGAACGGGTGAGTAACACGTGGGTAACCTGCCCATCAGAAGGGGATAACACTTGGAAACAGGTGCTAATACCGTATAACAATCAAAACCGCATGGTTTTGATTTGAAAGGCGCTTTCGGGTGTCGCTGATGGATGGACCCGCGGTGCATTAGCTAGTTGGTGAGGTAACGGCTCACCAAGGCCACGATGCATAGCCGACCTGAGAGGGTGATCGGCCACATTGGGACTGAGACACGGCCCAAACTCCTACGGGAGGCAGCAGTAGGGAATCTTCGGCAATGGACGAAAGTCTGACCGAGCAACGCCGCGTGAGTGAAGAAGGTTTTCGGATCGTAAAACTCTGTTGTTAGAGAAGAACAAGGATGAGAGTAACTGTTCATCCCTTGACGGTATCTAACCAGAAAGCCACGGCTAACTACGTGCCAGCAGCCGCGGTAATACGTAGGTGGCAAGCGTTGTCCGGATTTATTGGGCGTAAAGCGAGCGCAGGCGGTTTCTTAAGTCTGATGTGAAAGCCCCCGGCTCAACCGGGGAGGGTCATTGGAAACTGGGAGACTTGAGTGCAGAAGAGGAGAGTGGAATTCCATGTGTAGCGGTGAAATGCGTAGATATATGGAGGAACACCAGTGGCGAAGGCGGCTCTCTGGTCTGTAACTGACGCTGAGGCTCGAAAGCGTGGGGAGCAAACAGGATTAGATACCCTGGTAGTCCACGCCGTAAACGATGAGTGCTAAGTGTTGGAGGGTTTCCGCCCTTCAGTGCTGCAGCTAACGCATTAAGCACTCCGCCTGGGGAGTACGACCGCAAGGTTGAAACTCAAAGGAATTGACGGGGGCCCGCACAAGCGGTGGAGCATGTGGTTTAATTCGAAGCAACGCGAAGAACCTTACCAGGTCTTGACATCCTTTGATCACTCTAGAGATAGAGCTTCCCCTTCGGGGGCAAAGTGACAGGTGGTGCATGGTTGTCGTCAGCTCGTGTCGTGAGATGTTGGGTTAAGTCCCGCAACGAGCGCAACCCTTATTGTTAGTTGCCATCATTCAGTTGGGCACTCTAGCAAGACTGCCGGTGACAAACCGGAGGAAGGTGGGGATGACGTCAAATCATCATGCCCCTTATGACCTGGGCTACACACGTGCTACAATGGGAAGTACAACGAGTTGCGAAGTCGCGAGGCTAAGCTAATCTCTTAAAGCTTCTCTCAGTTCGGATTGCAGGCTGCAACTCGCCTGCATGAAGCCGGAATCGCTAGTAATCGCGGATCAGCACGCCGCGGTGAATACGTTCCCGGGCCTTGTACACACCGCCCGTCACACCACGAGAGTTTGTAACACCCGAAGTCGGTGAGGTAACCTTTTGGAGCCAGCCGCCTAAGGTGGGATAGATGATTGGGGTGAAGTCGTAACAAGGTAGCCGTATCGGAAGGTGCGGCTGGATCACCTCCTTTCTAAGGAATATTACGGAGACTACACAATTTGTTTTTACTTTGTTCAGTTTTGAGAGGTTTACTCTCAATTTAAAACGGGGCCTTAGCTCAGCTGGGAGAGCGCCTGCTTTGCACGCAGGAGGTCAGCGGTTCGATCCCGCTAGGCTCCATTAACAACATTAGTTGTTAAATTTGTTCATTGAAAACTGGATATTTG
>NZ_CP175675.1:2280000-2347500 GCF_030910025.2 Enterococcus sp. SB12 | reverse complement strand
TTAATTTAATATAGTTTTACATGGAGGATTACCCAAGTCCGGCTGAAGGGAACGGTCTTGAAAACCGTCAGGCGGGTAAAACCGTGCAAGGGTTCGAATCCCTTATCCTCCTTTTTCATATTATCGCGGGATGGAGCAGTCTGGTAGCTCGTCGGGCTCATAACCCGAAGGTCGTAGGTTCAAATCCTGCTCCCGCAATTAAAAACTAAAAACATTGGTTCCGTGGTGTAGGGGTTAACATGCCTGCCTGTCACGCAGGAGATCGCGGGTTCGATTCCCGTCGGAACCGTTTGGCTCGGTAGCTCAGTTGGTAGAGCAATGGATTGAAGCTCCATGTGTCGGCAGTTCGATTCTGTCCCGCGCCATTATGCGGGTGTAGTTTAGTGGTAAAACCACAGCCTTCCAAGCTGTTGTCGCGAGTTCGATTCTCGTCACCCGCTTTTAGTTTTTATGGGCCTATAGCTCAGCTGGTTAGAGCGCACGCCTGATAAGCGTGAGGTCGATGGTTCGAGTCCATTTAGGCCCATTTATTTTATTGGCCCGTTGGTCAAGCGGTTAAGACACCGCCCTTTCACGGCGGTAACACGGGTTCGAATCCCGTACGGGTCATGAAAGATACTTTTTGAGTATCTTTTTCTTTTTATCTGAAAGAATGATTTTAAAAAGCTTAGCAGAGTTATCTTTATGGATGATTGTGCTAAGCTTTTTTGGACAGTTCTAATGTAAAATATTTTTATATTTTTTAAGCAAAAAAATGAAAAAATACGAGCAGAAAACTGTTTTATCTGCTATACTTGGTTCGTTGCAAGTTCCCGAAAGGATCCGCAGGACGGAGATGCCTTGTAACCGAATTTAACTAGGGGGAATCATTATAATGGTAGAAAGACACTTATTTACATCAGAATCTGTTTCTGAAGGACATCCAGATAAAATTGCTGACCAAATCAGTGATGCAATCTTGGATGCAATTTTAAAACAAGATCCAACAGCACGAGTAGCGTGTGAAACGTCTGTAACAACTGGTCTTGTTTTAGTATTTGGAGAAATATCTACGACGGCATATGTAGATATTCAAAAAGTCGTACGGGAAACAATAAAAGAAATTGGTTATACACGTGCAAAATTCGGATTTGATGGAGATACAGCAGCTGTATTGGTTGCGATTGATGAACAATCTCCTGATATTGCTCAAGGAGTTGATGAAGCACTTGAGATCCGGGATGAAGATAAAAAAGACGTATTAGATGAGATTGGTGCTGGCGACCAAGGTTTAATGTTTGGGTTTGCTGTAGATGAAACACCAGAATTGATGCCTTTACCAATCGCTTTGAGTCATCGTCTGGTACGCCGCTTGGCAGATTTGCGTAAATCAAATGAATTAACGTATTTACGTCCAGATGCAAAATCTCAAGTAACGGTTGAATATGATGATCAAGGACAACCGGAACGCGTAGATACAATCGTTATTTCAACACAGCATGATGATGCAGTAGATAATGAAACAATTCGTCATGATGTCATCGAAAAAGTAGTGAAGGAAGTTATTCCAGCTGAATTATTAGATGATCAAACGAAATATTATATCAATCCGACTGGCCGATTTGTCATTGGTGGTCCTCAAGGGGATGCCGGATTAACAGGAAGAAAAATCATTGTTGATACGTATGGCGGTTATGCTCGTCATGGTGGCGGTGCTTTTTCTGGTAAAGATGCGACAAAAGTTGACCGTTCTGCCAGCTATGCTGCACGCTATATTGCTAAAAACATTGTTGCAGCAGGGCTTGCTCGCAAAGCAGAAGTACAGCTAGCTTATGTGATTGGTGTTGCTCAACCTGTTTCGATCTCAATCAATACTTTCGGTACTGGAACGGTTCCGGAAGAAGAACTGATTGCTGCAGTGAGAGAAAACTTCGATCTTCGGCCAGCAGGAATCATCGAGATGCTTGATTTGCGTCGTCCGATTTACAAACAAACAGCTGCTTACGGTCATTTTGGCCGTACAGATGTAGATTTGCCTTGGGAACATACGGACAAAGTAGATGCGTTGAAAGCAAGTTTAGCAAAATAAGTTATATTCAGCTGGAACGATCGCCAAGTGGTGGTTGTTCCAGCTTTTTTATGGCAGTTAACCTCTTGAAAAAGATAGTAATTATTTATCTATTTTTAGATCCTGTCATAATGAAAGGGAGGAATAAGATGAAAAAAGAAACAAATGTTACTTTGGTCACAGTGAGTATTTTCATTGCAACGTTCATGACGGCTATTGAAGGTACAATCGTAACAACCGCTATGCCAACGATTGTCGGTTCATTACATGGAATGGAAATCATGAACTGGGTATTTTCGATTTATTTGCTGACAAACGCTATGCTTACTCCGATTTACGGAAAACTTGCGGATAAAGTGGGACGGAAACCAATCTTTATTTTTGGGACATTATTGTTTATTATCGGTTCGTTATTTTGCGGTTTATCTCAAAGCATGATTGGGTTGATTGCTGCTCGTGCGATTCAAGGGATGGGTGCTGGGGCAATGATGCCAGTAGCTTTGACGATCATCGGCGATCTTTATTCTATTGAAAAGCGAGCAAAAGTTTTAGGTTTGAATAGTTCAGCCTGGGGGATTGCCAGTGTTTTTGGACCGCTTGCGGGAGGATTCATCGTTGAAACGATCAGCTGGCACTGGATCTTTTTTATCAATGTGCCGATCGGTATTCTATTAATTATTTTGATTTGGCTATATTTAAATGAACCAAAAATCATACATGAGTCTAAACCAATGGATATTTTTGGTAGTTTTAGTTTGATGGCTATGCTGGTCTCATTGCTGTTAGGGTTCCAATTATTAGGAGACGAGGGAATGAGTCCGCTTGTTTCTGCTTTGTTGCTAGGCAGTATCGTACTGTTGGGTGTTTTTATTTTTGCTGAAAAAAGAGCTAAAGATCCTGTCATCATGATGCATTTATTCAAAAATCCACTATTTGTTGTGGTAAACTTGGCTGCAGCATTGGCTAGTGGTTTTTTGATGGGAATCGATGTTTATATTCCTATGTGGATGCAAGGTGTATTAGGACTGAATGCAGCAATTGGTGGGTTGGTATTAGCACCATTATCACTAGTCTGGATGGTCGGTTCTTTCCTTGCAAGCAAGTGGATGACTCAAATGAAAACTCATTGGGTCTTGAGAATTGGACTACTAATCGCAGCTATTGGGGGCGCTTGGTTGTATCTTATGCCTTTCAGAAGTAACTATTTATGGTTTTTTGCTATATCAACGGTCATCGGTATAGGCTTAGGTGTGACCATGACTACCTCGACTGTCAGTGCACAAAATAGTGTATCTCGTGACCAGCTTGGTGTAGCAACTTCTTTTAATACGTTAGTTCGAACAATTGGTCAAACAGTCATGGTTTCTATTTTTGGTTTATTGATAAATGGGGTAACTAAACGAGAACTTGCAGCAGCAAATTTAACAAATGATGCAGATATCATGAATAAACTGGTGAATCCACAAACGGCTAAATATATTGATGCGGATATTTTGTTACCATTAAGAAAAATTCTTTATGATGGGTTACATTCCGTTTATCTAGTTGGCTTGTTACTCGTGATCATTGCTTTGGTCTTAACGCTTTTCGTTCATGAAAAAAGTGGTAAAATAAAACAGTAGTTTCGGTTAAGATATGTACATAGCCGAATCATTCAAATTTAAAGTTATTCAAAAATAACTTCTTACTAAGGAAGGCGAAAATATGGCATTTATTCAAGCAAATATTTATTCGAATGTGTTAGAAATGGAAGTCAATCTAAATGTGATACTACCGCAAACAACAAAAAAGGTGATTGGCACCAGTTCAGAGCAAGAGACAACGGATATACCTGTTTTATATTTACTTCATGGAATGGGTGGCAATCATAGTGTATGGGAAAGACGTACGTCGATTGAACGTTATGTAGCAGACTACGGATTAGCTGTCATCATGCCATCTACTGATCTTGGCTGGTACACAGATACAGTTTATGATATGAAGTATTGGACATTCATTGCAGAAGAGCTACCTGAGATTTGTCATGGATTATTCCCGCAATTAACAAGAAAAAGAGAAAAAACATATGCCGCTGGATTATCGATGGGCGGATATGGCGCGTTAAAACTAGGCCTTGCAAAATCAGAAAATTTCGCAGCAGTAATCTCTCTTTCAGGCGCTGTTTCTGTAGGGAATCGAATGGATGATCTTTTGATGGTTCGTAAAGCAGCTTTTTGGGAAGGGATCTTTGGACCATTGGATCAAATCGAAGGTTCAAAAAATGATCCGCAATACTTACTGAAAGAACTAGTAAAAAGCGGAAAACCAGTTCCAAGATTTTATATGGCTTGTGGGGAATCTGATTTTCTTTATCAGGCAAATCAGGAAATGGTATCTGCTATGCAGGAACAAGGCTTGGCGGTCACCTTTGAACAAGGACCTGGCGATCATAACTGGATCTTCTGGGACCAATGGATTCAACGTGCATTGGCGTGGCTAATGGAAGAAAAATAAAAAAAGAGTCTTAAAAAGATAGCTCCTATAGAGATCACAAACATAGTGATCTCTATAGGAGCTTTTTTACTGCTCGTTTTCTCTTCTTTTATTTTGTTGGCATAAGCCTTCAATATAGGTTTGTGCACTCGTTAGAAAGAGTGCTTTTTCATTCAATTCTGCATGGGACTGCATATTTTCTTTAAATCCCTCTAATTGATTTTCAACTACATAATTACGCATAAATAGAACTGTTTCTTTCAAAAATTCATTTCCGTCCATAATCTTTTGCCGAAGCTGCTGTTCATGCTGCTGATCCATTAACTGTCCAATCAATAAATTGTGGAGAGAGGCAATGGCCTGATGACTTTGGGTGACTGAAAATCCTTCACGAACAAGTAATTGGATCATTTGCTCCAAATGTTCTAATCGACTCGGAAAAGCGTGCACAGTATTGATTTCTAATTCTGCCCCACAAGGGAAACGTGTATAAAGGTCATAGTAATTTTCCATATACTGCAGCAACTGTTCATTCCAAGGCAAAGTTGGATCTGGAAGCGTTAATTCTTCTTCCATTGTTTCAGCCATTTTTTGCAAGAGCTGTTGTTTGTTTTTGAAATACCAATATAAAGCAGGTGCTTGAACATGAATTCTGTTTGCGATGTTTCGCATGGAAAGCTGCGAAAGAGCTTGTGTTTCAGCCAGGATATCAAAGGCGGCCTGAATGATGATTGCTTGAGAAAGCTTTATTTCCATTTTATCAACCTCGTGTATTGCATTATCTTTTTAAACATGGTAAATTGTTAGTCGGTCTAATTTTACAGTGTTAAATTAGTCCTGTCAATTTAAACAAAGGGGTGTAATCAACGAATGAAATTAATCTTACGACATGCGAAAAAATATAAAGTAGCTGTTTTTATTTCCTTGTTGTCCGTAGCAGTCATGGTTGCAGCAGCATTATGGCAACCTAAGTTACTACAGCAAGTATTGGAAGCTATTATTACAGAAGATAATGATGAAATGAAAACAATTGGTATTTACCTGATCAGTCTGGCTTTACTAGGATTAGCCGCAGGTGTAACGAACACGATTTTCTCTGCAAAAGTAGCTCAAGGCGTAAGTGCAGATATCCGAGAAGAAGCATTTCGAAAGATCCAGACATTTTCATTTGGAAATATCGAACAGTTCTCTGCTGGAAATCTTGTTGTTCGTCTAACAAATGATATCACGCAAATCCAAAATTTAGTGATGATTTCTTTGCAATCACTTTTTCGAATTCCATTCTTATTTATTGGTGCCTTCATTTTAGCTATGATCACGATGCCGCAATTATGGTGGATCATCGTAGCGCTTATCGTTACGGTATTTCTGATTACGGCACTTTCATTTACAAGGATGGGCAAGCACTTCATGATCATTCAAAAACTGATTGATCGTGTGAATAGCATTGCAAAAGAAAACTTACTAGGGATTCGTGTAGTGAAATCTTTTGTACAAGAAGAAAACCAATTGAAGTCATTCAGCAAAGTAAGTGAGGACTTAACAAAACACAACATCATAGTCGGTACATTATTTTCTGTGATGATCCCGTCCTTCATGCTGGCTGCCAATTTGGCTGTGGTTGGGGCGATCTTTTTTGTGAGCGATCTTGTTAAAGATGATCCTACGTTAATTGGTGGAATTGCTTCATTCATGAACTACTTGATGCAGATTATGATGGCAATCATTATTGGCGGAATGATGATGATGATGACTTCAAGAGCAGCCGTATCGCTGAAGCGGATTGCGGAAATTTTAGATGCTGAACCAGATCTTACTTATTTAGACGTTCCAGAACAAGAGTTGACGGGTTCTGTCACTTTTGACCATGTTTCTTTTCGTTATCCTGGTGAGGATACAGATACGCTTAAAGATATCAGCTTTTCTATCAAACCTGGAGAAATGGTTGGTATCGTCGGGGCGACTGGTGCCGGGAAGTCAACACTAGCACAATTGATCCCTCGTCTATTTGATCCGACAGAAGGCAAAGTTGAAGTAGGTGGTGTAGATCTTCGTCAAGTAAATGAAAAGAGTTTAAGACAAACGGTGTCCTTTGTTTTGCAAAAAGCAATTTTATTCTCAGGAACGATTGCTCAAAACTTGCGTCAAGGGAAAAAGAATGCAACAGAAAAAGAGATGGAACATGCTTCTTCTATTGCTCAAGCAAAAGAATTCATCGAAAAGTTATCTGATCGTTACGAAGCACCAGTAGAAGAACGTAGCAGTAACTTTTCTGGTGGTCAAAAGCAACGTTTATCCATTACTCGTGGCGTTATCGGTAATCCAAAGATCTTGATCCTAGATGACAGTACGAGTGCATTGGATGCTCGCTCTGAAAAGCTGGTCCGAGAAGCACTCGATCGAGATTTGAAGGGAACAACGACGATTGTCATCGCACAAAAAATTGCTTCTGTTGTCAAAGCAGACCGCATCTTAGTATTGGATGAAGGCAGATTAGTCGGCGAAGGAACCCATGAGGAATTGGTAGCTGGAAACCGTGTCTATCAGGAAATCTTTGAAACTCAAAAAGGAACGGAGGAGTAAGTATGACTGATCTAATAAAAGCAAGTAAATTTTTCTATCACTATTTGAAGCGGTACAAACTCTCCTTTTTCTTTATCTTTATCACAGTGATCATTGCTACCTATCTACAAGTAAAGGCACCTCAATACATCGGGGAAGCTTTTCAAGAATTAGCTAATTACGTAGGAGGCTTGATGCAAGGCGTAGACGATAAAAGCAAATTTGTTTCTGTAATATGGAAACTCTTGCTGTTTTATGTACTAGCTAGTGCAGCCAACTTTATCTATAGTATTTTGTTCACACAAGTAGTAGGGAAGTCAACGAACCGAATGCGTATCGGTCTATTCAACAAATTGGAAAAATTGACGATCCGTTTCTTTGATTCTCATCAAGACGGTGAAATTTTAAGTCGTTTTACCAGTGACTTAGATAATATTCAAAATAGTTTGAACCAAGCTTTGCTTCAAGTCATCACGAATGCTGTTTTACTTGTCGGGATCTTGATCATGATGTTCCGCCAAAATGTAGAGTTAGCTTGGGCTACAATTGCTTCCACTCCAGTAGCCGTTTTGATAGCTGTCTTGATTATCCGCAAAGCACGGAAATATGTGGATCTTCAGCAAGATGAAGTGGGGAAACTAAATGGTTATATGGATGAAAAAATCAGCGGACAACGTGTCATCATCACAAATGGCTTACAAGAAGAAACGATTGAAGGATTCTTAGAGCATAATCAAAGTGTTCGCGAAGCAACCTTCAAAGGACAAGCTTATTCTGGTCTACTATTTCCGATGATGCAAGGAATGTCACTGGTCAATACAGCGATAGTTATCTTTTTCGGCGGCTGGTTAGCATTAAATGGTGATTTGGAACGTTCGGTGGCATTAGGCTTAGTTGTGACATTCGTCCAGTATTCACAACAATATTACCAACCACTGATGCAGATTTCATCTGGATACAGCATGATCCAATTAGCGATTACAGGGGCAAGACGATTGAATGAAATGTTTGATGAAAAAGATGAAGTCAAACCAGAAAACGGTAAAGCATTTGATGGTGTTGAAAAAGGTCTTGCGTTGCAGCACGTAGATTTTGGTTATTCTCCAGAAAAACTAGTCTTGAAAGATGTCTCGATCAATGTGGACAAAGGAGAAATGGTTGCTCTTGTTGGTCCAACAGGATCGGGGAAAACGACGATCATGAATCTGCTAAACCGTTTTTACGATGTCAATGATGGTTCAGTAGTCATCGATGGAATAGATATCCGAGATTATGATCTTGATGCATTACGTAGACATGTAGGAATCGTTTTGCAAGAATCTGTATTGTTCTCCGGAACGATCAAAGACAATATCACATTCGGCAAACCGGACGCTTCAGATGAAGAAGTCATCAATGCAGCAAAACAAGCGAATATTCATGACTTCATCATGACGTTAGAAAAAGGTTATGATACAGAGATATCCGAAGAAAATAACTTATTCAGTACAGGTCAAAAGCAGTTGATCAGTATTGCTCGAACGATCATCACAAATCCATCTTTATTGATTTTGGATGAAGCAACAAGTAATGTAGACACGGTAACAGAAGCAAGGATCCAAAAAGCAATGGATGAAGCAATCAAAGGAAGAACCAGCTTTGTGATTGCTCACCGGCTGAAAACAATCTTGAATGCAGATAGAATCGTTGTCTTGCGTGATGGGGAAGTCATTGAAGAAGGCAGTCATCACGAGTTATTAGCAGAAAATGGATTTTATGCGGAACTTTATCATAATCAATTTGTATTTGAATAAAGAGGTTGTGAAAAAGCTGTCCTGCATCAAGTAATAAGAACAGCCAATCAAAAACAGCTTCTCATGTTTTTGATTTGGTTGGACTTATTACCGCAGATGCAAGCTTTTGAGCACCGTGAATAAAGAGGTTATGAAATCAACGCCTTAACCTGAGTATTAGAGAAAAAAACGCAAAACATATCATTTATGTTTTGCGTTTTTTATTTATCTTTTTTTCTCAATACAATATAAAATAGGCGGCTGGTTCTTTTGGTTGATAAACCGATAATTCAGCACATTATATGTTTCCTGTGGCAGTTTGGAACAAAAAGAATCAACCATATCCAGTTCTTTTTCTCCACCTTCATGACCATAGTAGACGACAAGGATCAATCGTCCGCGAGGCACAAGTCGTTTCAATATTTCTTCCATAGCTGTGCGTGTAGTCTCTGGCATAGTGATGATTGCTTTATCACTTTTTGGGAGATACCCTAGATTGAAAATCCCTGCTTTGAGATTTTGTTGTTCAGCTATCACTTCTCCTAAAGTTTCGTGGCCTTGTAGAAACAATGAGACACGTTCTTCTAACTGACGCTGTTCTAGCCTTTCACGAGTAGCATCGATTGCTTGTTGCTGGATATCGAAACTATAGACATGACCAGTTTTTCCGATGTGTTCTGCTAGAAAAACCGTATCGTGGCCATTGCCCATCGTTGCATCTACGACGTGATCCCCTGGTTGCAAGATTTCTTGCAGTAATGTATGGCTGAAATGCAAAGCAGTTTGCAACATCAGACGCTCACCTTTTTCCGTACATCATATTTTCCTTGGAAGCTATCTCTGCGAAGAAGTTCTTCATCAATTGCATTCAAGACTTCCCATTTTTTCAAGCTCCACATTGGTCCAATCAAGGAATCCCACGGCGCATCCCCTGTCAAACGATGGATGATGATCTCTTTTGGTATCATTTCCAGCTGGTCGCAAATGACATTGACATAGTCAGGACGGCTCATTAATTGAAGGCGACCTTCATGATAGTCCCGCAACATTCTCGTTTTGCGCATCAGATGCATCAAATGAAGCTTGATTCCTTGGATATCTGAATCTAAAATGGTGCGTCTGACATTTTCTTTCATCATTTCTAAACTTTCGCCTGGTAATCCGTTGATCAAATGCGTACAAACACGGATATTATGTTTGCGTAATTTAGCCACGCCATCTAAATAAGTTTGATAATCATGTGCTCGGTTGATCAGTTTTGAAGTTTCTTCAAAAGTTGTTTGCAATCCAAGTTCTACCCATAAATACATCCGCTCGTTCAGTTCAGCAAGGTAATCAACTACTTCATCTGGCAGACAATCCGGTCGTGTACCGACTGATAATCCTACGACACCTGGTAAATTGACTACTTGCTCAAATCGTTCTTTGATTATTTCAACTGGCGCATGGGTGTTTGTAAAATTTTGGAAATAAACGATGTATTGTTGGACATGAGGCCATTTTTGATGCATCATGTCGATTTCTTTCTGGAATTGGGTTGGAAGAGGGTCTTCAGGTGCAACGATCATGTCACCCGAACCAGATACACTGCAAAAAGTACATCCGCCATGGGCAACAGTCCCATCTCGATTCGGACAGTCGAACCCTCCATCGATAGGCACCTTGAAAATTTTCCCGCCAAACTCATTTCGTAAAGCGTAATTCCAAGAATGATATCTTTTATTTCCTTCTGAATAAGGAAAAGTCATTAAAAGTCCTTCTTTCTGTAAGAGTTATCTATTTGTTTTCTTTTTTCTCTATACACTGGATAAGTCAGGCACAGCCAAGAAAGACTGAGTAAGTAGCCGCCGATGATATCAGTAGGAAAATGAACGCCCAGATAAATGCGGCTTATCCCGACACTTACTATAATAAACACCATCAGCAATTGAAGCAATGTGCGTAAGGTTCTTTTTTGAACAAAAGCTGGAAGCAGAAATAGTAAAGAACCGTAAAGAATCATACTGCCTGCTGCATGTCCACTAGGGAAACTGTAACTTGTTTCAACTACTAAGTGCGCCAATGAAGGACGCTCTCGCATGAAAAATAGTTTGATCACCGGGTTGATGATTCCAACAATTACAATAAATCCAGAAACGAACCAAAATGTTTCTGCCCTTTTTTTCTTATACCACATCCATAAAGCCGCACAAGCAAATAAAATGATGACGGTAAGAGGATTACCGAATTTAGTCATAAAGAGTTGGTAGCTGTTCAGATCAGGATAAGAAGCTCTGACAATGCCTGTAAACCACTGATCGAAACCAGAAAGCCACGACAGATGGAACTTTACGATCCAGCCCAAAATGAAAAACAGGGCAAGAAAGAAGCTACCAGCCACCTGAAATGATGTTTTATATTTCATACAATTCCTCCTTTGAAGCAATGACTTATTATAGCATTTTTGGTCCAGCGAAAAAAACGGTAAAGAGATAAAACCAATGTATGATTCCTCTTTGAATAACCAATATTCTTATAAAAAAATAACTGTAATCGGAAAGACATTTTTTGGTAATGCAAATGAAATGTTAGGGAAATAAAATCAGTGTTTTTCGAAATCCTTTTAAACAAGAACGTAGACGTAGGAAGAACTTGAAAATGAACAGAAGTTGTTCATTACGGTAAATTACAATATGATTACAAAAAACAACAAAGCTCTTAAATAACTTTTAATAAATATTAAGAGAAGTTATAATTATTAATAATAGATAAATTGAAGTTGGAGGATAGAAGATGGAAAACATTGCAAGAAAAGAACGGAGACGTTTAGAACAGACCAAACGTTTTCGAAAAGCAAAACGAGGGGCAGCAATCGTGGGAACTGCGATGGTAGGCTGTTCTGTCGCTGCCCCATTAGTACAGCCGGTTCCTGTTCAAGCGGATGAAACACCTGTTCAGTTCGGCGCAAGAATCAATACAGCGGCATTTATCACAGAAATTGCTACTTATGCTCAACCAATCGCTCAAGCCAACGATCTATATGCATCAGTGATGATCGCACAAGCAGTTGTAGAAAGCGGTTGGGGCAGTAGTGCGTTATCTCAAGCACCTTATTATAATCTTTTTGGGATAAAAGGCAGCTATCAAGGACAAACCGTCTACATGGATACGCTTGAATTTTTAAATAATCAATGGGTAAATAAAAAGGAGCCTTTCCGACAATATCCTTCTTTTGCTGAATCTTTCAATGACAATGCCTATGTACTTAGAAATACTTCATTTGGCAACGGTTATTACTATGCCGGTACTTGGAAGAGCAACACGAAATCCTATACAGATGCGACAGCTTGTTTGACAGGGCGTTATGCGACTGATCCTGGTTACGCAGGCAAATTAAATAATATCATCGCAACTTACGGATTGACCCAATATGATACACCAGCTAGCGGAAACGCAGGCGGTGGAGCGACTACAGGTGGCAATAATACTGGAAGTACAGGTAGTACTGGCGGTTCAAGCAATTCTGGTAATACAAACTCAGGTTCAGCAACTTCGACCACTTATACTGTCCAATCTGGTGATTCTGTTTGGGGAATCTCAAATAAATTCGGTATCACAATGGATCAATTGATCCAATGGAACAACATCCAAAACAATTTCATTTATCCAGGACAAAAACTGACAATCAAAGGTAGCCAGGAAAATGGCTCTTCGACGAATAATTCCGGTAACAATACCAATTCTTCAGGAAATGCTGGTACATCAAACGGAGGACAAACAACTGGTGCGAAATACACTGTTCAATCTGGTGATTCTGTTTGGAAGATCTCAAATGATCACGGAATTACGATGGCTCAATTGATTGAATGGAACAATATCAAGAACAATTTCGTTTATCCAGGACAACAGCTAATCGTATCAAATGGCGGTTCTTCTAATGCTGGAGCAAATACTGGCTCAAATACTGGGAATACAAGTGGCTCTAGTTCGTCCAGCTCAAGTTCTTCTAATACAGCTTCAGGAACGAAATATACAGTTAAAGCCGGAGACTCTGTTTGGAGCGTCTCAAATAAATACGGAATTACGATGGCTCAGCTAATCCAATGGAACAATATCCAAAATAACTTTATCTACCCAGGACAACAACTGACTGTTTCAAACAGTGGATCAACAAACAGCACGTCAGGTAATACAGGTTCGTCAACCAATACAAATAACAGCAGTTCAGTTAATACTGGCAGCAGTTCGTCTCAAGGCACTTATACCGTGAAAGCAGGTGAATCTGTTTGGAGCGTGGCAAATAAAAACGGCATCACGATGGATCAGTTAATCGAATGGAATAATATCAAAAACAACTTCATTTATCCAGGACAGCAATTGATCGTTAAAGGTGGAACTTCGGCAAATACAAATACAGGTTCAACTACTTCTGCAGCGAAACCAAATACACCGAATACGTCTGCTACGACAAGTACATCATCCACTGGTAATACGATGTATACCGTGAAAGCGGGCGAGTCAGTTTGGAGCGTAGCGAACAAACATCATATCACGATGGATCAGTTAATCGAATGGAATAATATCAAAAATAATTTTATCTATCCAGGACAGCAAGTGATTGTGAAGAAAGGTTCATCTCAATCAACAAACCAACAATCAGTTACTGGTTCGAAAACCTATACTGTGAAATCTGGAGAATCTGTTTGGAGTGTTGCTGACAGTCATGGAATTACAATGGCTCAACTAATCGAATGGAACAATATTAAGAACAACTTTATTTATCCAGGTCAAACATTGATTGTAGCTAAATAAAATAGCTGTTCGAAGAAATAACGATTGAATTCCACAAAAATATTTGTTACTATAAGGCTACTTAAATATGACAACACTTGAAAAGGAAGTAGTAAAAAGACTGAAGTTTCAGAGAGCGCATGGCTGGTGAGAATGTGCACGGATGCTTTTGAACTCGCCTTTGAGTTGCCCTTGCTGAATACCCGAGTAAGCAAGCGGCGGTGACGGCCGTTACAACGTTCGAGGCCTTTTCACTAAGGTAAAATTAGGTGGTACCGCGTAGATTACGTCCTATAAAAAGAGCAATCTTTTTATAGGATTTTTTTATTTCTTTTGTGAAGTTTGAGAAACCAAAGCAAAAGGAAATAAAAATAAACAGATTCTGCCGGTTTTTTCGTTATATTTATAATAGAAACAAGTGTTTTCAATAGAACAGGAGGACAGCAAATGAGTTACAATCATAAAGAAATTGAGAAAAAATGGCAAAAATACTGGGCAAAAACGAATACTTTCAACACCCATGATGATCCTGAAAAGCCAAAATTTTACGCACTGGATATGTTTCCCTATCCATCCGGTCAAGGGCTACATGTAGGGCATCCTGAAGGTTATACGGCAACGGATATCCTTTCACGTGTGAAAAGAAGTCAAGGATACAACGTACTGCATCCAATGGGGTGGGATGCATTCGGTCTGCCTGCTGAACAATATGCGCTAGATACAGGAAACGATCCGGCTGAGTTTACCCAAAAAAATATCGAAACATTCCGACGCCAAATCAATTCTTTAGGATTTAGTTATGACTGGAATCGCGAAGTGAATACAACTGATCCGGAGTATTATAAATGGACACAATGGATCTTTACGAAGCTTTATGAAAAAGGTCTAGCTTATGAAGCAGAAGTAGCGGTAAACTGGGTACCTGAATTAGGAACAGTTATTTCAAATGAAGAAGTGATCGATGGGAAAAGTGAACGTGGTGGCTATGATGTAGTCAGAAAACCAATGCGCCAATGGATGCTGAAAATCACTGCTTATGCTGATCGCTTATTGGATGATCTAGAATTAGTTGATTGGCCAGAAAGCATTAAAGAAATGCAAAGAAATTGGATCGGTCGTTCGGTAGGATCAAATATTGAATTTAAAGTGGCTGGTACGGATAAATCCTATACCGTATTTACGACACGACCAGATACTCTATTCGGTGCAACTTACTCGGTTCTTGCACCTGAACTAGATCTTGTTAGAGAAATTACGACCCCTGAACAAAAAGCTGCTGTAGAAGCTTATATCGAAGAGACAGCTAAAAAATCAGATCTAAAGAGAACAGATCTTGCAAAAGAAAAAACAGGAGTATTTACTGGTGCTTATGCAATCAATCCAGTTAATGGCAAGGAAATCCCAATCTGGATCGCCGATTATGTATTATCTTCATACGGCACAGGAGCCATCATGGCTGTTCCGGCACATGATGAACGTGACTTTGAATTCGCTCAAACTTTCGGACTAGAAATTCTTCCAGTTATCGAAGGTGGAGATGTTGAAAAAGCTGCTTACACAGAAGATGGTACGCACATCAACTCTGAATTTCTAGACGGCATGAACAAACAAGAAGCAATCGATAAAATGAATGAATGGCTAGAAGAAAATGGCGTAGGGAAAAAAGAAGTCAGCTATCGCTTACGTGACTGGCTATTCTCCCGTCAACGTTACTGGGGTGAACCAATCCCAATCATCCATTGGGAGGACGGAACAGTCACAGCTGTCCCAGAAGAAGAGCTACCATTACGGTTGCCTAAGACAAAAAACATCAAGCCAAGCGGTACTGGAGAATCTCCATTAGCAAATATCGAGGAGTGGGTCAATGTCGTTGATCCTGTAACAGGTAAAAAAGGCCGTCGCGAAACGAATACAATGCCACAATGGGCAGGAAGCTCATGGTATTACCTGCGTTATATCGACCCTCATAACAAAAAAGAACTAGCAGATTATGAAAAGTTGAAGCGTTGGCTACCAGTTGACATCTACATTGGTGGAGCAGAACATGCGGTACTTCATTTACTATATGCACGATTCTGGCATAAATTCTTATACGATATCGGTGTTGTTCCTACAAAAGAACCATTCCAAAAACTATACAATCAAGGAATGATCTTAGGCGAAAACAACGAAAAAATGTCAAAATCTCGTGGTAATGTAGTCAATCCTGATGATGTGGTCGAAACTTACGGTGCAGATACACTGCGCATGTACGAAATGTTCATGGGGCCATTAGATGCTTCGATTGCTTGGAGCGAAAATGGCTTAGAAGGAAGCCGTAAATTCTTGGATCGTGTATGGCGTTTGATCGTTGATGAGAACAATAAAATGCGTGACCGTATCACTACATTGAATGATGGCAAGCTTGATAAAGTGTATCATCAAACAGTGAAAAAAGTGACAGAAGACTATGAAAATCTTCATTTCAATACAGCAATCTCCCAATTGATGGTCTTTATCAATGAAGCCTATAAAGTGGACGCTCTGCCTTATGAATATATCGAAGGATTTGTTCAACTACTCGCACCGATTGCTCCTCACATGGGTGAAGAACTATGGGCAATCCTTGGAAATGATGGTGGTATTTCTTACGCACCATGGCCAACATACGATGAAGCAGCACTTGTTGAAGATGAAGTAGAAGTTGTTTTCCAAGTAAACGGTAAAGTTCGTGCGAAAAGCAATGTTCCCCGAGACTTAGGAAAAGATGAGCTAGAAAAAGCAGCATTAGCCAATGAAATAGTGCAAGAATATATTGAAGGCAAAACAGTCAGAAAAGTTATTGCGGTACCAAACAAGTTAGTCAATATCGTTGCTAATTAATTGGCTCTTTGTCAATAAGGACTGATGAGTTGTGCAAAATCAAATCTGGGCCAGAATGAACTTCATTCTGTCTCAGATTTTTTGTTATTTCAAATTGATTAATTGATTGATCAAAAAGTTTTTGATTTTCATGTTCTCAAACACGTTCAATGTCTTTTTCTTCTGAATGGTCTTGTAAGAGATCTCTGTAATCATCAAATTTTTGTCTATTAATCTTAGTATTTTTTGATGTATAAACTACCTGAAATTGAGAGTACATACCAAATTCATAAATTTTTTATTAGTGGGACTAGTGATTGTATGGATTTTGACGCATAATGAATGAAGTATGAGAGAAGGAGAGACAAATGGATCAAGAACTATTTATTATCGAAGTATTATCAGCTAAACAAAAAATTATCGAGAAAGCGAAAAAAAGAGCGAAAAGAATAATGTTCAAGCTTTTAAGCTTAGTATTTTTCTCTGGTTTGCTTTTTTTCGGAGCTGTATCGTTCCTATATCGCCATATGAGTGCAGTAGTCCGTTCAGCTGAAGGGATGCAAAAATTAAATAATTTGTATCACTTTTCGTGGGGAGTTGGCGGAATAACAATTGTTGTGCTTATTGTTTTTCTTCTACTTATTTGGCTCCGTTACCATCAATTGTCGCGTCATTTCGATCAATGGCTTAGTCAAAGAGCACAACAGTTTTTACATAATAAACCAACTTCTCAAGATGATGACTATCTTTATTTTGAGAAGACTTCGACGAGTCAAGCTTTTCGGATACAAAAAAGTGATTGCCAGTTATTGCTGAGATCACTTGATGATTTACCTGTCTACTTAGGCGAAAGCAAATCAAAATTCGGAATGAACACATTCCATATTTTTTTACTAGAAAACGAACCCAGATGGGAAAAAAGCCAGTCTTCGCCTGGTGGATACCTGACAACTAAGATGAGTACATTAGTCACTGGTTTTTTCCTCATTCTTTTAGCTGGAACAATCTATTATGGGAGATACACTCAGCCAAAAATGTCTTCTCATATAAATGCTGCTTCTCACATGACAATGAACTCAACTAACGATACGCATATACAAAAGACAAATGAAGGGTTGTTAGCTGATCCTAAGCAAAAGGTAAATTTGACAACACAAACGATAAATGATCTCAAACTTGATACAGAGACGCACTCTCTCTATATGACAACAGATAGTGGTGCTAATTGGGTATTTGTGCCGATTGATTCGCAATGGTTGCGTTTTGGCGAATACACCCTGACAACGGGGCTGATTCCTGAAGGTTATTGGATGGACAACACATATGATATTTCCGCCGATTTCTCATGGTTTATCTATTCTTCTGGGGATGATGTACGTCTGCTGACTTCAAGAGATAATGGTAAAACATGGCAAACGTCTATTATCACCCAATCAGTTCAGCCGATACGTTATCGAAAAGCAGTATTTTATGGCAACGATGGTCTATTTATCTGTACATCAGCCAGTGGGATGTCTGCAGAAACTTTGTACATTTACACTACTATGGATGGCGGAATCACTTGGATAAAAAGTGGAAGTACAATGATCAATCAGCCAGTACAAAATGTCAGCTTCGTTACAACTTCTTTAGGTTTTGTTTCGACACGTGAAAGTTTGTTTTATACAAATAACGGAGGACGCTCATTCAAAGAATCAGTTCTGTCGATTCCGGAAAACTATCAGACAGGGGGGATAGATCTTTTTCAATCACCAAATGAAGTTACTCAAATAAGCGCGAATACGTTAGAGACAAAATTTTATTTGTTGAAAAAAGGACCAATCGATGCAGGGAAAATGTTTGCCTGCCTCTTCCGTTCAACTGATAACGGGGAAACATGGCAATTCGTTCAGCAACTATCGCAAGTAGAACAAGGAGATTAAAGAAGAGAGATTGTGAGCCTGACGTTCAGCTCCGAGTCACAAGAAACAAATTCAAAAAACAGCTTCTCATATTTGTTGAATAGTGTAACTCGTGATTCGGAGTTGACAAGAGCAACAAGAAGCGATTTTGAAGAATAGCTTCTCGTATTTTACAAGATCGTGTCTTATTGCCGATAGGTTGTCTCTTGAACACCGTTTATTCGTAAAAAGGGATTGTGACAAGACTGTTGTCACTACTTACCGAACGAAACTGAAGGAGCTATCCAAAAAGTATCATTAGTATTATTCTTTGTGTTTCTAGTGGCACCACTAGTACATTTAAAAAAGCTATCGATCATGGACTAATCATACATGATCGATAGCTTTTTAGATAATGTTTGTTACGCTATCTGAAATTGACTATTATAAAGACTGGCATAAAGCGTTGGTGATTGGAGTAGTTCAGAATGTGTTCCTTTTTCGACGATATCGCCATTCTTCATTACAAGGATCATGTCTGCATTTTCAATCGTTGACAAACGGTGTGCAATCACAAAACTTGTCCTATCTTTTGTCACAGCTTCCGTTGCTTGCTGAATCAATGCTTCTGTTCGTGTATCTACGCTAGAAGTTGCTTCATCTAAAATAACGACAGGAGGATTCGCTAGAATGACTCGAGCAATTGTCAATAATTGTTGCTGTCCTTGAGATAACGTGCCGTTTTCGCTAGAAATGATCGTATCATATCCGTCTGGCAGTGTTCGAATAAAGTGATCACATTGTGCGATTTCAGCCGCTTCGATAATTTGTTCTCTTGTGGCATCCATTTTCCCGTAGGCGATATTATCAGCTACCGTTCCTTCAAACAGCCAGGTATTTTGTAAAACCATCCCAAAAGAACGACGTAGTTCTCCACGTGAAAGCTTGGTAATATCAAGACCGTCGAATTCGATCTTTCCTTTATTCAGTTCATAAAAACGCATCAGCAGATTGACTAAAGTCGTTTTTCCTGCACCAGTTGGACCAACGATCGCTACCGTTTGTTTTGGCTTTAATGAAAAATCGACTTGATTCATCAATATTTTATCTGATGTGTAACCAAACTGTACATTTTTGAAAGCTATTTTTCCTTTCGGTTGTTCTAAAAGTCTTGCATCTGGAAGGTCTGGAATTTCATCTGTTTCATCTAATATCTCAAATATCCTATCGATTGCTGCCATTGCGGATTGGATCGAGTTGATCACATAAGAAGCGGTAGAAATTGGTTCAGAAATCTGATTGATGTACTGAAGGTAAGCTTGTAAGAAGCCGATCGTCACACCACCTGATAGAACAAGCATAGCACCGAATACCGCACTTATGATGAAGGCGAGTTGATTAATGAAACGAATGGCCGGATAGATAGCAAAGTTCATAAATTGAGCACGTTTAAAAGCGTTGTATTGCTTTTTATTTACTTCGTGTATAGCAGCTTCTGCATGAGCTTGCTGATTGAATGTTTTGACCACTAGATTACCAGCTAAGATTTCTTCCATTCGATTATTTAAAACACCCAGTTCATACTGATTCTGTTCAGAAATCTGTTTGTTTTTGTTCGCAATCTTAGTTGTAACAATTGAACTGCCAACGATCAGCAATAAGACGAGTAAAGTAAGCTTGCTTTCGATATAAAACAGCATCAGACCGGCAGCAGCTATTGTTACGACAGAAGTGAAAAATTGATTGATACCTGTCAATAACACTTGAGAAAGCTGATTGAGTCCGGTAGTCGTTCGACTGATGATGTCGCCGACTTGATGATTATCAAAAAACGACATCGGTAACGTTTTGAATTTTTTTGTGATTTCTTTTCGCACCCTCAATGTGATCTTTTCGCTTAATGCTGCCATTGTACGTTCTTGGATAAATGAAGCAATACTGCTTAGGACTGAGCAGCCGATCAGCAATAAGACAGGGAACAGCAATGCTTGTTTGATATCACTGAAAGAAAGCTGTCCAATACCTGTTTTTCTTATTTCTGATAAGAGATCATCGATCCCGATTCCCATGATCAAGGGCATGGCTACGACTAATAGGTTCCCGAATAAACTGCATAGAAACAATCCGTAAAAATATTTATGTTCAGGTTTGATCATTTTCCAAAAACGTATCAAAGCACGCGTGTTCAACGTTTTTTTCTTTTCCATCGTATCCCTTCTTTCTATATTCCTTGTGATTTTGCAAACTCCTGATAAGTTTGGCAATTAGACAGTAGTTCTTCATGAGTACCTTGTCCAACGATTTTTCCTTCATCTAAAACAATGATGTTATCTGCTTGTTGGATCGTACTGAGGCGTTGAGCAACAATCACGAGAGTTTTCTCCGACATGTGTTTATGAAGGGCTGCTCTTAATGCTGCGTCTGTTTTATAATCTAAAGCGGAGAAACTATCATCGAATACATAGATCTCTGCTGGTTTGATCAACGCTCGAGCAATACATATCCGCTGTTTCTGGCCACCTGAATAATTAGAACCGCCTTGAGCAACAAAGCTATCTAATCCATCCGGAAGAGTGTCCACTAGTTCTTCTAATTGGGCGATCTTGATCGCTTTAGCCAATTCTTCTGGTAAGGCATGTTCATTTCCCATCTGCAAGTTGCTTAAGATCGTACCGCTGAATAAGAAAGCTTTTTGAGGGACATAACTGATGTGGGAGCGGATCTGTTCTTGAGTCATTTGAGTAAGAGGAATACCACCAAGGGTTACTTTTCCTATCGTAGGGTCACTAAGTCTCAAGAGAAGTTTCGCCAAACTACTTTTTCCAGATCCGGTCCCGCCAACGATCGCTGTTGTTTTTCCTTTAGGTATTGTGAAATCAATATCTTCTAGAACTGGATCAGAGATTTCAGTATATTTAAATGTGACATGTTCAAAAGCAGCTGCATTTGTCTGATCAAAGGTTGATTCAGCCACTGTTTTGATCGTCTCTTCCTCAATTTCGATCTCTGCTTGCAGTATTTCTTCTATCCGTCGTAATGAGGCAAACGATTTAGGGATAATGACCAATACCATAGCTGCGATCATCAAGTAAGCAAGTGTCAGCATAGAGTATTCGACTACAGCAGTCACGACACCGATTTGTAATGCTCCTTCTGCTACAAGATTTCCGCCAAACCACAAAATAGAAGCATAAACGATTCCCATGAGCAAAAAAGCAATTGGAGTGACCCAAGCAAATATTCGGTTCACTTTGATCATTTGATTAGCATAGTCAGCAAAGCTCTTATTCGTTCGCTTTTCTTCATATGATTGATTATCAAAGGCACGGATCATATTAATCCCAGTAAAGAATTCTCTCAATGTGATGGTGATCCGATCCATTTTTGGCTGGATACTCAAAGATAAAGGTGCCCCTCGTTTCATCAGTCGATAAACGATCCATACATAAAAAACAACAGAGATCAATGTAACCCATGTTAGTAATAGAGAATAACGAAACATCATGAGAATGGTGAAAACGCAAATAACCGGTGCTGGTAAGATCATTTGGCAAAATAAAACAATCATTTGCTGGACATTATCGACATCATTCGTCATTCTTGTCAAAAGAGATCCAGAACTAAAACGACTGATATCCTTCATTGACAGCTGTTGGAATTTACGGAAATATTTCTCCCGCGTTTGGAATCCAAACCTAGCGGATGCCAATGCTGAAAAGTAACTAGAGGCAACCGCAGCAATCGTTCCTAGAAACGCCACAAGCAGCATTTCAACTCCAATTTTTTTTATAACTGAGGCTTCGCCACTTGCTATACCTGTGTCGATCAGCTTTGCTACTAATTTTGGTACACCTAATGTACCGGCGATTTGTAAACAGATCATCACAAAGGTAAGGAGAGCGAGTCCTTTGTTTTTCTGTAAGAATGTTTTTAAGATAGACATATTATTCCTCCTTTTTTCCTGATACTTTTCGATTCTATACCTTCAAGTAACTTGAAGGTCAATAGAAAAAAGAATAAACTGGAAAAGAGGTGAGAAAAAATGAAAAAAATGTATACGATTGGCCAAGTATCGGAACTATTTGATTTGCCAAAATCAACGATCCGCTATTGGGATGAACAAGGATTAATCCGTTCAAGTAGACAAGAAGAGAATGATTATCGATTGTTTGATATCGATGATATTTTTATGCTTTATGATATCGTTTTTTATAGAAAATTAGATATACCGATCAAACAGATGAAGAATTTATATGGAAAAACATTGACGGAGTTATATGAGACACTTGATGAAACAGAAAGAAGAATCCATAAAGAACTGGTGGTGATGAAACAAAAACAAAAAGAGATAAGGGCGCGAAAAAAACAGTTGAAATTGATGATCGATACAAACGAGGAAGAATTTCCTGTAGAAGAGATCCCTTTTGACTGTATGATCTCAACGGAGTTTGAAGATATTGTGGAAATCAAAAAATTTCTACCTAACTATTCAAGCTTTGGGATGATGAGTATGCCAGCTTCCAGTTCACAGACGATGTATGGATTTTTTATCGACCCTAGTGAAGTACATTTATTTACTCAAGACGTGATTTGGGAGAAAAAAGATACGGCTGTTTATCGTCGATTCTTATTGAAATCCGAGATGAACCATGCGGAACGTAATAATATTTTAGAAATCAGAGAAAGAATGTATGAAAAAGGATGGAAAACAGGAGAAGTGATCGGCCAGTATCTATTGACGAATACGGATGAAAACAATATCAGAACTGAATATTATCATGCATGGATAGAAATGAAAAAATAGGAAATATGTGTTTAAGATAACTCGGAAATGATGGTTGTTTTAGTTATAAAGAAAAATTTTCTGGTTCGATTACGGGTTTAATGTGGGGGATTATTAGTCGTGGATAGATAGAATTTTAGTTTTTTAGAGGAAATATGTCTTTAAAAATGGAACGGTTGCAATTTTTAGCGATATATACGATGTAATTGACCTCTTAAAAAAGTATGGAAAAATAATTGTATTGGGTGTTATGTATAATTCATGGTGAACTGAGACTAATGAGAAGAAAAATTCATATTGTTATGAGTGAGATTGTATCAGATGAGAATGATAAATTAAATAGGTGCATAAAAGCATTACACTTAAAATACATTGTTGCTTACATTATTACAATATGTTAATAAGGCAAAAATAAATAGATGGATTGAATAAACATATTTTTTAATCAAATAGTCTCTACTGTGACTTTCCTCAGCTATCGGTGATACTACCGATAGCATTTTTTTTGCTTATAAAATAATTATAAGTATTTAGAGATTTTTCTTCTAACATTCTTCAGACAAGAAAAATCACAAATGTTATTGTTATTTTTTGATATTATTTTTAAGAATGATTATTTTTTTATAGAAATTTTAAAAAATAAAACACGTTATTTATGGATAGTTAGTTTGTTATTTGGTAATGTTATAGAAGTTGACTGGTAGTGATTTATTTTTCATCGTTTTATAAAAATGTTATTTTTTTGGAAAAATTCACAAATATGTAACGAATGTTTTTCTGGAATTTGCTGTGTTAAAAAGCAGTATGACTAATATAAATACTATTATCATTTATGCAATTTTTTATGGATAGTAATTTTAGAGGGGAATCAATGAAGGAAGAATAGAAGGGAAAAATAGTTGCAAATACGCCAGTTAGCAAAAATAGCAATACATCTTCAAGCTTTAAAATTCGAGAGAATCATCTTGGTAGTGGAATCAACTACAACAAAAGGATTAAACCAATTAATAGATAGAATTACCAATGGAAAAATAGAAAAGGTAGTTATTCTATACAAAAGTTGTTTAATTCGCTTCGGTTATGAACTTAGTGAAACCCTTTGCAATATATGGTACAGAATATAGAAATTATTGACATTACAGAAAATGATGAAGATTTAATACAGATTGTCACTATTTGTAGATACCTTTTACAAGGAAACCGAGCCAATAAAGCTAAGAAGATGATTAAGGAGTTGATGGAAGACGATACAAGTTAAGAAAGTAAAACTACGCCCAAATAAAGAGCAAAAAGAGTAAGTGGACGTGGAAAATGCAAGAAATGAACCATCGATTCGGTGGACAGTTTATTAGTAATGACGGTTTGAGAACATCCATGACGAGAATGAAGGAACATCCTAAATGCGTTTAGTTGAACCAAGTGCCAAATAATATGGCCAAATAAGCGATCAGTTATCGATGAATCCCAAGTATTCTAAACTATATATTCATTTTGATGCTAAGCATTGATATATTTTTTTGGGATTGATGAAGGTTAACCAATACAGGGACTCACTGATGAAATTCTAGAGTCTGACCTTGGTATCAACGATTTAGTGATTGTTTCTAATGGAAAAGTATAAAAGTATATAAGTACATTAACAAAATAACTATTAGGGTTACGCTCCAGCTTGTGCAAGGCACTGGCAGGAGGAATCGTGAAATCATAATTATGGTTAAGCCACACGGACAACTAAAAGTCATACAAAGCTATCGAATCAATCAACAGAAGACAATCGGCAATCATTAGCTTTGTTTACAGCTTACATTGCAACGCTTGAGTTGAACCGAAAATACGAGGGAGGTAACGCAGCCATTTTGAGTTGGGGAATCTTTTTAGAAAATTATCGGGTACCTTGTTGTTTAGTCAAAATTATAAGGGGGAGTAATAGTGAGGAACAAATTTCATAAACTGTTAAGTATGTTTCTAGTTATGCTTATTGTGATCAATCAATTTGGGAACATAACGGTTCTAGCTGAGTCTTTAGCAGAACAGCCAGAGCGTTCGCTGACGATCGAAGTTGATCAAGAGGAGGCTGCTTTGGGTGAGCAGTTCCAGTTGCGAGTCAGAGGAACACCAGACCTGCTAAATGCATTGGTCATTGATAAGAGTGAGGATTTGATTGAAGGGGAAGTGAAGCAACTCAATGATTACGAACGTCTGATTACTTATTCTTCCCAGCATTCAGGTAAATACGAATTGACCGCAAGAAGCGGTGATATTCAATCAAATACGGTCTCAATAGAAATCAGTGTACCAGAAGAAAGCACAAGTGAGTCTTTTAATGTACCAGAAGAAAGCTTAAGTGAATCTTTTAATGAAGCGAGATTATCTGAGCCATCTATAACGCAGGAATCTCAGATTGAAAGACAAGAGGAGCTCTTGAATTATGACATCGGCATCTCTGCTGAGCGCCCCACTTTGCCGAGCAGGCATACACAAACGTTAAAGGGATACATTCAAGGAGGCGCTGGCGATATTCTTGAAAAATATGGGGAGATGGTCGTACGAGTTCCTAGAGCATCGATTGGCTTAATTGAGTTCATTAGAGTGGAGGTCGCTGATGATTCACCTTTAAAGCCACTGGCATTTTACCAAGAAGGCACAGACGTTGTTTTTCCATTTACCTTTGATTATGAAGGATTAAATGAAGCCGCTCAGTCGTATACATTCAGTATCACGTTTGAAGTTGCTTTCTTTCAATCAGGCGGTACTGAGCCAAATAATGACTTTCAAGTGAGTCTTACTTATGCTGAGCGAGCAGCAAACACGGAATTTTCAATTACGCCTATTCCTTCATCAAGACCCATTTTTTCGAAATTATACTATGGCTCTAGAGAAATCGACAGCCAAGGAAATCTTGGGAATCTGCTGATTGACGGGCAAGACGTGACCAACAGTAATAAATTTATTTTGCAGGTAAATTATGAAGGATCACGAAAAGACGGTGTAGTGGTTACCGATGTACTACCGCAAGGAACAACTTTGGCACCGAATCCGACTACATGGAGTTCCACTGGAAATAGAGAACCTATTTCAGGTGGGGTTCGGATCGCAGAAGTAACGAATCCAGGTGAAGCAAACGTTAGAACTCATTATGTTTCCGAGGAATTTGTGGACAAAGTATCTTTTAATAAGGAAACGAATACACTTGTTGTGGACTTTGGTAATCTAGCAGAGGGTCAATCGTATTTTATTGAATATGCTCTTGAAGTGACCGATGTCGACTTGTTCAATGAAGGAAGACAAGAGGATGGGTTTTCTCGGAATCGAGCGAGTATGACCTACAATAATCAGGTAATGAGCCGAGACTACCGCTTGAGAATCCCTGAAAGTAATCTTCCGGCAATCTCTTTAAGAAAAAGTGTGGACAAAAATGTTATCAATCTCAATGAAAATGAACTAACGTATACTCTGCATGTCTCGATGTTTTCTGGAACAAGCAATACACTCGTTATTGAAGATGTTTTGGAAGAAGGCATGGAATTTGTGTCATTTCTATCAGATATTCCCTCTTTCATTGATGCCGAAGTCAATAATGGAATAGTTCGTTTCAGTGCGAATAATACGATTGGTGGTCCGACAAGTTTTACCCTCTCTTTTAAGGTCAATGTAGAGGCGTATGCGGTCGGCGATCAAATTTTAAACTTTGCAACGCTTGTGAATAGTGACAATCGATTGAATACGAGTACTGTAAGAACAAGGAAAATCGATGGGCGTATTAAAGTAATTAAAACTGATGAGAATGGCCAAAGGCTGGCAGGAGCAAAATTTGAAATTTTATCAAGCGATTCACAAGTGATACAAGAAGGTATAACGGCAGAAAACGGAGAATTTTTAAGTGAACCGCTTCCTGTAGGCAGCGGTGAGGTCCTGCAAGGAGCTGTTTTTGAGTTACAGAACTGAGAAGGAGAAACACTACAAACCGGTTTAACTACAGGAGAAGATGGAAAACTGGCGATAGATGGCTTAGCACCAGGAGCATATCAGCTGGTAGAAACTCAAGCGCCAACGGGGTATGAATTGGATGCGACACCAGTAACTTTCAAGATCGAAAAAGAACAAGAAGCGGCGATCTTTTTAACAAAAGAGAATAGAAAAGTTGCTGATAGCTCAGATATAAGAGGAAACAATCCAACAAGCAGTGGAAATAAGCATCTTCCAAAAACTGGAGAAACCATCATTAGCCAGTTTATATTGTCAATATTGGGTGTGCTACTTGTTTTCATCAGTATAAAATTTAGAAAGAAACGAAATATATGAGCTAAAATAAAAAATTGAATAAGCATAGTTTTTAAAATCAACTAGTCCCATCAATTGAATGGAAACTACCGATTTTAGAAGGGGTATACAAACAAATATTAGTATCGGAGTAGAGAAGGTTGAACCCAACCAGTAAATAAGTAAAGACAATTTTGTGCTGCGTTGAGAAGTGAAAAATAAACCTTTGTAGTAATACTAGTTAATAAAAAATATACAAAAACACTGCGAAAATCATTCTTGAGTTTCGCAGTGTTTTTTGCCTAATGACTCAAGTTTATTGGGTAATACTTTGATTTTCTTTCTACAAATAATCAGCGATCAGTTGTAATTTTTTCTCTAGTTTTAATGGCTCTTTGTCAATAAGGAGAAAAACAAGTCGGGTCTTTTGTCTCGGAAAGCTTCAACCAACTCGTGAATAAAGGTTACGCTTCCTTGAAAGGCGTGGAAAAACCAAGTAATCGATCAATCACCAATTTCGCATTTGGTAGAACATGTTTGGTGAGCTGAAAGTAGGTGGCGTTCATGTCTGTAACTAAGAATTCTATTTCTTTAGGATTAGTGCAGCTAAGGAAATAGTTTGTTAATCGAGGAATTTTTTGTGTAGGTAAATTTTCTCGATTAATTTTACTGTCTCGCCATCCGTGGAAATAAAACTCAGTTTATCCTCAACGGAAACGTGAGAACGAAATTCACAACCCTCAACACTCAAGACAGAATTCTTTTGGAAGACTTTGGTAAATAGCTTCTCAACTCTTTCAATGTGCGAATAACGGTTGTCAAAGATACCTAACAACTTTTCGAAATAAAAAATAGCGACACTTTTTCAGTCAGTAAAGAAGTGATTTTATGTCTGACATGATTTGAAATCGAGTGCCTTGGACGGATAAAATAACTTTGAGCGGTCCAATGGCTTCGACAGTTTTTACAGGTATAGCGCTGCTTTTTTAGGCGTATAACCATTGGCATATGATTATATTATTCAAAGTGGACAATGGTTTCCTTCTTCTTGTTTTTCACCACCATTAATTTCCTATTTCCATCTACCACAGCAGAACCACAATTTCTACAGACACATGGAGCAGGGAAGAGAACTGCAGCAACGATCAATGTTTTTTTCTTCTGTAAGGTTTCGTAAGAGACCTCTGTAATCATCAAATTTTTGTCTATTGATCTCAGAATTTTTTTGATAGAACCATTCATAAAGCATATCGTTCTCTCAGTTGTTTATTTTGTGGTGATTTAATCATACAAGAAAACGATATGTTTTTTTATAAAAACATGAATAGGAAAAATAGTTGACAAGAAAATGACAACGCCATATGATGTTCCATAGTATTTACAACCTGTCATAGATGACTGTAAAAAATAAAAGTAAAAAGAAAGGACGACAACAGGTGGATTTTTATCAGTCTCTACAACTAGATCCGTTTATTTTAAAACAAAAAATACGAGAAGCAGCTTCTAAAAAAGAAAAGTGCATGTATATTTGTTCATTGTTTTTACGATCATTATTCATCGTATTGTTTGCCATTTGTTTTATCATTATAATTACAACATTATTTGAATCGAAGCATAAACCATACGCTGTGGTTTTATTCTGTATGTTGATGAGTATTCGTTTTGTTGACTTTGGTTATAAGATTTCCCATTCGATCATAGGTTTAGCAATCGTCATGTTCTCACTATTAGTAGCACCGTATGTCCAGCTGATCAAATGGTCAGTTATGGGCATATTGATTCATTTTATTTTACTAAGCAGCATATTAATGGCAACCGCTAGTGATCCCAAAATGGGGAATGCTTCTTTGTACGGCTTTTCATATCTCTTTATTGTTTATTCGTTACCTAAAGATTCGTTGAACAAGAATTTCTTTACACAAACAAGTAGCTTATTATTTTTGTTTTTTTGTTGGTTTTCAGTTCTCCTTTACAGAAAACATCGAGAAAAGAACAAAGACAAAAGCTTGTTTAAAGAGATTTTTTTGAAAGGCATGTATTCGCAGGAAAAAATTTGGATGCTCATCTATGCATTTGGCATTAGTCTTTTGATCGTTGCAGGAGAGTATGTCCCTTTTCAGCGATTGATGTGGGCAGGGTTTGCATTTTCTTCTATTGTATCTAGCTATGGATTGATGTCGATTGGTTTCAAAGAACGAGCAGTAGACCGAATCATTGGCTCATTGATTGGATGTGTTTTATTTATTGGTATCAGCCAATTTATTCCTTTTAACTGGGTCGGTATATTAGGTGGTCTAGCTTTAGGTGTTTGTTCTACCTATAGATATAAAACAGTTTTTAATTCTTTTGGTGCTTTGGCAATCACTGCCAGTTTATTCGGGGTTTCAGGAGCAGTAACGATCCGCATTTTTGAGAATATCCTTGGGGCATGTTTAGGAATCATGTATATTGGGGTGACTGAAATACTTATCCGAAAAATAAGAGAAAAACACGGTTTGAATCATTAGATGAGATCGAATAAAAAATAAGGAAAAAGTGAAGATACACATGGATGATAAATTGCTATCATTCCATGTGTATCTTTTTACGGTAAATCAGTGAAACGTTCGACTTTCATTTTTAATTTATACTTTTTACGGAGTTCGTTTATTTGAGCCATCATTTCGGATTTGTGATGCTTTTCGATTGCTTCTTCATCTTTCCAACGGTCGATCAGTAAAAGAGATTCTGGATCTTCTAGTGGAAAGTAATAGTCATATTTCTCGTTTCCTTCTTCTGCACGAATCGCTTTGACAATGTTTCTTTCGACCATTTCTTCTGCAAATTTTCTGGCTTGTCCATTTGTACTTGTATACAAAATATTCACTGTGATACTCACTAAATCCCCTCCTGAAAAAATTCTATCACTAGTATATCACGGTGCCAGAAATTATTATTCAAGATATGATACACATTTTTTCCGCAATGCTACGGAAATATATATTTTGAATAGAAAACGCTTACAAGATATGCTTGGTTTATAAACGCGAATTGTAAAATTAAGTTAGAAAAATAAAAAGGCATTTATGGTACACTCAAATTGTATTTCCGACGAAAGAAAACAAAGGAGTGTAACCCATAAATGACCTACAAACATCTTACCATAGACGAACTGACAATGATAGAATCATATTATCTTCAACATAATAAGCCGGTTGAAATTGCTAACCGAATGGGACGTGCTATACAAACTATTTATAATGTAGTCAATAAGTTCAAGCAAGGCAAGACTGCTCTTGATTATTGGCACCAGTATAAAGAAAATAAGAAAAAATGTGGGAGAAAAGTCATTCAATTACCTGCTCATGAAGTAGATTACATTAAAGAGAAAGTCACTCTTGGTTGGACGCCTGACGTCATTATCGGGCGAAAAGAAAGGCCTGTTTCATGCGGTATGAGAACACTTTATCGTTTATTTTCTAAAGGAATATTTGATATTGACACACTAACGATGAAAGGTAAAAGAAAACCCAATGGCCATCAGGAAAAACGGGGAAAACAACAGTATCAGCGCTCAATCCATGATCGACCTGATAATTATCCTGATTTCAATTCTGAGTTTGGTCACCTTGAAGGTGATACGATCGTTGGCATTCATCATAAAAGTGCCGTCATTACTTTAGTTGAAAGATTATCTAAAGTCATTATCACGATTAAACCCAACGGCCGTAAGGCATTAGATATTGAAACTGCCCTTAATCAATGGTTTTCTCGCTTCCCTAAAAACTTCTTTAAATCTATTACGTTTGACTGTGGAAAAGAATTTTCTAACTGGAAAGCCATTAGTAACCAACATGATATTGATATATATTTTGCGGACCCTGGAACACCTTCTCAACGCCCATTAAACGAGAATTCTAACGGGATTCTGCGTCGTAATGGACTGCCGAAATCAATGGATTTTAGAGAAGTGAATCAGACATTTATTTCCAGTGTCAGCAATCAACGTAATCATATTCCAAGAAAATCATTGAATTACAGAACACCAATCGAAATATTTTTGAGCTATGTACAAGAAGCATTTTATTCTAGCTTAATTTGACAAATCATAAAAAATAAAAGGAGTGATTGATTTATGAAAAAAGCATTGATTATTTGTGCGGCAGGAATGTCATCCTCGATGATGGCCTCAAAGACAACGGATTTCTTTAAGCAAAAAGGAGAAGAGGTACTCGTAGATGCAGTTTCAGCTACAGAAGGCGATAATATGATTAAGAATAGTGATTTTGATTTATTTCTGATCAGCCCGCAAACGACGATGTTTTTGGATAAATTCAAAAAATTAGGAGAATCTGTTGGAAAGCCTGTTGTTAATATCCCTTTCCAAGCGTATGTCCCAATCCCTACAGGCATCCAGAAGTTAGCAGAGGTGATCGAAGAGAACATATGATGGAATAGGAGTGTATGATAATGAAACAGAAGGAAAAATTGCTGTTGAGATATTTGATTGATCACAAGAAGGAGTATGTCACCAGTCAATGTTTAGCTTCTGAATTGTTATTATCTGATCGGACAATCCGTAATTACTTGCAGCGGATCAAAGAGTTAGTAGAAAAAAACGGAGGTAAGATCATTGCTAAACCAGGTTATGGCTACCAACTGCATATTTTACAAAGACTGACATTTGACTTGTTTTTGAGTCGGCAAGAAATAGTACCTGGATATGCTAGAGAACCTCAAGGATTTTATGAGTCCGAAGATCGACAAAAGTATATATTGAACCAATTGCTTTTGGAAGATGCCATTCTTTTTATGGATGATTTGGCAGAAGAGCTTTATATCAGTCGTTCCAGTTTGACAAAGGACATGCAAGAAATCAAGGAGCGATTGATTCCATATTCACTAAAAATCGTTTCTAAGCATGGTCAAGGGACATGGATCGAAGGGGAAGAAAGAAATCGACGGCATTTTATCATGGATACTTTTTTTGGAAACCATTATGGAAATTCATTGAAAGAATATTTAGGACAAAGCCGTTTTTTCCCAGACATCAGTTTTGAAGAGCTAGTCATTATCATTCTCGATGAAACAAGAGAAGCTAAGTTAAAAGTTTCGGATTTTATCATACAGAATCTGACTTTACACTTGGCTTTGGGGATCGAACGGCTCCGAGAAGGGTTTGAAATCAAGGAATTAGGCATCGAACAAGAAGTTTATAAGCGAGTAGAGTATCAAGTGGCGCAGCGGATCGTTCAACGTATTGAGGTAATCGCAGGTGTATCGTTTCCCGAAGAAGAAATTGCTTATTTGACATTACATCTCATGGCTAAGTCGAATCACAAAGAAAATCAAAATGATCAGGAACTATCAAAGGAATTAGCGAAAGTTCTGAAAAGATTGTCTCAGGAATTTCATTTTTCATTAGTAGAGGATCTCCAGCTTTTCAATGGACTACTCGATCATTTGTCACTGATGATGATTCGATTGAGCCGAGGTATTCGCATTGAGAACCCATTGACTGAGGAGATAAAGAAAGAAAATCCCAAAGTCTTTGACGCAGTAAAAAGGCATTTCAGCAACATGCCGGCTTTGAAAAACTATACCATCAATGAAGATGAATGGGCCTATTTGGCTTTGCATCTCATGGCGGCATTGGAAAAAGAAAGAGCTGCGCATAAACTACATGCATTGATTATCTGTGCAACGGGTTACGGCAGTGCCCAACTATTAAAGAATCGCGTAGTCAGTGAATTCGGTAAAAATATTACAGTGGTAAGTGTAAAAGGCTATTATGAGATCAATGAAACAACTTTAAAAGGAATCGACCTGATTATTTCTTCTATTGATCTTTCGACAATGTTTTTCAAAATTCCAGTTTTACATGTCAGTATTTTTTTGAATGAAGATGATGTTCGTAAAATACGAAAGGTAGTTGGAGAATCTATACCCTATCATTCCTCAGATAGACCGATACCAGCATTTTCTCTACAGCAAAAAAAGCAGATTTACACCGAACAGTTGTCTGAAAAATTTTTCAAGACTTATACGTACGAACCGAAAAAGGAAGAAATTCTTCATGATTTGCTGCAAAAGCTGAGCATAAATGAAGAAGAAGGATATATAAGAGAAATGCGAAAGCAGATCCAGCAACGTGAAAATATGGGACAAATCATATTCAGTGATACAGTGGCAGTCCCACATCCCGCTGTTCCAGTTGGAATCGAAACAAAGGTAGCCGTTGCATTGATTCCTTCTGGGATGCAGTGGGATCAATATCAAGAAATTCATTTTGTTTTTTTAGTTTCGCCTTCTTATATCGAAAATGAAGGAATTACGGTCGTGACTAAAGCAATCGTTAGGTTAGTTGACCAGCTAAAAGTACAGCAGGAAATCTTAGCTGAACCTATTTTTGAGAATTTCAGCAGTAAATTTATCAAACTGATCGAATAAGGAGGAAAAACAGATGGCTGAAAAAATAAACAGTGAAACACTACAAGTGACTTCTTTTGATATCATTTTCCATAGCGGAAATGCACGGACACTGATACATGAAGCATTTCGCTCGATGCGTAAAGAGATGTTTGAAGAAGTAGAAGAGAAGTTGCGACAAGCAAATGAAGAGATTCTTCATGCGCATCAGTCACAAACTCAACTTCTGAAAGAATATGCCAGCGGGACAAAAATAGAAATGGAAATTATCATGGTCCATGCACAAGATCATCTGATGACGACGATGACATTATTGGAAGTTGCACAGGAAATGAATTATTTGTATCAAAAAAATAAATAGAAAGGAAGGATCATTGTGCAGGATACAGTAAAAAGGAAAATCGAATTAGAAAAAAAGCAACTTAGTTTGAAAAACATGTATTTCAATCGTTATCTAATCGTACGTTACCTGACTGCCTTTTTCTTTTTCATGAACATGCAATGGATGATTCTGCTTCTATCAGCTAAAAGTTTAGGAAGTAGTTTACCGATGATTCTGATTTTAGCTATTTTGCCTGCAGTAGGAGAACAAGTAAAGCTTTATCGAAAACACCAAACGAACGTTCCATGGACAAAGTGGTATTTTTTGTTCCAGAGTGTCTTTAATTTATTATTGATTCCAGTGTTGTTTACCTCAGGATTTACATTCTTGTATCCTTTTATGGCAAATAACAATGGAGGACAGTTATTTGTTTTCATTCTTGTTGTAAGCGGTATTTTTACCAGTGTATTTATACAGTATCGTTTAAAGAAAATTTCACTCAACCAAGACCAACAGTATATCCGTATTAAACAATATGAAAAAACGTTATATTTAGGAAAGGAGAATAACTAATGTTTGATTTTTTGCAGAAATACCTGATGGGACCTATGGGGAAAATTGCGCAACTTAAAATCGTTCGGGCTGTCATGGCAGCGGGGATGGCTTCTATTCCTTTCACGATTGTAGGCTCGATGTTTTTGGTTTTAAATATTTTGCCATTACCGTTCCCATTTTTAGAAGGATTTTTTAATGCAACTTTTTTCAAAGTTAGTGACTTGTACATGATCGTCAATACAATGACGATGGGGATTTTATCTATTTACTTTGCCGTTGTGTTTGCTTATGAATTAACGTCAATTGAACGAGATGAACAAAAATTAAATGTTAATCCGCTCACGGGGGCATTACTATCTGTTTTTGCATTCTTTATGTGTATCCCTGAATTGATCATGACTGATGGTAAAATCAGCTTGATTGCTTCTATCAATGAGACAGAAACTGTAGTAAATGGTATTAGGATGGGCTCTTTTGTCGAACGTTTAGGAACTTCAGGAATCTTTACAGCTATTATTATGTCGATTATTGCGGTCGAATTGTATTGTATGTGTGTCAAGAGAAATTGGGTCATAAAAATGCCAGATGTTGTTCCGCCAGGAGTTTCTCGTTCTTTCACTGCTCTGATCCCAACATTTGTCATTGCGTTTGTGGTGATGATCATCAATGGATTATTAGTTGCACTAGGAACGGATATCTTCAAAATGATTGCTATCCCATTTGGGTTTGTTACGCAGTTGACGAATACATGGCTTGGTGTCATGGTGATTTATTTCTTGATCCATGCATTGTGGATCGTAGGGATCCATGGAGCGAATATCATCACTTCTTTCTTGACCCCGATCGTATTAGCTAATATGGCAGCTAACGCACAAGGCGCAAATTATCCGTTGGCAGGAGAATTCAACAATTCTTATGTAACCGTTGGTGGATCAGGTGCGACTTTAGGATTGATCATCTTTATTGCATTCCTCGCGAAATCTGATCAGCTGAAAGTGTTAGGAAAAGCCTCACTTGTACCAGGATTATTCAACATCAATGAACCAATCATTTTCGGGATGCCAATCGTCTACAATCCCTATTTAGCGGTTCCGTTTTTCTTAGCTCCGATGGCTTCTGCTACACTCGCTTATTTTGCCATTCGGCTGGAAATCGTCAAACCGATGCTGGCACAGATGCCGTGGCCTTCACCAGTCGGGATCGGAGCATTTGTTGGTAGTGGTGGTGATTGGAAAGCGGCTGTGTTAGCAGTCATTTGTGCAATCATCGCATTCATTATCTGGTTCCCATTTATCAAATTCTATGATAATAAATTATTAAATGAAGAAAGAGAAAAGGCAGCAGAATTAGCTAGTGAAAAGTTAAAATGATTTCTAAGAAAAAAGGAACTGTGACAAAAAATCACAGTCCCTTTTTTTCTTAGAAATGGGAAACCACTAGTATATAAATACCATTATTCTTCAATCAACCGCTTCACGATTGCATAATCCCCTTCATAAGGTTCATCTACACCATTGATTTTTTGATAGGGATCCACGCCTTTTCCCGCAATAACGACTGAATCTTGCGGAGCGCTTTCTGCTAAAGCGCGTCGAATCGCTTCAGGACGATCCATTTCATAATGAACGATCAAATCTGGATTAGTAATTGCTTCATTGATTTCTTCCGCGATTTTTTTCGGATCTTCAAATGCTGGGTCATCTGCCGTCAAAAAGGCGATGTCAGCTGTTTCTGATAGCACTTTTCCAAAATCATGTCGACGGGAGATTGCTTTGTTTCCTGGGCTGCCTAATACAACAATTACACGGCCATCTGGATGTTCATTTTTGGCAAATTCCAGCAATGTTTTCAAGCTTAGATAATTATGTGCATAGTCCACATAGACATGCGCTCCATTGGATTGGATCAATTGATCCATTCGGCCTGGTACACGAGCTTCTTTTAATCCGTCTTGTGCATCTTGACTGGAGGCACCTGTTAGTGCTGCGGCAATGATCGCACTGGCTGCATTTTCTTGGTTGAATCCTCCAGCCAGCAAAATATCATAAGCAGTATCGCAGATAGCTAAGCGATCTTCATGAGAAGATAAAGTAAAACCGTGAGTACCTTTATCTGAACGGATCACTTGATAATTGCTTTCTTCCAAACGACCATAAGTGATCGTTGGAATCTGGAATAGATCGGCTGTTTCCCTAAGTAAATCAAAATAGTCACTTTCATGATTTAAAACAACTGTTTTTGAATTCAAGATCAATTGTCGCTTGCAATAGAAATAGTCATCAAATGTCGGATGTTCGATCGGACTGATATGGTCAGGCGAGATATTCAAGAAGATTCCGACATCTAAAGTCAAGCCGTATACGCGTTGTGTTTTGTAAGCTTGTGAAGAAACTTCCATCACTAGATGAGTCATACCATTTTCAACTGCTTCTGACATCATACGATATAAATCTAATGACTCAGGCGTTGTCAAATGGGATTTGAAATATGTTTTGCCATTTAACGTTGTATTCATAGTAGAAAGCAATGCTGTTTTTTTATTTGTTGTGTGATCCAAGATTGCTTTTGTAAAGTACGCAGCAGTTGTTTTACCTTTTGTTCCAGTGAATCCGATCACTTTCAATTTATTTTGCGGATAGTCGTAAAAAGCCATAGCAAGAAGCGCCATTGCTTTACGGATATCCGTTACGATGATTCCTACTGCTGAATTTTCGTATGGTTGTTCTGATACATAATATTGAATACCCTGTTCGATTGCTGAATCCAAATATTCTTCTTTGAAATTCATTCCTTTACAGAAAAACAAAGTAGAAGCATCAGCTTTTCTTGAATCATAACTTAACTGAAGAAATTCAGCTTTTTCTGGTACATCAAGATGCCAGCCTCTTGTTGAAACAAATTCTTTTAATAGATTTTCTTTTAATAGTAAATGACGGATGTCTTCTAAAGAGAAGCTCATTGATTGATCCCTCGCTTCATTCAATTTCTTGGTTTATTATAGCACACTCTTTTTAATATATCGTTTGTTTCCGCTATGACAAAATCCAGCTTTATTCAAATTTTCTTGACACAGGGGACAAGCGGATGAGTATTTTCATAAACAATGAACTGACTGTAATAGATAGGAGAACGAATAGTGTCTCCAACAATCCAAAAACATAATAATTCAAAAAGACGATAAGACTATTGGTAAGTAAAAGTCCTTGCGGTATTGGAAGTCGAAAAAATTTGTGGAAAATAATCGGCGGTATCGTTATACCGCCATTTGAGGCCCCGACTGTGTACAATGTGTAAACCCCAAGACTGAACAAAAGACTTCCTGAAATCAGTGAAAAGAAATGTGAGGAGATCATTTCCACTTTTGGAACAATCTCTAAAACAACAGGAAAAAGCAGACTTCCCGCTACAGTCTTAAAAAATACTGATTTTCCTAATAGGACAGCGGCTAGAAGCAGCATCATAAGATTGATGCTCCAAACAGTAACTGAGCGTTGGATAGAAAAGGCCGTTTCAACTAAATGTCCGATGGCGCCCACTCCGGCGGAAGCTATATCGTGAGGGAGCAAGAACCAATTCAATCCAACTGTGATAAAGAAAAGACCTAAAAATATAACGGGTAGTTTTTTTATTTCTTGTGTCATTGATATCTCCTATAAATGTTAGCCATAAAAGGCTGTATATTTCTTTACTTTACCAAAAAAACGAAACCGAATTCAAAAAAACGATTGTTCTTATAAAAGTTATATAAAATCGATTGCCAGTTTCTGTTTTACCAATTAAAATGATAGTAATGTTTTGTAGAAAGTTGGAATCTGACCGATGGATAATCAAAGAAAACCAGCATTAGATCAATTAACACCGCAAGAAAAAATGGCACGAGGCTCTGCTTGGATGACCGCCAGTAATATCATTTCAAGATTGCTAGGCGCTGTCTATATCATTCCCTGGTATGCTTGGATGGGCGAAAATGCTAAGGCTGCCAATGGATTATTCAATATGGGATACAATATATATGCATTGTTTCTACTGATCTCTACAGCAGGAATACCTGCTGCGATTGCAAAACAAACTGCACACTATAATTCATTGAATGAATATGGCACTTCACGACGATTATTTATCCGTGCATTACAGATGATGGGCGGGTTAGGCCTATTGTTTGCTTTGTTCATGTACATCGCCTCTCCTTGGCTAGCTCATGCTTCTGGTGGCGGAGAAGAACTGATTCCAACGATGCGTTCTTTGAGTATCGCTGTATTGGTTTTTCCTTTTATGAGTGTGATACGAGGGTATTTTCAAGGCAATCAAGAGATGATGCCTTATGCGCTGTCGCAGATTGTAGAACAGGTGGCACGTATTTTTTATATGCTATTGGCTACATTCATCATCATGAAAGTCATGGATGGTGACTATGTGACGGCGGTCACGCAATCAACTTTCGCGGCATTTATCGGTATGCTAGCAAGTATTCTTGTCCTTTTGTATTTTTTGAAGAAACATCAAGCGTATACATCGGCGTTTATTCACTACAGCGAAAACAAAGTAAATATTGCAACGAAGGAATTGTTGTTAGATACCGTTAAAGAAGCGATTCCGTTTATTATTGTGGGTTCAGGGGTAACGATCTTCAAATTAGTCGATCAGTTCACTTTTATGAAGATCATGTCTGCATCCACCGAGTATTCCAATGCACAGTTACTGGATCTTTTTTCGATTTTTAGTGCCAATCCAGATAAGTTGACGATGGTAGTTATCGCATTGGCAACATCGATCGCGTCTACTGGGTTACCGTTGATTACAGAAGCTGTTACGTTGAAAGATCGAGTAGGTCTGGCAAAATTGACAAGCGGAAATTTACAGTTGTTTTCATTTTTTATGTTTCCGGCGACATTTGGTGTTATGTTACTTGCCTATCCGCTAAATACATTATTTTATACACCGGATTCTCTAGGAAGTAATGTACTGATCCAAGCAAGTTTTGTAGGACTCTTCCTAGGACTATATATGCTAGTTTCCAACATGCTGCAAGGAATGTTTGAAAACAAGGCGGCAATTAATTATTTGGTTATTGGGTTTCTAGTGAAACTCCTTCTTCAATACCCAGCCATTCGTTTATTTGAAGTATACGGCCCTTTATTGGCGACAATGATCGGATTTGCTGTGTCTTGTACCTTGATCTTAAAGAGAATCCATGAAGTAGCCCGCTTTAAACCAAGTTTTGTCTGGCGCAGGACATTGCTGATCTTTATTCTTACCTTGATTATGCTTTTGGCTTCGTGGATCACAAAGATGATTTTTGGTGCTTTTTTAAACGAAGATAGCAAATTCCAGTCTCTATTGTTGATTCTTGTAGTAGCAGGTATAGGGGCTTTAGTGTATGGTTATTTAGCTTTGAAAATCCGCTTGGCAGAAAGACTACTAGGACCAGGAATAGCGCGTTTACGACATAAATTAAAAATAAAATAAGTGAATCAGAAGAGCTAGATTGATGCTCTTTTGAAATGGGGGAAACGCATGCGTTTAGATAAGTTTTTAGCAGATATGGGACTTGGCAGCCGCAAAGAAGTCAAAGGATTGATCAAAAAAGGAACAATCGAAGTCAATGGACAAGTGGTGAAAAGCGATAAAGCGCAAGTAAATGAATTCGAAGATGCGGTTACTTATTTAGGAGAAATCATTACGTATCAAAAAGATTTTTACTACATTTTGCATAAACCTGCAGGAGTCATTTCTGCTACTCAGGATAATCATGATCAAACCGTAATCGATTTATTGGAAGACCAGGATTATCGGGAAGATCTTTTTCCAGTCGGCCGATTAGATAAAGACACAGAGGGCCTCTTGATTTTAACGAATGACGGGGTGTTTGCCCATCAGTTACTATCACCTAAAAAACATGTGGAGAAAGAATATCTAGCTGAGGTTAGCGGTATAATGACAGAAGAAGATATCCGTTTATTTGCAGAAGGACTGATTATTGATGGCGATGAGCAGACATTGCCGGCAAAGCTCCAAATTGATCAAGTAGATCAAGAGACAGAAACTTCAATTATCCGTCTGATTTTGCATGAAGGAAAGTTTCACCAAGTTAAGCGAATGGTCAAAGCAGTAGGAAAAGAAGTCTTATATTTAAAAAGAATCCGTATGGGAAAATTTTGGCTGCCTAAAGATTTGAATAAAGGGCAATATCGACCCATGACCAAAGAAGAGCTAGAACAAGTGAGAGAAAAATAATTGAATGGATAGCTAAAAGAATAAGCAGAGTAGTTGTAGCGCCATCTGAAAAGCAGACTTGTCCGTCTGACTTTCGGATGGCTTTTTTGTGAAATTTCGGCTTATTTCCGTAGAAGCTACTTCTGGAAGACCGTTTGTTCGGAATAAGGGACTGTGACAAGACTTTTGTCACAGTCCCCATTGTTCCTTGTGACTCAGAGTTAGATAGTAAGGACACGATCTCCCTAATACTAAGGCCAAAACGCTGAATTCACAACCTCTGATAAACGGTGTTCAATCAGCTGACCCTCGGTATTAGCTCAAAAAACGGCAAAATATGAGGAACTATTTTCCCGTTTTTTTCTCTAATACTCAGGACAAAACGCTGATTTCACAACCTCTCCTATACTTTGTTTCATTTTCCCTATACTTTGTTTATTTATTCTCATTATTGAAAGCGCTATAATTACGTTGCGAATGAATCGAAAGGGGTTTTTAGATGAAAAAACGAAAGGGGTTCAATCATTTTTTTATGAATCTATGGCGTTATAAAGCACTTGTCCTGATGGCTGTACCGGGTATGCTTTGGATGATTTTTTTCTTTTACATACCTGTAATGGCGAATGTCGTAGCATTCAAAAATTTTCATATTTCAGCAGATGGGTTCTTGGCTAGCTTGAGGGAAAGTCCTTGGGTGGGTTGGGAAAATTTCAAATTTTTATTTTCTTCGGATCAAGCATTTCTCATCACTAAAAATACAATTTTATATAATGTAGCATTTATCCTTTTGAATCTGCTGATCTCAGTCGTATTTGCAATCATTATGAGCGAGTTGAGAAATAAACGACTCGTTAAAGTTTATCAAACGATGTCCTTACTACCTTATTTTCTATCTTGGGTCATTATCAGTTACTTTGTTTACGCTTTTTTAAGTCCTGACAAAGGAATATTCAATCAGTGGATCACTGGACATGGAGGAGAAGCTGTCAATTGGTATAATGAACCGAAATATTGGCCGTTTATCTTGGTGTTCATTGGTACATGGAAAGGGATTGGTTATAACAGCATTATTTACTTTGCATCTGTTATGGGAATCGATCCGACTTATTATGAAGCTGCTATGGTTGATGGAGCTAGCAAATGGCAGCAGATCAAACATGTGACGATACCACAACTTATTCCACTAATGACGATTTTAACGATTTTAGCCGTAGGAAACATTTTCCGAGCTGATTTTGGCCTGTTTTATAACATTCCTAGGAATTCCGGTGCATTATATGATGTGACTCAAGTTTTGGATACGTATATCTACAATGGCCTGACATCCACAGGAGATTTTGGTATGACGGCTGCTGCAGGACTTTACCAATCAGTTGTCGGCTTTGTCTTGTTGATGATCACAAATACGATCGCCCGACGTTTTGATAGCGATTCTGCATTATTCTAAGGAGGAAAAAAATGAAAAAAAAGAAAGTGGAGAGAGTCCAAGTCCGCTCTTTCAATAAGACTGCTAATTTTTTCTCTAATATAATGATTGCACTCTTTGCTATTTCCTGTATTTTGCCATTTATATTTGTTATCGCCATCTCTTTTACCGATGAGTCCATATTGTCGACTCACGGGTACAGTTTTTGGCCAGAAAAGTTCAGTATATTTGGTTATACGTACTTGTTCGACCAGATGCAGGATAAAATTTTCCAAGCGCTTTTCGTCACTGTACTTGTTACTGTTTTAGGTACACTGATCAATAGCACGGCTACTTCTTTATATGCTTATGCGATTTCACGGTCAAACTTTCCATTCCGTCGTTTTTTTACCGTTTTTTGTTTGATTACGATGTTGTTCTCACCAGGGATGGTGGCCAATTATCTTGTTATGACAAATCTTCTTCAGTTAAAAGATACGATTTGGGCATTGATCTTGCCAATGGCTGTCAGTCCCTTCAATATTATTGTGATGCGCACATTCTTTAAACGTTCGGTCTCTGATTCGATTATTGAATCGGCACGGATCGATGGAGCTAGCGAACTGCGAATATTTGTTCAGATCGTTTTACCGTTAGCTGTTCCAGGTATTGCGACAATCAGTTTATTTGCCGCATTGGGTTACTGGAATGACTGGTTCAATGCTTTACTATACATCCAAGATGATAAGCTAGTTCCACTACAGTATCTTTTGATGAAAATCCAAAGTAATATTCAATATCTGACACAAAATTCAGGAGCAGGAAGCCAATTGACAGGCGGATTAGCCTCAGTTCCAGGAGAATCTGACAGAATGGCGATCGTAGTCATCTCGACGTTGCCTATTGCGATCAGCTATCCATTTTTCCAGAAGCATTTTGTCAAAGGTCTAACAATCGGCGGAGTAAAAGAATAAAGAAACAAAAATATAAATCATAAAATTAGGAGGAAGAAAAATGAAGTTATGGAAGAAACTAGCCTTTACAGGTGTTTCAGCGTTGTTGTTGGAGGCAGATGAAGTTGATGGCTTCTGTTGTTTTGTTCAAGAAAACTTTCCTGATCAGGAATGGCTGATTAGTATCGGGGAAGAGACAGATTTTTTGGACAAAATCCCTGAAACATTCCAACAAGCGAAAGACAATCTACAGTTGCATCAATTTTATGGAGATAAAGACGAGCATGTTTTTTACGCAGTACAAGCAGAAACAAAAGATCAAACCATCGATTTTTCAAGTTTCAGACGCGTGCTACAAAATAAACAATTGGAAGTCGCTCAAAAAATGATCACTGATTTTTTTGAACAGTTTCAGTTAGCAGCCATGATGCCGGAAGATATACGATATTCCAGTTTTTTACTGTTTATGGAGATTCAACGGGAATTGATTGATCTGGAAGATGAGGAATATTTACAAGGAATCGAAAAAATCCATCAGGCAAAAACGGTGCAAGAACTTCAGCAGCTACTTCTGTCATTCATCAAAAAGCATCAGAGACAGAAAAAGTACAGTGACAATGTGGAAAAAGTAATCGTAATCCTGCACCAGCATTATCAAGAACCACTTACACTCAAAGAAGTGTCAGAAAACCTGCATTTAAATGTCATGTATCTAGGACAGCTGTTCAAAAAAGAAACGAAAAAAAGTTTTTCAGCTTATTTGAACCATTTACGTATGGAAAAAGCGAAACAACTGCTTTTGCACAGTAATCAAAACATCAATGAGATAGCAAGTGAGATTGGCTACAACAACACCACGTATTTCTCTAAATTATTCAAGAAAATCGTCGGCAGATCCCCTAAAGAGTACCGAGAAAACAGTGGAGAATCATAAAAGAAAAAGCCAATGTAATGAAATAACTTATAAAAAATTGTCTAGAAATCTAATTTTTGGCTGTTCTTATTACTTGAGGCAAGGCAGCTTTTTCACGACCTCTCGATAAACGGAGTTCAAAAGCCAGTTTCTCGGTATTAAGCCAAATTTATGCAAAAATGTGAAAAGCCATTTTCACAAAATTTTTCTTAATACTCGAAACTAAACAGCTTTTTCACGACCTCTCCACTAAACGGTGTTCAATCAGCTGACCCTCGGTATTAGCTCAAAAAATGGCAAAATATGAGGAACTATTTTGCCATTTGTCTCTCTAATACTCAGGTCAGAACGCTGATTTCACAACCTCTCAATAAACGGTGTTCAAAAGCTTGCATCTGCGGTAATAAGACCAACCAAACGAAAAATATGAGGAGCTATTTTTGCTTGGTTGTTCTTATTACTTGATGCAGGGCAGCTTTTTCACAACCTCTTGTTAATTATAGTTTGATAAGGAAAAAGGCAAATCTTTTGCTTGATATTTCTTAGGGTGAGGGACGATCCCTAATTGGTAAGAGATCGTGCCGCCTTTCAGCAAATCTTGATGGGTAAAATATAATTTCGTATATTCTTTGTCCACCCGTTTGATTTTATGGATAAATTGTTGCTGCGGCCGATTAGGCGTTGCTTCAATCGTCAATTCCTTTCCATTTGACAAAAGCAAAACAGCCTTGTCAATTAATGGCATACCGATAACATATTCACCGGTTCCAGGCGTGACAGGATAAAATCCCAGACTATTGAAGATATACCAAGCGGACATACTTCCATTGTCCTCATCTCCAGGGTAACCCATTGGAGAATCGTCGAAGGTCTGAGTCATCAACTGTTTAAGCAGTGGCTGTGCCATTTCAGGTTGTCCTATATAACTGAACAAGTAAGGATAGTGAAAACTTGGCTGGTTTGAAATAGCTAATTGTCCAAATTCTATCGCGGCCATCTCACTCATTTCGTGGATCTCAAAACCATATCCTCCTGGGTCAAACGTTGGGGGCTGATTGCACAGCTCAATGAGTTTTTCTTTATATCTCTCACTGCCACCATATTTTCCGATCAGTCCTGAAAAATCGTGATAAACAGCAAAGCTGCTTTGCCAAGCACTTCCTTCTGCATAATCTTGTCCCCAACGATTAGCTGAAAATGGTTCTCTGAACTTGCCATCTTTATCTTTTGAACGCATAAATCCTGACTCATAGTCAAAGATATTTTGATAGTTCAATGATTGCTGCTGATATTTCTTCGCCATTTCCTCCTCTTCTAGTACCTTGGCAACTTGGCTAATACAAAAATCGCTATAAGCATAGTCTAATGTGTGATTGACTGATTCGTGGTAGTGATTAGGAACATAGCCATATGTCAAGTAATCTTCTGTTCCTTGTCGTCCATAATTTGGATGTTTGCTTTGAACCGTAGCACCTTTTTCCATTGCCGTTAGAAATTCAGGCATCAAGTCTCGTCGGATATCTTTTACAGCAGCATCTGCAATGACCGCATCGATCAATGTCCCAGGCATAAGTCCACGTTCATCAGGAGACAGCCATTTTGGCAAATAGCCACTTTCTCTATAGCTGTTCAAAAAACCTTCCAGCATTTCTTCGTATTTTTCTACAGCAATCAAAGAATAAAGAGGATAAACCGTTTTATACGTATCCCAAAAACCATTATTTGTATAGAGAACACCAGGTTTTATAGATCGACTAGTCGTATCATAGTGGATTTTTTGCCCACTAGGATCAATTTCATAAAATGTTTGTGGAAATAAAAACACCCGATATAAATTATGATAAAACGTCCGCAATTGTTGTTGATCATGGTGTGTGAGCTGTATACGATCAAAATAGGACTGCCATTGTTCTTGACTGTGAGCAAGGTAAGTCTCTTTGCTTTGGTTTTGTTCTAGTTCCAGGTTATAAGCTGCTTGTTCCGAGCTGATAAAAGATGTCCCAAATCGGATAGTTTGTTTTTTTGTCTGTTCAAAATACAACGGGATCGAGTCGCTATTTTTGTTGGAAACAGCTAACTCATCAATTGTTAAAGGATATTCAAATCTCAATATAAAATAAAAAGAAAAATCAGGATCTTCTGAACCAGCAAAATGTGTGATTTTTCCTTCCACTGTGTAAGGATCTATAACAAAGAGCTGATGGCGTCCCGGAAAGGATAAAAGTAAACCGCTATCATTTTTGCTGTAATCAATAGATAAGATTCCGCCATACATGCTAGGTATCAATGTAGAACAGATGCCATAACGTAATTGACAGATCGACAGATGAGTCGGGCAAAATATACTTTCTTCTGGGCGGTAAAAACTTTGAGCATGGAAAAGGGTGTTCTCCTGTAGTTTTCCATTGATCGGCGTAAACAGCATATGACTGAAATCACCCATCCAAGGACTTGGTTGATGGGTAAGACGGTAGCCTTGAAAAACGCGGTCATCAGGATGAAACCACCAGCTGCCGTTTTGATCCGTAGTTTGCGGTGCAAAATAATTCATCCCAAAAGGAACGCCAGTATAAGGCTGGCAGTTCCCATTAGAGAAATTTGGCTGATTCGCTGTTGCATGTCTAGTATCTATTTGACCGATATTCATTTTATTTCTCCTTTGTTGATTGTCTTTTGATGAATGAAACTGGAAATTTACTATCGGATGGTCGATCTTTTGTCTCTAACCAAGTGACCAAAGCATCTCCCGCAAGCTTACCTAACTGTTCAAAATCTTGTGCGATGGTTGTCAGTGGCGGGTCAACAAGAGCTGCTGCTTGGATATCATCAAATCCGATAATTGAAAAATCTTCAGGGATATGATAACCATGCTGTCTCAAGAGATTCATGGTCTGGATAGCGACAACATCGTTTTCACAAACAAAAGCAGTTACTTCATACTTAGTGATATAAGAAAGCAATTCATCTAATGTCGCGCTTTTGTCATCCAGTGAAGTGTGGAAAGTCAAACCAGCTTTGTCCAATGCTTCAAGGTAACCAAGGTAACGCTGTCGAACGGATTGTGGATGAGTCTGCGTACCAAACAAATAAGCGATTTTTGAATGACCCTGTTCGATCAAATAAGAGGCAGCAAGCGCACCGCCTTGGAAATTATCGGAAAGAACGGTAGGAAAAGGTAACTCATAGATTTTTTTATCTAATACGACGACAGGGAATTCTTTCAATGAAAGCTCAAAAAGTAAGTCAAGATGTTGTTCTGTATCAAGAGCATAATAAATCAATCCGTCAAATTCATTGATTAGCTCTTTTGCTGTTTTATTTTGTAGAAAGTCAAGCGTCGTCATCATGACATCAATCTGTTTATCTTGCATCACAGGGTTCAATCCCTTGCTAAAATCACCAACAGACAAATCAGCGACATATGGAAGAAGAAACAGAATCCGTCGTGTTTTTGTAGGAGAAGCAAGCATCTGTTCCGGAGAAGCGGATTTAACGAAACTGCCTTTCCCGCGAACGCGATAAATAAGTCCTAATTGCTCTAATTCAGTCAATGCACGTTTGGAAGTGATTCTGCTTACTTTATAGGTACGTGAAAGTTCTTTTTCAGTTGGTAGTTGGCTGTCTACAGGTAATTCACCAGTTAAAATAGCCGTTTGCAAATCATTAAATATTGTCTGGTACAATGGTTGATTCATATAAACACCTCTTAATGATATATCATATTTAAATGATACCATAATGGATGAAAAAGTAAATAAAAAGATATTTTTTTGAAAGCGTAGACATAATTGGTTGTATGAAGTATAATCTTTAAAGATATATCAAATAGAAAGAAGGTTTTATTAGTGGTTTATAAAGATATACCAAAATCGGTGCAGAAATTTATGGAAGATATCACACAAAAATGTGGGGATATCCATGCGGACTGGGCAAAGAATTTTACAGCAGCATTTGCCAATACTCTGTTGACAACAGTCAAAAAGCAAAATGACGGAACCACCTTTTTATTGACGGGAGACATTCCAGCGATGTGGTTAAGAGACTCTACTGCACAAGTTCGTCCTTATTTAGTGATTGCAAAAGAAGATGAGGAATTAGCTGACATGATCAGCGGGTTAGTCAAAAAGAAATTTTTTTATATCAATATCGATCCATATGCGAATGCCTTCAACGAAGAAGCTAACGGTGCTGGCCACCAAACAGATCATACAAAAATGAACGATTGGATCTGGGAAAGAAAATATGAAATTGATTCTTTATGCTACCCAATACAGTTGGCCTATCTTCTTTACAAAAATACAGGAAAAACTGATCAATTCAATCAATCTTTTATTGAAGGTATCAAAAAAATCTTGGACGTGTTCAAAACAGAGCAAGATCATGAACACTCTCCTTATACATTTGTACGAGACACGACAAGAAAAGAAGATACGCTGATCAATGACGGTCGAGGTGCAAAAACAGCTTTTACAGGAATGACATGGTCTGGTTTCCGTCCTAGCGATGATGCTTGCCGTTATGGATATCTGGTACCATCCAATATGTTTGCGGTGGTCGTGTTAGGTTATGTGGAAGAAATTTTTCAAACGATACTCGATGATAAAGAAATTGTACAGCAAACACAGAAATTGAAGAAAGAGATCCAAGATGGGATTCAGAATCACGGACGAACGGTTAATCAAAAAGGGCAAACGATTTATGCATATGAAGTAGATGGAATGGGAAACGCCACAGTCATGGATGACAGTAATGTGCCCAATCTGATCGCCGCACCTTACTTGGGATATTGTTCTGAACAAGAGGAAGATTATCTGCAAACAAGAAGAACATTGTTGAGTAAAGAAAATCCATATTTCTATGAAGGAAAGTACGCAAAAGGAATTGGATCCTCCCATACGCCAGAAAAATACGTTTGGCCGATTGCATTAGCTATGGAAGGAATGACAACGTCAGACAAATCTGAAAAAGAGCGGATATTGAATTTACTTGTAGCAACTGACGCAGGAACACACCTTATGCACGAAGGATTCGATGTGAACAATCCTGAAAATTATACGAGAGAATGGTTTTCTTGGGCAAATATGATGTTTTGCGAATTAGTCATGGATTACTTTGATATTAGAGTAGAAAAGTAGGAGGTATCGTAAATGAAAAAGAAAGTATATATCATTTCTCATAGCCACTGGGATCGTGAATGGTACATGGCTTACGAACAGCATCACATGCGACTGATTGAATTGATAGACGATCTACTAGAGCTATTTGAAGTTGATCCGTCCTTCAACAGTTTTCATTTGGATGGGCAAACGATTATTTTAGATGACTATCTTCAAGTAAGGCCAGAAAAAAGACAGGCAATCCAACAAGCAATCAATGAAGGAAAATTGAGAATTGGACCATTTTATATCTTGCAAGATGATTTTCTTATCAGCTCGGAATCGAACGTGAGAAATATGCTGATTGGCATGGAAGAAAGCCGTAAATTGGGAACCCCTGTCATGTTAGGCTATTTTCCCGATACATTTGGAAATATGGGACAGACGCCTCAATTAATGAAACAAGCTGGTATTTCAGCAGCAGCGTTTGGCCGTGGTGTAAAACCAATTGGCTTTGATAATCAAGTTTTGGAAGCAGAAAACTATTCTTCCCAATACTCAGAGATGTGGTGGAAAGGACCTGATCAAACAGCAATCTTTGGTCTGCTATTTGCCAATTGGTATAGCAACGGGAATGAGATTCCAGTAGAAAAAGAAGCAGCTCTTGCCTTTTGGAAGCAAAAATTAGCGGATGCAGAACAATATGCCTCTACGAACCACTTATTGATGATGAATGGTGTTGATCATCAACCGGTACAAAAAGATATATCAAAAGCAATCCATCTCGCAAATGAACTGTTTCCAGATTACGAGTTTATTCATTCTAATTTTACTGACTATCTGGAAGCAGTTCAAAAAGATGTGCCAGAAGACTTAGGCTCAGTAGAAGGAGAATTGACAAGTCAAGAAACGGATGGCTGGTATACTTTAGCCAATACAGCATCTGCTCGGGTTTACTTAAAACAATGGAATACCAAGGTCCAGCGACAGCTAGAAAATATTACAGAACCACTTGCGACGATAGCTTATGAAGTTAGTGGAAACTACCCCCATGATCAATTAGATTATGCTTGGAAGACATTAATGCAAAATCATCCTCACGACAGTATTTGCGGTTGTTCAGTCGATTCTGTCCATCGGGAAATGATACCTCGTTTTGAAAAAGCAGATGAAGTTGGAAAGTATCTTGCACAAGATTCCTTAGAACAGCTGACCGCAGCAATCGATACGACCGGATTCCCAAAAGACAGCTTTCCATTTGTCATTGTAAATACTGCAGGAATGGATAAAACTGGTGAAGCAGAAATAACCATCGAATTAGAAAGAAAAAGATTCGCTGAAGGAATACCTGAACAACTATATCAAGAGTTAGAAAATTTGCCTAAACGTAAGTATCATGTAGAAACAAAAAGTGGGGCCACTATACCAGCTATTTTATCTGAAGAAACTGTCCAATTTGGTTATGATTTGCCGAAAGACCGTTTCCGTGTGCCATATATGGTAAAAATGATCAAAGTGACTTTACCATTAGAAAACATGCCAGCATTTTCTTGGGAAACATTCGCGCTTGTAGAAGGGGAAGCGAAAGCAGAAGAAAAGGAAACAATGATTCATCAGAGTGGACGAATCATCGAAAACGGCCCTCTACATTTGACGATTGAAAAAAATGGTACCATTACAATGGAAGATCGCAAAAACAAACGAAAGTTGAATAATCTGCATATTTTTGAAGATATCGGCGATATAGGAAATGAGTATATCTTTAAACAACCTTTCTATGATCAGCCAATCCTATCCAGTAACAAAGAAAACTCTGAAGTAAAAGTATTAGTAGATACACCGGAAATAGCAAAAATAAGTATTCTACAGGAAATGGAAATCCCTGTTTCTGCAGACGAGCGTTTAGAAAAAGAACAGCAGATGGTTGTGGAATTTCGTTATCGAAAAGCAGAACGATCCAAAGAAAAACGAATCCTTCAAATAAAAACAATCATGACAATCAGAAAAGATAGTAAAAAAATCGACTTTGAAACGACTCTCGACAATCAGATGAAAGATCATCGCTTACGTGTCTTGTTTCCTACAAAGTTACATGTGGAACATCACGAAGCAGATAGTATTTTTGAAGTGGTGAAGCGCCCAAACCATGTGTCTAAAAGTTGGGAAAACCCCACGAATCCGCAACATCAGCAAGCATTTGTCAATATTCATGATGAAGAGTACGGTGTAACAGTCGGAAACTTTGGTTTGAATGAATATGAAGTAACAGAAGACGGACAAATCGCAGTGACGCTACTTCGCAGTGTGGGAGAACTAGGCGATTGGGGATATTTTCCAACACCAGAAGCACAGTGTCTAGGTGAGCATCGGTTCAATTACAGTATTGAACTACATGGACCAGAAGAAAAATTCTCTACTTATTTGCATGCATACGCAGCACAGATTCCTTTTTCCACTCAACAAATCAAACATCATGAAGGAACATTGATTTCAAAACAACAATATTTAACGATAAAAAGTGAAACGTTTGCAATTACAGCTTTGAAACGCAGCAAGTTTAGTGATAAAGTAGTAGTAAGAGGTTTCAATATGTCTAGTCATTTAGAAAAATTGGAAATAACTAAAGACAATGGAAAAACTGTCATATTGAATCTGCTTGAAGAACCAACGAAGCAAGCGGTTGTCCCAATAATCCAACCTTATGAGATTCGGACAATCGGATTCGAGGAGGAAAACGAATGTATGGCGGAATAGAAGCAGGCGGAACAAAATTTGTGTGTGCGGTTTCAGATGGTGGAGAAATTTTAGAAAAATTAAGTATCCCTACCACAACACCAGAAGAAACATTGGATCAGGTATTTGAATTTTTTGATCGTTATGAATTGAAGGGAATCGGGATTGGCTCATTCGGCCCGATCGGTATCGACAAAACAAAAGATAATTACGGATACGTTTTGGCAACTCCCAAAAAAGGGTGGGCACAATTCGATTTTCTTGGCACAATCAAGGAACGCTACAATATTCCTGCTGCTTGGACAACGGATGTCAATGCTGCTGCATATGGGGAATTGAAGCAAGGAGCAGCACAAGGAAAAAATAGTTGTATTTACCTTACCGTGGGAACAGGAATCGGTGCAGGTGTCGTGATCAATGAAGAAATTTTTTCAGGGATCGCACATCCTGAAATGGGACATATTTGGGTGAAACGCCATCCAGATGACCATTATGAAGGTACTTGTCCTTATCATAAAGATTGTTTAGAAGGATTAGCAGCAGGACCGTCTATTGAGGCACGCACAGGGATCAAAGGGCAAGATCTGCCGCAAGATCATCCTGTTTGGGCTATTCAGGCTTATTATATTGCTCAAGCACTGATCAACTATACGTTGACGTTAGCACCTGAAAAGATTATTTTAGGCGGTGGGGTAATGAATCAGGATCATCTCCTTCAAAAAATCCGTCAGCAATTTGTTGAATTGATGGGTGGTTATATGGAAACACCTCAAGTAAGTGAATATATCGTTCGTTGGGGACTGCCGAATGAAAGTGGGATTATCGGTAGTTTGCTGTTAGCAGAACACGAACATCAAAAGTAAGCAGACAAATTACACAAAAAGAACAGAGTCTTATCATTATCTGCTGATAAGACTCTGTTCTTTTTTCTTTCTATTCCCATAATCCAGGTAAAGCTTTACCGACTATTTTTTCTTGAGTAAATGGATGGATCATGTGCAGTTCTAATGCATGGAGCATCAGTCGTTCAGCTGTTCTATTTTGGTAGAGAGGGTCTCCAACGATCGGATGTCCCTTATGAGCTAAATGAACTCTGATCTGGTGTGTACGTCCGGTTTCCAAAACACAATAGACTTGTGTTTGTTCAGAAAGTACTTTGTTGACAGTGACATGTGTCAAGGCGCTCTGACCATTTTTATCATCTACGACCCTTTTTCTCCGATCATGGCGATCTCGTCCAATTTTATTGGTGATGGTCATATCTTTGGCAATTTCTCCCCATACGATGGCTTGATATCTCCGATAGATCATTTTTTGTTCCAACATTCTTCCAAGTATCGGCAAGACAAATGGATTTTTTGCAAATAAAACGGCACCGCTTGTTTCTTTGTCCAAGCGATGGACAACGTAAGGTCGTTGCTGTTTAGTGTCGAGATAAGCAGCTAAATGATTGAGCAAGGTACTGTTTTCTGTCGGTTCATTTGGATGAGTCTTCATTCCTGCAGGCTTATCAACTATAATCAAATGCTCATCTTCATGTAAAACGCGGATGTGCGCCGCATCTCCAAGCTGGACTTCTTGATAATTATAATCTGTTTCTTCGAATAACAATGTGATCTGGTCATTGCCCTTTACTTCATGATGGAACAAAGCAGGTTGTTGATTGATCCAAACGTTTTTACGTATACGCAAAAAGTGTCGAACCTTTCTAGGGACTAACCATTCCTTTTCAAGCAAGTCGCGAATCGTTGTTTCAGGATGGTTCATAGGTAAAGTGATCGTGATTTTCACAAGTGTACTCCTTTCAGTGCAATTGCAGACTAATTGTACCATTTTTAAAACATATTTAAGAAAAAACTTACATTTTTCTGTTCATTCTTATGTTACTCTACTTGCACTAACGTAAAAAAACATATTGAACTACAACTTAAGCAGGAAGAAAACACTCTTTCACTATGGTAAAATAAGACGATTGAATCGAATAGACAGGAGAAGAAGCAAATGGATTTTCAAAGCATTTTAGAAAAGATAAAAGCTGCTTTGATCAGTTTTTGGCGTTGGATCAGACCATATCTCGGACAATTCCATCGATGGCGAAAGCGCATCTGGAAAAAATATCATGTGAACAAATTGATTTTGCTGATTGGTTTGATCTGTGTCTTAGTGACAAGTATCTACCTCTTTATTTTAGCAAAACAAGCAAATGTCGAAACGTTAAAATCAGGATTAAGCCAATCGACAGTCATTTATGATAAGAAAAACGAAGAAGCTGGCACACTGTACGCCCAAAAAGGAACATATGTAGAATTAAACGCGATTTCTCCCTATATCCAAGATGCAGTAATCTCGACAGAAGATAGGAATTTTTACGAGCATCACGGGTTTGATATCAAAGGGATTGCCCGTGCAGCAGTCCGAATGGTCTTGTCTGGCGGAACATCAGGGGGCGGAGGAAGTACGATCACTCAGCAGCTTGCCAAAAATGCGTATCTGACATTAGACCAAACGTTTGATCGAAAAGCGAAGGAATTATTTTTGGCAATCGAGATCGAAAAGAAGTACAGCAAAGAAGAAATCTTGACCATGTATCTTAACAATGCCTATTTTGGCAACGGGGTATGGGGTGTCCAAGACGCTTCCAGAAAGTATTTTGGAGTAGATGCAACGAATGTTACGCTGTCTGAGGCTGCTACTTTGGCAGGAATGCTGAAAGGTCCTGGTATTTATAATCCGATCGATCACCCAGAAAATGCGAATGATCGGAAAAACACAGTACTAAGTGTAATGGAAGAAAACGGAAAAATCACAAAAGAACAAGAACAAGCAGAAAGCCAGACAGATATCAGCGCGTATCTTAATGACACATACGATAATTCAGATTCTGGTTATCGTTATCCTTATTATTTTGATGCAGTGATCGATGAAGCAGTTAACGAGTATGGTCTTGATGAAGAAGATGTCATGAATAAAGGCTATAAAATCTATACAGCTTTAGATCAGGATTATCAAAAGCAATTAGAAGCTACTTATCAAAACAGTGCATTATTCCCAGCAAATGCTTCAGATGGTGCCATGGTCCAATCTGCTTCAGTAGCTTTAGATCCGAATACAGGTGGTGTACAAGCACTAGTAGGACGAAGAGGAGATCATGTCTTTAGAGGATTCAGCTTTGCTACACAGATGCGTCGTTCACCAGGATCAACGATCAAACCATTAAGCGTATATACACCAGCACTGGAAGCTGGATACAAGCCTTCCAGTATCTTGAAAGACGAACCGCAAAGTTATTACGATGCGCATAATTTTGACGGGACATACCAAGGAGAAGTACCGATGTATCAAGCTGTTGCACAAAGTTTGAATTTGCCTGCTGTATGGCTTTTGCATGAGATCGGTTTACAAAAAGGATATGATAAAGCAGAAGAATTCGGCCTGCCTTTAGCAAAATCTGATAAGTATTATGGCTTAGCTCTTGGTGGACTGGAAAAAGGAGTATCTCCATTGATCATGGCGGGTGCTTACAGTGCATTTGCCAATGATGGTCAGATGTATACGCCGCATCTTATCACGAAAATCGTTGATTCGACTGGAGCGGTGATCGTCGATAACACAAACAAAAAACCAAAACAGGTCATATCAAAGGAAACAGCCGATGAAATGACCAGCATGCTTCTTGGTACATTTTCAAATGGAACAGCGGCTGCTGCGAATCCTGCAGGTTATACGATAGCAGGGAAAACAGGAACCACAGAAACTAATTTCGATGCCACAAAAGCAAATGACCAATGGATGATCGGTTACACACCAGACGTAGTGATTTCGACATGGATGGGTTACGAAGAATCCAGCAAGCTGCACTATTTGGAAGGGACAAGTGGAAATGTTGTCGGGAAAGTCTTCAAATCAGCGGCAGAAGGCATCCTTCCGTATACTTCAAAAACAGGATTTAGTGTAGCAGATGCCTATGCCACAGGAGGACAAGTGGTAGCTGCAGATCAAGTTGGAAACACAGGAAATTCTAATGGAGAGTCTGGAAATTGGCAAGATAACTTGAATCAATATGGTGAACAAGCAAAAGAAGGGCTGAAAAACTTCGGCGATATGGTGAAAGAAGGCGTTCAGGGAATTGGTGAAGCGGCTAAAGACCTCTGGCGGAAATATCAAGGAGAGTAGACCCTTTGAAAACGAATAACCCCATGTTACAATAGAGAGTAACTACTAAAAGAAAAGAGGGCATAACATGTCAAACATCTACGATAGCGCGAATCAAATCGAACGTGAGATCCGTGAATTACCAGAATTCAAAGCGTTGAAAGAAGCGTACGAGAAAGTACAAGCAAACGAAGAAGCACACAAACTGTTCAAAGACTTCCAAGCGATGCAAATCGAATTACAAGAAAAACAAATGAGTGGACAAGAATTCAGCGACGAAGATGCAATGAAAGCACAAGAAATGGCTGTGAAAATCCAATCAGAAGAAGTAATCAATGACTTGATGCAAAAAGAGCAAGGCTTCAGTACAATCATCAATGACTTGAACCGTATCATCATGACACCAGTTCGCGACCTTTACAGCGAATAAAACTATTTTATGAAACAACAGAGGGTGTGAAAGAGACGTTCGGCCTTGAGCGATGACAAAATTGCTTCTTATTGCCGATAGGCTATCTCTTGAACACCGTTTACCAAGAGGTCGTGAGCCTACCGTTTAGCTCTGAGTTACAAGGAACAATTTCAAAAAACAGCTTCTCATGTTTGATGACTATTGTGACTTGTGACCGAGGAGTTGGCAGGAGAACACCTTTTATTCAAAAATAGGAGCTACGACAAAAGTCTTGTCATAGCTTCTATTTTTTTGTCATTCATTTTTCAAGCGGTAGAAATAGCCTTTTTGAGCTAACAGTTCTTCGTAAGTACCTATTTCAACGATTTTTCCTTCATCGATCACAACGATTTTATCTGCCTCTTTGATCGTTGAAAGCCGATGAGCCACAATAAAAGTAGTGGGTGTTTCTGTCAGGTAATTCAGGGCCTGCTGGATTTTTTTCTCTGACTGGTTATCTAAAGCTGAGGTTGCTTCATCTAGCAAAATGATTTTTGGCTGACGTATCAACGCTCGTGCAATGGAGATACGTTGCTTTTGGCCACCAGACAGCTTGTTGCCATGTTCGCCTACTAAGGTATCTAGACCATCAGGAAGCTGTTCAATCAGTGAAGAAAGTTGCGCAGCTTCGATGACTTCATCTAAACGTTCTTTTGATACGTTTTTCAAGCCATAAGTGATGTTCTCTTTGATCGAAGCGGAGAACAACAAAGTGGTTTGAGGAACAACGGCTAAATAATTACGCACACTTCGCATATCCAATTCATCCAAAGGCTGATTATCTAGGAAAATCCTCCCTGAAGACGGCTGGATAAATCCAATCAATAAGTTAAGGAGTGTAGATTTTCCAGAACCAGATGGCCCAACAAAAGCAATTGTTTCTCCAGCTTTCACCTCTAGAGAAAAATGATCGATAATCGGCTTGAGTGAGTCCGGGTAATGAAAAGAAACATCCTCAAAACGAAAATTTCCATCCAAATGTTGGATTTTTTTCTTACCGTGATAAGTTTCTACATCGCCAGCAATCAACAGTTCGCCAATAGAAGTGATAGATTCCATGCCTTTTGAAATCGTAGGAATCAGCGTGATCATTCCAGAAACGGAATTGACGATCGTCGTGAAATACGTCTGATACATAACGACATCGCCGGGTTGGATGCGCCCTTGTAAAGCTAATATCCCAGTGAAAATCAAACAAATCAGCTGAAATATCTGAAAACTAGCCCAGCTGACTGATCCGAAAACAGATTGCAGGATATCTAAGTGGAATCCTTTTTCATAGATTTGAGTAAAATGCTTATTTAAGCGAGTTGTTTCGTGTTTTTCTAACCCATGAGCTCGAGCAATCGGTGCTAATTCGATCACTTCGATCACTTTTGCAGAAGTCTCTTCCATTTCTTGCCTGAAGTCTGAGTTGGACTGTCTGATCCTTTTACGGAAAAAGAGAGTAACGAATGCGGCGAGAGGAACAGTCAATAAGAAAAACATGAAAACAACAGGACTTTTATAAAGCGTGATACCTAAAGCTACGAATAAATTGACAGCGATATTTAATCCGCTGACAAATACTTGAGAGGACAACGTTTGGATAGCTTCTACATCACGGATGATCTTTGACTGGATTCGTCCAGATTGCAATTCTTTTTGATAAGGAATAGAAAGTTCTTGGATTTTCTTGATAAGGGTCGCTCTTAGTCCAGCTTCTACTTGACGGATCGAAGTGCTATGGTATTTTACATGAAAATAATTCGTCAATATATTTTGACCAATCAGACAAGCCATCAAAAAAGCGTTGAAATAAATGGCCTGCAACTGAGAAGAATCTTTCGATGAAGCTGCATTGATTACATTGGCAATAGCGATCGGCATTAACCAAGATGGAAGATGTTTAATAATAAAAAAGAGTCCTGACATGGCAAAACGCCAATAATTTCCCTGATAAAGATGCAGCAATGTCTGAAAAGCATTTGCATGATATTTTTGATAACTTTTCTGTATTCGTTCCTCCATAATCTTCTCCTTAACAATCTTGGTAAATAAACTGCAAGTGTTCTATTGCTTCAGGAACATAAATCTCAGGAGTAGCTTCAAGAGTGGCGTACATTAGAGGACGCTCATATTTGATATAATGCAGTACCGGGCGGAAATCTAAACAGCCCTTGCCAACAGGTACCATGCGGATCTTTCCATTTTCCATGATATAGTCTTTGAGATGAAGCGCTGTAATATAACCATGTAAATTGTCCAAGGCACCTCGGATCACTTTTTCCTGATCAGCATGATTTTCTTTATGCATCAAATTCGCACAATCTAAAATGATTTTTAAATTTTGTGAAGCTACTTCATCGATTAAACGTTTAGCTAACTGATAGTTATAGATTGGATGATTGATCCCTGCTTCAACAGCAACAGTTACGCCAAAATTTTCTGCATGAGCGACTAATTCAATGATAGAATTTCTGGCGATCTGATAAGCTTCTCCATCTTTTGCAGAAGTACTGACAGGAATGGGATATGCTGTTTGGTCGATTGATGCTTGGGGATTTGAAGAACGCGGAGGTATTTCTGAAAGCGAGTTGTTCAAACAATTTTTATTAACAGGAAAAACGTTATGGGGAATGCGTATTTATGATGTGATCAGCTTGATCGATTATTTGGAGACAAGGGAAGACACAGATACTCAACGGCTCGCAACGATTGGTCTTTCTATGGGAGGCTTATTAAGCTGGTGGGTGGCAGCATTGGATTCTCGTGTCAAAGTTTGTATTGATCTAGCAGCACAGGTGGACATCGAAACACTTTTGCTACATCGCCACCTAGATCATCATGGGTTTTATTACTATGTGCCAAATCTATTGACAGCTTATACAACGTTAGCAATCCAAGAAAAAATCGCTCCGCGCCCTCGTCTTAGCTTAGTTGGAAAAAACGATACGATGTGCTTGGACGAAGGCGTACTGAAGCTGAGAAAAGGGCTGGACAAAAAGTATCAATCAATGGGTAGTCCAGAAAACTTTTCTTCTTTTTCTTTAACAGGCGGTCATATGGAAACACAAGAAATGAGAAACATTTGGAAACAATTCATAAGGGAGCATTTATGAGGATGAAAGACAAACTGATAATTGGAAAGAATGCTATAGATACCCCGACGGATTTTGAAACTATCCAAGAAGGAATCGATTATTTGGCAGGCCTGCCGGATAGCCATCCAAAGGTCTTGATAGTAAAAGAAGGAAGATATGATGAATATATAGAAAGCAGATTATCCAATTTTAAACTTGTGGGAGCAGGAACAGTAGTTATCTCCGGTAATCGTTTTGCAAAACAGGAGTATCTTGACGGTAGCCAGTTAGGGACTTTCCGAAGTGCTACTTTTTTCTTAGAAGGATCGAATGTCGTATTAGAAAATCTTCACATCGAAAATACAGCAGGTCCAGGAGAAAAGGTAGGACAGGCTGTTGCTTTATTCAATTCAGGAGATCGCGTATCTTTAAAAAACTGTCGACTATCTGGTTATCATGATACCTTATGCACGGGTCCGTTGCCTGATTTGCAAAAAGATGGTACTCCTTTTTGTACACCGGCTTCTGCCAATCCTGAGTATTGTCGTCAGACCTATGAATATTGCTGGATTGAAGGAACGGTGGATTTCATATTTGGTGGGGCAGATGCCGTTTTTCATCAGTGTCATATCCATAGCTTAGCCAGTAAAAATCCTGGATACATCACAGCAGCATCTACGCCGAAAAATCAAAAAACAGGGTATCGTTTTGAAAGCTGTACCCTCACTGCAGAACCTGATACTAGAAACGTCTATTTAGGAAGACCGTGGCGTCCGTATGCAAATGTCTTATTTGAAGCGTGTAAGATAGGTGGGCATGTTCACCCAACTGGTTGGGATAATTGGGATGACAAGAAAAATGAACAGACTGTCAAATTCTCTGAACGTAATAACAATTATGAAACATCGATCAAAAGACCTGAATGGATACATTTAGAAAAGCAGGGGGTTCAGAAATGAAAAGAAAATGGGAACTATTGCTAGGAATGGTCGGTGGCAGTCTATCTTTGATTTTCTTTGGCGGGTTAGCAGTTACTTTAAGTAATATGTCTGCGTCAGAGTTTAAAAAAAGTTATCAGTCGCTTGCTGTAGATCATCCAACTTTGTCTTTAGAAAATACATTTGGATTATTACAGGACATGACTAGTCTGTTTGCCGTTGTGTTGTTTATTTCACTTGCTTTTTTAGCAGTAGCATTGTTTTTGACTGCTAAAGGAAAATACTTAACAACTGCCACTGGTTTGTATTTTATAACAGGATTCATATTGTTGATTGGCACTCAGTTTATTGCGTTTCCTTTTGCATTTTTTTATTTCGCAGTTGGGGCATTCAGTTTATATCGAGTAAGAATGAGAAAAGGAGCCTGAATCATGCAGACTATCAAAGTGAAAAATCCTATTTTAAGAGGATTCAATCCAGATCCTAATATATTAAGAGTGAAAGAGCGGTATTACATTATTGTCTCCTCTTTTGAATGGCTTCCAGGAATCCGAGTATATGAGTCGAAAAATTTAGTCAACTGGTCACATACAACGGATATTTTGACCACTCAAGTATCTTTGCAAGGAAATCCTACAAATGGAAGTATATGGGCGCCACAGATCAGTTATGCTGATGGATTGTTTTATCTTGTTTACACAGATGTCAAAAGTGCAGGCCGTCCGTTTAAAGATGTCCACAATTATTTGATCACTGCATCTGAGATCACAGGTCCTTGGTCCGAACCAATTTATTTAAATAGTAACGGCTTTGATCCTTCTTTGTTCCATGATCTTGAAACGGGAAAAAAATGGCTTGTCAATGAACTATGGGATTATCGTCTGGACACACCGAATAAATCCAGCGGTATCGTATTACAAGAATATGATGCAGAGAAGAAGAAGCTTGATGGTCCCATCTATAAAATATTTGCAGGTACAGAATTAGCGAAAACGGAGGCACCACATTTGTATTTTCGTAACGGGTATTATTATTTGATGACGGCAGAAGGCGGTACAGGAAGAGGACATTCAGTTACAGTTTGCCGAGCAAAGAATATTACTGGTCCTTACGAGCTTGATCCTGGTTTTCCTATGCTGACAGCTAGTGACAAACCTGCTTCTACATTGCAATGTACAGGACATGGGAGCTTAGTACAAACCCCGTCAGGAAGATGGTACATGACATATCTTTGTACCAGACCATTAAACGGTGCGGCTATTTTGGGAAGAGAAACCGCTATTCAAGAAGTGTATTGGACGTCCGACGATTGGTTAAGACTTAAAGATAGCCAGACAACTCCGATGGAAGAAATAATGATTGAGACAAATGAAGAGGTACAACAAGAAAAAGATCATCAGTTTATGGATACATTTGAAGGAGAGCTAAAGAAGAACTGGAATGCCAGACGCATTTTGCCAAATGCTGATTGGTGTGATACAAAATGTAGACCAGGTTTTTTACGTCTGATTTCCGGTGAATCTCTTCAATCTACCTTCGAACATCATTTGTTAGCTATTCGGCAAACGGATTTTACTTTTGATGCGGAGACAGCATTTGAATACATGCCTAATAATTTTAATCAGATGGCTGGACTGGTACTGTACTTAAATGAATCCAATTATATTTATTGTTATGTTACTTGGAATGAGGACAAGGGAAAATGCCTACGTATGATAGAATCAGAAAACGGAGTAGCACAAATAGAAGATTGGACGATTCCACTCACAGAAAAGAAGACTTTTTTGAAAGTCACTGTAAAGAAAGAGACAGCACAGTTTCATTTGAAAGACGTATCAACTGAAGAATGGAAGAAAGTAGGTCCGCAAAAAAACATGTGTATACTCTCAGGAGGGTTTACTGGAAATTTTATCGGGATAGCAGTGCATGATCTAAATAAAAAAGGAGGAAGTTATGCTGATTTTGAGTTTTTCAAGTATGATGGAAAAGATCATCTGTAATTTAATTCTTTAATAAATGAGGTTCACTAACTTATTTTCACTAGTTAGTGAATTTTTTTGTTTTTATATATTGTTATGTAAAAAAGTTATCAATCTTATGTATCAATGTTTTTAGATTATTTTTTGTTTTTTATCTGTCAAGATAATGCAATAAAAAGCCAACATTGTGAATATAAAAACAAGAAAAAAAGAGTTATAATTTTGAAAACGTTTACTAGAAGAGGTAGGAGGAATTCAAATGCTTTCACAAAATGCTGTTACAGCAAATACAGTAAAAAAAGAAAAAAAGGAATTTGGGATTTCCGATAAGATAGGCTACATGTTCGGTGATCTAGGTAACTGTTTTATTTTAGGTTTAGTCAATAGTTTCTTGATGATTTATTATACGAATGTTCTTGGCGTTTCAGGGGCAATCGTAGGTACGTTATTCTTGATTTCGAGAATTTTGGATGCGTTTGCTGATGTGATGGTTGGAAGATTATGTGATGTCTCAGAGTTAACAGAAGCTGGCCGATTTATTCCTTGGATCAGAAAAATGAAGTATCCATTTTGCTTAGTGACTGTCATTTTGTTTTTGCCATTCGTCCAACATCTTCCAATGACGGTGAAGATTGCTTATATTTTTGTTTCATACATTGTTTATGGGATTTTTCTCTCAACAATCAATATCCCGTATGGAGCAATGGCAGCAGCAATTAGCTCAAATCCTAATGACCGCACCTCGTTGTCCACGTTCCGAAGCATTGGTTCTGCGATTGGCGGATCAACTACAGGATTCTTCATTCCGATTTTAATGTATACCCATAACAAGAGTGGACAACAAGTCGTTTCAGGGAATCATTTCTTTTGGATTTCAATCGGATGTGCTGCAATAGCATTTGTCGCATATATGTTAACTTGTAAATTGACTACTGAAAGAGTAAGAGTTGTCAAAAACGAAAAAGTATCTGCTTCTCAGTTGGTAAAAGGTTTGTTAGCTAATCGAGCACTGATTATTTTAGTCATTGTTGACATTTTCATTGTGATCAATCAGATTTTAGCTGGGACGAATATGACTTATTTATTCAATGATTACTTCCATAATAAACAAGCAATGTCTGTTGCTCTTTTATTTACTTACGGAACAGTAGTAGTTTTAGCACCATTTGCTACAAAGCTGACAAAATTATTTGGTAAAAAGGAAGCAAGCGTATTTGCGTTACTTGCTTCTTCATGTATGTACTTGCTGATGTATTTCCTTCATATAACAAATGCATGGGTATATCTGATTCTTTTATTTATCGCTACTTTAGGATCTGGTTTATTCAATTTGATGGTCTGGGCATTCATTACTGACGTGATTGATTATCATCAATATAAGACAGGCTTAAGAGAAGATGGAACAGTATATGGAGTAAATTCTTTTGCGAGAAAAGTAGGACAAGCATGTGCAGGAGCGGTAGGCGGATTTATGCTGGCACTCATTGGTTACCAATCGTCTACAACAGGTGGAGCCATCCAATCAGTTTTAGTACAAGAAAGGATTTATACGATGGCAAACTTGTTACCAGCATTCTGCTTATTTGTATCCGCAATCATTTTGCTAGTAGGTTACCCACTGAATCGTTCAAAAACTGTATTTATTGGTGAAGAATTGAAAAAAATCAATGAAAGATAGGGAGAAACGTATTGCGGACAAAAAAAGGGATTATCAATGCTTTGAACTTTAAAACAAACGACACTCAACAAGATGATACAATAATACTGCAAAAAGCAATCGATCAAGGTGCGAAAGAACACTTACCTGTATTTATTCCAAAAGGCATTTATTTAGTCGGAGCCCTTTTTTTAAAAGATAAGAGTCATCTTATCTTTGAAGAAGGTGCAGTCCTCAAGGGGAGAACAGATATCGAAGCATTTCCAGAAATCGATACACGAGTAGCCGGCGTAGAAATGAAATGGCCAGCAGCGATTTTGAATGTTCTCTCGGCGAAAGATATTCTTATAGAAGGAAAAGGAATAATCGACGGTCAAGGAGACCATTGGTGGGAGCTGTATTGGGGAAAAGATCAAAAAAGCGGGACAAGAGCTGAATACGATCAAAAGGGACTTCGTTGGATTGCGGATTATGCTATTAAACGTCCACGCGCTTGTTTACTGTATCATGCAGAACATGTTGTTGTTCGTGATTTGATTTTTCAGAAATCAGGTTTTTGGAACTTACAAATCACTTATTCTAACGATGTATTAGTAGAAAAAGTAATCATCCGCAACAATGATGGACCAAGTACAGATGGGATTGATATTGATTCTTCAACAAATGTGCGTGTCTATGAATGTGATTTGGCCTGTGGTGATGATTGTATTGCTATTAAGTCTGGCAGAGATGGCAATGGTGCAAGAGTCAATCGAAAATCATCAAGAATCGAGGTTGCTAGATGTAAAATCCGTTCAGGATACGGTGTAACTATTGGTAGCGAAGTTAGTGCTGGAGTTAGTGACGTATATATTCACGATATCGATTTTTTTCAGTCAGACTGTGGTATTCGAATGAAATCTTCAAAAGAAAGAGGGGGAGTGATCGAAAATATCAGGGTAGAAAATCTGAATATGATTGATGTACAATTTCCTTTTTCTTGGATAATGGACTGGCATAATGAATACAATAGAAAAAATAGCAATGACCTTGCTCAAATGCCAGAAAGTTGGCAAGCGGTGGCTGAAGAAATACCTGAATCAAAGCAAATGACGAAAGTCAAAGACATACACATCAAAAACGTACAGGCATGCCTTTCTCCAGGTTACTCACTTCCTTCCCGAGCTTTTGATTTAGTAGCATTTCCTGAAAAGCCTATAGAAGATGTCTGCTTTTCTCATTGCCAAATAACTGCAAAAGAATTCGGGCGAATCGAAGCAGTACAAAACTTATGTTTCAAAAGCTGTGATTTATCTATAGAAACTGGCAATACAGCTGCAAACAATACTTTTGACAATCGTTGAAATTATAATAAGGTCAAGCTTAAATAATATTTTAGCTTGACCTTTATTTTTTTTAATGATATATTAAACAACGTTGTCGCGCTTCATTGAAACATTTTATGAAAATTCCAAAAAAGAGTTGACACATGTTTTTAGACGTGATAAGATAACTAAGTCGTTAAAAAGAACCACTTGCGAAGCTTGATTCTATCGAAAAAAACTTTAAAAAAGTTCTTGACAAATAACAAACGATAAGTTATGATAAATGAGTTGCTGAAAGATTTCGAAAAACGGAATCGAAAAAAACTTTTAAAAAAGAGTTGACAATCGCTTGTCTTTCTGATATGGTATAAAAGTTGCTACGGCAGCCAAAAACGAATCGGGAAACACTCCCGATGAAGTAGACCTTTGAAAACTGAACAAAGTAAGACAAACCAAATGTGTAGGGCGTCTTGATTCAATTCAAGACAACAAACATTTTTAACAAGCAAGCAATATGCTAGCAAACAAATTGAGCTTAACAATCGCAAGATTGTTCGAACTTTTTATGAGAGTTTGATCCTGGCTCAGGACGAACGCTGGCGGCGTGCCTAATACATGCAAGTCGAACGCTTCTTTTTCCACCGGAGCTTGCTCCACCGGAAAAAGAAGAGTGGCGAACGGGTGAGTAACACGTGGGTAACCTGCCCATCAGAAGGGGATAACACTTGGAAACAGGTGCTAATACCGTATAACAATCAAAACCGCATGGTTTTGATTTGAAAGGCGCTTTCGGGTGTCGCTGATGGATGGACCCGCGGTGCATTAGCTAGTTGGTGAGGTAACGGCTCACCAAGGCCACGATGCATAGCCGACCTGAGAGGGTGATCGGCCACATTGGGACTGAGACACGGCCCAAACTCCTACGGGAGGCAGCAGTAGGGAATCTTCGGCAATGGACGAAAGTCTGACCGAGCAACGCCGCGTGAGTGAAGAAGGTTTTCGGATCGTAAAACTCTGTTGTTAGAGAAGAACAAGGATGAGAGTAACTGTTCATCCCTTGACGGTATCTAACCAGAAAGCCACGGCTAACTACGTGCCAGCAGCCGCGGTAATACGTAGGTGGCAAGCGTTGTCCGGATTTATTGGGCGTAAAGCGAGCGCAGGCGGTTTCTTAAGTCTGATGTGAAAGCCCCGGCTCAACCGGGGAGGGTCATTGGAAACTGGGAGACTTGAGTGCAGAAGAGGAGAGTGGAATTCCATGTGTAGCGGTGAAATGCGTAGATATATGGAGGAACACCAGTGGCGAAGGCGGCTCTCTGGTCTGTAACTGACGCTGAGGCTCGAAAGCGTGGGGAGCAAACAGGATTAGATACCCTGGTAGTCCACGCCGTAAACGATGAGTGCTAAGTGTTGGAGGGTTTCCGCCCTTCAGTGCTGCAGCTAACGCATTAAGCACTCCGCCTGGGGAGTACGACCGCAAGGTTGAAACTCAAAGGAATTGACGGGGGCCCGCACAAGCGGTGGAGCATGTGGTTTAATTCGAAGCAACGCGAAGAACCTTACCAGGTCTTGACATCCTTTGACCACTCTAGAGATAGAGCTTCCCCTTCGGGGGCAAAGTGACAGGTGGTGCATGGTTGTCGTCAGCTCGTGTCGTGAGATGTTGGGTTAAGTCCCGCAACGAGCGCAACCCTTATTGTTAGTTGCCATCATTCAGTTGGGCACTCTAGCAAGACTGCCGGTGACAAACCGGAGGAAGGTGGGGATGACGTCAAATCATCATGCCCCTTATGACCTGGGCTACACACGTGCTACAATGGGAAGTACAACGAGTTGCGAAGTCGCGAGGCTAAGCTAATCTCTTAAAGCTTCTCTCAGTTCGGATTGCAGGCTGCAACTCGCCTGCATGAAGCCGGAATCGCTAGTAATCGCGGATCAGCACGCCGCGGTGAATACGTTCCCGGGCCTTGTA
>NZ_CP175675.1:1942500-2275000 GCF_030910025.2 Enterococcus sp. SB12 | reverse complement strand
ATTCCATTTTTTCCCGACTCGTACATAAGTCAAGTCTGTTACGATCGCTTCTAATGGGTTGTCTCTTAAGAATTTACGATTCAATACGTTTGTCGTTTTGGCTTCATTGCAAGTAGAATGATGTACTTTAAAATAAGCAACAGTATAGCTCGATTTTAATCCTCTATTTTTCATGATTCTACTAATTTTTCGTCGGCTGATCTGAATGCCTCGTTTTGATAAGGCTTTTTTTATTTTTCTTGAGCCGTAGGCTTTTCGGCTGCGGATAAATTCTTCAGCGACTACTTCTTCAAGTTCTGATTCGTCTTTCTTTGGTTTTGATTGATAATAATAGGACTGACGTGATAGACCTAATATTCTGCACATCGCTGATATAGGGTAAAGATGCTTATTCGCATCGATTACTTGTCTCTTCGTCCGGATATCAGCGCTGCTTGCTTTAAAATATCATTTTCCATTTCTAATTGCTGGTTTCTTTTACGTAGTTCTAACAATTCTTTTTGTTCAGGCGTAAGATTATCTTTTTCTTTGAATGAACCACTCGTTTTAGATTGCTTTACCCATTTGTCAAATGCTGAAGCCGTTAGTTCATATTCTCGAATGATTTCTACACGTGGCTTTCCAGCTAAGTAAAGATTGACGATTTGTTGCTTGAATTCTTGTGAAAAAGTTCTTCGTGTTCTCTTAGACATAAAAATTCCTCCTGGTATGTTTTCTTCTAGTCTACACACCTTAATTTTTCTGTCTAGTTAATTGTAGCCTATCCAATATTGAGGAAATTATAGAAAAGGATGCTATCAGCATTTACAAATTTTTTATTTTTATTCCTAATCGTCAATTGAAAGCTAATATATTTAACCATTTGAAAAAGATGCTAAATGTGTCTGTTACTGAATCGGCACCTGTAAATATTGAAATCGTACCTCAAAATGTATCTAAAGGCGTGGTGTTTGATCGTTTGGAATCAATCTACAATTTAAAGAAACCTTTGAGAATCGCGATCGGAGATAGATTAAATGACTTATCTATGTTTGAAAGTGCAGATATTAGTTTTGCAATGGGAAATAGTCATCAAGAAATCATGAAAAAAGCTGATTATGTCACTGTTTCAAATGATAAAGACGGAGTATCTCAAGCATTTGAAAGAATTCTTACCATATAAACTAATTAAGGTAGTATAGAACATAGAATTCTAAATACGGAAAAATGGAGCATAAATTCCAGTACAAATAGTACTTCTTCAGTGTCAAACGAAGCGAATATAACATAGATATTTAGGATTGTGACAAAAATCATGTCACAATCTTTTTTTCGAATAAACTCATTTTTTGAAGCCGGCCATTTATCGTAATTTCTTTGCATAATACGAACAAATTTTCGGTTATTGATGAAAAAAAACATTGAAAATGGTATGATAAAAGAAAAAAAGGAGGAAATTTTTAATGGTGAAATTTATCCATGCGGCAGATTTACATATGGATCGGTCATTTGAAGGACTGACAACTCTTGATAAAACTGTACAGGAAAAACTATTGAAGACGAATCTGACCGTTTTATCAAATATCATTGAACAGGCAATAATAAATAACGTTGATTTTGTTTTACTTGCAGGAGATAATTTTCATCAAAATCGTCCTTCATTAAAAATACAGAAACATTTTTCAGAACAGATGAAACGGTTAGAAAAGAACCATATACCTGTATTTATAATATTCGGAAATCATGATTTCTATCAAAAAGAGCGGTATTGGTTCTCCTTTCCTAAAAATGTCCATTTATTTACATCCGAAACGGTAGAGACAAAAAAAATAACGATAAAAAGTGGAGAAACTGTCTCTCTCAGTGGATTTAGTTATCGTCAACCGTGGATTCAAAAAGACAAAGTGATGGAATTTCCTTCTAGAGAACTCACAGATTACCATATTGGGTTGTACCACGGGGAACCTGGCGTCTCTCAAAAAGGAAACTATGCTCCTTTCCAACCCTCAAAGATGCAAGAAAAGGGATACGATTATTGGGCTTTAGGGCATATCCATGTGCCAACGGTCTTAAATGAAAAGCAAACAATTGTTTATCCAGGTGCGCCTCAAGGTCATACTAAAAAGGAACAAGCTTCTACATCTATTCTACTAGTTGAATTAAGTAAAGGAAGTTGCCAAATACATCCGATTAAAGTAGCAGAGGTCTATTGGAAGACAAAGGAAATATCATTGAGGAAAGCAAGAACGACAAAAGAGGTCATTGTTCACATTCGTCAGCAACTTTCAAAAGTAGAGTATGGTTTTAGTTTAATCGAAATAAAATTAAAAGATTATGACCATCTCAATACAGATGTTTTGGAACGGATACAATCAGGAGAGCTATTAGACTATTTGTTAGAGGAATTCTCAGATAGGATAAATGATTTCTTTATTTGGCGTATTTCTCTCATAGAGGATACCTTTTATACGAAGATCCCACTTGCTGCTTCTGCTAAATTGATGGAACAGTTATTTCAATACTATCAGACACCTCAAGATTTCCAACAAATTTTAAATGAAGTATATAGTCATCAAGAAGCGGCTAGAATATTGAGCGAACTGCCGGAATACCAAGAAGAAACACTTGAAAAAGCCAAGCAGCTGCTTAATCAAGATTTTTTATTTGAGGAGGATCAGGAATGAAGATTTTAAGGATCGAGATTGCTGCTTTTGGAAAATGGCGTCAAAAAAGTTTTGACTTTTATTCAGGCAATCAGCTGATCTATGGGGGAAACGAAGCAGGAAAATCAACGATTTATCAATTTATTCAAGCAATATTATTTGGTTTCCCTTCAAAAGGCCGTAAAAAAAAGGATTATACACCAAAAGACGGCTCAGCCTATGGCGGCAAAATATGGCTTAAACATCCTGTATATGGTGAATTTGCTGTCGAGCGCTACAAGCAGCAAAATCGCGGAAAATCGAAGGTGTGGCTGGGGGATCAAGTGGGAAGTGATGAGTTACTAGAAAAATTGATTGCGCCTTTAACGAAAGAGTTATTCCAGCAAGTATTTACTTTCCAGCAGGAACAGTTGATGGAACTAGATCATTTGAGAGAAAAAGAGCTACATGATGCGCTGATTTCTTTAGGCATCACGGGCAGTTCTCAAGTATTCCAAAAGCGGCAAGAATATTATCAGAAAGCACAACAATTATTCAAGAAAAAAGGCCAAAAACTACTAATCAATCAAAAATTAAATGAATGGAAAGAGCTGCAAGAAAAAATTCATCAAAAACAAGAACAGGAAGCTTATTTTGGCAAGTTGATCCAACAAGAACAGGAATACGAGTCGCAACAGCAGCAGTTATTGGCACAATTAAAAGAGGCGAACAAACAATTTTCATTAGCCAGACAGCAAGAACTTAATTTTTCTTTATATGAAGAATGGCAATCTCTCAAAAAAAACAGCACTACAGGTCTTCCTGATGAGCAACTTCTTTTAGATCTGGAGTCTTTCTCCAAACGGTATCAGCAAACAAATGAGCGTTTGGAAGAATTAGAAGCAACACTGGAAAAGCATAGCGGGATGGATCAGCAGTCAGCCAGATATTATTTTTATTTAGAGCAGGAGCAGGAACTAAAAGATCTCCAGCAACTTCAATTTACAGCGGAACAATTAAACGAAGAATGGCAAAGATTACAAATTGAGACTAGAGAAACAAATTCAGAATTGAAGATTTTGGAACAAAGGTGGCATTGGCAGAAAAATCCGTTGCCGGAAGAATTTTTATATGAAGAAGAATGGAAGCATCTTCTGGCTGAAGAAAGAAGGATTGCTGATCTAGAAAGCCAGATTTCTGTGCGTCTCCAAATAGCTAAAGAACAGCAAGAGATGATTGAAGCAGAAGTGAATGACTTGGAAGAGACCTATCCAGCATTATTACAAAATCAGTCAGAGATAGCACCAGTCTCTTCATCTAAACCGTATATGCTGATGGCTGGCGGAGCAATAATCATTGCAGGTATATTTGTACCAATGCCCTTGAAAGTGATCCTTTTACTAATTGGTGCAGGCATGATTGGCTATTTCTTCTACAAAAGGCAACCAAAAATTAAAACTAAAAATGATTTCTCTGAGATAAAAGGAATGTGGCAAGAAAAACTAGGACAACTTGATCTAGCCTTAGCTCAATTAGCTGAAGCAGAAGAAAAACAAAAGAGAACTGGGGAAGAAAAACAGATTCTTCGGCAAGAAGTATATCGTTTTGCGGATCATCGGCACTTAGGAAAGATGGATACGCTCAAACTCATGAAAGAATATGGACAGGAAGTCATAGATTATCAGAAATTATATGGCGTATTTGAGCGGAAACATAAAAGAGAGCAGGAAATACAAGAAAAACTACGACAAATCGACCAAAAATTTGAGTTTGTTAAAGAATGGTTACCGATACAAGATAAGTCAATTTTAGAAAAAATGGTATTGCTTTCCCGTTTTATACAAGAGATGGAACAGATGAAATTTGCCAGAAGCTATCAGCAAAATACTTTATTGAAGCAAGAAATCAATCAATTGAAAAAGAAACAAAAAGTATGGATACAAGAATACAGCGAACAATTGACTCAAGCAGGCTTATCTTATCCTTCGGAAGTACCTGTCTTTTTACAAAAAGCCAAACAAGCCGAACAGCAGATGAAAAGATACAATGAATTATCGGAAATGCTTACTCCACTATTTCCTGAAGAGCTGACAAAAGAGAAATTATCTGTAAGACTGCGCCAACTGAAAGAAAAGCAATCCCAACTCCAGCAAGAAGAAAAAGAAGCAAGTGAAAATCGGCAACGACTCCAACTTCAAGTAGAAGAGTTGCAAAGAGACGGCACATTGGACGAACTTTATCAACAAGCTAGCCGGCAAAAAGCAAAATTACAGGAATTACTGGAGGAATGGGGAGCACTTGAAATCGCCGGGACATTCTTAGGTGATCTTTCAACAGAGATGAGTGAAAGACAATTACCCCAGTTGTTAAGAGCAGCAGGTGATTATTTAGGTATTTTAACAAAAGGAAATTATCAGAAGATATTACTGAAAAATGATACACTGACTTTAACAGACGGATATACAGAATTTCCCATCTATGAGTTATCTACAGGTACGAAAGATCAGCTGATTATGGCGATGAGATTTGCTTACCTCTCATTAGAAGCTAACCGTTCGATATGCCCGATCATCATTGATGATGGCTGGCTTCATTATGATCATCAGCGAAAGTATCAATTAGCTGAACTTTTAGCTAAATTTGGAGAAAAGTATCAAATAATTTGTTTTTCTTCTGATAAAGAAATGGTAAGCTATTACCATGAGATGAACCAAATCGTAAAACAATTAGAAGGAGCAAATAATGAAAAAAATTCGTGATTTAGTAATCGATGAGCAGTTTGAACAATTTGTCCTGATCAAAAGTGCAGATGTAAGAATCGCTAAAAACGGAAAAAAATTTATTGCTTTTACTTTCCAAGATACTTCAGGTACTATCGATGGTAAATACTGGGATGCTTCGGAGGAGGAAATCAATAAATTTACAGCCGGCACAGTCGTTTTTCTAAACGGTAAAAGAGAGGTTTATCAAGGAAACCCTCAAGTAAAGATTCTTCATATGCGCTTAACAAGGGTAGATGAGCCAGGAGAGCCTAGTTTATACATGGAAAGAGCCCCTTTGAAGAAAGAAGAAATGGAAGAAGAAATCAATCAATTGTTGTTTGAGATCACCAATGCGCATTGGAATCGTATTGTTCGCTATCTACTTAATAAATATCAAAAACAATTTTTTGAGTTTCCGGCAGCAAAAAGAAACCATCATGCATTTGCCAGCGGATTAGCTTATCATACTTTGACAATGCTTCACTTAGGGAAATCAATCGCCGATGAATATCCTGAGCTGAATCGAGCATTGTTGTATGCTGGTATCATTTTGCATGATTTAGGAAAGGTGATTGAACTTTCCGGTCCTATGTCGACAGAATATACGCTTGCAGGAAATTTGATCGGTCATCTGGTATTGATTGACGAAGAAATAACTAAAGCCTGTCTTGCGTTGAAAATCAGCGAAGCTGACGAAGATGTTCTCGTATTACGTCATATGATTTTAGCACACCATGGCTTATTAGAATATGGCTCACCTGTACGTCCAAGAATAATGGAAGCAGAAATATTACATCAAATCGACAATATCGATGCTTCGATGCAGATGATGTTGACTTCGATTCGTCAAACAGAACCAGGAAAATACACCGATCGGATTTTCGGTATGGACAACCGAAGTTTCTATGTACCAAAAGATTTATAGCAAAAATTTATTTTTTTCATTCAAAACAAAAAAGCGAGACATAAGTCTTCGCTTTTTTTGTTTTCTTTTATTTTGATGAATCAGTTGTTTCTTTAGTTGAAGATTCTTTTGTTGAATCAGTTGATTTTGTGTCAGAACTCTTTGTTGAAGCTGTAGTTTCACTTGAGTCTTTCGTACTTGATGAAGTTGTTGTGAATGCACTCAACACATTTTCAAAGGCATCATCTTTGATTTTTACATTTGCATCTTTTAATTCTTCACCGATTACTTTAGTTGTGAATGCATTGTCACTTAGTTTAATTTCAGTAGCGATATCTTTTAGTTGATCTTTGTATTTATCCATGTCATTGCCTTTATTTTGGTTTTTCACCATTTTGACAACGTAGTATTCTGTCGCATAAGAAGTAGGATTTGTTGTAGTAATAACATCGGAGATCTCACCGTCTTTCAATTTGAAAGCTGCTTCTTTTACTTCTGCAGGAATAGTTGTTGTCGTTGAGTCGAATTTAACTTTACCGCCATCTTCTTTTGTCTCTGTATCAGTTGATTTGTCTTTGGCTAATTTAGAGAAATCATCTCCATCATCCGCTGATTTTTTCACATCTTTTGCTTCATCTTCACTTGATAATTTGATGATTTGTGCTTCTACTTCTGGATGGAAAGATTTCCAAGCAGTTTTCAAATCGTCATCTGTAATATCTACGTGAGCTTTCAAGCCAGCTTCAAAAGCTAAATTGTTACGAATATATTCTTTATAAGTATCTTTCGTATATCCAGCAGCTTCTAATTGTGATTCAAAAGTATCACCTAATGATTTCGCTTGTTTGTCGTATTCTGCATCCACTTGCTTATCGGTTACTTTATCGCCATATTTGTTATTGAATACTTTATAAATGATCATCCGTTGTACTAAGGATTGGTTCGATGATTCAAGTTTTGCTTCATCATAGAAATCAGATACAGTGATCGTTCCGCCTTTCATCGTTGCGATATCTTTATTAGTATCGCCTGAACAAGCTGCTAGAGTTAAAACAGCCAACGCACTAGTAGCTGCCAAAATAATTGATTTTTTTTTCATTAAAATTTGCACTCCTGTAATTAGTTATTATTTTTATATATTAACTATACCATATCCCATTTCCTTTAAAAACGTTGTCGTGGTAGTTTCAAACAAAATTCAAAATTTCATCACATTCCTAGGAAATACGCAAACTTTTCTCACTTATATAGTTAAATCTGTTGAGAAAATAATCATTATTATATTTGTTCAGTATACTCTGGCAGATCAGCTTTTAGTTTTTCTACTTGTTCATTGATTTGTGTGATACGTGGTTCAGCTTGGAATTTAAAATCTTCGATATCTTTTTTGATTGCTTCTTGGAAAGCAGGGATCACAGATTCAGCTGTTTCTTTTGTTTCGATCAATGCGCTTTTAAAATGATTCAGGCTGTTATTTAAATCGTTTGTCAGAGTTGCTGCTTCTTCCAATTCTTCGATCAGTTTCTTTCTTGTTTCATTCCCGCTCCTGGGCGCCAATAACAGACCTCCGACAGTGCCAGCAGCAACTCCAAATAACAGTCCTTTGAAAAAGTTTTTAATCATCGCAGGACACCTGCTTTACGATTGTTTCTCGAACAGCTTTTAGTTCTTCCGATCCATAACTATCTTGATGATTGCCAAAGTGAATAGAAAAATCATCCTCTTTGCTGTAGCGAGGGACTAAATGGATATGTGAATGAAAAACAGATTGATAGGCTAGTTCACGGTTGTTATTCAAGATATTAAGACCTTTCATTTCTGGAAAAGCTTTTTCCAATGCTTGAGCAATCTTAGGCACACGTGAAAAAACCTCTCCTGCAAGTTCGGGATCATATTCAAAAATATCTGCTACATGACGTTTAGGCACAACTAATGTGTGTCCTTTCGTTGCTTGAGAGATGTCTAAAAAAGCATAGACCTTGTCGTCTTCATATATTTTATAGCTTGGGATTTCTTGATTGATGATTTTGCAAAAAATACAGTTTTCCATATAAAACATCCTTTCTATAAAGAATAAATACTTCAGCTTAACTTTACCATAAGTTAAAGCTATTGTAAGGAAAAAAACAAAATACCGTCATTTTCTTCGTGGTATAATAAATAAAAATAAATGGCGGAGGAAAAAGAATGAGTTTAATTATCGATCATGTCACAGGGGGGTACGGACATCTCCCTGTGTTAAAAGATATCAGTTTCGATGTACAGCCTGGAGAGATAGTAGGGTTGATTGGACTGAACGGAGCAGGGAAAAGTACGACCATCAAGCACATTATCGGTCTGCTGGAAGCTTCAAAAGGAACGATAGAAATCAATCATCTATCCTTAAAGAAAAATACGGAAGAATATCGCAAACAAATTGGGTATATTCCAGAGACTCCTTCTTTATATGAAGAATTGACATTGAGAGAACATATCGAAGTCACTGCGATGGCCTACGATATACCTATGGATACAGCAATGAAAAGAGCAGAAAAGTTGTTGGAGACTTTTCGGTTATCTAATCGTCTTGACTGGTTCCCAGCTAATTTTTCAAAGGGAATGAAACAGAAAGTGATGATCTTATGCGCCTTTTTGATCGAGCCTTCTTTATATATCATCGACGAACCATTTTTAGGCTTGGATCCACTAGCTATCAATGCATTGCTTGAATTGATGGTAGAAATGAAAAAAGAAGGAGCCGGTATTTTGATGTCTACGCATATTTTAGCTACTGCAGAAAAATATTGTGATCGTTTTGTGGTCTTACATAACGGAGAGATACGAGCAGACGGTTCTCTTGAGATGTTGAGAAAAGAATTTCAGCTGCCGGATTCTTCTTTGGACGAAATCTATATTGCTTTAACAAAGGAGAAGGTACATGAGTAGTTTTTTTCAAAAACGTTTAGCAAGACATCAAAAGAAAATGATGAAATATATGCGTTATGTATTGAACGATCATTTTGTTTTAGTTTGTCTTTTCTTGATTGGCGGTGTGGGATTATATTATTCTAATTGGTTGAAAACCCTGCAGCCACCGTTTGCAATTGGAGGGCTCATAATCTCTGTATTTTGGATGCTCTGTTTATTCGTGGGTAAGATGGCTACTTTTGCAGAGGCAGCAGATATTGTTTTTTTACTTCCTAAAGAAAAAGAAATGCAAACCTATTTGGAACGAGCTTTTCGCTATTCTTGCATTTTTCCGTTGATCTTTTTGATATTGGCATGCGGATTGGCCATGCCATTAGTGGTGGTTAGTACGGAGCAATCCTTTTCGATGTTTTTCGTCTATCTGATCATATTATGGAGTTTGAAATTCAGTCATCTGCAAATCAAGAGAGCAGAATTGTTTCGACTAGATCAACAAGTTATTCGTTATTGGAAATTAGGCTGGTTTTTTTCTTCTCTGATCTTTTTGTTTCTATCATTTTATTGGCTGATATGGGCAGGAATAGCAGGTGCATTAGTACAGGCAAGTCTATATTACTGGTTTTTGTGGAAGCAACAAGAAAAAGGATTGGATTGGGAGAAAATGGTGCATGTAGAAGAACATAGGTTGCATCAGATCTATCAATTTATCAATTTATTCACAGATGTTCCTGAAATTACGGCAAAGATCAAAAGAAGACGCTACTTGGATCCTATATTGACTCATATTAAAAGAGAATCAAAAAACACTTATCTTTACTTGTTTGCAAGAAGATTGGCAAGAGGTTCTGATTTTAGTGGTCTTTATTTCCGATTAGTAATTATAGGTGGGTTATTGATTGCCGGAGTAGTCGACTTTTATTTTAGTCTGATTATCGGTTTCTTATTTTTATATTTGATCGGTTTCCAACTGTTACCTTTAGCGAACCAGTTCCGCTATATGGTTCTCGTTCAGCTTTATCCAATCCATAAGAATCAGAAGAAGCAGGCGATTCAGTATCTACTCACATGGGTATTAATTATCGCGTCGGTTATTTTTGGTTTGATTGCTGCAGTCGTATTAGATGGGCAGCAGCGATGGGTTCCGCTAGCGGCTTATTTGATTGTTACTATGCTCTTTGTTAAACTATATGTACCAACTCGTTTGAAGAAGATGTCAGACTGAAAACAAAGCTGTGTAGGGTAAAAATGAGAATGAAAAATAGAGCGTTGACAGTAAGAATGCTGTTCGTTCTATTTTTTTGAGAAAAGCTGGTTTTTTGAATGGCAATTAAATGAAAAAGAACGTATATGTGCTTGACGTGTAGTGTTCAGGCGACTAGAATAATAAGTACTGCAAAACAAAGAGTAAGAGGACGGGAGAATGCATGATGGAGTTTCAGTTAGACCAAGAGTGGCGGTTACGTCCCATCAAAGGCGACACAGGAAAAACATACATAGGCATGCGTGATGAGGACAAAGTCTTTATTAAACGAAACACGACTCCGATGTTGGCTGCTCTTTCAAGGGAAGGAATTACACCAAAACTTGTTTGGACAAAACGAACGGGGAATGGCGATACTTTGACAGCACAAGAGTGGCTGGAAGGTCGCTTGCTGACTCCTAATGAGATTGGTCAAAGAAACGACGTGATTGATGTTTTGTACCATTTACATCATTCAAATTCTCTTAAAACCATGCTGACCCGTATCGGTGGTCGTGTCATGACGCCGGAGAAGATGCTGCAAAAATATGAAAAAGAATTACCGGAAGAACTCCAGAAAAATCAATTTCTGCAAATTGTCCATCGTTTTCTTCGTGAGCAGATCCCGTCAATAGATAAGGAAAACTTATCAGTAGTACACGGAGATGTAAACCATCGTAATTGGTTAGTATGTAAAAATTATTTATATCTAGTCGATTGGGATTCAATCATGTTTGCAGACCCTGCGGTGGATATTGCAACGATTTTAGGAAATTATGTGCCACTGTCTAGCTGGAATCAGTGGCTGATCAGTTATGGCATACGCCCGACTGACGAAATGCTTGAAAAATTTCATTGGTATGCGGCCATGAATTTGCTCCAAGAAATCACCAGATATTGCAAACGTGAAGATCATCGACGGATGAACGAAGAAATTTTACAATTAAAACGAATTTTCAGTGGCTGAGGTTTGGCCCAAACTCTGCGGAGATTTGGCCAGACCTTTTTAATTAGAGGAAAGGAATGGAGATAAATAATGCGTGTCCGAAATCGTCCGGGAGCAGCGGAAATGTTAGCGGCTCACCCGAATTTTGTAATTAGTGATCCAACATTGTGGAAGGGAAAATGGAATGAATTGTTTGAAAACGATCATCCAATCCACATTGAGATTGGTATGGGGAAAGGCCAGTTCATCACTGGAATGGCAAAAGCCCATCCTGAAATCAATTATATTGGAGTAGAAATGCAGGTCAGTGTTGTTTCGATTGCACTAGACAAGTTGATCGAACAACCGCTTCCTAACCTGAAACTTCTACATGTGGATGGATCAGCGTTGACAAAGTATTTCGCTGACAGCGAAGTAGATCAAATCTATCTGAATTTTTCCGATCCATGGCCAAAAAAACGTCATGAAAAACGGCGATTGACATATAAGACTTTTCTTGCTGTAGATGAACAGATTCTTCGTCCAAATGGAGAAATCCATTTCAAAACAGATAATCAAGGATTGTTTGAGTATTCTCTGGCAAGTTTTTCTCAATATGGCATGATCCTCAAACAGGTATGGTTAGATTTACATCAAAGTCAATTTGAAGGCAATATTATGACGGAGTATGAAGAAAAATTTTCTTCAAAAGGTCAACGTATTTATCGAGTAGAAGCTCAATTTCAAGATAAGACCAAAAAGAAAAGTCTGCGAAACTAACTTTCTGCTTTCATAAAAACATTAATATCCATAAATAAATCCCAGAAAATGAACATTACAGATGTAATGTATTTTCTGGGATTTATTTGATTTAAAATGTATTTATTTCATCGGTTTTTCCACAAGGTGGAATCAATTGGAAGCGAGAAAATGAAAATAATCCTTTGTCGGTGATCTTCAATTCGGGTATGACAGATAATGTTAAGAAAGAAAGTGTCAAAAAAGGATCAAAGGTTTTAGCTGCTCCTAGTTGATGTGCTTTAGTTATTAATTCATTCAACTGTTCATAGACGATCGAAAAAGGTTCCTGTGTCATGATTCCGCCTATAGGAAGAGAAACACAAGCTATTTCCTGCTGTTTGTTGACAACGGTCATCCCGCCACCTTTTTGAATCAAAAGATTAGCAGCATACAGCATATCCTCGTCGTTTGTCCCAACGACAACTAGATTATGCGAGTCATGGGCAATCGTTGTCGCTATCGCTCCTTGTTTCAGCTGAAATCCTTTCACTATGCCTAATCCAATGTTTCCCGTTTGATGGTGACGCTCGATCACCGCAATCTTTAATTGGTCTTTTTCGATTGAAGGAATGAATCGTTCGCCTTGTCGGTCCACTTTTTCTACCAAATCTTTAGTCACTAGACTATTCGGGATAATTTCGATCACATGGACTTGTGAAGAAGAAAGAAGCAGCTCTAACGAATGTGGATTTAATGGTTGAGCGTTTAGTTTTGGCAGACAACACGTATATGAATTTGAATGATCAGCAAATAAATGGTCTTGGAGTTGCCCAGATTGAACAACTAATGTTCCCTTATAGAAAACTTCATGAATTGGCAGCTTGGTAAGATCGTCTGTTAAGAAGAAATCAGCTTGATACCCAGGGGCAATCGCACCTAGTGTTTTCAAATCAAAACATTCTGCTGCATTCAATGTTGCCATCTGAATGGCTTGTAATGGATCGATTCCAAGTGCAATAGCTTGACGGACGATATGATCGATTGATCCTTCTTTTACTAAATCATTGATCAGTTTATCATCGGTGACAAAGAAGCATCTTCTTGAATTTTCAGGTGTGATCGCCGGTAGTAGCGATGCCAGATCTTTTGCAACGGTCCCTTCTCGAACCATTAAATACATACCAAGATCCAAACGTTCTTTAGCTTCTTTTGCAGTTGTAGCTTCATGATCCGTCCGAATACCTGCTGCAGGATAAACATTTAACTCTTCCATGCCGATACCAGCTGCATGCCCGTCAATTTTTTTCTTATGCTGGTGCATCAATTGGATCTTTTCTAGGATGTCTGTTTCATTATTTGCTACTGCTTGATAGTTCATGACTTCAGCTAAGCCTAAAACTTCGGGTTTTTGTAAAAAAGGGGCTAATTTTTTTGCATTTAAATTTGCACCATTGGTCTCAAAAGGGGTTACAGGTACACAAGAAGGTAGCATAAAAAAGATATTCATGAGTGTTTGTCTTGCATCTTCTATCATAAACTCAAGACCTGTACTCCCAGCAATGTTTCCTATTTCATGGGGATCTGTCACTACAGTAGTAACTCCATGAAGCAAGGATACTTTTGAAAATTCGCTTGGTGATAAAAGTGAGCTTTCGATATGCACATGGCCATCGATGAATCCTGGCACTAGATATTGCCCATTAGCATTATGTACGCTTTTTCCTTCGTATTCACCGATTCCTACGATCATTCCTTCGCAGATTGCTACATCTTTTTCCATGATTTCTTTCGTAAAGACGTTGACGATCTTAGCATGCTTGATCACTAGGTCAGCAGGCTTTTTTTTACTTGCTACTTCGATATATTTCCTTAATGTTGTTTCCAATGGAGTGCCTCCCAAGATAAATTTTTATAAGTATAACATAAATTCGGCTTTTGCCAATATTTTTTTGTAAATTCATTTTATTTGAAACAAAAAGATCAAAAAGGCGTATGTTTTTTGTGGAGGGGAGAATAATGGAAATAAAACGATTATCGGATCAAATGATAAGTGAAAGTTTTGCCAAACATGCCCAAGACGTATATATTGCCAGCTTCAGAAGTATTTTACATCTATTTTCGCTATGGAAAAAAACGAACATTCTGGAAGAAAGTCTCTTCGGCAGATGGACAGCAACTGATCTCAAGATTTAAGTATTTGGGACAGATGGATATCGGAGAAAAAAGAAAAGCTCAGTTAGGTGCACTTACTTATTCTTTAGAAAAACAGGAAGTTCGTCTGCGGTTGTCTTCTGTAGGAGATTACCTTCAACGAGAGAGTTTAGTGATTCGGCTATTATACGGTACTTTTGAAACACCCCATCGTTGCTTTAGTTCTCGAGATTTTGCAACTATTTTACAGAAAACCGTCAGACGTGGATTATACCTTTTCAGCGGACCAGTCGGATCAGGCAAGACTTCTCTAATATATCGGTTGGCTTTGGAAGAAAAATTGCAAGTGATTACTATCGAAGATCCTGTAGAGATAGAAGAACCGTTTTTTCTGCAGCTACAGATCAATCCGAAAATAGCACAGACTTATGATACACTTTTGAAACTCGCATTACGGCATCGTCCAGACTTGCTAATCATTGGCGAGATAAGAGATGAATCAACTGCACATGCTGCGGTAAGAGCAGCACTAACAGGGCACCGGGTTTTTGCAACCGTACATGCACGCAATCTTGAAGGTACATTGGTCAGAATCCATGAACTGACAAAGAAAAAAGAAGAGCTATCTGAATGTTTAGCTGGTGTCATTTATCAAGAACTTTTGGAAGATGCCAATCACCATCCTTCTGTTTTATGGAGTTATCAATTTATGGAGGAAGAATCAGTAAAAAAATCATGGGAGGAAAGTTATGAAGAAGCTCAGGAAAATATTTGGCAGTCAGAACTATTCTAAAGGATTAACAAGAAGCCAGCAAAACCAGTTTGCACAAACCATGGGAGAACTGCTTTTATCTGGTTTTAGTCTGCAAGAATCCCTTTATTTATTACTCACGATCCGTTCGTTTCCACCTGTTATTTTGGCAAATATCCAACATCAGCTAAAGGAAGGGCAAGCGTTTAGTGAGGTACTTTCGCAAATAGGATATGGAGCAGAGCAACTGGTACAGATCGAGTTAGCTGAACGTCATGGGAATCTGCCGACAACTTTGTTGGAAATTGCCAAACAGTTTCGGCTTGTTGAAGGATTTCGCAATGATTTGAAAAAGCTGCTTGCATATCCGATGCTATTGCTCACTTTTTTGCTAGGTATCTTGTTTAGTATGCGGTTGTTCGTTTTGCCTCAGCTTATTGGTTCAGGAATGGTCATGCAAGAGCATTGGGGGATTCAGCTGATACAAGTCTTTCATTGGTATGTTCTACTATTCATCCTAGCGGTTACTCTATTGGCTTTACTAGTAAGGTATCGTCTGATGAAGTTGTCTCCTGTTGATCAGAGTGAATGGATAAGCAGACAATTATTGATTGGACCGATATATTCCTTGTATCAATCGGCTTATTTGTCACTAGAGATTGGAAAGCTTTTTCATGAAGGTTTCGAATTAAGGCAAATCATAGTCTGCTTAAAGGAAACGAAACAAGAAAGTCTGATTCAGCATCTTGCCTCTAAGTTGATTCAAGGATTGGAGGCAGGTATGTCATTGGCTGAGCAGTTCCAGAATTATCGTTTTCTATCAGAAGAATTCAGTAAAATTGTTTTACAGGGAGAGGCAAAGGGAAGTTTAGGTAAAGAACTGATTTTTTACAGCGAATGGACAAGAAAACAGCTTTTCAAACGTCTTCATCACTGGATGCATTTTATTCAGCCAATCATTTTTTTGGGCGTAGTGGCTTTGATTTTATTAGTTTATGCCGCTGTTTTATTACCTGTTTACGGAAGCATAGAGGAGGTTTTGCCATGAAAAAGAGAAAAATATCTTATTATAGCGGTTTTACATTGATCGAAATGCTAATCGTCTTACTGATCATCAGTGTATTAGTGTTGTTGTTCGTCCCTAATTTGTCGCGTTATAGGAATCATGTAGACCAAGAAAGTCGTGAAGCGATCATCCAGTTGGTAGACACACAAAAAGAGCTCTATGCGCTTCAAAATAATGGAAGAGTTCCTACTGTGGAGGAATTGTTGAATGAAGGCTATATCAAACGAGAACATGCAGAAATCTATCAGCGGCCTTGAAGGTAAGGTTTTAGCATCAGGATATACGTTGTTTGAATCACTCTTACTGATTTTATTACTTACAACGATCCTTTCTTTTCCAGTTCTCGCATTTTCTGCATGGAAGAATGAATTGGCAGTCTATCAATTTTTCGGCCAATTTGAAAAACGAATCTATTCTACGCAAAAAATCGCTATTGTGAATCAGATCCAAACAGGCTTTTATTGGAATAGTGAAGAGAATCAAATCATTTTTCATGTTCCGAATCCAGATAAAATAAATTGGGAAGTATTAGATATTCCTGATGAGATTACCTTGAAACGCCATGCTTCTATTACTTTTGCTGCTAGAACCGGGAATGAAAGTTCACTAAAAGCTTATCAATTTTATTGGGAAGAAAAAGAGCGGACGATTACGTATCAATTCCAGATAGGGAGTGGTCGCTATACAAAAAAAATTGAATAAAACAGGATTTGTTTTGTTGGAGTCCCTTACAGCGCTTATGATCGCTTCTGTCTGTGTCTACTTAGTGAGCTTTGGCCAGCTGTTTTTGCTTCAGGCAGAAAAGAAAAGTGGGGAGGAACTGCTATTTATTCGAATGATTTATGAAGATATCAAGACGCAGCGGATGTATCACAAAAGACCAGAGCGAAGGGAAGAAATGATCCCATACGATATCCAAATTGTCGATAATAATGGAGTAATCGAAAAAGTGTTTGTCAATATGGAGAAAGAAGCGATCAGTATTGAAAAAACAAGTAATTCCAGCATTTACGCTGATTGAATGTCTAATTGGACTGATGATATTGAGCAGTCTATTGCTCACATTCAATCTTTTGATTCAGCAAACCATCCAAGTAAGTGAATTTTTGCAGCGTAAAGATCAAAAAGAGTGGCTAATATTTTTAGCACAATTAGAAGAAGAACTCAAGAGCAGTCACAATGTCTCTGTGAAAAATCAGCAACTGCACTACACGATCGAGGATAAACAGTATATCATCGAAAGATATCAAGCAATGATACGTAAAAGAAGAACTTCCGGCGGACATCAACCTATGTTAACAAGTATCACTGAGCTTCAATTATTGGAAAAAGAACACACAATTTCTTTTTATGTACACTTTGAAAATGGAGAAGATGGATATGCCATATGGACAAAAAACGATCAGTAGAAAATGTTATAAGGGCTCTATTTTATTTTCTGTCTTGCTTTTATTTCTTTTATGTACGTTTTTATTGATGGCAGCATTAGAAAGCTACCGTTTGTCAATGGATCTTAATATACGAATCAAAAATTATTATATAGCAAAAATAATGAAGCAGATGGCTTTATCGGAACAGTCTACGCTTGCCGAAAGTTCGGAAGGAGTTTTTTACTACACAACTGGATCTGTAACATATCAGTGGGTACAACAGTCCCTATTCTTAGAGGTGGAAGTCTCACCGTTTATCTTTCGGTTCACAGAAGAAGTAAAAAATGATACAGATACTAGTACAGAATGATGGAATGTTCGTGAAAACGCCCTCTTTTCTGTTATAACACTGTTTTTAATAAAAAAATGTTTGCCGTTTCACAAATAAAAAACAGTGAAAACGATTGAAATTTTGTCAATTGTTCGATAGAATTAAACAGGTGAAAAAATTGTTATAATATATCTAGAAATGAGGTGCACCATGTTACCAGAAAAAATGGAACAAGGGTTTAATCAAAACCTGGAAGCTATTCAGCTTTTACAGAATGCATTGGGAACTTCCTTTTTAGAAGCCTATGTCGAAAATGCAGAAAATTTAATAGATGATTATCAAGTACGTGTGGTGGATGGAGTGCCGACAAAAGAGACAACGCAACGGATCACAGCTCTTTATGAAGAGTTGAAGAAACTTTCTTTCGAGCCAGAAGAATGGCGCAGACTGTCTCAATTACTTTTATTGAAGGGCAGCCAGACAGAACATTTGCAGGCGAACCATCAACTCACTCCTGATAGTATCGGTTTTTTATTTGTTTTTCTTATTGAACAACTATACACAAATAAAAAAGCACCGGTTAAGATTCTGGATATTGCGGCAGGAATGGGCAACTTGTTATTAACAGTTCTTTTAAACCTATCGAATGCGGGGTACCAAACAGAAGGAATTGGTGTGGATATTGATGATACATTGTTGGCTGTCGCAGCTTCTACAAGTGATTTGACACAAGCAAATGTTCAATACTTTCATCAAGACGGGTTGCAGGATTTATTAATAGATCCTGTCGATTTTGCAATCAGCGATTTGCCAATCGGTTATTATCCGAATGACGAAAAAGCAAAAGAGTTTTTAACAAGTACCGAAGAAGGCCATAGTTATGCACATCATTTATTGCTAGAGCAATCAATGAAATATGTGAAGCCGGATGGTTTTGGTTTGTTTTTGATGCCGAGTGGATTTTTAGAAACGGATCAAAGTGAAGAAATCAAAAAATGGTTTAAAGAAGAAGGTTATCTTCAAGGAATGATTCAATTGCCAGATGAATTGTTCCGTAATAAACAATCGCAAAAAAGTATTTTGATCTTACAGAAAAAAGGACCACAAGCACAACAAGTAAAAGAAGTCTTGCTTGTGAAACTTGCTTCATTAAAAGAACCAGAGAAGGTGACGGAATTTTTCAACGAGTTTAAAAACTGGAAATCATCTGCTCTGTAATCATTCAACGAGAAGGAGAGTCATATGTCTAAAACAATTGCAATCAATGCTGGGAGTTCAAGTTTGAAATGGCAATTATATCAAATGCCAGAAGAAACCGTAGTTGCGAAAGGGATCGTCGAACGTATCGGTTTACAAGATTCTATTTTTACCATCAAGTACGGCGATAATCAAAAATTCGAACAAATCATGGATATCGAAAACCACGAAGTAGCAGTAAAAATGCTGTTAGATCAGTTGATTGAACTGCAAATTTTAAGCTCTTATGATGAAATCACCGGAGTAGGGCACCGTGTTGTTCACGGAGGAGAAACTTATGGGGATTCAGTAGTGATCGATGAGAAAGTAATGGACCGCATTGCTGAATTAGCAGAATTTGCTCCTTTGCATAATCCTGCAAACTTAATGGGGATCAAAGCGTTTAAAAAGATTTTACCTGACATTTTGAGTGTGGCTGTATTCGATACATCTTTCCACTCAACAATGCCAAAGCAAAATTATTTATATAGCTTACCGGTGTCTTATTATGAAGATTTCAAAGTAAGAAAATATGGCTTCCATGGCACAAGTCATCGTTATGTGTCGGAACGTGCGGCAAAATTATTGAACAAACCGATCGAAGAACTAAAAATCATCACTTGCCACTTAGGAAATGGTGTATCGATCACAGCAGTCGATGGAGGTAAATCCATGGATACTTCTATGGGATTCACACCATTAGCTGGGGTGACAATGGGTACACGTTCAGGTGATATCGATCCAGCTGTTCTCCCATATTTAATGGAAAAATTAGAGATTGATATTGATGAAATGATCAATGTTTTGAACAAGAAATCTGGTCTGCTAGGCCTAACAGGATTGTCTAGTGATATGCGTGATCTTGAAAAGAACTATGAAAAAGAACATATTCGTTTAGCTTATGACATTTTCGTGGACCGCATCCGAAAATACATCGGCGGTTATGTGACAACGATGAATGGTGTTGATGCAATTGTCTTTACTGCTGGTATCGGCGAGAATGACGGACATGTACGTAGTGAAATCATCAAAGGTATGTCTTGGTTTGGTTGTGAAATCGATCCAGCGTTGAATGAATTGCGTGGTGAAGAAGTAGATATCTCTACAAAAGAATCAAAAGTAAGAGTATTAGTGATCCCAACAGATGAGGAACTAATGATTGCCCGTGACGTGGAGCGTCTGCGCGGCTAAGCCAAAGCATTCGTTAGGATAAAAGATGAAACGCATGCAAGAGGAAATTCTTGCATGTGTTTTTTTGCGGAGAAGACCGCAAAATGGTAATTTAACTTCAATTTCCCTTCTTTTTTACAGGATCTTCTTAGGGAATTTTGCTTGGAAAAGTGGTCAAAAGGGAAAAGACTGGCATTTTATTTATTGATTTTTCAGGAAAATCCCAATATTTTATTTTCATTCATCTTTATAAGGGACATTACATATGTAAAAAGAAAAAACATTTTTAGATCAGCCTCGTGGGCTGTCGACTTTATTCTTCACTTTATGTTTAGCTAGAAAATCGATCCGAAACATTTATTGATCGAATAATAAAAACTTGATTTTCCACCTGTGCTTTGACTGAATCGTGAAAGCACAGGTATGAAAATCAAGTTTTTTGTTGCGAAAAAGCGTCCTAGTCAATCAGTTGGCCGAGCGGCTGGCGGCTGATCTGCTCCTGCTCAATAACGAGTGCTTCTTGGAAGTGTTGCTGCAAAAAGTAGCGATCATGGCTGACTGCTAGGAGCGTTCCTTGATAGTCTTGCAGCATTTCTTCAATTTCTTCTCGAGCATAGCTGTCGAGGTGATTGGTTGGTTCATCCAAAATCAGGACGTTGATTTTTTCTAAAAAGAGTTTCAGCAACGCCAAACGGATTTTTTCACCACCGGATAAATCTTTGATCCGTTTACCCACATCGCTTTGATAAAAGCCACTTTTGGCTAATTGCCGTCGAGCGACTTCTTCGTTTCCAGTCAATGTGATGGCGTAAGCCAGCAAACGGCTATCGGGATCGGCAAACTGCAGCTGCTGCGGCAAATAACCGATTTGCAAGCTACTACCTAATTTGATGGTGCCACCGTAAGGCTTTTCCTCACCGAGTAATAATTTGAGTAAGGTTGATTTTCCTGCACCATTGTCGCCGATGATGGCTAAATGATCTCCACGATAGACTGCAAAACTGCTGTCTTTGAATAGTACTTGATCAGCGTACTGCTGGTGCAAGTTTTGAATGATGAAAACTTCTTTGCCAGATTTTCCACCATTAGACAAGCTTTGCAGCCGATTTTTCGGGGGAGGTGGCGGTTTGACGAGTGTCAGTTTCGCCAGGCGGCGTTCCAGTTCTTTGGCTTTTTTGAAGAAGGACTCATTGTCTCCTTCATGTGCCCACTGACGAAAACGACGAATCATGACTTTCAACCGCTGGACTTCTTTTTGCTGCAGTTCGTAATTTTTTGTCAGCTCAGCCAAGCGAGCTTCTTTCAAGACTCGAAAACGGCTGTAGTTTCCGGGATACTCAATCAATGCACCTTCTTCCAGTTCCCATGTTTTTGTGGTGACTTGATCGAGAAATTGCCGATCATGAGAAACGACCAGAACCGATTTTTTTGTATTCTGTAAATAGTTTTCCAACCAGCGAATACTGTTAAGATCTAAATGATTGGTCGGTTCATCGAGTAAAAGTAAATCGGCATCGGCTGCTAAAATTTTGGCTAAAGCGACTTTAACTCGTTCGCCTCCGCTAAGTTCTGTTAACCGTGCTTCCTGACGGTGTGGAATCCCTAAGCCTTGCAAGATCGCTGCAATCCGGTCTTCTAATACGTAACCACCTAGTTCTTCAAAGCGATGCTGCAGCCTCACCGTAACGGGCCAGACACTTCTCTAAGTTTGTATCTGGTTCTGTCATCAATGCTTCGTAGCGACTCATTTGCTGTTTGAGGTCCTGTATCTCAGCGGCAGAATGGAGCAAGTAGTGGTTGACGGTTGCTTCGGAAACTGTAAGTTCTTGTTCGACCGTCCCGATCTTTAAGCCTTTTTTGCGACTGATAATACCGCTGTCGACACCTTCTCTGCCGGTCAAGATTTGTAAAAAGGTTGATTTGCCAGTTCCGTTGATACCGACTAAGGCAATTTTTTCACCAGCTTCAATTTGACAGGATAAATCCTCAAATAATGGATTCCCGCCGATTGTTTTTTTAATAGAAATTGCTTGTATGATCATGATCCCTCTCCTTGAGACCACTCAAAAAGGCCATGGTTATCCATGGCCTGTGTTATTTAAACTCAGATTCTCATGAGAAAAATACCTTGAGATGGCCATTGATTTTACGTGAATTCAACTGTTTTGGACAAATTTGTCCCGTCAACAGCAACTGTAAAACCAATTGCATGGCTAAATGCGATATGGTATCGTTGGTAATTTTCATTACTTGTTATTTTAGTCATGCGCATCATAGTATTTTCCCTCCTTCGTGTAGTTGTCTTTTTCAGTGTACCTGAAAGTGTCAGAAAGTTCAACTAGCGCTGACATTTACTTAATATTTATCGATGCGTAATTCTGTCAGAGAGCTTTTTTTATCTAACTGATGGTAATGTCTCGTGGACCACATCATTGTATTCTGAGCTAAACCAGCGTTCAGGCGAAATCATATGGTGTTTGATAAAAACTTTGTCTACATGACTTCCTTTTGCCATTTGCTTAATACCGTTGCATTAAACAGCTCTTCTCTTTGGAAATCACCAACATCGCGTTCAGGAGTATCGTTGTGGTTGCAATGGCAAGCGGTAGCCTTTCATCAATTCTTGAATGATTTACCGAATGTAGCACTTGCCTTCTCGCGGTACCCGAACCCGAAATAAAATTTTAGTTTGGCGATAAAATCGGTATCCGCCATCGATACTTCATATTTTTTCGTATCAGATTCATCGGAAACTTCCACATTGACGAACCAATAAGCTTTGGCATGCTTAGGTCGTTTTAAACCACACCAGGGCGACTAATCGCCCGCCGGTGTTCACTTTTTTTATTTTACTTGAACTCATTGACTGTTTTCCCTTTATTTTAAACATTATAAAGACCGATGAGTGCTTGCCGCGTCTTTTGTTTTTATCACGGTTTTTTGTGCAAAAAAACCTGCCGATAGTTGGCAGGTCGTCTACGTGTTAAGCTTTGGTGTGGTCTTTAGCTGGCAATTGGTTTTCTAAATCAGTTCGGACAACAAGCACATCGCAAGCTGCGTTTCTAATAACATATTCAGAAACAGAACCAATAAATAAACGTTCTACAGCATTCAATCCTGTGGCTCCTAACATAATCAAATCTACTTGATTATCTTCTGGGATTTCTCTGGCAATAATTTGTTTTGGTGAGCCATATTCTACGACAGAGGTTACATTATTCAAGCCAGCTTTCTTCGCATTGCTTTCATAATCTGCCAATGTTTGCTTTGCCATTTCAGTAGCTTGTTCTGCAAGCATTCCATCAAAGGATGAAACGGTTTGGAAAGAACGTGTGTCAATGACATGTGCTAATAGAAGTTCTCCGTTATTTCGGATAGCTACATTGACCGCCTTTTTAAAAGCTAATTCAGCTTCATCAGAACCATCTACGGCAACCATGATTTTTTTGTATTGTTGTAACATAAGCATTCACTCCTCAAGTCAATCGTATTGTACTCTTTTATTGTAGAACACTTTAGGGAAAAAGAGAATTATTTACTGCTTTGGTTCAGCAATTTTTTTTGCAAATCGGATACTGAAGGTGGCAGAAACAATAATTACGATCAGTAAAAAGACCAAGGCAATAAAGCGTTGATTGAAAAAGGCTGTTAAAATACCCATTATGCCTAAAACAGCATATGTAGCTCCGTAAAATTGTAGGAATCCTTGATTTTTATCATTTTTGTTGATCAATACAAAAAAGATATCCTGTTTATTAAATAAATAATAGCTAACGAATAATAATACTAAAGTGGCGATAATCATTAAAATCCTAATCATGAACAAATCCTCCAAAATAAGCAACAAATAGAAAAAGCAATTTGCCAAGAGCAAATTGCTTTATTCTTTAAAAGATGGTAATCTCCGTTAATGCCGTTGTTTGTCCTGTAGTATTGATCCCGCGAATTCAAGCAGGTGGGTCCCATGGTCGTAGCTTCGAATTACCAAATGATAAGGCATGTTACCAGCAGTGACACAAGACGGGTCCCAAGATATCAATAAAAATGTTCGGTCAACACACAAAGAGGACAATTCGAACATCACAGATTTCCCACCTCTATAGTAGCATATGAATTTAAAAAGAGCAATGAGAGAGCTCGCAGAAACAGAACCATTTTCTTGTCTAGTTTTTTGGAGGATGCTTTTTCCACTCTTTTATACGGTAATACTGTTGACCCAGAGCCTGTTCATATTTCCCTGTATCTTTTGGCTGATAATACTGAGCATTCTTCAGTTTATCTGGTAAATATTGCTGATTGACCCAAGCCTGATCAAAATGATGAGGATACTGATAACCCACGCCACGGTTGAGGGATTTCGCACCTTTGTAATGGCTATCTCTCAAATGATCAGGAACATCTCCAGCTTTGCCCTCTCGAATATCAGCAAGTGCTGCATCTAATGCCATGTAGGCAGAATTGGATTTTGGCGACAAGCAAAGATCGACGACGACGTCTGCTAGTGGGATACGTGCCTCAGGCAATCCCAATTTTTCAGCAGCTAATACAGCGTTCACTGTACGAGCCGCAGCAGCAGGATTACCTAAACCTATATCTTCATAACCGATAACCATCAGACGCCGGCAAATACTTGCCAGATCACCTGCCTCAACTAAACGGGCGAGATAATGAAGTGCAGCATCCACATCACTTCCACGAATCGATTTTTGAAAAGCCGAAATAACGTCATAATGAGCATCTCCATTTTTGTCATGGGTAAGAGCTTTTCTTTGGACACATTCTTCAATGATCGACAGTGTAAGATGAATCCTTCCTTCTTTATCTGAAGGAGTCGATAGTGTAGCCAGTTCCAGCCCATTCAATGCACTCCGCAAATCGCCGTTCGTTGCACGCGAAAGGTGAAGAAGAGCATCTTCGTCTAACTGGATTGCTTGTTGTCCAAGGCCGCGTTCTTTATCCCTTAAAGCATGTTCGACTGCCAACTGGATGTCTTGTTCTGTTAATGGTTTGACTTCAAAGATCTGTGTACGGCTGCGGATCGCTGGATTGATGGTAATATAAGGATTCTCAGTAGTCGCTCCGATCAAGATGATTCGGCCACTTTCTAAATGAGGAAGCAGAAAATCCTGTTTTGTTTTATCTAATCGGTGTACTTCATCCAATAAGAGGATCACTGTACCACTCATTTTTGCTTCTTCCGCTACAACTTGTAGATCCTTTTTTGAATCTGTAGCGGCGTTTAGCATGCGAAATGCATAGTTAGTAGAGCCGGCGATCGCACTTGCGATACTCGTTTTTCCAGTACCAGGAGGTCCATATAGAATCATGGAAGAGAGCATGCGAGCATCGACCATGCGGCGTATGATTTTTCCTTCCCCGACTAGATGCTGCTGACCAACGACTTCATCGATCGTTCGAGGTCTCATGCGATAAGCCAATGGCTGTTGCATAGGATTTTCCTCCTTCTTGTTTTTACGTCCCTTAATTATATCATATTTAGCAAGATGCCTAGAAAGAACAGCCTTCTGTTGTTTTGTTTTCATAGCTTATCCAACTAATATTGTGTATGATAAAGTAGGTGAGAAAAATGACGGATAAACAAAAGATAGATGAATTTTTTTGGAATAAAACGACGCCAGAAGTGGCACGGGATTTATTGGGGATGTATTTGGAGCATGACACACCAGAAGGAAGATTAGCTGGATATATTGTAGACGCGGAAGCATACCTAGGTCCAGAAGACGAGGCTGCCCATAGCTATGGTTTAAGAAGAACACCGCGTGTGCGGGCAATGTATGAAAAACCAGGTACGATCTACCTTTACACGATGCATACTCATCGGATTTTGAACATCATTACTCAGCCAGAAGGGATTCCTCAAGGAGTAATGATACGTGCAATCGAACCCGCCGCAATGATTGATCAAATGAGTAAAAATCGTGGCGGAAAAACTGGTCCAGATATCAGCAACGGTCCGGGAAAATTAGTGGAAGCATTAGCAATTCCTCAAGAACTTTACGGTCAGTCTATAGCAGATAGTTCGTTACGCTTAGTTTTTGAGAAAAAAAAGACACCAAAAAAGATCAATGCTTTGCCTAGAATCGGTATCCCAAACAAAGGTGTATGGACAGAAAAGCCGTTGCGTTTTGTTGTGTCGGGAAATCCTTATATCTCTTTACAAAGAAAAAACCAAATCGAGAAAGATTGGGGTTGGAGGAAAGAAAATGAAAAAGAAGGATCTATTAACATACTTAGATGAAATAATTGAAAAACAAGTGACAGACTATGATGTAGCTTTAGATTGGGATACAAAAAATCATACGATCGAGATCGTTGTTCGCTTGTTTGCAGAAAATAAAGCACAATTTGAGATTGATGATGCAGAAGGGATCGTTTCGCAAGAACCAATTATCGAATTTGAAGACGGCGTACTTCTTTTTAATCCTCAGAAATCTGTTTTTGATGAACGCAATTATCTAGCAGTAATCCCTTATGAAGGAAAAAAAGGGTTGGCAAAATCAGTAGCTGATTCTTTAGTGGAATATCTAAATGAAGTATTAGCTCAAGGGCAAAGCGATTTGCTTGATTTTTTGGATGAAGACGATGACGAAGCTGTATTCGAGCTTCACTGGGATAATCAGCAACTAGCAGAATTAGTAGAAGTAAAACAGCAAAATGAAGCAGATACTTATTTACCGTACCCAAGTTATTAAGGAGTGACAGATATGAAATGGAATGAAGTAAAAGTAGAAACTGAAAGTGAAGCAGTCGAAGCAGTTGCTAATATTTTGATGGAGGCAGGGGCGAGTGGTGTCGCGATTGAAGATTCTTTAGATGTTGAACATTTTCAGTCGGATCAATATGGTGAGATTTTAGATAAAAATGATTTTACATCGCTGAAAGAAGGCGCACTAGTCATGGCTTATTTTCCGGAAACGACTTTCTTACCGGAAATCTTGCCTTTTATTAAAGATCGTATCACACAATTACCTGAGTTTGGTCTAGCTATTGGAAAAAATAAAGTAACAGTTAGTGAAGTAGAGGAAAGCAACTGGGCAACAGCCTGGAAGAAATACTATCATCCGGTGCGTATTACGCGAATGCTGACGGTTGCGCCAAGCTGGGAAAACTACCAGACAGAAGATCCTCTAGAAAAAATTATCACACTAGATCCTGGTATGGCATTTGGCACAGGCACTCATCCCACGACTTCCTTGACATTGACAGCACTAGAAACAGTCTTGCGTGGTGGTGAAACATTGCTAGATGTGGGAACTGGGTCGGGCGTGCTAAGTATTGCAGCAAAATATCTTGGTGCAAAAGATGTCTATGCCTTTGATTTAGACGAAGTAGCCGTTCGTTCGGCGAAAGAAAATATGGATATGAATGAAATAGCCAAAGATGTCCATGTATCAGCTAACGATCTTTTGACAGGAATCGAGATTGAAAGTGATGTAATCGTTGCGAATATTTTAGCAGATATCATCTTATTGATGATCCCAGATGCTTGGCGTTTACTGAAGCAAACAGGCACGCTGATCGTTTCAGGAATCATTGAAGAGAAGAAGCAAATGGTTCTGGATGCCATGTTAGAACAAGGGTTTATCGTGGATCAAATTTTCCAGCAAAAAGACTGGTATGCAATTATTTTGAAAAAACCAGAGGTGGAATAGATGCAGCGGTATTTTTTAAAAGAATCATATGAATCAAAAGACCATTTTGTTTTAGAAGGGGAAAACTATCACCACATTGTACGGGTTATGAGGATGGAACCCGAGGATGAAGTTTTTTTGGCATTCAATGATCAAATAGCCATTGTTGCAGAAATCACGGAGATTACTGAAGAGGCTGTTTATCTGAAAGAAATTAAAAAAGAAGAAAATCAAAAGGAACTGCCAAGTTCGATTACCATAGCGAGTGGCTATCCTAAAGGGGAAAAGCTGGATTGGATCGTTCAGAAATCCACTGAATTAGGAGCGCAAGCTTTTCTTGGTTTCCCGGCATCAGCCTCTGTCGTTAAATGGGATGCAAAAAAACGTATGAAACGACAACAACGGCTTGAAAAGATTGCTCAAGAGGCAGCGGAACAATCCCATCGGCAGATCGTGCCATCAGTAGAGTTATTGGAAACGAAACAAGATTTATTTGAGCGGCTAGATGATTATGACGTGGTCTTGGTTGCTTATGAGGAATCAGCAAAGCAAGGCGAAAAATCAAATGCAGCCAAAATTCTTAGTGAAACAAAACCAGATAGTCGAATCTTAGCTGTCTTTGGACCAGAAGGTGGATTATCCCGCGATGAAGTCGATTATTTTGTAGAACACAAAGGGATACTTTGTGGATTAGGACCAAGAATCCTTCGTACAGAAACAGCACCTCTTTATTTATTAAGTGCTGCTAGCTATCAATGGGAATTAATGAATCCTTCTTTCAGCTAACGTTCTTCATTAATAAAAGAGTATCGACGGAAAGAATTGAAAAAATAGTCAACAATTTGTATAATAGAAACAATTATTTATACAATGGATACGAAAAATCGTTTGAAAAAGCTTTTAAAAAGCGAACATTTCCGTAAAAAAACGTATAACTGCACGGATTTTGGGACAATTATCAAACAGATATTTGTCCCGATTCCCGTTTTACCGAAAAAAGAAAGGGGGATCGATTCCTGTGACAAAAGAAGAAATTTTAACGGGACCCGGTGTCATAAAGCTCGTTAGTCAATACATGGGTCCCGAACATGTAGCATTTGTTGAGAAAGCATGCGAATACGCGACTGCTGCACATGACGGACAGTTTAGAAAATCAGGCGAACCCTACATTATTCATCCTATCCAAGTCGCAGGTATATTAGCAGATTTAAAAATGGATCCCCATACAGTGGCTACAGGCTTCTTACATGATGTTGTTGAAGATACAGAAATCACTTTAGAAGATCTGAGAGAAGAATTTGGCGATGACGTTGCTATGTTAGTGGACGGCGTAACCAAATTAGGGAAAATAAAATATAAATCCCACGAAGAGCAGCTAGCAGAAAACCACCGAAAGATGCTGCTAGCAATGGCTCAAGATTTACGAGTTATCATGGTCAAATTAGCTGATAGACTACATAACATGCGTACGTTGAAGCACCTGCGAGAAGATAAGCAAAGAAGGATCGCTCAGGAAACTTTAGAAATCTATGCGCCTCTTGCACATCGTCTAGGGATCAGCCGGATCAAATGGGAATTAGAAGATACAGCACTTCGTTATCTAAATCCAAAACAGTATTACCGTATCGTCCATTTGATGCAGACGAAGAGAGAAGAACGTGAAAAATACGTAAGTGGTACTGTTGAAGATATTCGAATAGCGACAGAAGAGCTGGGGATTTTTGCAGAAATCTATGGACGGCCAAAACACATTTATTCAATCTATCGTAAAATGAAAGATCAGAAAAAGCAGTTCAACGAAATTTATGACTTGCTAGCTATTCGAGTGATCGTAGATTCAATCAAGGATTGTTATGCTGTATTAGGAGCAATCCACACAAAATGGAAACCAATGCCCGGCAGATTTAAGGATTATATTGCCATGCCAAAAGCTAATATGTACCAATCTTTGCATACTACCGTGATCGGTCCGGCAGGAAATCCGGTAGAAATTCAAATCCGAACACAGGAAATGCATGAAATCGCTGAATTCGGGGTTGCTGCACACTGGGCCTATAAAGAAGGAAAAAATGAAAAAGTAGAACCAGATGGTATGACGAAACAATTAAGCTGGTTCCATGAGATACTCGAACTTCAAGACGAAAGCTATGATGCTTCTGAATTTATGGAAGGCGTAAAAGGAGATATCTTTAGTGATAAAGTCTACGTCTTCACACCAAAAGGAGACGTTACTGAGTTACCAAAAGGATCCGGACCATTGGACTTTGCATACAGTATCCATACAGATATCGGTAACAAAACCACTGGTGCAAAAGTAAATGGCAAAATGGTGCAGCTTGATTACAAATTGAAAAACGGCGATATCATTGAGATCATGACTTCTCCAAATTCATTTGGCCCAAGTCGCGACTGGTTGAAATTAGTTGCTACTAGCAAAGCAAGAAATAAGATCAAACGTTTCTTCAAAGCCCAAGATCGAGAAGAAAATGTGATCAAAGGCCACGAATCCGTGGTCAAATGTATTACAGATCTAGGATTTACGCCTAAAGATATTTTGACGAAGAACAAACTGCAAGAAGCACTCGATCGTTTTAATTATCAAACAGAAGATGATCTCTATGCAGCTGTAGGGTATGGAGAAGTTAGCCCCTTGACGATGGCCAATCGTCTGACTGAAAAAGAACGTAAAGAACAAAAAATCGAGCAGCAAAAGCAAGAAGCAGAAGAAATCATGAATCAGCCGAAAAAAGAACCTGACAAAATGAAAGTACGTCATGAAGGTGGCGTTGTCATTCAAGGGGTAGAAAACTTACTAATTCGTATCAGTCGCTGCTGTAATCCGATTCCTGGTGATGATATCGTTGGTTATATCACTAAAGGCAGAGGGATATCCATTCATCGTCGAGATTGTCCGAATGTTCAGCCTGACAAACCAAATGTAGCAGAACGTTTGATTGAAGTCGAATGGGAAGATACATCGAATACACGAAAAGAGTATGATGCAGATTTGGAAATTTACGGCTATAATCGTTCAGGCTTATTGAATGATGTACTTCAAACAGTCAATGCGCTAACGAAAAATCTCAACAGCGTTGAAGCACGGACGAATAAAGATAAAATGGCGACGATCCATTTGACGGTTGGTATCCAGAATTTATCCCACCTAAAGAGTATCGTGGATAAAATCAAAGCAGTACCTGATGTCTACAGTGTACGCCGGACGAATGGATAGGAGGACAGATATGAGAGCAGTTGTTCAACGGGTAAGTAAAGCTGCTGTGTCAGTCGATCAGCAAGAAATTGGAAAAATTGGCTACGGCCTACTTGTTTTATTAGGCATTCATGAAACCGATACGCAAAAAGATGTGGACTATCTGGTAAAAAAAATTGCACAAATGCGTATTTTTGAAGATGAACAAGGAAAAATGAATATTAGTGTAGAAGATGTGGGAGGACAAATTTTAAGTATCTCTCAATTCACACTGTTTGCGGATACGAAAAAAGGAAATCGACCAAGCTTTGTGGAAGCCGCACGACCAGAAACAGCTATTCCTTTATACGAATCATTCAATGAAGGAATCAGAAGTCGCGGCATCACAGTCGCTACCGGACAATTCGGAGCAGATATGTCGGTTTCTCTCGTCAATGATGGACCTGTAACGATCATTATTGATTCTAAAAACAAATAAAGTAATCTGGTTTTCACTAGTAAAAACTATGAAACACGTCGCTTAAGTTAGACTGAAAAACTCTAACTTGAGTGGCTTTTTTGTCTGCAAAAAGCGCTTCTTTTGTCAGCAGTCGGAAAAAAAGTTAAGCTTAAATTATACAAGTTATTTTTTATAGGAGGTTGCTGAAGATGAAAGAAGTACCAGTAGTAGATATCAAAATCACAGATTTAAAAAAATTGTATCAAAAAGGATACAACATGTTGGAGGAGTTACGCCATGAAGCGGACGCTCCCGTCGTCAAAGCAAAGATTTTCAATAAAGAAGCTATCACGATCTACGGATCATCAGCAGCAAAAGTATTTTATGATCCAAGGAATTTCAAACGAAAAGGTGCTATGCCAAAATTAGTATTGAAGACACTTTTTGGTCAAGGTGGAGTACAGACTTTGGATGGAGCTGCTCATCACCATCGGAAAAATATTTTTATGGATCTAATGACACCGAAAAGAATGGAAGATTATCATCGTATCTTAGATAAGAATCTGACACAAGCACTTGAAGCACAGCATGGTCAATTTGAACTATTTGATTTAAGTAAGATGGTTTTCTTTACATCTATTTGCGAGTGGGCAGGTATCAATTTATCAGCGATTTCTAAAGATGAGGTCGAAAAATTAGCAGAATATCAAATCTCTATGATCAGCGGAACGTTTACTTCTCCGATTGATCACATAAAAGGTGTCGAAAATCGCAAAAAATCAGAAAAATGGGCGCAAGGCTTGATTGAAGAAGCTCGACAAAATCCTGTGGCTGGAAAAGAAAATGTGGCATTATATGCTTTTGCCAATGCCACAGATTTAGATGGTCAGCTTTTATCTCTGGAAGTGGCAGCTGTTGAATTATTGAACATCATCCGTCCAACGGTTGCTCTAACTGTGTGGGCGGCATTGATGGGACATGCACTTTTCAGTAGACCAGATTTGTATCAGCAATTAAAAAATGACTTTTCGACGTTGCAAGATCCGTTTATTCAAGAAATGAGACGCTATTATCCTTTCTTCCCAATGCTACCTGCGATTTCGCTGAAAGAAGTAGAAGTAGAAGTAGATGGTTATCGTATACCAGAAGGCAGTTGGGTTATTTTAGATTTATATGGAACAGACCATGATGAACGAACAGTTGAAGCGCCAGATTCCTTTATGATCAAACGGTATGTAGGGAAAGCAAAAGATATTTCCTATAAAGAAGAATATGAGATGATTGCACAAGGCGGGGGAGATTTTCGACAAATGCATCGCTGTGCAGGAGAATGGATCACTCTTCATAGTCTACGTGTGTTTTCCGATCAGCTAGTAAATAAGTTTGAGTTCTCTGTACCTGAACAAGATTGGACGATTCCATTCAATCAGTTTCCGACTTATCCGAATAGCCGAGCGCTACTTTACAAGAATTAGATTAGCATAAACTTATCGAAAAAAAGGAAGATCAAACAGTGCTGATCTTCCTTTTTTCATATTACTATAAATTGATAAGGTCAATTGATCAAAATCCACGAAATGCTTCATCAATGGTTTGATAATCTTCATTGGATAAATGCAAATCTAAAGCTTGGACATTGTCAGATACTTGCTCTGGACGCTTAGCTCCAGGTATAACTACAGACACTCGTGGATTCTTCATGTACCAAGCTAAAACAAGTTGCGCAGGAGTGGCTTGGTATCTTTTAGCAATGGGGCGAAGTACATCGACAGCGGTTAAAATTTCTCTGAAACGTTCTCCTTGGAAATCTGGATTTCTTTTTCGAGGATCTCCTTCACCAAATTGTTTTTCCTCACCAAGTTCATATTTTCCTGTCAGCAAACCGGAAGCAAGAGGAAAATAGGGAACAAAACTGATTTTGTTTTTTTCAAGATAAGGGAATAATTCTTTTTCAGCCTGCCGATGGATCAAACTGTATTTATCTTCTACTACATCGACATATCCATCTGCATTCGCTTCTTTCAATTGTTCTAACGTGAAGTTTGACACACCGACTGCTCGGATTTTTCCTGCTTCTTTTAATTCATGCAATGTAGCAACTGATTCATTTTTTGGTGTGCTTTCATCCGGAAAGTGGATATAAAAAATGTCGATGTAATCAGTTTGCAGACGTTTTAGTGCATCTTCCACCGATTGTTTGAGAAACTCAGGAGAATTATCAAATGTTCGCCCTTTATTTGGTACATGAGCAGCTTTTGTAGCGATGACGACACGTGAGCGATCATATTCTTTCCTTCAGTACCTCGCCAATCAGTTCTTCGGAACGGCCGTTTCCGTAAGCATAAGCGGTATCGATCAAATTGATCCCGCTATTCAAAGCTGTACGAACTACTTGTTTTCCTGTCTCATCTTCCAAACCGTCAAAAAGATTATGTCCTCCAACGTCATTTGCTCCTAATCCAAGCTGTTCTGCGTAGACTTGTGAATGTCCGATTCTTATTTCTGCCATAGCTGATTCCTCCTTTTTGTCTAGTCTAAAACAAAATACCAAAAAGCTGAACTAAAACGTTTTTGTGAGGGGAAATAGTCAGATATCTCTTGACTTTGAGACTGGTTTTTAGTAGGTTATAAGTAATATCGAATGTCAATGAAAGAGCGAGTAAGTTTTTGAAACTTTACAAGAGAGGATCATCGAGGCTGAAAATGATCTAAAGTTTCATTAGCCTAAAGACACTCTGGAGATGGACGAGTGAAAAGCCGTCCCGCGTACGAGCGTTATTCGTAAGAGGAAAGAGAAATCTTTCAAAATTAGGTGGTACCGTGTATGAATTTCATTCACCCTTGTTCATGATGAACAAGGGTGATTTTTTTATTTACATAGCTAAGAAAGGGAGAGAAAACTATGAGTTTCCAAAGACCAAAAGGAACAAATGATATTTTGCCAGGCGAATCAGAAAAATGGCAGTTTGTCGAAGAAACAGCACGTTTATTATTCAGAGATTATCAGTATAATGAAATGCGTACACCGATTTTTGAACACTATGAAGTGATATCCCGAAGTGTAGGGGATACAACGGATATCGTTTCAAAAGAGATGTATGATTTTTATGACAAAGGGGAACGCCATGTGACGCTTCGACCAGAAGGTACAGCACCAATCGTTCGTTCTTTTGTTGAGCATAAATTGTTCGGCCCAGAGTATGCGAAACCGTTCAAAACTTTTTATATGGGACCAATGTTTCGCTACGAACGCCCTCAAAAAGGACGGTTACGTCAATTCCATCAAATCGGAGTAGAAGCATTTGGATCAGAAAACCCTGCAACTGATGTGGAGAGCATGGTGATGGCACTTGATTTCTTCAAACAGTTGGGGATCACGCAAATCCGGCTAGTCATCAATTCATTAGGTGATAAAGAAACGCGTCAAGCCTATCGTCAAGCATTGATCGACTATCTTTTACCTTTTGAATCAGAGCTGAGTGAAGACTCTAAACGCCGCCTTCATGAAAATCCATTACGCGTATTGGACAGTAAAGACAAACGAGATCAAAAATTTGTGGCAGAAGCTCCATCTATCTTAGATTATCTAAGCGAGCCTGCTCAAAAACATTTTGATACCGTTGTTTCCATGCTGGATGCATTGGCTGTTCCTTATGAAATCGACAGTAATATGGTTCGCGGACTAGATTATTACACACATACGATTTTTGAAATCATGAGTGACGCACCAAAAATGGGGGCACAAGCAACGATTTGCGCAGGCGGACGTTATGACAATCTAGTGGAAGAACTAGGTGGTCCTTCAACACCTGGCTTCGGATTTGCAATGGGTATCGAGCGATTACTCTTGACTATGGAGGCAGAGGAAGTAGTTATCCCTGCATTTAATGAGTTGGATGCTTACGTGGTCGCACTCGGAGACGAAACAAATATCGAAGCATTGAAAGTGGTCCAAGCGATTCGAAACTTTGGTTTTTCAGCTGACCGCGACTTCATGAACCGTAAAGCAAAAGCGCAATTTAAGACAGCAGATAAAGCGAATGCCAAATTAGTATTGGTGATCGGTGAAGATGAGCTTGCTAGTCAAACGATTAATGTCAAAGCAATGGCAAGCCGAAAAGAAAAAAGTTTTCCATTAGAAGAGATATATGAACATTTTGATGAAGTCTATGATGAAATGACTTTATTCGAGTAGGAGGAAAAAATAAATGGCACAAAGAACGATCTATTGCGGATTAGTTTCCGAACAACAATTAGAACAAACAGTTACATTAAAAGGATGGGTACAAAAAAGACGAGACCTTGGGGGAGTAATCTTTATCGACCTACGTGATCGTGAAGGAATCGTTCAAATCGTCTTTAATCCTGAAATCAACAAAGAAGCATGGGAAATCGCGGATAAATGTCGCAGTGAATACGTGATCGAAGTGACTGGGGAAGTTAGAAGACGCGGAGAAAATGCAGTAAATCCTAAAATGGCCACTGGTGAATTCGAAGTGATTGCAAGTGAAATCGTGATTTTGAATCAAGCAAAAACCCCGCCATTTCAAATTGAAGATGATCAAGCAATCAGTGACGAAATACGTTTGAAATATCGTTATTTGGATCTGCGTCGTCCAAAAATGACTAAAAACATCAAATTAAGAAATGCGACAACAAAAGCGATTCGTCATTATTTAGATGATAATGACTTTCTCGATATCGAAACACCTTACCTAGGGAAATCTACACCAGAAGGCGCAAGAGACTACTTAGTTCCTTCACGTGTCCATGCTGGACATTTCTATGCGTTGCCGCAATCTCCTCAATTGTTTAAACAATTGCTGATGAATGCTGGATTCGACCGTTATTATCAAATCGTTCGTTGTTTCCGCGATGAAGATTTACGTGGAGACCGTCAGCCTGAATTTACGCAAGTAGATATTGAAACAACGTTCTTAACAGCAGAAGAAATCCAAACTTACACAGAGGGATTGATTGCGAAGGTAATGAAAGAAGTTCGCGGTATCGAAGTCACATTGCCATTTCCTCGTATGACCTATGATGAAGCAATGGCTCGCTACGGCAGCGACAAACCGGATACACGTTTTGACATGGAATTGATCGATCTAAGCGATACAGTCAAAGAAGTAGAATTCAAAGTCTTCCAAATGGCTCTTGAAAACGGCGGTGTCGTGAAAGCATTGAATGCTAAAGGCGCTGCAGATCGCTACTCACGAAAAGACATGGATCAGTTAGGTCAATATGTAGGACAATTCGGAGCTAAGGGGCTTGCATGGCTGAAAGTAGAAGAAGACGGATTGAAAGGTCCAATTGCTAAATTCATGGGAGAAGCAACAGAAGCAATCATTAAAGCAACAGATGCAAAACCAGGTGACTTGCTGATGTTTGGCGCAGATAAAAGTGAAATCGTCGCTGCTGCATTAGGTGCTATCCGGACACGTTTAGGAAAAGAATTAGGATTAATTGATGAATCGAAATTCAATTTCTTATGGGTAACTGATTGGCCACAATTTGAATTTTCAGAAGAAGAAGGTCGATATGTCTCTGCTCACCATCCATTCACGATGCCAAAAGAAGAAGATATCCCGTTATTGGCTGAAGACCCTGCAAAAGTCTATGCAGAAGCTTATGATATCGTCTTGAACGGTTATGAACTAGGCGGAGGTTCTATCCGTATTCATACTCGTGAGCTTCAAGAAAAAGTACTAGAAACTCTAGGCTTTACAAAAGAACAAATGGAAGAACAATTTGGTTTCTTGTTAACAGCTTTAGATTACGGATTCCCTCCACATGGCGGTATTGCATTAGGATTGGACCGTTTTGCAATGTTATTAGCCGGAGAAGATAATATTCGTGAAGTCATTGCCTTTCCTAAAAACGGAAAAGCAGCCGATGTGATGAGTGATGCACCAAGTATGGTTTCGCCTTTACAATTGTTCGAATTGAATATTGATGTAACGAATATAGAAGAATAGCCGATAAAAAGGTAAAAAGGATTTGTCAAATACGCTTCTTTTGACAACCTTGATTTAATTGAAAAACACTTTATAATGAAGCCATAACATATAAAGCGGGGCTTTTCCATGAAAAAAACATTCGAAAATTGGGCTTATCATGATTACACGACCAAGCTTTCGGTATCTATCGTTTATGCGTTGATCGCATCAGTCGCATTGAATTTCTTTTATCAGCCAGGACATATTTATTCAAGTGGTATTACTGGTCTAGCTCAGATTTTGACGACTTTGTCAAAATCACTGATAGGATTCGAAGTACCGGTATCAACAACTTTGTATTTACTGAATATACCTTTGTTTGTATTGGCGTGGTTAAAAATCGGGAAGAAGTTTACAATTTTCACTTTTATCACAGTCACTTTGACCTCCCTTTGTATCCATATTTTACCGGAAACAGTCCTATCTACTGATCCAATCATCTGTGCGTTGTTTGGGGGGGCTGTGATGGGACTAGGTATTGGGCTAGCGTTGAGAAACGGCCTATCATCGGGCGGTCTAGATATCGTGAGTATCACGATTCGTAAAAAAACAGGAAAGTCGATTGGTTCTATTTCGATCTACTTCAATGCATTGATCGTTTTTGTTGCCGGAATTCTATTTGGCTGGCAATATATGTTTTACAGTACGTTGTCTATTTTCGTCAGTGGAAAAGTAACTGATGTCGTTTATACTAAACAAAAGAAGATGCAGGTAATGATCGTAACGAAACATCCAGAAAAAGTAGTAAATGAAATCCAAAACTGTATGCGTAGAGGGATCACGATCATCAATGAAGCAGAAGGTGCTTATAAGCATGATAAGCAGACAGTATTGATGACGATCGTTACACGATACGAACTGCCTCTACTTAGAGAAGCAATGAAAGCTTCTGATCCACAAGCTTTTGTAAGTATTGCAGAAAACGTCCAGATACTTGGTCGTTTCTATGAGGATGGCATTTAGATCGAGTTTGACAAAAATTCATGAAATACTGCTGTAGACAGACGTTCGTTTGTCTGCAGTTTTTTTCTACCATCGCGAATTGTAAAATTAAGTTAGAAAAATAAAAAGGCATTTATGGTACACTCAAATTGTATTTCCGACGAAAGAAAACAAAGGAGTGTAACCATAAATGACCTACAAACATCTTACCATAGAGGAACTGACAATGATAGAATCATATTATCTTCAACATAATAAGCCGGTTGAAATCGCTAACCGAATGGGACGTGCTATACAAACTATTTATAATGTAGTCAATAAGTTCAAGCAAGGCAAGACTGCTCTTGATTATTGGCACCAGTATAAAGAAAATAAGAAAAAATGTGGGAGAAAAGTCATTCAATTACCTGCTCATGAAGTAGATTACATTAAAGAGAAAGTCACTCTTGGTTGGACGCCTGACGTCATTATCGGGCGAAAAGAAAGGCCTGTTTCATGCGGTATGAGAACACTTTATCGTTTATTTTCTAAAGGAATATTTGATATTGACACACTACCGATGAAAGGTAAAAGAAAACCCAATGGCCATCAGGAAAAACGGGGAAAACAACAGTATCAGCGCTCAATCCATGATCGACCTGATAATTATCCTGATTTCAATTCTGAGTTTGGTCACCTTGAAGGTGATACGATCGTTGGCATTCATCATAAAAGTGCCGTCATTACTTTAGTTGAAAGGTTATCTAAAGTCATTATCACGATTAAACCCAACGGCCGTAAGGCATTAGATATTGAAACTGCCCTTAATCAATGGTTTTCTCGCTTCCCTAAAAACTTCTTTAAATCTATTACGTTTGACTGTGGAAAAGAATTTTCTAACTGGAAAGCCATTAGTAACCAACATGATATTGATATATATTTTGCGGACCCTGGAACACCTTCTCAACGCCCATTAAACGAGAATTCTAACGGGATTCTGCGTCGTAATGGACTGCCGAAATCAATGGATTTTAGAGAAGTGAATCAGACATTTATTTCCAGTGTCAGCAATCAACGTAATCATATTCCAAGAAAATCATTGAATTACAGAACACCAATCGAAATATTTTTGAGCTATGTACAAGAAGCATTTTATTCTAGCTTAATTTGACAAATCATACATAGTAGAATCAGCAAAGAAAAACTGCTTTTTTATTTGAAATTTTCTTAAAGTTGAAAAAAAGCATGTTTATTTTTTTAAATTTATGGGATGATAGAAAAAAATAGTAGAGAAAGGACACGATTCTACTTGCTATTTTCACTTAATACCCGTATATTACGAATGAAAAAAGTTTATGAAAAGTTGGAATATTGAATGGAAAAACAAAAAAGGTTAAAAAACAGCCGCTACATCACTGGGTTTGATGGGCTCCGTTCATTAGCTGTGGTGGGTGTTATCTTATATCACCTTCTGCCAACTAGTATGAAAGGCGGCTATTTGGGCGTTCCGATTTTTTTCGTCGTATCTGGTTATTTGATCACGGATCTGCTGCGGCAGGAATGGGAACAAAATGGAAAAATCAATATTTGGCAATTTTATGTCAGAAGAATGAAGAGACTCTATCCGGCACTTGTTTTTATGCTTGTGACAGCTTCGGCTTATATCACTTTGTTTCAGCGAGGGCTGTTAAACAATCTTCGAGGAGTTGTGGTCAGCAGCTTACTGTATGTCAACAACTGGTGGCAAATCAATAACGGTTTATCTTATTTCGATCGATTTGCTAATGAGTCACCGTTTACGCATATCTGGTCTTTAGCAGTAGAAGGTCAAAACTATTTGGTTTGGCCGATCTTGTTTGTATTGTTGATGGTATTTGTTCGTAAAAGAAAATGGATCTTTTATACTGTGTTAGGTACATCCTTCCTCTCCGCCATCTTGATGATGATCTTGTATACACCAGGAGGCGATCCAACCCGTGTTTATTACGGTACCGACACTCGTCTGTTTTCTATATGGCTGGGAAGTGCGCTTGCGTTTGTTTGGCCAAGTACGCGTTTAAAGAAAAACATCCCGAAACAAGCGAAAAATATTCTGAATATCGCTGGAGGAATCTCACTTTTGGCACTGATTCTTTGCTTCTTCTTTTTAGATGATCATTACAATTTCATCTATTACGGAGGAATGCTCCTAGTGAGTCTGTTATGCGTAGTGCTAGTTGCAGTGACAGCACACCCCGGAGCAAGTTTGAATCGATGGCTGACAAATCCAGTATTTACTTGGATTGGCAAACGAAGCTATGGCATTTATCTGTATCAGTTTCCAGTTATGATTTTTTATGAAGCAAAGGTGACTGATATTGCCGATCACGTTTTGTTGCATACTTTAGTGGAAATCACATTGATTCTAATCATCAGTGAACTTTCTTATCGATATGTGGAGCGTCCGCTAGCACGTTTTGATTATGGTCGTACATTCCAAGTGATGAAAGGATGGTTCAGCAAACCGATCATCAGTAAGAGCAAACCATGGGTTGTTCCAGGCACATTACTTGTAGCAATTGCACTCGTTGGTTTCGTTACGGCACCGAAAAACGCTGTAACAGCCGATCAAAAACAACTGCAGGCAAAAATCGCTGAAAGTAAAAAACTAGCAGAAGAAACCAGAAACAATTCAGAAAACACCACTAGTTCGGTTGACCAAGCGATCCTTGATAAGTACGAGTTGTCCAAGGCACAAGGGAATAAGGCACAAAAATTAGAACTAACGGCATTTGGTGATTCAGTTATGTTGGATGCTGCAACGGATCTACAAGAACTTTATCCAAAAGTAGTGGTAGATGGAGATGTCGGACGACAATTATATGCCAGTGTACCGTACATTGAAAAATTAAAGGAGCAAGATTTGTTGAAAGACACTGTTCTGATTGGACTAGGAACGAATGGCTCATTCTCGGAAGCTCAGTTTGATAGTGTGATGGATGCAATCGGTGATCGAAAAGTATACTGGGTCAATGTCCGAGTACCGACGAAGCGCTGGCAAAATGACGTGAATGCGATGCTTGAACAGATGACGAAAAAATACGACAATATGACGCTGATTGATTGGTACAGCTACAGTAATGACCATAGTGACTGGTTTTATGATGATCAAGTCCATCCAAATCCTGAAGGGATGACACATTACATTCACTTAGTCAGCGAAGCCTTGCTAGGAGGAAGTTCAAGTACGAACAGCAGTGAGACAAACGTGACAGAATGATAGCTACAAAAAACTTCAGGCAAAAACATTTGTTTTTGCCTGAAGTTTTTTTATATTTATCGTGTTTTTAACATTCATATAGATTCAGGAAGCAAAACGGTTGAGTGTGTCTGTAAATAACGTTCTTTTTGTTTTCGGGTGAGTTTTTTGAATGCAGCTTCTGCTTTTGTTGCTTCGCTTCTTGAAGAAAATACTTCTGCATGGATCATCTTAACAGGTCTTCTTTTTTGAAGACGAGTATATTTAGCGCCAGTACCATTGTTATGTTCCTCTAATCGTCTAGAAAGATCGGTTGTATATCCACCATAAAATGTCTGATCTTTACAGAATAACACGTAAAAATAATGTTCATTTGCCATAGAGCATCTCACGAATCTCTACAGTGTATTCTCCATCCATATTGTAAGTGATCAATGGTGGAGCGACTTTGAATCCGTCTAATTTGCCTTCTTTGATTCCTTCAACTAACAAAATATTTGCCTCTTTTCCAGGTTTTGGGTAAACAAATTGGATCCTTTTAGGTGCAATTCGATAGTCTTGCATGACCTGAATGATTTCTAAGAATCGATCAGGACGATGGACCATAGTAAAGCGTCCATTTGTTTTTAGTAGCTTACTTGAAATATCGATCACTTCTTCTAACGTCGTATGGATCTCATGACGGGCGATTGCCAGGTGTTTATTAGGGTTCGTTTTATTTGTTGGCAGCCCTTTGAAATAAGGTGGATTACAGACGACTAAGTCACAAGAATTATGCCGAACGACAGATAAGCTGTCTTTCAGATCGATGGTGTGGACGGTCATTTGTTCATTTAAATGGTTAAGCGCGATACTACGTCTTGCCATGTCTGCTAGACGAGGTTGAAGTTCGATAGCGTCGATAGCCGCCTGGGTTCGTTTACTTAAAAAAAGTCCAACTGCGCCATTTCCTGCACAAAGGTCAACGATCTTCCCTTTTTTAGGTACACGGGAAAAGTGAGCAAGCAGCACAGCATCTAAAGAAAAAGAAAACACTTTGGAACTTTGGATAATCTTGATATCTTCTGCGTATAATTGGTCGATTCGTTCGTCTTCGTGAAGCATGGATTCCCTCCAAAATGAAAAAAATAGTCGTCTGTATTATACTATTTTTATTAAAAAGAACCAAGGTGGCTTGTCAAACCTCTATTTTTTATGCATACTATGACCATAAGAAGGGAAAGGAAGAGACTATGTTTTATCGATTTATGCGCGGGGTAGTTCGAGTACTATTAGCCTTAGTTAATGGAAATGCCCGCTATGAGAATAAAGAAGTTTTACCGCAAGATGAGAATTACATACTAGTTGCTCCCCATCGTACTTGGTGGGACCCATTATATCTGGCGGTAGCTGCAGCACCCAAGGAATTCAGCTTTATGGCAAAAGAAGAACTGTTCAAAAATCCAGTTCTGCGATTTATATTAACTCGATCCAATGCTTTTCCAGTTAAAAGAGAAAAACCAGGACCAAGCGTCATTAAAACACCTGTAAAGATTTTGAAATCGACAAATTTGAGTTTGATCATGTTTCCCAGTGGGACAAGACATGCTACAGAACTTAAAGGCGGAATGGCATTGATTTCCAGAATGTCTAAAGCGAAAATCGTGCCAGCTGTATATCAAGGTCCGTTGACACTTGGGGATCTGTTCAAGCGTCAGAGAGTGACAGTGCGTTTCGGCGAACCAATCGACTTATCAGATATCAAGAAAACGGATAAAGAAGGTATGGCGGAGATCGAACGACGAACACAAGCAGCTTTTGACAAATTGGACAAAGAAGTGAACCCTGATTTCAAATATGAAGTCAAAAAAAAATAAAATGATAAGTTTATGCGTGGGCGGTCTTTTGAATCTACTGTCCTGTTCAGTTCAGACTTTTTCAATGAAAACGAGGGAGAGACGTCAAGTCTGCCCTCTTTTTGCGTCCCAATATGTAAAATAGAAGACAGGTGTCATGTAATGGATCAAAGTGTTATAATAATTAGAAGGACATTTTTTGAGGTGATTGAATGCGTTTTTTACATACAGCCGATTGGCATATCGGAAAAAAACTACAAGGTTATGACTTGATTGAAGACCAGCGTCATGTACTATCTTCTATACTAGATATCGCGAAAGAAGAAAAAGTAGAGGCAATCGTGATTGCCGGAGACTTATATGATAGGAGTGTCCCAGCTGTTGATGCCGTAGAATTATACAATGAATTGATGGTCGATTGGAATTTAAAGGAAAAGATCCCGATTTTTGCTATATCAGGAAATCACGATAGCAGTACGAGACTTTCAGCGGGTACGCCATGGTTCAGTTATTCGAACTATTTTTTGCGAACACAGCTAGCAGAAGCATTTGAACCTGTCGAGTTTAAAAACGTACAATTTTTCTTTCTTCCTTACTTTGAACCAATTGCAGCGAGATTATATTTTGAAGATGACAATATCCGAACGATCAAGCAAGCGGTAGCCAAGGTGATAGATAAAATGCAGGAGCTATTTGATTCAGAAAAAAAACAAGTATTGATTAGCCATTTTTTTGTAATGGGAAGTGTAAAATCTGATTCGGAAACGAAAATCGAAGTAGGCGGGTTGGATTCAATCCCTGGTGAACTACTTACACCGTTTGATTATGTAGCACTAGGACATTTGCATAATCAAGCTGCTTTGAGACAGGATAATGCTCGCTATAGCGGTTCCCCATTGAAATTCTCTTTATCTGAGATCAACCAAAAAAAAGGCGTATGGATCGTTGACCTGACAACAGGCCTGGAGTTGAATTTTAGGGAGATCGAACCCCTGCATGACATTGAAGAAATAACAGCGAGTTTCAAAGAATTGCTGGATCCTGCCTTTTATCAGTCCGTCAATCGGGAGAATTACATCTATATCTATCTCACTGATAGAACGATCATCCCGAATATGATGAACCAGCTTCGGCAAATATATCCTCGTATTTTGGGGATTGAACGGGCAAACGGTCGAGCAGAACAAACAAAGCGCAAACGAAAAGTACTAGAAATGAAAGATCCTCAAAAATTAGCAGAAGCATTTTTTAGTGAAATGACGGAAGAGCAGCTAACTGCAAACCAAGAAAAATGGCTCGGAGAAACGTTGCAAGAAATCATGGAAATGGAATGATCAAGAATGAAACCGAAAAAATTACAACTTAAAAATTTTGGTCCTTTTATCAATGAGACCGTAGATTTTTCACGTTTGACAGAAGCACCGCTTTTTTTGATCAGCGGGAAGACAGGAGCTGGCAAAACGACGATTTTTGATGGGATCACCTTCGCACTTTTTGGTGAAACTTCCGGAAGACTTCGCTCTGGAAAAGAGATGCGCTCTTTGTTTGCTACACCAGACGAAGAAACAAGCGTGACTTTTTCTTTTGAACATCAGCAGATGAGCTATGAAATCGAACGAAAACCAGAACAAGTTTTAGCAAAACGAAAAGGAAACGGAACAAAAAAACAGGCAGCCAAAGTAACGTTGACCATTTTTGATGGGAAAGGAAAAGAAATAAAACAAATCACAAAACGTACAGAAGCAGATCAGTTGATCAGAGAACTGATGAATCTCGATGCGAAACAGTTTTCTCAAATCGTTTTACTACCCCAAGGAGAATTCCGTAATTTTTTGGTTTCATCAAGCAGTGATAAAGAGACTGTTTTACGTCATTTATTCGGTACTCAATTTTTCCAACAGTTCAATGAGCGATTAAAAGAAAAAGCAAAACAACAGCAACAAAAATTGGATCATTTAGAGCAAGAGCTGCATCTTCTGCAAAAAAGGTTTGTTTTAGTCAAAGAAGAGGAACCAGCAGCAGGGTTTGAAGCCGTTTTAGCCCAATGGACAAACCATCAGGCAATACTCGAAAAACAAATCACGGAAGAAAAAGAAGCTCTAACGGAACTTCAGGAAAAACAAAAGCAACTAGAAAATTCCTACTATCGTTTTGAAAGCTTGAAAAAAAGTTATGAAGAAAAAACGATATTAATAAACAAGCAAAAGGAATTAGCTGCTCAAAAAGACGAAATAGAGGAAAAGAAACGATGGATTGGGTATTATGAATTTACGCAACGATTAGTCGAACCAATCCAGCGCCTACAAGAAATAAAAGCTGAAAAAATAGAACTGTCACAAAAAAGTAGTGAGCAAACAAAGAAACTAGCGATGACTACGCAGAATTATGAAGAGTGGCAAAAAAATGAAGCAAACCGCGTTCGCCGACAAACAAAAATCAAAGAAGCTGCTCAAAAACTGCAAAACAAACAGATGATGGTGCCAATTGTCGAATCCTTACGTAGTAAAAAACAAGACGCAGAACAATTAACAATTTCATTGGATAAAGAAGAATTGAATGCCGAGAAGCTGTATCAAAATCTCGCTATCTATCAGGAAAGAACTCGAATTCTTCAAGAAAATTTACTGGATCAGGAAAAACTGCAAGAAGATCGTCTTGCTTTTGGACAGTTAAAATATCTAGATGAAAAGCAGCAAGAAATAGAAAAACAAAAAGCAAAAGACACTGGGTCGCTCGCACAGATAAGAGAAGAACTCAAAAAAGCAACTGAAGAAATAACAAAAAATAGTCAGCTATTGAAAGAACAGACAGAACAAGCAGAACAGCTGAAAAGCCAATGGGCAAAGCAGCAAATTGCTCGTCTTCAGCTTTTTTTGCGTCCAGGAGAGCCATGTCTTGTTTGTGGATCAACGGAACACCCCATACAACAATTAAAACACGAACAGCCAAATAAGGAAGATATCTTAAAAGTAGAACAACAACTGGCAGAAGCTGAGTCTGCTGTAGAAAGAACTCAGCAAATCATTGCCAAAAGTGAAGCACATGAAAATAATCTTCAACAACAATTATCAGATTTAGAACAAAAAATCATGGCAACGAATATACAATTGGCTGAACAAGAAGAACACTTGCAACAGGCTTTGAAAAAGGCATTTCCTGAGATAACAGAACAAAAAACAAAAACAGCTCTTGTAGTAATCGAACAATCTTTAGATAGACGAAAAAGCAAGATGGCCAATACAAGAATAGAGCTGAAAGAAATAAGACAACAAGCAGAAAAGCTCGAACAACAATTAGCTGTCTACAAACAGCAGCAGACAGAAAAAAATAATCAGCTCCAGCAACTGCAAGGAGAAATCAAAAGTTTAGAACAACAATTGCAAGATACGGATAGTAACTGTTTAGAAGAGGAGATACGACGACTTGAAAAACAGTTAGAAAAAGACTCGAATCAACTAGCTGTTGAGCAGAAAGCAGGAGTGCAATTGTTGCAAGATCTTCATACGCTTCGGACACAGCTTGATCTTCAACATGAACAAATAGAAAAAATAGATGAAAAAATAGAAAAGGAACAAGAAAGAATAGCTAAAAAGTTAGAAAGCCAGTCGTATTTTTCAACAATTGAAGAAATCTGTGCATTTGCACAACAGCAAGCACAATATAAAGAAAACCAACGTACAGTTACTTCTTATCATGAAGAGCAATTAGTGACAGCTGACCGGCTGCGTCAATTAGAAAATATCCAGCTAACTGAGACATTCCCAGATACAGAAGAGATCAGCCAACAGTTAGAAGAGATAAGACGTATGATCGAAATAAAGCAAGAAAAGATATACGGTTTACAAGAACAAAAAATTAGTAATCAGAAAATCTACGATGAATGTCTTTCGATTTATCACACAAGCCAGACGAAATTAGATGAGCTTACGCAATTACAGCAGCTTTCGCAAACATTCAACGGAGAAAATCCTAAGAAGACTAGTTTGGAACGGTATGTGCTTCAGGTTTATCTTCAAGAAGTGTTACAAGTAGCAAATGATCATCTCCAACATTTAACGAAAAATCGTTATCAATTTGAGCTAGCGGATACCATTGGCAGTTATCGAGGGAAAACCGGATTAGAAATCAATATCTATGATGATCAGGCAGGTATGTCTCGAAGTGCGCATACCCTGTCTGGCGGTGAGAGTTTTATTGCAGCACTTTCTTTAGCATTAGCTCTTGCCGATGTGATCCAGACACAAGCTGGTGGTGTAGCAATCGATGCATTGTTTATTGATGAAGGATTTGGGTCATTAGATGAAGAAGCTTTGGAAATGGCAATGGAAGCTTTAGAAACGATCGAAAGTGAAGGAAGAATGATCGGCATCATTAGTCATGTAAGAGAATTGAAAGAACGAGTATTACAACAAATAAGAATTGATACAGAAGGTAGCGGACAAAGCAAAATACGCTATCAACTTGGATAAAAAGGGAGATTGGTAACTATGAAATGGAGTATTCCAGAAAAAGTCATTGCACGTGGACGTCAATACTTGCAAGAAGGCCGAGTGTTATCGGTTGTCCCTGACCAAGAAGAAAACGTGTGGCATGCAGAAGTCTTGGGCAGTGAATTGTATATGGTTGATTTGGATGGTACAGCAAAAGAGATAGATTACTGCCAATGTCCCTATTGGGAGGAACATAAATATTGTAAGCATACAGTTGCTGTGGAACTTTATTTACGGTCGAAAAATCTATCTCGTATCATGAAAAAAGACCAGCCAATGCTAGAACCGGTAAAAGCAACAAGTGAGGGAGAAATCATTGCAAAAGGTTTTTCTCGTCTAAAAACACAAAACAATCCTCAAGCGGTGCAACCTTTGATTATTGAATACCAAGTAGAAACGATTGAGACTAATCAGTATCACCCAGAGCTTTCTATTTTGGCACTTTACTTGCGTATCGGTTCATTGGCATCACCGAAAAAAACATATATCGTAAAAAACATCTATGATTTTTTACAAGCTTACGCAGAAAAAGAAACTTACACTGTTAATAAACAGTACCAGTTTCGTCTAGATAAACGGGCGTTTCAAAAAGAAGATCAAAAAATACTCACGCATCTTGCAGGAAGTGCTCAGACGCATCAATTATTAGGTACGAACGGCTTACAAGTCAAAGGAAAACTAGATAAAAGATATCTGCTTCTCCCAGTAGAACAAGCCCGCTTCCTGTTAGAGCAGATGAATCAGACTACACGTTTGCATCTGCAGATAAATGAACAAAACGATCAAGGAATACAATTTTCCGATCAAAACAAACCTTTATCATTCAAAGTGGAAAAATTTGGAGAAGATTATTTGCTGCAAGCATTGAATGATTTTGATTTTTTCTTTATGCATTATCAGTGGGGAGTTATCCAAGGGACATTTTATTCTCTGACGAAATATCAACAAACGGTTTATCAAACTTGGAAACAATTGATTCGCCGATTGGAGAAACCAGAAGTAGTGTTCAAGAAAAAAGAATTACCGTCTTTGTTTAAAGAGATTATCCCTCTGCTTTCAGAGATCGGCAACGTAGCTATTGCCCCTGCAGTAGAAGAGGAAGTAGCAGATATCCCCGTCGAATTTATTTTCTTTTTCCGAAAAGCAAAAGGAAAAATCCAAGCTCGAGTCGATTTCGTCTATGGCGAAGTCATCTATTCGACTGACCCGAAGCATGAGGTCTCGACAGAACAGGCTTTTCAGGTGTTACGTGACACAGTAGAAGAGAAACGAGTACTTGATCTATTCAGAATGTATCGCTACCAGAAAAATGAAACTGGTTATGAACGTCCATTGCCAAGCGGGGAAGAACTATATGCCTTTTTCCGCACAGAACTATCTGTCTTCCGTCAGTTTGGTGAAGTCAGACTTGGAAGAAAATTGCGAGAGTTGTATTTAGATGCGCATAAACATCAACCGAAAATCGAAGTAACCGAGACCGGTTCATGGCTCGATATTCGATTCGATGTGACAGGGATAGAGGAGCAAGAAATCGATCATGTCCTGCAAAGCTTGCTGAGAAATGATGCTTTTTATACATTAGAAAATGGTCAGGTTCTTTCTTTTGATTCAGAAGAATTTCAACAAACAAGCCAAGTGTTGCAACAATTACGGGAATCGATACGTACAGAAGAAAGAACGATCCATGTACCTAAAAATCAAGGATTGATCATTCAAAATCAATTGGAAAAAAGCAATGCTACTTTTAGTGAATCGTTCCAAACGATGGTACAAGATCTCATTCATCCAGAAAGATACCAGGCGCAGCTTCCCAAAGGATTGAATGCAACGATGAGAGATTATCAAAAGCAAGGTTTTCGATGGTTGAAGATGTTAGGTCATTATCAGTTTGGCGGTATTTTAGCCGATGAAATGGGACTTGGGAAAACACTACAGACAATTGCCTTTTTACTTTCGGAAAAAGAAGAACGGAAAAGCTTCTCTGCTTTGATCGTAGCGCCTGCGAGCTTAATTTACAACTGGCAGGCAGAGGTGAGAAAATTCGCCCCTTCTTTGAGTATCCAAGTAATCAATGGGAATAAAAAAGAACGTGAAGAATTACTGGCTAAAGACACAGATATCCGAGTGACTTCTTATGCCAGCTTAAGACAAGATCTAGCTAATTATCAGTCGCAAAAAATTGATTATTTGATTCTTGATGAGGCACAAATGGTCAAAAATAGCAGTACGAAAACTGCACAAGCATTGAGAGAATTAGCTGTACCTCAGCGGTTTGCACTGAGTGGGACACCAATCGAGAATAATTTAGAAGAATTGTGGTCATTGTTTGCAACGATTATGCCAGGATTTTTCCCGACTAAAACAAAATTCAGGGAACTTGCCGCAGAAGAAATTGCGCAAATGATTCGACCGTTTATTTTACGGCGAGATAAACAAACTGTGTTGAAAGACTTGCCGGAAAAAACAGAGATGAATCTATATTCTGCACTTACAGAAGAACAAAAAACTGTTTATTTAGCTTACTTGCGTCAAATGCGTGAAGAAATCACATCAATGGATTCTGAAGCATTCAAGAAAAACCGGATCGGGATACTTGCTGGTCTGACAAGACTGCGACAAATTTGCTGCGATCCTCGTCTGTTTATTGAAGATTACCAAGCCGGTTCCGGCAAGCTCGAACAAGTAAAAGATCTACTGGTAGCTGCCAAAGAGAACAAACGAAGAGTTTTGCTGTTTTCTCAATTTACAGGGATGCTGACTATCTTGCAAGAAGAGTTAGCCGAGCTAGGGATCTCGACATTTTATTTAAGAGGCAGTACGAAACCACAAGATCGGTTAAGTATGGTAGACGCATTTAATGCTGGCGAAAAAGATGTTTTTCTGATTTCCTTAAAGGCTGGGGGAACTGGATTGAATCTCACGGGAGCAGATACGGTCATCTTGTATGACCTTTGGTGGAATCCTGCCATTGAAGAACAAGCTGCTGGACGTGCACATCGGATCGGACAAAAAAATGTGGTAGAGGTGTGGCGTATGATCTCTGAAGGAACGATTGAGGAACGCATGGATTCACTCCAGCAAGAAAAACGCGAACTGTTCCAAAAAGTGATCCAAGGTAATGAAGAACAGTTGACGAAACTGACTGAAGAAGACATCCGCATGATTTTAAGTGTAGGAGAAATCGAGGAGTAAGAGACTCGAAAAAGCGTTCAGTAATGGGTAAGAAAGTCTTTCTAAAGAAGCGATTGTTTATTTGATTTAAAAAATAGCAAGGAGGCTGGGATTCCATTTTATCCCAGCTTCCTTGCTATCATTTTTTTATTTCTATTTTTAAAGGTTATACAAAGATTGTCTTCATTGTCTCTAACAGCTGATCAAAAGAAGAAATCTCGATATCGCAAATTGGAGTCTGTTCAATTTTGCGTTCTCGATGGTTGAACCAAAGCGCTTGCCAGTTAGCACTTTTTGCACCTAGAACATCATTGTCGTAATTATCGCCAACGTATAAGGTCTCTTCTGGAAGCATATGAAATTCTTTCTCAGCCAGCTGAAAAATCTCTTTTTCTGGTTTTTGGAAACCTGTTGCTTGAGAAATGAGCATATTGCGGGAAGGAATCCAATTGTTCAATTGAAGTTGCTTCAGTTTTTTTGTCTGATGGTCAGTCGGCCCATTTGTGATAATTCCTAATGGGACATTCTTTTCCTTCAAGAAATCGAGGGTTTTTTTGACCTCCTCATGCAAGCAGATATTATCAAGTTCTTCCTCGTAAATTTTTTGAAATAAGAGGCCATCTTCTTCCGTAATATGAGGGTAGTCTAAATCTTTTAGTGATTGGCTGATCCGATGTGCTCGCATATATTCTAGTGTCCAATCTCCTGCCATTACTTTTGGGAAGTTTTCATCACTATGATGGCGGAACCGGATATATAGTGGATGCATATCTGCATCTGAAACAAGCGGAACGACTCTTTTGACCGCGTTTCGAAATGGCTGCTGCTGATCATACATCGTATCATCAACATCAAACACAACTGATTTAATCAAAATTTTACACGCCTTTCGGTTTTCATTGATTTTTTCACAAATCCTTGACTATTGTAACAGAAAAAATTGTCTAAAAAAGCTGATAAATAAAGGTTTTTCTTACTATATTTCTATTTCCTTGACAGAATAAGGTTTTTATATTTCAGTTTTTTTCACTAAAAATCGTGAAACACGTCAATAAGTTTGATGAACAAATTAATCATTATGGTAGAAGTCGATTGATTTATTTTAATGCAATCTCTGTGGAATTTTCGAAAGATTTATTTTTTTAATACAGTCTCAATATAACTATTCAAACATAAAATAACGTTATTGGATTTATTTGTTTATAGTAAATTTTATTTAGTAATCATTGCTTTAAAATACTACGCTTATATAACAGAGAAAATAAGCGTTATAATAAAGAACAGTATTATTTAAAATGACAGAAAACATTACTATTAAAGAAATAAAAAACATAAAAAATCTTAAGAAATCGGTTTCATTTAGCTTTTGAGATAAAATAATAGTACAGTTTTATGCGCTGTTTCATATGTTTAGAAAATTTGAATTAGATTTGAAAACTCTAATTTTTAAATGATAAAAAAAGCGAGAATGCTGGTTTTACTGTATATTAACCTTAGATAACTTTCATTTTTTTAAAAAAATTATGAAAAAAAGGTAGCTATTTAAAAGTTGATTATGTATAATAGAAACAGATGGGAGATTATTATGATCTTCTGTTACAAAAAAGTGATTCTTATCACGAAAAGGAGTGGTGCACGTTGTTAACATTATATACTTCCCCAAGTTGTACTTCCTGCAGAAAGGCTCGTGCGTGGTTGCAAGAACATCAGATTCCATTTGTTGAACGTAATATTTTTTCAGAACCATTGAACAGTTCTGAATTAAAAGCGATTTTACAAATGACAGAAGACGGAACAGAAGAAATCATCTCGACACGTTCCAAAGTATTCCAAAAACTGAACATGGATTTAGATGATCTGCCGTTACAAGAATTATTGGAACTTGTGCAAAACAATCCTGGATTGCTTCGCCGTCCAATCATGATTGATGATAAACGTCTGCAAGTTGGTTTTAATGAAGATGAAATTCGTCGGTTCCTACCGCGCGATGTACGACAATTAGAATTACGTCAAGCACAATTGATGGCTGGATTATAGAAGGATAATACGAAACTTGGAAAAGACTATTACAAAGATAGTTTTTCCAAGTTTTTTTGTTTTTACAAAAAGTATTCTTGATTAGATGTATAAAAAGGTAGTAGAAGATGATGATTGCACGAAAAATAGAGAGGAAAAATTAGCTGAAAAGTCGGCTATATAGTATTCGTCTGCCAAAAATGTTATAGTTAAATAAGATAGCTTGAAAGGTTGAAAAATCCGCTGGTTTTATTAAATTCACTTAACAGCGAGATTTTTTTTCTTTACATTTAAGCTGATTTCGCTACAATGAATCTATATTAAACATTGTGGCAAAGTGAGGTGTAGCAAAATGGAAATGGAACATATTAATGAAAATACGATCCGTGTACTAATTGGTCATGAAGATTTAGAGGAACGGGGCGTTTCATTTTTGGATTTACTTGGCAATCACAAAGAAATCGAAAATTTCTTTTATAGTATTTTGGAAGAAGTTGATATCGAAGAGGAGTTCCGAGGAAGCGAAGCTGTCACTTTCCAAGTTTTGCCAAAAGGAGACGGATTAGAACTGTTTATCAGTAAAAATCTTCCGGATGAAGAAATTTCTCAATCAGAAGATTCTACTGTTGATTCAGAAGATGTGAGTGACTTTCTTCGTCAGCAGATTATTGGCAGCGATCCGGAGGAAGAATTATCTGGAAGCGCCCTAGAAGAACAGGAAAGACAAGCAACTTTTGCTTTTGAAGATTTTGAACAAGTGATCCAACTTGCAACAGATGTCGAACTAGAGTCTGCTTGGACTGATTTGTATTTATTCGAAGAGCGCTATTACCTAGTCGTTCACTTCTGGATGGAAAATCTCAACCAAGCGGATGTAGAGAATCAGATTGCTCGAATTTTGGAGTTTGCTGAAAAGAGCGATCGTACACCAGAAACATTGAATGAATATGGAAAATGTCTGATGGCGCGTAATGCTATCGAGCGAACGAAATTTTATTTTGTATAAATCAGCATTATAGTAAGAGACTGTGACAAAAATTGTGTCGCAGTCTTTTTTTCGTATAAATAGTGTTCAAAAGCTTGCATCTGCGGTAACAAGCCCAACCAAACGAAAAATATTGGGAACTATTTTTGTTTAGCTGTTCTTATTACTTGATGCAGAATAGCTTTTTCACGCCCTCTTTTTTCGTGTAAATAAATTCTTAGACGTAAATAAGTTCAGAGGGAGAAAAATGCTGCTTGCAATGAATGAATATAATAAGTGCTGTTTTGCTAAACATGCAGAAAAAGGAAAGAAATATTATTGTCGTGGCTGTCGAAAAAGAGTGATTTTGAAAAAGGGAAAGAAAAAATGTGCTCATTTTGCCCATCAAAAATCAGATAACTGTTCGGTCTTTAGTGAAAGAGAATCAAAAGAGCACTTACAGTTAAAGGAATGCTTCATGGATTGGCCGGGACAGTCAGTAGAACCAGCATTTTTGGAAGCCTATTTGCCGAGGTTGCGGCAAAGGCCTGATATTTTGTTGGCGAATCTAGCAATAGAAATCCAATGTTCTAGACTGTCTCACCAGAGATTTATTGAAAGAACCCAAAATTATTTGAATAACAGTTACCAAGTATGGTGGATACTTGGTAATTCTTTTCTTGGACAATCGCAATTCTCATTGATAGAAAAAAGTTGCTGCTACTATAATAGAAAAAGAGGAGTGCATTGCTGGAAAGCTGATCTCAAGAAACAAAAGCTTTATTTGTATCATCATATTACAGAGACTGTATCAGGGCATATTTCCTTTTGCAGTAGCTGCTGGACTTTTTCTAGTAGGGACCTTAAAGAAATATTCACTAGTAACGAAATTAAAATGAACCAAATGAAAAAAATAGAAAAAGTGAGTGAAGATGGGAAGGAATGGCTGACACGCCAACTTATTCACAAGCAAAAGAATACAGTATCCATACAAGAACAATGCTACTTGCGTCATAAACATCTTTTGCATCTATCATCGTGGATCTATCAAAAAAGTCGGTTTTTCTTTTATTTACAAGAACAGGTTTTTCTTTATCGAATGTTGTACGAAGAAGCCTTGGAAAACCAGAAAGTTCCTGATTTCAACTCATGGCTTTGCCAAATAAAAGAACATAAAAGGGAATGGCTTTTTCCTATGATTGATGAAGAGATGGTCTATCAGCAGTTTTTTAACGAATGCATACATTTGTCTTCTTTGAAAAAATAGTAAGTATAAAAATAGGCTAGGAATCGGTTTTCTATGTAAAACAAGATTTAGTTATGCTAAAATTGATGGAAGCAGACACATGAATGAGTAGAAAAGTTAGATGCTGTGACATGTGGATGTTAGACTATGATCTATTTTGATAGATAGAGCTAAGGGAAGAAAAGGAGTGGATTTCATGGAAGTAAAGCAGTTGCCAAAACGAGAAGAATTGCCTGGAAATTTAACTTGGGACTTGACCAAGATCTTTTCAAGCGACCAAGAGTTTGATGAGAAATATTTGGAATTATCAGAAGAGTTAAAACAATCTGAAAAACACAAAGGAACACTTGATCAAGGCGCTTCTCAATTTTTAAATGCGATTGAATTCGTATTGAGGGTTTATCGCCAAACTGAAGTCATTTATGTATATGCGCACCTTAAAAACGATCAAGACACTGGAAATACAGATTACCAAGCGCTTTATGCAAGAGCAAGCAGTCTGTTTTCGAAAGTTAGTGAAGCCGTTTCCTGGTTTGAACCAGAAATATTGCAATTGTCAGATGACCAGATTTGGCAATATTTCAAAGAAGAACCAAAATTGGAAGTCTATCGCCATTATATCCAGCAAATAGTAGATAATCGAGCCCATGTCTTATCTGCTGAGCAGGAATCTCTTCTTGCTGGAGCAAGTGAAATCTTTGATGCTTCAAGTGATACATTTGCTGTTTTGAATAATGCAGATCTAGTTTTTCCAACGATTGAAGGAGAAAATGGTGAAATAGTCCAATTATCTCATGGCGTGTATGGTCAGTTGCTAGAAAGCACGGATCGAAGGGTACGCGAAGCAGCATTTAAGGGATTGTACAGTGTTTACGAACAATTTAGAAATACATTTGCTTCTACTTTAGGCACACATATAAAAGGACATAATTTTAAAGCGAAAGTCCGTAATTACAGCTCTGCCAGAGAAGCGTCTTTGAGCAATAATCATATTCCTGAAAGTGTATACGATACTTTGGTAGACGTGGTAAACAAGCATTTGCCTTTGTTACATCGATACATGGAATTACGGAAACGTTTATTAGAAGTGGAAAAACTGCACATGTATGATCTTTATACACCGGTCTTAGGGGAAGCTCCAATTACCTTTACGTACGAAGAAGCAAAAGAAAAAGCTTTAGAAGCACTGAAACCAATGGGTGAAGAATACATGGCCATCGTAGAAAAAGCATTCTCTGAACGTTGGATCGATGTTGTCGAAAATAAAGGGAAACGAAGCGGTGCTTATTCTTCGGGAAGCTATGACACAAATCCATATATTTTATTGAATTGGCATGATACGCTGGATCAGCTATTTACGCTTGTCCACGAAATGGGACATAGTGTTCATAGTTATTTCACTCGTTCGAACCAGCCTTATGTGTACGGCGACTACTCCATCTTTTTAGCAGAAATTGCTTCGACAACGAATGAAAATATCCTAACGGAGTATTTATTGGAAACAGAAAAAGACCCTCGTGTACGGGCTTATGTACTCAACCATTACTTGGATGGGTTTAAAGGAACAGTTTTCCGCCAGACACAATTCGCTGAATTCGAGCATTTCATGCATACGGAAGATGAAAAAGGTGTGCCATTGACTAGTGAATACCTAAGTGATAGTTATGGTAAATTGAATACAAAATATTATGGTCCAGCAGTCGAAGAAGACCCAGAAATTAAATTCGAATGGTCACGGATACCGCATTTTTATTATAATTACTATGTTTTCCAATACTCGACTGGCTTTTCTGCTGCTTCAGCACTGGCGAAGAAAATACTAAACCAGGAACCAGAGGCACTAGAGAACTACTTGGCTTACCTAAAAGCAGGTAACAGCGATTATCCTGTGGAAGTAATGAAAAAAGCAGGAGTTGATATGACACAGGCTGCATATATCGAAGATGCAATGTCGATGTTTGAACAACGTCTAAATGAATTAGAAGAATTGATCGATCGTTTATAAGGCTTTCTATTTTTGATTTTCTCGAATAGAAACGAAAAAAATACGTCGGCTCTCTTGTAAGGGAGTCGACGTATTTTTTTAATTAGAAAGCAAGTGTAAATGGCTAGTTCTTGAATGGAACTGAGAATCATTTGTATGTAAATGTTCACCATTAAAAACTTGATATGAGTTATCTGTTGTTTTACACAGCTCTGTGATTCTCCAAAGGCTACTTGTACCTTTTAATTCTACTAAAACACCAAAATCACGGTCGCAGGCATAATTGTAAACGACTGCAGAAGGGTGTTTTGTGATGCCCATTTCCCGAGCAATTTTTTGATCAGAAAAGAATACTTCTTTAACGAAGTCAGACTGCCGATCTTCTTTAAACATATTCAAATCGCCGCCGATTTCTTCAAATATGGATTCAGCAAGTTCTTGAGAATATGGTATGTCATTACAGCCGACTGCTTCTTGCAATTTGATCAAAAAACGGCGGCCTTTTTTCTTTCCTTGAAACTGCGCCGCTTTGCAGTCTAATGCTGCAGAATAAGTCATTGAGAATAAGTGATTACGTTCCTCAAGATTGTTCTGAGAAATTCCTTTTTGTTGCATGACATCCCCAATTGTCTGCAAATTGACCAAAGGAAGAAAGCGAAATTGCATCTTTTCTTTTGATGGTGTCCCGTACTCTTCTTCGATAAATTGTAATAACTGTTGTTCCATTTCGAAACAGTATTCCCCTAAAGGATTAACAAATAAATAGATTTCGATCATATGAATCTCCCCCAAAATAGATTCTATACAACTAGTGACTAGATTCTTTCACATCCTATAACTTAACAGAAAAAAGTAAAAAAATGAACTCAAGTGCCTTGTGAAAATGAAAGGTTTCTAATTTTTAGCTTCAAGCATACGTTGGATCTTGTTCTTAGCAGGACGATAAGGTAAAGAAAAACGTTTTAAAAAATTTATAAAAGCAATTTTTCCCACAGATGCATCCCCTACCTCTAGTTCCAGTTCAAAATCGTGTAGATTGTCTCCCCAGCTTTCATCAATAGCTAAAAGTCCTTCTTCAATAGGGAATTCAGCCCGTTTTGTTGTAAGCTTTCCGGTTTGGATTAATGAAGCAGGATCGATATTCAAATCAGAAAGTTTTTGAAAAACTGCGCCTGAACGAGGCAGACGTTTTTCGAAGATAAATGCTTCTGCTTCTTCTGTTATAAAGGTATCCGTTGTTTCGAGACGCCCTTTTTCAGCAGGTGTTTTTAATGTATATTCAGCTTGATGACCAACGAAACGGATCCGTAGGCCACAATTTTGTTTCTTCAGCTGTTCATCAACGGTATCGAAATAAATATTAGTCTGTACACGGAAATCTTTATCTGTTAATTGATAGTGAGCGATGAATATCTCGTACTCTTGCTTTGTCAGCATAGATTTATATTCGATTTCAAGCATTTGTGTCATTTGATCGACTCCTTTTTGTCTATTTTGCCTAATTTTCTTTTTTTGGTCAATGCATAAATCAAGAGTACGAAAAAACTTTGCATATATGGTAGAATAAACAATGAATGTTAATGAAGTAGAGGTATCAGCTATGGAACGAGATTGGGAAGCATTTTTAGCACCATATGAACAAACTGTATCAGAATTGAAAGTGAAACTGCGGGGGATCCGCAAGCAGTTCCGTGAACAAAATCGACATGTCCCGATTGAATTTGTCACTGGGAGAGTCAAGCCAGTCGATAGTATTGTAACAAAATCACAATTACGGCATATTCCAATGGGACGTTTAGAAGAAGAAATGTCTGATATTGCCGGGTTAAGGATCATGTGTCAGTTTGTAGAAGATATCCATCAAGTTGTTGAGATCATCCGTAAAAGAAAAGACATGAAAGTTCTCCAAGAACGAGATTACATCACAAATAAAAAAGCAAGTGGCTACCGTTCTTATCATCTGGTGATCGAGTATCCTGTACAGCTGATCAGCGGTGAGAAGAAAATTTTGGCGGAAATCCAGATTCGGACTCTTGCGATGAATTTCTGGGCAACGATTGAGCATTCGCTGAATTATAAATATCAAGGCGTTTTTCCAGAAGAAATGAGTGAACGACTTCAGCGTGCGGCAGAAGCTGCCTATCAGTTGGATGAAGAGATGTCCAGTATCCGTGAAGAAATCCAAGAAGCACAGCGGTTATTCTCCCATGGAAGAGGAAAATCAGATGATGTCTACTATCGAACGCTTTTGAAGAAAGAAAGCGAAAGAGAGGAGGCAGGGGATGAAAGTAGCGATCGTTCATAATAAAGAAGCAAAGACTATAGAAGTGACAGAATGTTTGAACGCACTTTTAGAACAAGCAGGGATTCAACGAGATGATCATGAGCCAGAATTGGTCATCTCAGTCGGCGGAGACGGCACATTATTGTCGGCGTTCCATCACTACAGTCATTGTCTGAATGATGTGCGTTTCTTGGGCGTGCATACAGGTCATTTAGGGTTTTACACGGATTGGCGGGATTACGAGCTGGAAGAACTAGTAGACAGCTTACGAACGAACCGGGAACAAAGTGTTAGTTATCCCTTGCTGGATGTTCGGATCAGTTATTTGGATGAAACACCGGACCAGCATTTTTTAGCACTGAATGAATCAACGATTAAACGGGCCAATCGTACGATGGTAGCCGATGTATACATCAAAAACGAGCTGTTTGAAAGTTTTAGAGGAGATGGATTGACGATTTCTACGCCTACTGGTTCGACAGCATATAATAAAAGTGTCGGCGGTGCTGTGATCCATCCTAGTATCAATGCCTTTCAGTTGGCAGAGATTGCTTCACTGAATAATCGAGTGTTTCGTACTTTGGGTTCTCCGATCGTGATTGCCCATGATGAATGGCTAGAAATAAAATTGGAAAATACAGAAGATTATCTTGTAACGGTTGATCAATTGAATGTCGCAAAAGCAAATATCCGCTCAATTTATTATCGAATAGCAGAAGAACGGATCCATTTTGCTTCTTATCGACATATGCATTTTTGGCATCGTGTGAAAGATGCCTTTATTAGTGAGGATTGATATGCAGTTTACATGGGATTATGAGAAAGATCATTCTCAGCAAGTAAAATATTTTTTAAAAGAAAAAGGGATCTCAAAGGGTCTGTTAGCGAAAATAAAATTTCAAGGCGGTCAAATCAAAGTTAATGATCAAGTAGAAAATGTCTTGTTTTCTCTAGCTAAGGATGATAAGGTAACCATTGTGATTCCTGCTGAAGGAGAACATGAAACCGTACTTTTGGATGAAACACCGACCGATATCGTGTATGAAGATGAACACGTTCTGGTAGTAAATAAACCAGCAGGCGTTTCGTCTATTCCTGCCCAATACCATCCAAATGGGACAATGGCTAATCGTGTAAAGGCTTATTATAAAAAACAAGGTTACGAAAACCAAGTAATCCATGTGGTGACGCGACTAGATCGGGATACATCTGGTTTGATGCTTTTTGCAAAGCATGGATTTGCGCACGCAAAATTAGATATGCAACTTCGTGAAAAGAAGTTTGTGAAAAAATATCAGGCCTTAGTCAGTGGAAGGCTTTCAGATTTATCGGCACATGGACATATCGATTTGCCGATCGCCCGAGATTATTCTTCGCTATTGAAGCGAATGGTCTCTGATGAAGGACGTTCGGCACAGACTGAGTACTGGATAGAGAAGCGACTAACAGAAATCGCGTTAGTTGATATCCAGCTGCATACAGGAAGGACACATCAAATAAGAGTTCATTTTTCCGCAATTGGCTGTGCCCTGCTCGGTGATGATATGTATGGCGGGCGAATGGATCTGGGAATAAAAAGACAAGCCCTTCATTGTTATGATCTGCGTTTTTACCATCCATTTACAGAAGAGTTGCTGGAGTTCAAGCAGCCTTTAGCCGCAGACATGGAGGCAGTTGTGAGACGGTTTGAAGAATAAGGCGAGGTGAGATTGGTTTGGATGAAAATCAAGAATTAGAGGAAAGATTTGCCCAGTTGACTCAAGATTTAAGGGAAAATAATATTCAGGCATTCAGAAACAGTTTTTTAGAGATGCATATCTATGAGCAGGGGCAATTCTACCAATCTCTTACAGAAGAGAACAGGCAGCTGATCTATTCCTATCTGTCGCCTAAAGAATTAGCGGATATGTTCGATGTGATTGAAGAAGACAACGAACATATGAAAGAATACCTAGATGAAATGCGTCCTAGCTATGCAGCTGATATGCTTTCTGAGATGTATACAGATAATGCTGTTGACTTGCTTAATACGCTGGATAAAAAGCAAATTGCTAAATATTTAAGTTTGATGTCGGCAGACGATGCCAGTGAAATCAAGGAACTTCTCCATTACGAGGATGAAACGGCTGGCGCGATCATGACAACTGAATTTGTTTCGATCGTAGCCAATCAAACTGTTCGCTCTGCGATGTACGTGCTGAAGAACGAAGCAGATGTAGCTGAAACAATCTATTACATCTATGTCGTTAATCAAGAAGGTCAGCTAGTAGGGGTTATTTCTCTGCGCGACCTAATCGTGAATGATGACGACGCAATGATTTCTGATCTGATGAGCGAACGAGTGCTTTCAGTTCATGTAGGCGACGACCAAGAAGATGTGGCACAAACATTTAGAGATTATGACTTCTTAGCTCTTCCTGTTACCGATTATGATGATCATTTGTTAGGAATCGTCACAGTCGATGATATCATCGACGTTATTGATGATGAAGCTGCTAGCGATTATTCAGGACTTGCCGGGGTCAATGTGGAAGAAATTAATGAAAATCCAGTAAAGGCAGCGTCTCGACGTTTGCCTTGGCTGATCACTCTGTTGTTTTTAGGTATGTCGACCGCTTCTTTAATCAGTCACTATGAAGACTTGGTAAGTGAAGCGAGTATTTTAGCAGTCTTCATTTCGCTGATTACAGGAACTGCCGGTAATGCTGGAACCCAGTCGTTAGCTGTGGCTGTTCGTCGACTTGCGATTTCTGATGAGAAAGATCATGGATTTGTTCGACTTGTTTTGGCTGAAGTCTTGACCGGCGTTGTCACAGGAGCTGTTACGGGGATCACGATTTTTCTAATCGTAGGTTTTTGGAAACATAATTTTATCTTGGGGTTTGTCATAGGGATGGCTATGCTATTTGCAATCACAGTGGCGAATCTTGCAGGTAGTTTAATCCCGATGCTAATGGATCGCCTAGGATTTGATCCAGCAGTAGCAAGCGGTCCCTTTATCACGACTTTGAGCGATTTGACGAGTGTACTGATTTATTTCAATATTGCTTCTTTATTTATGGGCTATTTTATGTAAAAAAACAAAAACATTTGCAATAAGCATTATGCCTGTTGCAAATGTTTTTTTGTTTATAAGATTATAACTGAAGATCCACGATTTTGGTTCCGTGTACTTCGCTTACGTTCAATTCTTTAGCTACATGTGCTGCATTCTCTGCAGTTACACCACCACCAGGCAAAATGATTAAGCGGCCATCTGTATAGGCAATCAATTCTTTAAGCCGTGGGAAATTTTCTACAATAGTTTTGTCAGCAGGACCGCCATGAGTCAAGATACGGTCAATACCATGTTCTACCAGCCAATCGATTGCTTCGAATTGCCGATCTTCAGGAATACTGTCAAAAGCCATATGGAAGGTGATCTGCAACCCTTCTGCTGTTTCGATCAATAGTTCTAAGGCCTCTTCGTCTAGCCAGCCTGAAGGAGTAAGACAACCAAATACTACGCCATCCGTCCCTAATTTCTTTGCTTCAATCAAATCAGTATGCATGATTTTCAATTCGATATCGTTATAGACGAAGTCGCCCCCTCTAGGACGGATAATCGTCATTACGGGGATATCTTTTTCCCCAGCATAACTTAACGTTTCTTCGATCACACCAGTACTCGGGGTTGTGCCACCGACCGCTAAGTTGTCACACAATTCGATCCGATCGGCTCCTCTAGCAATTGCTAGAGGAATAGATGTGTAGTTTTCAGCGCAAAATTCTTTGATCATCTAATCTTCTCCTTTATCTTTCACTTTCTTCTAGGCATTGTATCATATTTTTAGCAGTTGCCAAAGTGAGCATCTAACGGTAAGATAAAACAGAAATGAGGGGGAACTATGTTAAAAAAAATTGACCGAGGACGCCAGTTTTTGGCAGAAAATCATCAGCTGTTCCGCTGTCCGGTTTGCCAAGAAGAAGTAAAAAAGTCTGATAATGGCTTGATATGCAAAAATAATCACCGTTTTGACCTTTCCAAAAAAGGAACACTTTATTTTTTATCCCATGCGGTTAAAACAGAATACGATCAAGGAATGTTCGTTCCAAGGCGTAGAATGATCCAATCAGGCATGTATCAGCCCGTTATTGAGACTATTGCGCAGCATCTACCTGAAGAAGTCTCGCTATTAGATGTTGGCTGCGGAGAAGGTAGCTTCTTGAATGAACTTTCAAAATTGAAAAAGATTCAAAATGCTGTTGGATTTGATATTTCAAAAGAAGGAGTCTACGCAGCTACAGAACAATCTGCCGAAGCATTTTGGTGTGTAGCTGATTTGACCAATTTGCCGTTTGCTGATCAAACATTCAACGCGGTTTTAAATATCTTTTCGCCTTCTCATTACCAAGAATTCCAACGTGTACTCTCAGAAGATGGAGAAGTGTTGAAGGTGGTGCCACAAGAAAATTATTTAAAGGAACTACGTCAGGCTTTTTATCCGAATCAACCTGAAAAACAGAGTTATTCCAATGAACGTGTAGTAGCCAAGTTTGCTGAAGCAATGAAATTAACTGAACGTCAGCGTGTAACCTATGAATTTGAGATACCAGAGGAAAATCAAAAAGATCTTTTGGCCATGTCACCTTTAGAGTGGCAGGTAGAAGAGCGAATCAAAGCAGACTTATATAAGAATCCTTTGAAGAAGATTACAATTGACATAGAATTATTAAAAGGAACTAAGAGAAAACGTTTTTCTAGCAGTTTTTAATGAGTAGAGGTTGCAAAAAAAAGTTGAGGGTGTTATATTAGCAACAAGTTGTTTTTTCATTGGTTTTTATCAGGTTCCTGTTCTGATAAAAGTTAGTGAGAAGAGCTTCACTAACGTAACGACTCGCAGTGACTGACACCGAGTTGATACGTTTTTTTTTATGCAAAAATCAAATTGTCAGAAAATAGAAACGAACATAAATATGAGAGGAATGATCCTGATGAATCATATCGTTTTATTTGAACCATTAATCCCTGCAAACACTGGAAATATTGCCCGTACGTGTGCAGCCACGAATACTCCGCTTCATTTAATCGAGCCACTAGGTTTTTCAACTGATGACAAACATCTAAAACGGGCAGGGTTGGATTATTGGAATGATGTAAATATTACTTACCACAGTAATTTAGAAGCTTTTTTAACATTTTTAGGTAATCGTAAACTACATTTGATCTCAAAATTTGCCCATAAAGTATATAGTGACGAAAATTTTGCTGATGGAGAAGAGCACTTCTTTTTATTTGGAAAAGAAACAACCGGTTTGCCAGAAACATTTATGCGTGAAAACGAAGAAAAGTGTTTACGCATCCCTATGAATGATGAGCATGTCCGCTCATTGAATTTATCGAATACAGCTGCAATGATAGTGTATGAAGCACTTCGCCAGCAAGGATTCCCTAATTTAGAATTGACGCATCACTATGAAAATGACAAGCTGGATTAGACAGTTTATTATAGAGTAAAATAAAAGAAAGACAGGAGTTTGCTGCGTATGGAACTATATTTTACCCGACATGGGAAGACACAATGGAATCAGGAAAGACGTTTTCAAGGGAGCAATGGCGATTCTCCGCTTTTGCCACAAAGTTACGAAGAAATCAAAGCATTTGGGAAAAAGGTAAAATATGTTCCTTTTAAAGCAATTTATTCCAGTACAGCAAAGCGAGCACGTGATACAGCAGAAGGTATCAACAAAGAGCTTGCTCGTCCGGTAGAGATTTTTTATACAGATAAGCTAAGAGAACTAGGGCTGGGTACTTTAGAAGGTCAGTCGATCGATGAAATGTACCAGAAATATCCGGATAATCTGCCGAATTTGCGTAATCATTTAGATCTGTATGATCCTTCTCCTTTTCACGGAGAAACGATTGAATCGGCAATCACACGTATCGAAACTGTTGTAGCAGATGTGGTTGCCCAACATAAAGATGGCCCACTTTTATTCGTAGGACATGGAGCTTCTTTAACTGCAGCCATTCAATGGATGACAGGAAAAGAGCTAAGTGAGTTGCGTGAAATGGGTGGATTGTTCAATAGTAGTTTGACGATTTTAGAGACTGAAGAGCCTTGCAGATTATTGCCATATGAACTGAAAGTATGGAACCAAACAGATTTTTTAGGAACTGAAACAGCACCAGAACCTTTACTATAGAAGAAGGAGGCGGCTTCCGATGCAGCCAGAAGAAATGCCTTATTTCGTTGGTACAGTTGCCGCGATTTTTTTTCAAAATCCTAGTAATTTTTACAAAGTGCTTTTGGTACACATCAGTGAAACCACAGCTGATTACCGTGAAAAAGAGATTGTAGTCACCGGAAGTTTCGGCGATATTCAAGAAAATGAGACTTATCGTTTTTATGGAGAATTAGTGGATCATCCTAAATACGGAAGGCAGCTTAAACTCGAAAGATATGAGCAAGAAAAGCCAACAACTGCAAATGGGATCGTAGCGTATCTTTCCAGCGAAAAATTCCCAGGAATCGGGAAGAAAACAGCAGAAAAAATTGTAGAATTGCTGGGAGAAGATGCTATCGAAAAAATCATTGCTGATCCTTCGGTATTAAAACAAATCTCCGGTTTGACGAAGCCAAAAAGAGAAATGCTTGCTGAGACGATTCGGCTAAACCACGGGATGGATCAAGTGATCATGGGACTGAATCGTTACGGGTTCGGTAGTCAGTTAGCTTTCAGTATCTACCAGGCCTATAAGAACGAGTCTTTGGATATCATCGAAGAAAATCCGTACCAGCTAGTCGAAGACATAGAAGGAATCGGGTTCAAACGTGCAGATAATCTAGCCGAACAAATCGGTATTGCAGCAGATTCACCGAGAAGAATTCGAGCAGCTATCTTGCATCAGATTTTTCAGCATGCAGTTCAAACAGGAGATACATACGTACCGGCGGAGACATTGCTTCAGCAAACGATCCGTATTTTAGAAACAAGTCGCCCAATTGAAATCCAGCCTGATCAGGTTGCTACTGTAATTATCCAACTTGTTGAAGAAGGAAAGATACAACAAGAAGAGACTAATCTTTACGAAAACAGTTTGTACTTTTCTGAATGGGGGATCGGTAATTCGATCCAGCGCCTTCTCAGTCGTAAAAAAGAAATCCATTATCCTGAAAAAGAAGTGCAGAAGAATATTCGGCGTATCGAAAAAATATTCGGCATACAGTATGGACCTTCGCAAGAACAAGCTATCGCTGAAGCAATCCGTTCCCCTCTATTTATTTTAACAGGAGGACCAGGTACGGGGAAAACTACTGTGATCAACGGAATCGTCAATCTTTTTGCAGAGTTGAACGGACTGGAATTGGATCCTTCAAAATATACCCAAGAAATTTTTCCTATTCTACTTGCAGCACCAACTGGCCGAGCAGCTAAACGAATGAACGAAACGACAGGTCTGCCTGCCAGTACGATCCATCGTCTTCTGGGGCTGAATGGACGGGAAAAAACACCTTCAGTCAGTACGAAAGAATTAGAAGGCGGACTTTTGATTGTTGATGAGATGTCTATGGTCGATACATGGCTGGCTAACACATTATTCAAAGCGATTCCGACGAATATGCAAGTTATCTTAGTAGGAGACAAAGATCAGCTTCCCTCTGTCGGTCCTGGTCAAGTACTCCATGATCTTTTGGAAATCGAACAAATTCCCAAAATGGAACTCAATCAGATTTATCGGCAAGGTGATGGTTCTAGTATTATTCCTCTTGCCCATGAGATCAAAGAAGGACGTCTGCCAAAAGATTTCACAAAGAATCAAAAAGATCGTTCCTATTTCCGAAGTGATGCTTATCAAATTGAACCCTTGATCTCTAAAATTGTGGAAAAAGCGAAAAATAAGGGATTCCGTGCACAAGATATCCAAGTATTAGCACCAATGTATCGGGGACCTGCAGGGATCGATGCGTTAAATAAAATGATGCAGGAGATATTCAATCCAGGGAAACCTGGAAAAAAGGAAGTACATTGGAACGACACCGTTTATCGGATAGGAGACAAAGTCCTCCAATTAGTCAATACTCCCGAATTGAATGTATTCAATGGAGATATGGGAGAAATCACGGGTATCATCTTGGCAAAAGATTCTGAAGATAAAGTGGATGAATTAGTTATCCAGTTTGATGCAAATGAGGTCACTTATAAAAGAAACGAATGGAATAAAATCACTCTTTCTTATTGTTGCTCAATCCATAAATCACAAGGCAGTGAATTCAAGATGGTTATTTTGCCCATGGTCCATCAATATCAGCGAATGCTTCAGCGTAATTTGCTCTACACGGCAGTGACCCGCAGTAAGGAACTGTTGATTTTGTTAGGGGAAGAGCAAGCCTATGTCACTTGTGTAGCGAATGAATCAGCAAGCCGGATGACTACGTTGAAATCAAGGATCATAGATAATGATAAAATGAATATCACTCTGCGGACAAAACTAGCAGCTTATGAAGATTCTTTGGTCGGAAATGATCCATTTGAAGATGGGAACTATACAAAAGAGCCACGGGTTGTAAAAGAAAAGCTACCTGTAGAAGATGACAGTGGGACGAATGAATCGAAAAAACAAGTAATGGAAACAGTGGAACCAGATCTGTTTTCTTCATTTGTTGGAGAAGAAAAGAAAGAAGAGGTAGAACCTGCTGTTTCTAAAGATTTCGTTCTTACAGCAGAAGTGATCGATAACCAGTTAGTAGATCCGATGATTGGTATGGAAAACAGTTCTCCCTACGATTTTATACCGGCAAAAAATGCTTGATTTTAAAGATGAGAAATAGCTAAAAATGATCATTGGTTAGCGTTTTCTTTTGTTTTTTCAGTGTGATATGCTAAGCTGAAATCAAAAGGGGGGCGTTACTTTATGGCTAAAGAAACCGAAGATAAATTAGCGAAATTAGCAAAAGAATCTGGCAATGACTTTAAAAAGTTAGATGAGATGGAAAAAGAATTCAAATTGAATGAAAGTCCTGATGTAGAACGAGACGATCGTGAAGAATCAAAACTAGAAAAAACGTTAGACAAGGCGCCTATTTTTCCGCCTAACACGCCTAACACGCCGAACAATCCAACGAATCCTGGCAGCCCTGCGAATCCTTGATTCTTTCAATCGTGAGGAAATGGTTTGCGGGACAATTGAATAGAAGATGTGAAAAAAACCTGAATGATGCGAAGGAGCATCATTCAGGTTTTTTTGTGTTAGATAAGACTTATTGCAAATGCTGATAAAAGTAGATAGCCAATTGCGTGCGATCCCGTAAATCTAGCTTTTCTAGTAATTGGCTGATGTAATTGCGAACAGTGCCGTCACTCAAGTACAAGGCATCTGCAATTTCTTTATTGTTTTTCCCGGCAGCTACTTCTTTGATGATTGCAAGCTCACGTTCACTAAAAGAAGCATAAGCATGACTATCAATCGTCGGTTTATTCTTCATCATTTGAGTGAAAGTCTCGATGATTTCATTACCAAATACGGCCTGTCCATTATAAGCGGATTTGACAGAAGGAATAATCGCTTGCAAGTTCTGTTTGATTAAATACCCTTTGACACCGATGGAAAATGCTTCGCGGATGTATTCTTCATCTTTGAATGTCGTCAAAAGCAAAAGGATGGCTTTGGGAAATTTAGCCAAAATTTCTTTGGCAGCATCGATGCCCGTTTGTTTAGGCATGCGGATGTCCGTCAGCAAAACATCGGGACGATGGGTTTCGTATAAGACTAGCGCATCCTTGGCACAATGACCAATGCCTAACACACGGATCTCTTTCGTGCTTTCTAAAATGGTTTGTAACGATTTCGTCACAAATGGATCATCATCAATAATGACTACTGTTATCATTGGTGTCCCTCCCTTGGTAAAATGATCGTTAACTGAAATTGCTGGTTTTCTTGGAAAATATGGACTTGTCCCTTTTGTTCTTGAACACGTTGACGCATCGTTTTCAAACCAATACCGGGAGCAGAATTTTTTTGTGGGCTGGTGCCATCATTCGTGATTTGCAAGCGATAAAAGGCCGGCAACGTTCGAAAATGTAAAACAACGGTTTTGGCATGACTATGTTTGATACTGTTGGTTAAGGCTTCTTTGATGACCATTAAGAAGCAGTTTTGCTGCGTTTCATTCAATCCTTCAAACAAGTTTCCTTCAATCGTAACAGAAGAAGGAAAATCAGCGATCAGAAACTCTAAGGAGTGTTGAAAAGAGATCGATGTCTCATGGAGGTCATGGACACTTTGACGAATCCGATCCATCCCAGTGTGAACGGTGGCACTTAAATTTTCTAATGGTTCTTTTAGTTTTGGTTCTTGATTGATCATTTCAAGCGCACCAATTTGTAAAATCGCACTTGACAGCAGATGACCGACATTGTCATGGATGTCTCGGGCAATTCGGTTCCGTTCTTCCACAATTTGCAAGGCTAATTGTGTTTCTTGTGACAGGGCCAATGCTTTATTTTGTTCCGATAACTCTTGTTGTTTTTCCCAATGAGTATCTTTGGAGACAATGTACTTTTTCTCAAGATCGGTCGTTCGTTGATCTTTTTTTCGTAAGTAAAAGGAAAAAAACAGCAAAATTACGACAAAGGCGACCTTGATGGGGGGATGATTACCAACCGTCGAAATCAACAAAAAACCTAACAAAAACAAGTAATCAAGGTGGCTTTCTTCAGGGGCGATCACTCGCATCGTCGCTGGCAGAAGCAGGACAAGATCAGGTAAAAAGGCACATAAAAGAAATAGAATAACTTGGAAAATCCAATTTGGCTTTGTAGGCAGTAAATAACTGACACCAGTGAATAAAACGGCGATCAATAAATAGATAACTTGCATAGCAACGAATCCTTGACTTACCAGCAAAAGCAATGAGATAACCAGTAGAAAGCTAGTTTCGTTGAGTAGCCGAGATTTATGCATAGCAGACTCCTTCATTGTGACAAATGTCATGTGTGGTTTAGCCAATCGTCACTAGTTTCTTTTCTTGCACTTTATTATAGTCAGATCAACAAGAAATTCGGAAGGAGTTTTTCATGATGATTATCGAAATTGATAAATTAGTCAAACGCTATGGAGATTTTGTAGCATTGAATCATTTTGATCTGCAAGTACAAGAAGGAGAAGTCTTAGGTCTGTTAGGACCAAACGGCAGTGGGAAATCGACTGCCATCAACTGTATGCTTTCTTTGTTAAATTATGACAAAGGAACCATTAAATTGTTCGGGACAACAATGACTCCTGAAAATTATGCTGTCAAGGCAATGATTGGGGTCGTTCCTCAAGACGTTGCGGTCTTTGACGAACTAAGTGTGCAAGAAAATATCGATTATTTTTGCGGTTTATATGTTTCCGAAAAAGAGAAAAGGAAAGCCTTGATTGAAGAGGTGATTCAATTAGTGGGATTAGAAAAATATGTGTCGTTTCGTCCAGGAGAACTTAGTGGTGGCTTGAAACGTCGGTTGAACATCGCATGTGGGATTGCCCACAAGCCGCGGTTAATTTTTTTAGATGAGCCGACAGTAGCTGTAGACCCCCAAAGTCGGAATAAAATTTTAGAAAGTATCAAGGAGCTGAATCGACAAGGAGCAACCATTGTCTATACAACACATTACATGGAAGAAGTAGAAATTCTTTGCGACCAGATCGTGATCATGGATCAAGGACAGGTGATTGCTAAAGGAACCAAAGAATCTCTAAAAGATATGGTACGGACGGCGGATCGTTTGACGATCGACATCCCATTACTCCCAGAAAACGTGTTGTCAGCGATTCAGCGGACAATAGCTTCTGATGGAATCGCTTATAAAAAAGGTCAGCTCCAAGTAACAACTACTGAACTAAATACAGTATTGTTGCCGATTCTTACAATCTTACAAGAAGAAAAGATCAGTTACGGAAAAATAGCAACCAAAGAATCGTCCTTGAATGATGTCTTTTTAGAGATTACCGGCAAGGAATTGAGAGACTAGAGGAGGGGAAATAATGTTTTGGCATTTTTATAAATATCGTACAAAAATACTGCTGCGAAATAAATCCATGTTGTTTTGGACATTGGCCTTTCCAATTCTTTTAGGATTGATGTTTATGGCGGCCTTTGGCGAGATTGATCAAGGTGGCAATCTCGAAACGATTAATACTGGAATTGTAATCAAAGCGGATCAAACAGCGCTTTCGGAAAATTTTACCACAGTCTTAGAACAAGTCGAAGTCAATGATAAACCATTATTTGAAGTACAGGAACTATCAGAAGTAGAAGCGAATGAAAAGCTAAATGCAGATGATTTGGCTGGTTTTTATCTCATTGATGGTTCATCTGTTTCGCTCCATGTGGGTCAAGCAGGAATGAGTCAGACGTTGATGAAAAACGTCATGGATCAATTTTTACAGCGTATTGGTATAATTTCGAGTAAAGTGGCAGAAGTGGAGAACGTTGATCTCGCGCCCATCATGACTGCTTTTGAACAAGAAGTATCTTTTCAAGAAGTTCATGCAGGTCGTAATATGAGTTTCAAAAGTTTTTATTTCTTCACTCTGATTGGAATGGCGATTCTCTACGGGACGATGTGGGGGGGCCGCAATGTACAGGATCAGCAAGCAAATCAATCGTCAAATGGTATTCGCTTGTCCTTGATTCCTAGAAAGCAATCGTTAGTTTCAATCGCTAATTTGGCAGCAAGCTTTACGATTGTTTTGACAGAGATTTATATTATGTTAGCTGTCTTTCGTTTTATCTATCAAGTAGACTTTGGTGAACGTTGGCAATGGTTGATGATTGTTACCGCTCTGGGGTCGTTGTGTGCGATTTTGTTAGGTACATTGGTTGGTAATTTGATACCAAAAATGAATCTGGTGCAAAAGGATAGCATCTTGATTTCAGTGACGATTGCGATGAGCTTTTTTGCTGGTATGATGGGGTCGGAACAAGTGAAGTATTGGATTGATCTTCATATTCCGATTGTTGGTCAATTAAATCTCGTCAACTTGATCAGCGAAAGTTTGTATAAACTTTATTTCTACACTGATTTGGCTAGTTTTTATACCAATCTTCTATGGTTGATCGGATTTATTTTCCTTTTTGCGTTAGGAAATGCTTGGATGGAAAGAGGGGTGCGTTATGACGCTTTATAAAACGATTTGGACATTGCTTAAAGCAAATAAATCGAATTTACTGATAGGTGTAATTATCACTGTTGTTGCCACATTCTTTTTTGCGCAAAATATTGATGTTGAAAATACCTCTCTGCAAGATGCGAAAATCGCCTTGATTAGTGAAGAAGAGTCGCCTGTAGTCGAAGGCCTTCGTAAATATTTGAATGACAAGGAAACAGTCGTTACATTGGATGGAACCTCACAAAAAGAAATCGATGATGCTCTTTATTTTAATCGTGTAAACATTATCTTACATCTGCCTGCAGACTTTACCGAACAAGTCGAAGTAGGAAAGATGCCGACGATCAAGATACAGAGTCGCCCAGATGCCTTTTCTAAAACAGTTGTTACACAGCAAGTGAACACCTTTTTGCAAACACTGATTCTGTTTCAAGAAGAAGATAAAACAATCGATGCAGCTATGGAACAGACACAAATGGCACTCTCGGTTACTGGAGAAGTTGAGCTAAGTGCGGGATATAGTCAGCGGATGAAAAAGCTGTTGACGGGCACAACCTTTAATTTCTTGTCTTATGGGTTGTTTCTATCCATTTTTAGCGGTTTCAGCGTCATCAATTTAGCGTTTAATCGCAAAGAGATCAGTAAACGAAACCAGAGTGCGCCCATTACCAAACGAAACTTGAATCGCAAAGTAACCTTTAGTTTGATTAGTTACTCGCTGCTGTTGTTCAGTGGCTTCTTACTTCTAATGGTTCTGTTAGTGATCCACACCTCGTGGGATATAACGGTATGGTATCATATTTTAAATACTTTCTTGTTTTTATTGCCGGTCATTAGCTTTTCGGCTTGTATCACTTCATTGGTAAAAAACTCAGAAACCAGCGGTGGGATCAAAGATATTTTTATCACAGGCAGTTGCTTTATCGGTGGGGTGTTTGTACCAGCAGAATACTTGCCAGAAATGGTTAGCAAAATAGCGGCATTCACACCAACATATTGGTTTGTTCAAAATAATAACTTGATCAGTGAAACACTCAGTTACAATCAAACATTTGCAGAATCTTTTTGGTTCAATGGTTGTGTCTTAGTTGCTTTTGCTGCGGTGTTTTCAATGATCCAATTTATTTTGGGTAAAGAAAGAAACTATCGATGGCAACCCAATTGGGCAAAGAATTAACTGCATAGTAAAAAAAGGACTGTGACAAAAGTCGTGTCACAGTCCTTTTTTCCGAATAAACGGTGTTCCAGATGTAGCTTCTGACACAACCTCTTTTATTAACACCAAAACAACTGTTTAGTTGTGGTTATTGTGATATCAAAAGGTCGTTTTTCCATTTCTTCTCCATCTTCTTGACCATGTTGCGGTGTTGTTGAAACGATACGTAACCTGTTTGTTGTGTAGTGATGGAAATATTTCGATTTCAATTGTTTTTTCTGTATAAGTAAAAGAATGAGCCACAAGATTTTAAAGAAATTGATTCGTTCGACCACGACAAAATCAATGACTGGTTTAGACGCATCAGCAGTTGGAACAATCGCGATTCCTCCGCCAAAAAAAGGATGCTTCGTTGCTGTACATAAAAATGCGTTTGAAAAACTTAATTGTTTTCCTCCTGCATCTACCAGAATTGGAAATCCTTTTTGAGTGAATAAAGCACGGAGAATAGAGAATAAATACGAAAATGATCCTAAGTTGTATTTGTTCAATCGCTTTTTTGTGGAAGAATGATTTGTCGCATGGACGATAGCTGCATCTAATCCTATACCGAAATTATTAACAGCTATTCCTTTTTTTTCACTTATTTTTTCTTCATAAGCCATTATGTGGACTTTTTCTGGTGATTGAGCTGCTAAAATCAGCTGAAGTCCTTTTTTGGGATTTTTTGGAAGGCCTGCCCCTCGAGCAAAATCATTTCCAGAACCTGCTGGAATATAAGCAACTGGGAATTCTACTTCCATCTGATAGAAAGTATCAAGTACCTGATGTAAGGTGCCGTCACCTCCTACGATGATCAAAAGGGGGAAAATATCGATTGTTTTCTGTTCTTCTTCTATCCAAGGAATCAATGTTTCTTTTGCCAAAGTTTCAGCAATCTCAGCATCGTGTCCTTTGTATTCACTATAATGAAGTGTATAGTCAATATGCTTATTTTTTAATACCGGTAAAATTCTTTCTGCTACTTTATAGCCATTTCCGCTGCCTGCCGATGGATTGATCAATATATGATAATGGAATTTCATAATTTCCTCCTGCTATTCAATAAAACAAGATATTTTAATACTCCTGTTTGCTGGTTAACCAATAATTAGCAAGCTTTTTCTATTTTTTGAATGAAAGAAACTTGTTTTTTCAAAAAAATCTGTTACAAAATTAATTCTTGGTTATTATAGCAGAAGTCTAGGAAAATGAAAAAGGTCCGAAGACCGAAAAACACAAAAAAGCCTAGCAAGCGCATGATCCATTACTTACGTAAGGAGAAGTTCCAAGGTTCGGCATGTCCACTTAGATCTTCAGCTGCTTGCTAGACCGTTCTCTAGTAAGAGGTTGCTCAAATTCCCACATCCTTTTTTATTTATTTAAGTTTCACAACAATTCTGTTCTTGCAGATCCTACTTCGTCTGCTTTACTGGGAATTCTTATGACCCCTTACACTTACTTTATACCATATCCCACGATTTTTAGCAAACGTTTACATTGTTTAAGCTTTTGCTTTTTTAAAAGCAGATAAGACGGATTGAAATAAATGAAAAGTCTGTTATAATTATTGTTTGTTTCACATAACCGCGGTTCATCAACCATCCCGCGTTAAAAAAACTAGGAGAAAAGAGGAGAGAAAATGCAAAAAACGAAAAGCAGACAACGGTTATCCGTAATCGTTGTAAATGGCATCATCATGGCTCTTTATCTAGCGTTAACTATTTTAGTTGCGCCTGTATCCTCAGGGCCGATCCAGTTTCGTATTTCAGAAAGTTTGAATCATTTAGTTGTCTTTAACCGTAAATTGCTTTGGGGAGTTTTAGGCGGGGTCATCGTCTACAATGCCTTCTTTGGTTTTGGTATCATGGATGTGGTTTTTGGTGGCGGCCAAACATTGCTTTCTTTAGGCCTGACAGCTTTATTGCAAAACAAAGTGAAAAATGTAAAGATGCGTTTAGTATTGAACACGATCTTCTTTACCGTCAGCATGGGACTGATTGCTTATATGTTAGTTCCAACAGGTGGCCAAGCATTTTGGACAACCTATGGCACGCTTGCATTAAGTGAGTTTATCGTCATGGCTGTTTCAGCACCATTGATGTATTATTTAGATCGCGCGCTTGATTTTGAAAAGCGTGTCTAATTATAAAAAGCGAAAAAAGAAAGCAGATTAGCTGTTTTCTTTTTTCGCTTTTTGATTATGCTTCTTGGTTTTGCAAATTTTCAATTTCTACCACTTTATAATTCTTTTTCTCTAAGTGGTTGACGATCGTTTCACATACTTTCGCTTCAGTGTTAGCCGGTAGCGTGATCAATGTACGTCGAATGTATTCGTCTTTTTCAATATCAAGAGTAATACAGCTGGCAATGCTGCTGTGTTTTGAAATGATTTTTGCAATAGCAGCCAAATCTCCTTGCTTTCCTGTGGAAGCAATTGTCAGTACATAGCTTCCTTGTTCTACGCTCCAAGATTGAGAGAGCATATTAAGCAACGTACTATGTGTCAAAATACCATAAAAATGATTTTCACTGTCAAGGACAGCAATATAAGGAAGCTCTTTGATCGTAAAGAATACTTTGAAGAAAGAAGTATCCAGGTAAATGAACTTTGTAGCGTTTTTCAAAAGATGAGTGACAGGAAGCGTCATATCACCGCCATTTGCTTTATGACGATAGATATGCATTTTGTAAATGTTTCCACGGAAAATATTACCTGAAGAATCTAAGATCGGCACACAACGGTATCCGGAAGTTTCTAAAATTTTTAATGCTTCTTCTAATGTACTAGTCTCTGTAACGGTTGTCAGATCTTTTTTCTTATATACAAGTGTTTTTAATAGCATCGCTATACCTCCAATTGTCTCATTTTAGCTTAATTTCAAATTAATCATATCATAATTTTATCCAAAACAATAGATAGTTTATTTCACAAATTGACAAGTAAAAAGTTACGTGATACTGTTATGAAGTATAAGTCTGATTCTCAGCAAGGGGGCAGAAGTAAATGGCAAAGAAAAAAGCAGCACTCGCTTGTTCCGTTTGTGGGTCTCGCAACTACACAAAATCAGTCAGTGAAGGAAAAAGCGGCGAACGTTTGGAAATCAATAAGTTTTGTAAATATTGTAATCAATATACATTACATAAAGAAACGAAATAAACAGTAGCAAGGGAGGTTGTCTCATGAAATTTCTAAAAAGCGTAAAAGATGAAATCAAACAAGTAACTTGGCCAAGCAGAAAACAACTCCGTAAAGATACGTTAGTAGTCATCGAAACTTCTATTATTTTCGGATTGATGTTTTACGTAATGGATACAGCCATCCAAAGTTTATTTGGCTGGATCTTAAAATAACTCGCTAGCCACAACGTACTTTTAGTGCTATAATGAAGCGAAAGAAAAACTTCGGGTGTACTGAGGTTTTTTTATTTTACAATGAAATGAGGAGCCTTCAATGGAATCTTTTGAAAAAAACTGGTATGTCTTGCATACATATTCAGGATATGAAAACAAAGTAAAAGCAAATATCGAATCTCGTGCGCAAAGTATGAAAATGGCCGACTTTATTTTCCGTGTCGTTGTTCCTGAAGAAAAAGAAACTGAAGTCAAAAATGGGAAAGAAAAAGAAATCGTTCATAAAACATTCCCAGGATACGTACTTGTTGAAATGATCATGACAGACGCTTCATGGTATGTTGTCCGCAACACACCTGGTGTGACAGGATTCGTTGGTTCACACGGAGCCGGAAGCAAACCAGCACCATTACTTCCAGAAGAAGTCAATCATATCTTGCGTTCTATCGGTATGAGCCTGCGACAAAATGATCTAGAAGTAGAAGTTGGCGAAGTCGTGAAAATCATCGAAGGCGCATTTGCTGGATTAGAAGGACAAGTAACAGAAGTTGACGGAGAAAAAGAAAAATTGAAAGTCAACATCGATATGTTTGGACGTGAAACCAGTACAGAACTTGATTTCGATCAAGTAGATAAAATCGATTAATAAAGAGACTTGAAATGTCGATCATATGATTGGCCTTTCAAGTCTTTCTTTTTTCTATATGGAAAGGAAGAGGTGTATGACAGAACCAATCAAAAATTTATGCAAACGTGCAACTGCAGCAGCTTTAGTCCTTATCAGTTTGTTTGCGTTAAGTGGTTGCCAGACGACGAAGATAAATACTACTGAAGTTTCTGATAAAGAAAAAACGGCAGAATCCAGTAAAGTGATAGAAAAAACCACTATTCCAACACTTTTTTTCCACGGCTACAGCGGGACAGAAAATTCCTTTAAAGGGATGTTGCGGCGTTTGGAAAAAAATCAGCAAGCAGTAAAAGAATTGGTTTTAACAGTAGGAACAGATGGACAAATACAAGCAACAGGAGATTTGTCTGGAAAAGCAGACAATCCGATGGTCCAAGTATTGTTTGAAGATAATAAAAATAACGAGTGGAATCAAGCAGAATGGATCAAAACTTGTCTTTTGTATCTGAAAGAAAACTACGGCATAGATAAAGTCAACATAGTGGGGCATTCCATGGGAGGAGTTAGTGCACTACGCTATTTAGGAACGTATGGACAGGATACGTCATTGCCACAAGTTCAGACATTAACAGCAATTGGTGCGCCTTTTAATGATTTTGTCGATGATAGTGCGCAGTCTCTGACAGATGAGTTAGCAAAGGGACCTGCTGTCGTTTCTAACCGCTATCAAGATTACCAGCAAATGATCGGTAATATTCCTATAACCACTCGATTTTTCTTGATTGCTGGTCAACTAGATGAAACAGACTTGAGTGATGGAACAGTACCGTTAAACAGTGCATTAGCGGTCTATGCGTTGTTGAAGCAACGCGGAAATGAAATAGAGGAAAAAGTAGTGACAGGTGAAAATGCCTCTCATAGTATGCTTCATGAAAACCAAGAAGTAGATCAGCTTGTAAGTCGATTTATTTGGAAAGAATAGCGATAAAAGTATCTGAGAGTGAATGTTTGCTTACTTTTTGTAAGTTTAGTATGATTTATATGTAATCAAGAAGATGAAAGAAGGATCTACTATGACTTATCATACAAGTAATGAAGAACATCCAATCGATATTGTAAACATTGCCTCACTAGAAGGTCGTGTAAAAGAGCGCATGGAAGCAGGAGCTTTTGGCTATATTCGCGGTGGTTCTGAAGATGAGTGGACGATGAAAGAAAATACGACTTCTTTTAATACAAAGAAAATCATGCCACGGATATTACGCGGAATCGACTCAGCCGATTTGCATACATCTGTTTTCGGAATTGAATTAGATACACCGATTATCCAAGCGCCATCAGCGGCCCAAGGATTGGCACATGAAAAAGGGGAAGCTGATACAGCTAAAGGAGTAGCTGCTGCTGGATCAATCTTTTCCATCAGCACTTATGCAAATACGACAATCAAAGACGCAGCCGATGCAGCGCCAGGCGCACCGCAGTTTTTCCAATTATATATGAGTAAAGACGACAGATTCAATGAGTTCATTTTGAACAAAGCAGTAGAAGCAGGGGCTAAAGCTATCATTTTAACGGCAGATTCAACGCTCGGTGGTTACCGTGAAGAAGACGTCATCAATCAATTCCAATTTCCATTACCAATGCCTAACTTAGCTGCTTATAGCGAACAAAGTGCAAGTGGTAATGGCGAAGGAAAAGGAATCGCAGAAATTTATGCAGCTGCAAAACAAGGCTTGACACCAGATGACATCAAAACAATCAAAGAAATCACCCATCTTCCAGTTATCGTAAAAGGAATACAATCGCCAGAAGATGCAGTAATCGCTATCTCTGCAGGGGCAGATGGTATCTGGGTATCCAATCATGGTGGACGTCAATTAGATGGAGGTCCTGCTTCCTTTGAAGTATTGCCAAAAATTGCCGAAGTAGTCAACAAACGTGTACCAGTGATTTTCGACTCTGGTGTCCGTCGAGGAGAGCATGTCTTCAAAGCTCTGGCAAGTGGTGCTGACTTAGTTGCGATTGGCCGACCAGTGATTTATGGGTTGAATCTAGGTGGGGCAGAAGGAGTAACATCTGTTTTTGAACACCTCAACAAAGAATTGTCGATCACGATGCAACTTGCAGGAACAAAAACGATCGATGAAGTAAAAAATACGAAATTGATGGATTAATAAAAAACGAAGAGAAGGGCAATTAGTCCTCTCTTCGTTTTTTGTTATGAAGATAACTAATCTCTTAATACTCGAAATTAAGGAGCTTTATCACGCCCTCTTATTTAAAATCTCTTCCGCAAGTCGTTTAGCAGTTGGCGTAACAGCTAAGCCACCTTCTGCTGTTTCTTTGAAAATCGACGGCATTTGACGTCCGACTTGGTACATTGCAGCAACGACTTCATCCGGCGGAATGACACTTTCGATACCCGCTAATGCCATATCAGCAGAGATAAAAGCTTGAGAAGAGCCTAAAGCATTACGTTTGACACACGGGACTTCAACTAAGCCTGCAACGGGATCGCAAATCAGTCCCATCATATTTTTCAATGTAATGGCTACTGCTTGTGCTGCTTGATGAGGAGTCCCATTTTTTGCACAAACCAAAGCTGCTGCTGCCATTGCACTTGCAGAACCAACTTCTGCTTGACATCCCCCTTCTGCACCACTGATAGAAGCGTTGTTTGCGATAACTAACCCGAAAGCGCCAGCGGTAAATAAGAATTCCAATTGCTGTTCATGTGTCAAATCAAGCCGATCTCGGACAGCCATCAGCACACCAGGAACAACACCCGCGCTTCCGGCAGTCGGTGTAGCACAAATCAACCCCATTTTTGCATTGACTTCATTAACAGCTACAGCATTGCGTACAGCTTTTAAGATTGTTTCTCCACTTAAAAAGTCTGCCTCATTTAAATAATCATCTAATTTTTTTGCATCACCACCGGTAATTCCTGTGACGGAGGTAACACCTTCTTTTCCCTCGTTGATTGATTGTTCCATTACTGAGAGGTTTTTTTCCATGATCTCGATGATGTGACTACGGGAACGGCCACTCATTTCCATTTCAACTGCAATCATCAATTCTGCTACACTTGGATAAGCTTTTGCTTGATCTACTAATTCTTCAATCGATAAAAACATTTTTTTAGCTCCTTAATCGAAATAATTTACGCTGTCGATATTTGGCAGCTGTTTGAGTCTTTTTACCGTTTCTTCAACTTGAGGATTATCTACTTCAATTATCATAATGGCATTTTCACCTTTTGATTCCCGTGTCACTGTCATAGTGCCGATATTCGTATTGGTCTCAGAAAGTATACTAGTCACTTTAGCAATCATACCTGGAACATCTTGGTGGACAACGATCAAGGTAGGAGTACCCATGCTTAAAGAAATTTTGAATCCATTCAATTCAGAAATCTGGATATTGCCACCGCCGATCGAAATGCCGGTGACTGAAAGCTTTCGTGTTCCTTTTTTTAGAAGCATCTTTACAGAGTTTGGATGTTCGGCTTTTTCACTCTTAGGAACAAACAAGACTTCCATACCGGCTTCATATGCCAATTTCAAAGAATCAGCTAAACGTTCATCATCGGGTTCCATCCCTAACAGGCCGCCAACTAATGCAATATCTGTTCCGTGCCCCCGATAGGTTTTTGCAAATGATTCATATAGATAAATATCTACAGAATCAGGTTGTTCGCCAAATATACTACGTATGATTTTCCCGATTCTAGCAGCTCCGGCAGTGTGAGAGCTACTTGGACCAATCATCACAGGTCCAATAATATCAAAGACACTTCTATACCTTAAATCTTTCATTTTCTCCACCTCATTTTGTTATGTAGGAATCTTTGTACAAGGGTCTAAAAAAACGTGTTATTGTTTGCTTTCATCTGTTGAACCATGCTAGCGCAAGTGTAACATAAAAGAAGAAATGGGAACGAAAAATTGTTGTTTTTTTAGAATAAATTTAGCGTTTATTCAAGCAAAATGTAAAAATAGCAGAAAAAAATCTTGAAAAAACAAATAAATTTGCTATACTGTACCAGTGTGCATTGTTTTGCACATTATTTGTCTGGATTTTTTCAGATCAGATAAAACGTGGGAGGAGAAATATGCATCTCCAATTAACCACATCACGGACTTAAGGAGGTATGTCTCGTGGCAAAGAAAGTAGAAAAAATCGTTAAATTGCAAATTCCTGCAGGTAAAGCAACTCCAGCTCCACCAGTAGGTCCTGCACTAGGTCAAGCGGGTATCAATATCATGGGATTCACAAAAGAATTCAACGCTCGTACAGCTGATCAAGCAGGTTTGATCATTCCGGTTGTTATTTCTGTATACGAAGACCGTTCATTCACATTCGTTACAAAAACACCGCCAGCTGCTGTTCTATTGAAAAAAGCAGCTAAAATTGAAAAAGGTTCAGGCGAACCAAACAAAAATAAAGTTGCGAAAGTTTCTAGCGATCAAGTAAGAGAAATCGCTGAATTAAAAATGGAAGACCTAAACGCAGCTAACGTTGAAGCAGCAATGCGCATGGTTGAAGGAACTGCACGAAGCATGGGGATCACTGTAGAATAATCTCTACACCCTAAGACAGCAGCTTCTCAGTTGGCTCTATATTGAAAGATATAGAACACGTGGGAGGTACAACCGTTATAACCACAATCAAGGAGGAACCAAAATGGCTAAAAAGAGCAAAAAAATGCAAGATGCATTAAAAAAAGTTGATTCAAGTAAAGTTTATCCTGTTGCCGAAGCAGTAGCTTTAGCAAAAGAAACAAACATTGCAAAATTTGATGCAACAGTTGAAGTTGCATACCGTTTGAACGTAGACCCTAAAAAAGCAGACCAACAAATCCGTGGTGCTGTTGTATTACCAAACGGAACTGGTAAAACACAAACTGTTTTAGTTTTTGCTAAAGGAGACAAAGCAAAAGAAGCTGAAGCAGCTGGTGCAGATTTCGTAGGTGACGACGACATGGTTCAAAAAATCCAAAACGGATGGTTTGACTTTGATGTAGTTGTTGCAACACCTGATATGATGGCTACTGTAGGTCGTCTAGGACGAGTATTAGGACCAAAAGGCTTAATGCCAAACCCTAAAACTGGTACAGTTACAATGGACGTAACAAAAGCAGTAAACGAAGTGAAAGCTGGTAAAGTAACTTACCGCGTGGACAAAGCTGGAAATATCCATGTACCAATCGGAAAAGTTTCATTTGACGATGAAAAATTAGTTGAAAACTTTGCAGCAATCCATGATGTATTGCTAAAAGCTAAACCATCAGCAGCTAAAGGTCAATACATGAAAAATGTAACGATCACAACAACATTTGGACCTGGTATCCATGTTGACCAAGCTTCTTTCTAATTAAATATTAGAATGTTGATTGATCCAACTGAAAAATAATTCTTGACTCAACTAGTTTAGCATGCTAAGCTAGTTGAGGTTAATAATTAACTTGTACCGAAGACAGTAGGTGGCATCAAGCCTTAATTTCCTACCGAGGACGTTTATTGAATATATTCAATAGTCCCTCTATGTCTGCGGTGGCATAGAGTTTTTTATTGTGAATCATTATGAACGAAGTGAATAGATGATGAACAATACTGGTTGAGCAAAGTAACTATAAAAGTGATTTGCCTTTTCAGTGCAAAAAAACTCTTCCATCAAAATTCAGGAGGTGAAACTCAAAAATGAGTGAAGCAATTATCGCAAAAAAAGCAGCAATCGTTGATGAAGTAAGCGAAAAATTTACAGCAGCTGCATCAGTAGTAGTCGTTGACTACCGCGGATTAACAGTTGATGAAGTAACACGTTTACGTAAACAACTTCGTGATGCTAACGTAGAAATGAAAGTTATCAAAAATTCTATTCTTTCACGTGCAGCTAAAAAAGCTGGCCTTGAAGGCATGGACGAAGTATTCACTGGACCTACAGCTGTTGCATTCAGTAACGAAGATGTAGTCGCACCAGCGAAAATCATGGACGAATTTGCTAAAGAAGCAAAAGCATTAGAAATCAAAGGCGGTATCATCGAAGGTAAAGTCTCTTCATTGGAAGAAATCACAGCATTGGCAAAATTGCCAAATCGCGAAGGACTTCTATCTATGTTGCTATCTGTACTACAAGCGCCAGTCCGCAACGTGGCTTACGCTGTCAAAGCAGTGGCAGACAAAGAAGATGGAGATGCAGCTTAATTGCCGCATAAAGCATTAAATAAAAAAGAACAATTAAACGGAGGAAATTATAATGGCATTGAACATTGAAAACATCGTTGCTGAGTTAAAAGAAGCAACTATCCTAGAACTTAACGACCTAGTTAAAGCTATTGAAGAAGAATTTGGCGTATCTGCTGCTGCTCCTGTAGCTGTAGCTGCTGCTGGTGGCGCTGCTGCTGCTGAAGAACAAACAGAATTCACTGTAGAATTAACTGCAGCTGGAGACCAAAAAGTTAAAGTTATCAAAGCAGTTCGTGAAGCAACTGGTTTAGGCTTGAAAGAAGCTAAAGCTGTAGTTGATGGCGCTCCTGCACCAGTTAAAGAAGGCGTATCTAAAGAAGAAGCTGAAGAATTGAAAGCTAAACTTGAAGAAGTTGGCGCATCTGTAACTGTTAAATAATTTTTACTATTTAAAAGCACTGAGATCCTATGTTGGATTTTGGTGCTTTTTTGTTTTTATGTTAAACTATTATTTAATGAATATAGATTTTTTTCAGGAGGAAATATGAAAAAGAAAATAATCCGATTGATGTTGATCACGTTGGGAATCATTCTGATACTGGTAGTGGGCTATCGGTTGTATTTAGAATATCAGACAGACATCCAATTATTTTTAAATCCGAGAGCGAGTAAGGCAGAGCTACTCGCACATATTCGTTCGCATGGGACTTTTGCATCGATACTCTTGATCGTATTGACAGCGGTGATGTGTGCTGTTCCAGGTATTCCTACTTCAGTAGTTGGAGTCATCGCTGGTTTGAGCTTTGGTCCGTTTATTGGGGCAGGTATCAATGTTTTAGGGAATGCTTTGGGCAATATCTCCGCTGTGTTTTTGATGCACCGATTGAAATTTTTAGATAAGAAAACCGAAACGAATCATTGGGTGCAATCCATTCGGCAAATGAAACATCCAAAAATAGGCGTAATGTTAGGTTACATGATACCGGTGATCCCATCTTCTATGGTCAATTTTGCTGCAGATGCGATGAAATTGCCTCTTCAGCAAATCGTAATGTCGATCGTGATTGGAGTCATCCCTTCATCTGTGTTGTATGCGTGTGGGGGAGAAGCTCTGTTTCACGGATATAACAAAACTGCAGTCACGTTGGTTGCAAGTGTTACTGTGCTAGTAGGGTTAGTTGTCTTCATTTATAAAGATCGCAAGAAAAAACAAGGAAAACAAAGACAAAAATAATAAGTGTGGCGAATAGTTGTATTTTTCTATTTCCAATCTTTTCCATAAGTTGTAAACTAAGATAGGAAATGGGGGAAATCAATGAAGAGTAATGAAAAACACCTTTAACAACGTCGCTTATTTTATTATTATCAATCACTTGCGGCGTTGTTGTTGCCAATATGTATTATATCCAGCCGATTGGAACGAAAGTAGCAGCAAGCTTATCTGTTAGCACAAGTGCAGTCGGGATATTGACGATGTTGACCCAATTAGGCTATGCGTTAGGGTTACTGTTTTTAGTTCCTTTAGGGGACGTGGTGGATCGTCCAAAATTGATCATTCGAATGGCAGCGTTATCTGCCGTCTCTCTGTTGGCCGCTTTTTTTGCGCCTTCGTTTACGTTATTTGCATGCGCTTCTTTCTTGATTGGGTTACTTTCGATCGTACCGCAGATCATCATTCCTTACGGTGCGGTATTAGCGGGACCAAAAGCAAGAGGGAAGGTCATGGGTACATTGCTTAGCGGTTTACTCGTGGGGATTTTGCTTTCTCGCACGGTGTCTGGCATTGTTGCAAGTCTTTTTTCTTGGCGGATGATCTATTTATTTGCTTTATGTGCAGTCGGAATTCTTACACTTCTGCTTTACTGGAAAATGCCGCGTTCTGTCCAGCAAAGTAGTACAGCTGTTTCATACCTTGATTCACTTAAAAGTTTGCCGCATTTAGTTGCTTCTCAACGTCTATTAAGAGAAGCGGCAGTCAGTGGATTTTTCATGTTTGGAACATTTTCGATCTTTTGGTCTACGTTGATTTTTTATATCAGCAGTCCCGCCTACAATTGGGGAACATTCGAAGCAGGGATATTAGCTATTTTTGGTTTGTCTGGAGCAGTTGCTGCACCTATCGTGGGACGACTGGCAGATTCTTATTCTGAAAGAAAAATCGTGTATATGGGACTTGTTATGCAAACAATAAGCTTTATTGCTTTATTGGTTGGCGGAAGCCATTTGGCCATTTTGCTTTTAGCTATTATTTTATTAGATGTCGGGAATCAATTTGGTCAAGTCGCCAATCAAACACGAGTACAAGGGCTAGGTGAAGCAGCAAGCAACCGAAATAATACTGTATTTATGTTTATGTACTTTATTGGAGGTGCGGCTGGTTCATTGCTAGGGACGACAATGTGGCAGCAGTATGGCTGGTTAGGTGTAACGGTTAGCGGGCTTGTTTTTCAAGGATGTGCGTTCTTCTTTCAAACAGTTGTTTTTAAAGGAAAGAGAAATCTCGAAAATAAAAAATAGACGAAAAGAGGTTGTGAAAAGCTGTTCTGCGTCAAGTAATAAGAATAGCCAAATAAAAATAGCTCCTCATATTTTGCCGTTTTTTGAGCTAATACCGAAGGTCAGCTAATTGGACACCATTTATTCAGAAGAAGGAGTTGTGACAAAACTTTTGTCACAACTCCTTTTTTTCAACTATTCAATCAAACGTTTATTTTGGTTCAATCTCAATGACTCGTTGCACAAGATCTTGATAAAATTCTTGTTCATGAGAGACGATGATTACTGTTCCTGGAAATTTCTGTATCCCGTCTTGTAAGCTTTCTTTCGTTTCTTGATCGATATGGTTCGTCGGTTCATCGAGAATCAGTAAATTGCCTTGGTTCATTGTCAACTGTGCAAGTTTCACCTTAGTTTGTTCCCCACCACTTAATGTAGTGAGAGGTTCACTTGCTAATTGATTAACTAACCCTGCTTTAGCTAGTTGGCGACGTAATTCTTTGATAGTCGCTTTTGGAAATTGACTGCTTAAATATTGTAGTGGTGTTTCTAATGGATTTTCCCAGTACAGATCTTGTGAAAAGTAATTGATTTTTGTGTTATCTGGGAAGTGGAAATCGCCACTTATTTTTTCAATCTCACCGATCAGTGTTTTTAATAAAGTAGATTTTCCAATCCCGTTGAAGCCTCGAATGGCAATATTTTCACCAAAGCGGATGGTCAAATTGATGGGTGCAAGTAGCGGTCGATCATATCCGATGACTAAATCAGTTGTTTCCACTGCTAATGTCGTGACAATAGGCGAGAATGGAAAATCAAAGACAGCTTTACTTGCTGAAGCTGGAGGCGTCAGCCGTTCGATTTTATCTAATTGTTTTTGTCGGCTTTTTGCCATCGTTGATCGGGAACCGGCTTTGTATTTTCGAATATAAGCTTCGGTCTTTTCGATTTGTTTTTGTTGAGCATGATATTGGCGCAAATAGCTTTCGCGATTTTGTTCCTTTTGTTTCAATGCTTGTTTTAGATGGCCAGTATACTTAGTAATCTTTCCAAACTCGATGTCTGCGATATGGGTGGTGATCTGATCAAGAAATTCTTGGTCATGGGAAATCACGATATACGCACCGTCAAAATCCTGAAGAAACTGCGTCAGCCATTGAATATGCTGATCATCTAAGTGATTGGTTGGTTCATCTAAGATCAGAACATCTGGGTTTTCTAAAAGTAGTTTTGCTAAAATCACCTTTGAACGTTGTCCACCACTTAGATTTTTCAACAGTGAATCTAAACCTAAGACATCGATCCCCAACCCGCTGCTCATCTCAGCAACTAAGGTGTCGATTTGATAAAACACTCCTTGGTCTAATTCCGTTTGGAGTTTCCCAGCTTTTTCCAGCAAGGAATCATCGAAGGTCTCGCTATATGTTTGGTAAAGAAAAGCAATTTTTTCTTCCTTTTCGTATTCTTTTGCGTACGCAGTTTTTAGAAATTCTTCGATTGTTAATGTTTCATCGACTTCCACATATTGATCGAGGTAACCTTTGTGAATATTTTTTTGCCAATGGATCTGTCCGTCATCTGGTAAGATCTCACCAGTGATGATTTTAATCAATGTACTTTTACCGGCTCCGTTTTGTCCAATCAGCCCAAGATGTTCGCCAGCATTTAATTGCAGATCGACACCTTCATAGAGGATTTTGTCGCCAAATTGCTGGGTAATGTTGTTTAATGTCAGTATACTCATAATAACTCCTTTTTCATAAAAAAACTGCAGACATAAAGCGTCCACAGTGAATCACTTGCTTGGTTTTCATGCAACATGGATTGTTTGATTGAACCATCTTATGAAACCTAACACGGATTCCTATTTATTGTCAAGAAAATGAAAAAAATGCACTTTGGTCTATACTAATTATTGTAAAAAGAAAAAAAGAATGCTATAATTGGGCTATACCAAAATACAAAGGAGCAATCACTATGGAAATCATTCGTGTAAAAAACGCTGAAGAAGGCGGAAAAAAAGCATTTGAAATCATCAAAGAAGGTATGAACAAAGGTGCAAAAGTATTAGGATTGGCAACAGGAAGCACACCAGTTACTTTATATAAAGAAATGACTTCAAGCGATTTGGATTTCAGTGAAATGACTTCTGTAAACTTAGATGAGTACGTTGGACTAGGCGGTTCAGATGAACAAAGCTACCGTCATTTCATGGATGTCCAATTATTTGATAAAAAACCATTCAAAGAAACGTTTGTACCAGATGGAAAAGCAGAAGATCTGGAAGCAGCATGCAAAAAGTATGATCAAATCATCGATGCACATCCAATCGATATCCAAATCTTAGGAATCGGGCAAAATGGACATATCGGTTTCAATGAACCTGGTGCTTCATTTGACGGAACGACTTCAGTAGTTGACTTAACAGAATCAACAATCAATGCAAACAAACGATTCTTCGATAAAGCAGAAGATGTACCAACAAAAGCTGTTTCAATGGGAATCGGTTCAATTATGAAAAGTAAAGAAATCGTCTTGATGGCATTTGGCGAAAGCAAAGCTGATGCAATCAAAGGGATGATTGAAGGACCTGTAACGAATCATTTACCAGCAAGTGTATTGCAAAACCACGACAATGTTGTTGTGATCATCGATGAAGAAGCAGCAAGTAAGTTGTAATTTTCAATAGTAGGCTAAAGAGGTTGTAAAATCAGCGTTTTGACCTGAGTATTAGAGAAGACAAAGGAAAAATAGCTCTCCATATTTTGTCGTTTGTTGAGCTAATACCGAAGGTCAGCTGATTGAACACCGTTTAGTAGAGAGGTTGTGAAATCAGCGTTTTGACCTGAGTATTAGAGAAGACAAAGGAAAAATAGCTCCCCATATTTTGCCGTTTGTTGAGCTAATACCGAGGGTCAGCTGATTGAACACCGTTTATTCATAAAAAGGACTATGACAAAAATTTTGTCACAGTCCTTTTTTCGTAAAAGGTAAAAATTGCACTTTTTTTGTCTGCTCCTTTCAGACATGATATATTGGACTGGAGGGTGTTTAGATGAATGATATGGTATTGACAATTCCAGAGATTATTTTACGTTTAGGGATCGCTATGCTATTTGGCGGAGCAATCGGTTTTGAACGACAATATAAAAATCGTCCAGCAGGTATGCGTACGCATATTTTAGTTTGTATGGGTGCATGTATCATTGCATTGATCCAAGTCGAGATCGCTAGTGGAGCATTAAGAGATGCTTTAGAGTATCCACAGCTTGCTGGAACGATTCGTTCAGATGAAGCAAGGCTGATTGCTCAAGTGGTGAGTGGTGTCGGTTTCTTAGGCGCGGGAACGATCATCGTCACGAAACAATCGGTGACGGGACTTACGACTGCCGCTTCTTTATGGGCTATTGCTGGATTAGGGATCGCCATCGGCATGGGTTACTATTCCATTGCGATCATCAGTTTTATCGGGATTGCTATTGCACTCACAGTAGTGAAACGCGTGATCCATGTACCTACGACTAAAAAGTTAGAAATCCAATTTATCCATAGAAAAGAAACCAAAGATTTTCTTACCGATTATTTTGAAGAGAAAAATATCGTAATCGAAGATGTGAATTTTGACGTAAAATTCGTTGATGACTACCGAGTGTACAAAAATATCTATACGATTGATCTTCCAAAAGGGCTCACTTATGCCGATGTGATCGAGGAGTTGTCCGTACACAAAAATATCACAAAATTGCATTTAGTCAGTATTACGCAATAAATGATCTGAGGTTGTAAAATAGATGTCCTACATCAAGTAATAAGCCCAGCCAAATAAAAATAGTTCCTTATATTTTTCGTTTGGCTAGGCTTATTACGAAGATGCAAGCTTTTGAACACCGTTTATTTGGAAAAAGGGACTGCAGTATAATTTTTGTCACTACTCCAAACCGTGTTTTTGTTTAAATACTCGTCTACTCATTAAAATATGTTTATTTTTTTTGTTTTTTTTAAGCAAATGAAAATCTCAGCGCGTAACTCTTTGTTAAATGATAGAATAGAAGTATCAAAGGACCTTGGAGGAGATGTATGCAATCACGTTTTAAACAATCAAAATTATTTTTCTGGACAGTGGAGCTAGTACTCACGATCATCGGCGTGTACTTTATTTTACAAATGCCGAATATTTTTAGTCCAATATTGAAAATGCTTTCGGCTATTTTTTTACCATTGCTTGTTGCTGGTTTTATCTATTATATGTTCGATCCAATCGTTGTTTTTCTCGAAAAGCATCGGATCCCGAGAGTGTTCGGTTTTTTATTGACGTTTTTGGTCGTAATCATTTTAGTTGTTTTAACTGTCATGAATGTAGTGCCTCAGTTAATGGAACAGACAATTCAATTGACCCAGAGCTTGCCAACGTATGCAGATGAAACAAGCAAATGGTTAAATGAATTGGCGCAGCGGGAAGAGTTTAAAAATTTCAATTTGGAAGAACAATTAGCATCAGCAAATTTATCTCTTAGTAATTTGTTCAATATCATATTAGTCAGTTTATCTGCAAGTGTCTCAAAAATCATTTCATTTATGATGCAATTTTTTATTTTGTTATTTACCGTTCCATTTATTTTGCTATTTATGTTCAAGGATGGGCACAAATTTATTGATGCGTTGTCTCACTTCTTTCCGAAAGCGATTCGTAAAGAGTTACGCCAAACGGTAAAAGAATTAAACGAAACATTATCTGCCTATATCAGCAGTACGATCTTAGATGCTTTGATTATTGGTGTAATGAGCTTTTTGGCAATGAGAATATTCGATCAGCCTTATAGCTTGTTGCTTGCGGTCATTTGCGGAATCACGAATATTATCCCGTATGTCGGCCCTTTTATTGGAGCGGTACCAGCAATCATTGTCGGTTTGTTTATCTCTCCATTTCAAGCTTTGTATATGGCGTTGTCGATTTTAGTGATCCAACAATTAGATGGAAATTTGATCAAGCCGTTGTTATTTGGGAAATCAATGAATATCCATCCTTTGACGATCATCTTGGTATTGATTGGAGCAGGAAGTGTCGCAGGAATATTAGGCATGCTGATTTGCATACCTGTCTATGCAGTGATTAAGACGATAATATTAAATATCCGGAAAATCTATTTATTGAGAAGAATGGAACATGTTTCGGAAAAGTTAGACAGTCCAAAAGTGCTGGAAGAAACAAGTAAATAAGCATAAAAAAGAGTTCAGTGTACATTTAAAATATCTGTACGCTAAACTCTTTTTATTTTTCGAAAAATTTTTGAATTAAAATAAATCCTTATTCCAATCCAATCAAATAATCGTCGTCTTTCATCGCTTCTACATGACCTAACAAATAGCCGTTTCCGACTTGTGAGAAGAAGTCATGGTTGCTTGTGCCTGTTGAAATCCCGTTCATTACGATTGGGTTGACATCATTGGCAGTATCTGGAAAGAGTGGATCCATCCCTAAGTTCATCAATGCTTTGTTGGCATTATAGCGTAGGAATGTCTTGACTTCTTCTGTCCAGCCGATTGGATCGTATAATTCTTCTGTATAACGTTCTTCGTTTTCGTAAAGCTCATAAAGAAGATTGTACATCCAGTCTTTTAACGTTTCTTGTTCTGCTTCAGGTAACTCGTTGAATCCTAATTGGAATTTGTAACCGATGTAGGTTCCATGTACAGATTCATCTCGGATGATTAGTTTGATGATCTCTGCTACGTTAGCCAATTTGTTGTTTCCTAAATAATAAAGAGGAGTATAAAAACCTGAATAGAACAAGAATGTTTCTAAAAAGACGCTGGCAATTTTCTTTTCTAGCGGTGTACCGTGTTTGTAGATTTCATTGATACGCTCAGCTTTTTTTTGCAGATAAGGATTCGTATTTGTCCAGTCAAAAATTTCTTCGATTTCTTTTTTCGTATTCAGTGTACTAAAAATAGAAGAATAACTTTTGGCATGAACGGATTCCATGAATTGAATATTGTTCAAAACGGCTTCTTCATGGGGAGTGCGGACATCTTTACGCAACTGATCCATGCCACTTTCAGATTGGACAGTATCTAGCAGTGTCAAACCGCCAAATACATGTCCTACTGTATCTTTTTCCAATTGAGACAATGTACGCCAATCATCTAGGTCATTTGAAAGTGGGATACGTGTATCTAGCCAAAATTGCTCTGTCAGCTTCTCCCAAGTGGATTTATCAATGATATCTTCAATTTCATTCCAGTTTATTGCTTCATAATATGTTTCTGACATGAGAATGCTCCTTTAATTAAAATATGAATAAGCGAATCTATCTATGATGTTAGATCACGCAGCTTTCACATTGATTGCTTCCGATTTCTTCTGCATCATCAGTAAAGGTACGTACGTAATAAATGGATTTGATTCCTTTATGGAAAGCGTAATGTCTTAAAATATTCAAATCACGTGTCGTTTGCTTCGTTGTTGTCTTCCATTCATAAATGCCTTCTGGGATTTCAGAACGCATGAATAAAGTCAAACTCATGCCTTGATCGACGTGTTGTTGTGCCGTTGCATAAACATCGATTACTTTACGCATGTCCATATCATAAGCAGAAGTGTAATACGGAATCGTCTCATTGGATAGATAAGGCGCTGGGTAATAAATTTTACCGATTTTCTTCTCTTGGCGTTCTTCGATCATGCGAGTGATAGGATGAATACTTGCACTCGTATCGTTGATATATGAAATTGAGCCATTTGGTGCTACTGCCAAGCGATTTTGATGATACAGTCCATCTTTCATTACTGCTTGTTTCAAAGCATTCCAATCTTCAGCAGTTGGGATAAAAATGCCTTCAAACAATGCTTTGACTTTTTCTGATTTTGGCTGGAATTCTCCAGTTACGTATTTTTCGAAATAAGTGCCGTCAGCATAAGCTGATTTTTCAAAATTATGGAAAACTTGTTTTCTTTCACGAGCGATATTGTTGCTTTCAACAAGTGTCCAATAATTCAACAGCATGAAGTAAATATTTGTAAAGTCTAATGAATCCTCTGAGCCATATTCCATTTGTTCTTTTGCAAGATAAGTGTGTAAGCCCATGGCACCTAATCCAATCGTATGATTCAGCTTATTTCCGTTTTGGATCGGTGGTACGACATCGATATCAGATGCATCTGTAATAAATGTCAATGCACGAGTCATCGTACGCACAGATTGACCAAAGTTAGGGCTTTGCATCAAATTCACGATATTTGTCGAGCCTAAGTTACATGAGATATCTGTTCCTAATACTTCATATTCCTGTTTGCCGTTAATCACAGAAGGCGTTTGAACTTGTAAAATCTCTGAACATAAATTACTCATGATGATCTTGCCATCGATTGGATTCTCGCGGTTCGCTGTATCAATATTGATTACGTAAGGATAGCCAGATTCTTGTTGTAATTTTGAGATTTCATTTTCAAGATCACGCGCTTTGATTTTTTGTTTGCGAATGTTTGGATTTGCAACTAGATGATCATACTCAGCTGTAATATCTACATAAGAGAATGGGACACCATATTCTTTTTCGACACTATATGGACTAAATAAATACATATCTTCGTTTTTACGTGTCAATTCATAAAATTTATCAGGTACGATCACGCCAAGAGAAAGAGTTTTTACGCGAATCTTTTCATCTGCATTTTCTTTTTTTGCTGAAAGGAAAGCAATAATGTCTGGATGGAAAACGTTCAAATAAACCACGCCAGCTCCTTGACGCTGACCTAATTGATTAGAATAGCTGAAACTATCTTCGAATAGTTTCATGACTGGAACGACACCACTTGCAGCACCCTCATATCCTTTGATAGGAGCGCCGGCTTCACGAAGATTTGATAAAGTAATCCCTACGCCGCCACCAATACGGGACAATTGCAAAGCAGAGTTGATTGAGCGCCCGATAGAGTTCATATCGTCAGTGACTTGAGTCAAGAAACAAGACACCAATTCGCCCCGACGTTTACGTCCAGCATTCAAGAAAGAAGGTGTAGCTGGCTGATATCGTTGATGGATCATTTCGTCTGCAAGAGCAAGTGCTAATTCTTCATCCCCGTTCGCAAAGTAAAGCGCATTGAAGGCTACTCGATCTTCATAAGTTTCCAGATAAGCGGAACCGTCGTTGGTTTTCAACGCATATTGAGAATAAAATTTGTAAGCAGCCATAAAAGATTTGAAAGAAAAATGTTGCTCGTCCAAAAATTGATATAGCTTTTCAATAAATGATGGTGAATACAATTGAATGAATTCTGCTTCTATATATTCTTGATCGATCAAGTAATTGATTTTTTCCATAATAGATGGAAAAGTCATCGTATTTGGTTTGACATTTTCCTCAAAAAAGGCAACTAAAGCTTCTTTATCCTTATTCAAAGGGATTTGACCATTGACTGGCCGATTGATTTCATTATTCAGCTTGAAATAACTGACATCTTGTAAATTTTTAAGACTCATACGTACGCCCAACCTTCATTTCGTATTTGATGATGCTTGATTGCAAATCATTGCATTGTTTTTAAGCTTTAAAAAAGGATTTGGAAGTTTGCGACAAAAACTGGTGCTGTCTCAAGCCCTTCAAATCCATGTATCACGTTTTGATTCTTTTAGTCATGTTAGCTGGCAAGTTTACGCAACTGATCAGGACGGAATCCGATAACTGTTTCTGCATCAGAGGTAATGACAGGAACACTTTGGAATCCTTGTGCTTTCAACCAGTCTACTGCTTCAGGCTGTTCATCGATATTGACTTCTTCAAAAGCAATTTGATTTTCTGTTAAAAACCGTTTGACCATCTTACATTGCATACAATTATTTTTAGAAAAGATTTTTACGTTCATGGTGAGTGCCTCCTCTAACACATTCTTATTATCTATAATAGATAGTATAAAACTCTTAGTAAAAAAGTCAAACAACAAACACTACATATTGTGTTGTGGAAACTGTGGAATACTAAGTTTTGTGTTTTTGAAAAAAGAGCTGAAAACAAGTATCGTGTGGGAAAATAGCAAATTTAATAGAGAAAAAATTGTGGAAAACTATGAAGAAATATTTTTTTCTCATTTTTATCTATCAATACTAAAGATTCGCTCATAATATCACAAGTATAATTGACATTCTCAATTACCGAGAGTATTCTATGTGAGAATGATTCTCATTTATTTGCGTAACACGTAAGAAAATTAGAACATATAATGAATGATTTTAATACATGATTTATTTCACAAGAGAGGAATCAATATGCAGACCTTAGCGCAGGCAAAGCAAAATTTCGTTTATCAAGTCGAACGAATCGAAACAGAAGAAAAAACAAAACGCCATTTGCAAAATATCGGGATCGTTGCCGGAAGTAAAATCGTCGTCGTCAATTTATCAGGCAACAATGCCATTTTACTGGTAAAAAGTCATCGAGTGGCAGTAAGTCGGGAAATACTAGGTCAAATCTTTGTCAATAAAAAGACTGCTTCCTCTGAAAGCTGGACTTCTCTTGATCAATTAAAAGCAGGAGATACTGGGATCGTCGTAGCAATCCACGGACAAGGCGCAGTGAAGCGACGGTTAATGGATATGGGATTGACGCGAAATGTAAAAATAGTTATCCGAAAACTAGCCCCTCTGGGAGATCCAATCGAACTGACAGTGCGAGGGTATGAACTGACGTTACGAAAGTCAGAGGCCGAACTAATCTTGATACAAAGGGAGGAAAAAGAATGAATATCGCGTTAGTCGGAAATCCAAACAGCGGGAAAACTAGCTTGTTCAATCTCTTGACTGGTTCGAATCAATATGTAGGGAATTGGCCGGGCGTAACAGTAGAAAAAAAAGAAGGATCGTTGAAAAAAAATCCGAACATTCATATTCAGGACCTACCCGGCATCTATTCTTTGTCTCCTTATACACCAGAAGAAGTGATTGCAAGAGATTATTTGGTTCAGGAACAGCCTGAACTGATCATCAACATTATTGATGCTACCAATTTAGAACGGAATCTTTATTTAACTACGCAGTTATTGGATTTAGACATTCCTATGATCATTGGTCTGAATATGATGGATGTCATCAAAAAAGAAGGAAAAAAAATCAATCTAGAAAAGCTTTCCTATGGTCTTGGTGTACCAGTTTTACCAATCAGCGTATTGAAAAAGCAAGGAATCGAAAAACTAATCGAAAAGATTCAGGAGTCTGCAAAAAAGCGGCCTTCTATTCCTGTTCCCTGTACATATGATCCACGTGTAGAAGCAGCTTTACATGAAATTGAAGATGTACTAGGAGAACAAAGCGGCAAGAAACGCTGGTATGCAATGAAATATTTTGAACGAGATCAGAAGGTAAGAGAGGATTACGAGATAGCAGTTTCTCAGCAAAAAGAGATCGAGCAACTGATCCAGTTAACAGAGAAACTATTGGACGACGATAGTGAGACGATTCTGGTCAATGAACGTTATGAATTTATTACCCAACTATGTACACTCTGTGTTGTGTCAAATGATTCTTTCCAATTATCGATGAGTGACAAAATCGATCAGATTGCAACGAATCGTTGGTTAGCCTTGCCGATCTTCGCATTTGTGATGTGGCTGATCTATTATCTGGCTATTCAAACAGTAGGAACAATGGGGACAGATTGGATCAATGACACATTGTTTGGTACATGGTTACCAGAACATGTTGGCAGATTGTTAGCTGAATGGCAAGTAGCGGGATGGATGCAGGAGCTGATCTTGAACGGCATCATCGCAGGCGTGGGAGCAGTGTTAGGATTTCTACCGCAATTGATTATATTGTTTTTATGCTTGAGCTTTCTGGAAGACTGCGGATATATGGCGAGGATCGCTTTTGTCATGGATCGACTTTTCAGGAAATTCGGTCTTTCAGGAAAATCCTTCATTCCTATGCTGATTGCTACAGGATGTGGAGTGCCAGGCGTCATGGCCAGTCGCACGATTGAAAACGAGCAAGATCGTCGTTTGACGATCATGGTCACAACCTTCATGCCTTGTTCTGCAAAGTTGCCGATTATTGCCTTAGTAGCAGGGGCCTTTTTTCCTCATCAATCTTGGGTAGCTCCTTCTGCCTATTTTCTTGGTATGACTGCAATTATTTTCTCTGGAATCAGCTTGAAAAAAACACGTTTGTTTGCTGGAGATACAGCTCCTTTTATCATGGAATTGCCCGCATATCATTTTCCTCAATGGTCAGCGGTCCTAAGACAAACCTATGACCGCAGCAAGTCTTTTGTTAAAAAAGCAGGAACGATTATCTTTGTTTCTAGTATCGTGATCTGGTTCAGCTCTTCTTATAATTTTTATGCTCAACCTGTTTCTGAAGACCAAAGTATCTTAGCCTTTTTCGGGCGAATCCTGGCAGTTGTTTTTCAGCCGCTTGGTTGGGGAAACTGGCAAGGAACAGTCGCAGCGATTACAGGATTGGTCGCTAAAGAAAATATTATTGGCACATTTGGTATTTTGTTTGGTCATGCGGAAGTATCCGAAAATGGCAGAGAAATCTGGCAAGTGCTACAACACACATATACTCCCGCAGCAGCTTATTCATTGTTAGCCTTCAATTTACTTTGTGCGCCTTGTTTTGCGGCAATTGGGGCTATCCATCGGGAAATGAATGCCAAGAAATGGACTTGGATCGCCATAGGCTATCAATGCGGTTTAGCTTATTTAGTTAGTTTTGTGATTTATCAGTTGGGACACTTATTGGAGGGTGGACAGGTAGCGTTAGGGACGTATCTTGCTATTTTACTGATGATAGGACTCGTTTATGTTTTGTTCCGTCAGCCAAAATCCAAGAACCAGTTTTATACTATATTGTCATTAGAAGGAGAGGAATAGGATGGCGACATTTTTATTAAGTGTGTTAATCTTTGGAAGTGTAGGCGCCATTGTCTATACTCGTTTAAAATCCGGTAAGAATTGTGATGACTGTCAAACAGCTTGCCCAGTAAAAAAGGAACAGATCAAGCGATGATCAGTCGTTGCAAGAGGCTATTCTCCCCTTTTTTGCTTATTTTGCTAGAGCATAGTAAGATGAGGGAAAGTAAAAAAAGAAAGAGGAAAGAAAATGTCTGGAAAGAAAAAAATCGTCCGCCCGCGCTACCAGCAGATTGCTGTTGATTTAGCCGAACGTATCGTTGAAAACCGATATAAAGTGGGTGAGAAGATCCATGCCCGCTCAACACTTGCCAGTACGTACAATGCTTCTCCTGAGACTACCCGCAAGGCTATCAATGTGCTGGTAGATCTTGGAATCATGGAAGTACGGCATGGAAGTGGGGCATTTGTTGCTTCGAAGGAAAAAGCAAAAGATTTCCTATTGCAATATCAAGATGTACAATCCATCCAAGATACAAAAGCAGAAATCATGGCAAGTGTGGAGAAGCAACAAGATGAGCTGAATCATTTTTCTCAATTATTGGATCAGCTGGTCAATCAAACGAAGCGAATACATAAGATGAATCCTTTACTTCCGTTTGAATTATCTTTATCAGAAAAAGCAATGCATCTGGACCGTTCGATTAGCGAGTTGAATATCTGGCAGGCGACTGGCGCCACAGTTATCGCAATTTCTCATAATGAAGAACTGCTTGTTTCACCTGGCCCCTATGCTAAATTTACGGCAGGGGACATCGTTCATTTTATTGGAAATGAATATACGCTACAGCGTATGACAAACTTTTTTTACCCGGAGCATCAGCTTGCAGAATGATTGTGTGAAATATTAAAAAAATATTAACTTGGCTAAACCTTTTATTTACAAAGATTTAGCCAAGTTTTTTTCAGTTTGGACAAGCAAATTTCTTTCATTTTTGACAAAGTGACTACATGATGTTAACATAGTGTGGTCACTTTTTTCAGAAAGAAAAATGAATTTACATAAAAAAGGAGAATTTGTTTGGTAAAAGTAGAAGTAAAACATTTAACAAAGATATTTGGTAAAAAGACACAAGCCGCTTTAGATATGATGAATGATCACCAGCCGAAAACGGAGATTTTAAAGAAAACCGGTGCAACGGTTGGTGTGTATGACGTGAATTTTGACGTAAAAGAAGGAGAAATCTTCGTGATCATGGGGCTTTCCGGGAGTGGGAAATCCACATTGATCCGTCTATTGAATCGTCTGATTGAGCCAACTTCGGGCAGTATCTATATTGATGGAGAAGATGTATCGAAGTTAAGCAAAGAAGAATTGCGAGAAGTCCGTCGTCATAAAATCAATATGGTTTTCCAAAACTTCGGTCTGTTTCCACATCGAACGATCTTGGAAAATACAGAATACGGGTTAGAAGTCCGTGGTATACCTAAAGAAGAACGACAAGAAAAAGCAGAAAAAGCATTAGAAAATTCTAGTTTGCTTTCATTTAAAGACCAATATCCTAGTCAGTTATCTGGTGGGATGCAACAACGGGTTGGCCTAGCCAGAGCTTTAGCAAATGATCCTGAGATCTTGCTGATGGACGAAGCGTTCTCGGCTCTTGATCCGCTGATCCGTCGAGAAATGCAAGACGAATTACTGGACCTGCAAGCCAATGTTCAAAAAACGATTATTTTCATTACCCATGATTTGAATGAAGCTTTACGGATTGGGGACAGAATCGCCTTGATGAAAGACGGCGAAATCATGCAGATCGGAACAGGTGAAGAAATATTGACCAATCCAGCAAATGATTATGTACGTGAATTTGTGGAAGAAGTCGATCGTTCCAAAGTGCTTACGGCTCAAAACATCATGGTACCTGCATTGACGACGAATATCGAATCTGATGGACCAAACGTTGCATTGACAAGGATGCGTAATGAAGAAGTCAGCATGCTGATGGCTGTTGACAGAAAGAGACACCTGAAAGGGATCATCACTGCAGATCAAGCGTTAGAAGCTAGGAAGCAAAAACGTCCATTGATCGACTTCCTAGATGAAAATGTGACGGTGATCGGGAAAGACATGGTGGTAAGTGATATTTTCAATATTATTTATGACTCACCGACTCCACTTGCAGTTGTAGAGGATGGAAAATTAAAAGGTGTCGTCATCCGAGGTAGTGTGATTGAAGCATTAGCAGAAACAAGCGAGGTGAGTGAACATGAATAATCTATTGAACTATCAATTACCAGTGGCAAACTGGGTAGAAAATATCACAGAATGGTTTACGACAACTTTTTCTGGCCTATTTTCATTTTTACAAACGATCGGACAGGCAGTGATGTCGGGGATTACAAATTTACTGTTAGTGATTCCAGCTCCTTTGTTTATCTTGTTATTGACGATAGCAGCTTTCTTTATTTCTAAGAAACGTCCAGGACTTACGTTGTTCACATTAATCGGTCTATGGTTTATTTATAACCAAGGTCTATGGAATGATTTGATGAATACTGTCACACTTGTTCTTTTATCTAGTGTGATCTCGATCATCATTGGGGTACCATTAGGGATCTTGATGGCAAAAAGCAGTAAAGCCCAAAGTATTATCAAACCGATCCTTGACTTTATGCAGACAATGCCAGGATTCGTTTATTTGATTCCAGCAGTTGCATTTTTCGGTATCGGGATGGTTCCAGGGGTATTTGCCTCAGTCATCTTTGCTTTGCCACCAACCGTTCGTTTTACGAATTTAGGGATTCGACAAGTTCCTAAAGAATTAGTAGAAGCTTCTGATTCATTCGGGAGCACAAGTCGTCAAAAACTATTCAAACTAGAATTGCCTTTAGCTAAAAGTACGATCATGGCAGGGATCAATCAAACAACAATGCTGTCACTTTCAATGGTCGTTATTGCCTCTATGATCGGTGCACCCGGCTTAGGACGCGGCGTATTATCAGCATTGCAAAGAGCACAAGTCGGGAATGGATTTGTCAACGGCGTTGCATTAGTTATCTTAGCAATCATCATTGACCGTTTTACACAGCATTTGAACCAGCCAAACAATAAAAAAGCTGCAGGAGCAGCAACACAGAAAAGTAAAAAACGTCAAGGATTGATCATTGGTGCTGTAGTAGTGATCTTAGGTGCGATTGGTATAGGGAGTTTTTCATCTGCCAAAGAAACAAAACGTATCAACTTATCTTATGTTGAATGGGATACAGAAGTTGCTTCAACAAATGTAGTCGGTGAAGTATTGAAACAAATGGGCTATGATGTAACGATGACGCCATTAGATAATTCAATCATGTGGAAATCTGTTTCAAATGGCGAGTCAGATGCCATGGTTTCAGCTTGGCTACCTAAAACTCATGGTTCACAATATGCACAATATAAAGATCAAGTCGAAGACCTAGGTGCCAATTTGACAGGAGCAAAAGTTGGTTTAGCAGTGCCAGCCTACATGGATGTAAATTCGATCGATGAGTTAACCGATCAGGCAGGTAAGAAAATCATAGGAATCGAGCCAGGAGCTGGTGTAGTTACGGCTGCTGAAAACACGATCCAAAAATATGACAACTTGAAAGACTGGAAAGTAGAGACATCTTCTTCAGGAGCAATGACCGTTGCACTAGGTCAAGCGATCAAAAAACACGAACCAATTGTAGTTACAGGATGGACACCTCATTGGATGTTTGCCAAATATGATCTGAAATACTTAGAAGATCCTGAAAACGGAATGGGAAGCGAAGAGCAGATCCATACGATGGTTCGAAAAGGATTGAAAGAAGACCAGCCAGAAGCTTACAAAGTATTAGACAATTTCCATTGGTCAGAAAAAGATATGGAAAAAGTTATGTTGGAAATCAACAATGGAAAAGATCCACAGCAAGCAGCAAAAGACTGGATCAAAGAGAACCAAGAATTAGTCGAAAGCTGGAAAAAATAAAAAGACAGACACGAAATAAATGGAGCTTCCAAAATTGGATCAAATATCCAAATTTGGAAGCTCCATATTCGTCTCTCTCTTTTTTGTCTATAAAAGAAGAGAATGCGTAGCTCATCTTCGAAACGTCCAAAGACGCCGACAAACTATTATGAATTTATGGGTGCGAGTCAAAGAGATCGATCGTAGGTATGAAAGACTAATGTGATTAAAGTTTATTATGTGGTTGCGTCAAGAATTATGTGTAAATGGAAAAGCCCATTCTGTTGATCAAGTTAAAACATTGATTCTAATGTATCATGTATTTCTTTAAAACCTTTATGAACTCGGCATAGAAACTTTTGATTATAGTTGTTGAATTGAGATACTAGAAATCTCTCCAGAGATTCTTCATTAGGAAATTGCTCTTTTCTTTTGGTATATTTCTTTAATTGTTTGTTAAAACCTTCAATCAAATTAGTTGAATAAATAGTTCTTCTGATTGACGGAGGGAAATTATAAAAGGTTAATATAGCAGGATTCATGAGCAATTTAACCACTCGTGGATACTGCTTTTTCCATTTATCTATCATAAACCTTATTTGATTATTTGCTTCTTCTTTTGAACTTGCTTGATAAACTAATTTGAAATCGCTACAGATTTCTTGTCGATCACTAACACGAACCTTATGAGCGATATTTCTAGATATATGGACACAACATTGTTGAAATTGAGCATTTGGATAAACACTATGAATACTATCGTTAATGCCACTTAAACCATCAGTTACGACTAATAAAACCTCTTTTAAACCACGGTCTTTTAGGTCTTGAAGAATCTCTTTCCAAACATAAGCAGATTCAGTTGGAGCAAGACTAAACCCAAGAACCTCTTTGGTTCCATCTAATCGAATGCCAATTACAATATAAACTGCTTCTTTTGAAACAGTTTGTCTTTTTAAAGGAATGTGAGTAGCATCCATAAAAATGACAGAGTATCTGGATTCTAAGGACCTTTCTTTAAAGGCAATAATATCTTCAGAAACTATTTTAGTCATATTTGAAATGGTTTGTGGCGTATAGTGATGCCCGTACATTTTTTCAATCAATTCAGAGATTTCAGACATAGTAATTCCTTTTTGAAATAGCTGAATAATAGTGGTTTCTAAAGAGTCATTGGTTCTTTTATAAGCAGGCAAAGTTTGTTGAGAAAACTTACCATTTCTATCTCTAGGAATCACCAAATTTAATTCTCCATACTCTGTTCTGAATGAACGTGAATAATTCCCATTACGGGAATTACCTGAATTGAACCCAGCACGATCATATTTTTCATAATCAAGAAAAGCTGTTAATTCAGCCTGCAATAATGAATTAACAGCTAATTCTAAATGACATCGAAATAATTCATCTAAATCACCTTTATTGATTAGTGTTTCCATAATTTCTGTAGTAAAATTGGGCATGAGAAAGTCCTCCTATAAAATTTCGGTTGTGGTAACTTTAATTTTACAGAATGGACTTTCTTTTTTTCTACCCTAAATATCTATTTACACAAAATATTTTACGCTATCTATTATGTACGAAGTGCATTCTCAAAAAATATTAAAGAATATACATAGTTTATATACTTAAAAGTGATTAAATTCTTATTCAGGAATTATTTTGCTACGTTTCAAGAAGGAATTGTTTTTTGAAATTTAATGAATGTTAGAATAATAGTCTAAAAACATTAATTTAGGGGTGATTAGATTATGAAACATTTAAAAATTTTGTCTATTAAAGAGACACAACTTATCTATGGGGGTACCACTCATAGTGGAAAATATTATGGAAATGGAGTGTATTGCACTAAAAATAAATGTACGGTCGATTGGGCCAAGGCAACTACTTGTATTGCAGGAATGTCTATAGGTGGTTTTTTAGGTGGAGCAATTCCAGGGAAGTGCTAAAATGAAAAAAAATGCTAAGCAAATTGTTCATGAATTATATAATGATATATCTATAAGTAAAGATCCTAAATATTCTGATATTCTTGAGGTTTTACAAAAGGTATATTTAAAATTAGAAAAACAAAAATATGAATTAGATCCCAGTCCTTTAATAAATAGATTGGTGAATTATCTATATTTTACTGCTTATACTAATAAAATAAGATTCACTGAATATCAAGAGGAATTAATAAGAAATTTGAGTGAAATTGGAAGAACTGCTGGAATAAATGGTTTATATCGAGCAGATTATGGAGATAAATCTCAATTTTAATGATACTTATAATATTAAATATGTCTCAAAATTTTTTGATTAGAAAAATAGGTATATTGAATCAGTGCCATAAAAGTATTTATAGTTTGTAGGGGGAATCGTAATGGAAGAAAAAAATAGACTAATGCTAAACAATGTTCAGATCAAGAGCTTAAAAAAATTAAAGGAGGTGCTGGAACAAAACCTCAAGGAAAACCGGCATCAAATTTAGTGGAATGTGTTTTTTCATTATATGATTTATCAAATTAAGCTAGAATAAAATGCTTCTTGTACATAGCTCAAAAATATTTCGATTGGTGTTCTGTAATTCAATGATTTTCTTGGAATATGATTACGTTGATTGCTGACACTGGAAATAAATGTCTGATTCACTTCTCTAAAATCCATTGATTTCGGCAGTCCATTACGACGCAGAATCCCGTTAGAATTTTCGTTTAATGGGCGTTGAGAAGGTGTTCCAGGGTCCGCAAAATATATATCAATATCATGTTGGTTACTAATGGCTTTCCAGTTAGAAAATTCTTTTCCACAGTCAAACGTAATAGATTTAAAGAAGTTTTTAGGGAAGCGAGAAAACCATTGATTAAGGGCAGTTTCAATATCTAATGCCTTACGGCCGTTGGGTTTAATCGTGATAATGACTTTAGATAATCTTTCAACTAAAGTAATGACGGCACTTTTATGATGAATGCCAACGATCGTATCACCTTCAAGGTGACCAAACTCAGAATTGAAATCAGGATAATTATCAGGTCGATCATGGATTGAGCGCTGATACTGTTGTTTTCCCCGTTTTTCCTGATGGCCATTGGGTTTTCTTTTACCTTTCATCGGTAGTGTGTCAATATCAAATATTCCTTTAGAAAATAAACGATAAAGTGTTCTCATACCGCATGAAACAGGCCTTTCTTTTCGCCCGATAATGACGTCAGGCGTCCAACCAAGAGTGACTTTCTCTTTAATGTAATCTACTTCATGAGCAGGTAATTGAATGACTTTTCTCCCACATTTTTTCTTATTTTCTTTATACTGGTGCCAATAATCAAGAGCAGTCTTACCTTGCTTGAACTTATTGACTACATTATAAATAGTTTGTATAGCACGTCCCATTCGGTTAGCGATTTCAACCGGCTTATTATGTTGAAGATAATATGATTCTATCATTGTCAGTTCGTCTATGGTAAGATGTTTGTAGGTCATTTATGGTTACACTCCTTTGTTTTCTTTCGTCGGAAATACAATTTGAGTGTACCATAAATGCCTTTTTATTTTTCTAACTTAATTTTACAATTCGCGTTATTTAAAAAGTGTAACTAAAATTTTTTTTATGATATCCTAAAATCAGGAGGGGATCTCTTGATTACTATCGATACAAAAGCTTATCTATTAAGAATGTTCGTGGGAAACTTTTTCTTTTTTCTCTTATTTTATATGACTAATACTGATCTTAACAAAAGAAAATATCTTTTTGTATGTTTATTGATACCACTCACTTTTTTTGTTGAATTATTTACTGATGTTTCCGCAGCTATACCTATAATCGGAAGTTATTTTATATTAAAGGAAAAGAAGAAAACTAATATAGTGCTTTTAAATAAATTACTATTATGTATGCTTATTGATGATTTCAGATCTATTATTACTTCCATGGTTATGACGTATATGTTTTCATTTGAAGGGATAAAAGGGTATGGTTATGTAGTATTCCAAATAATGCTTGGATTTGAGTCAATATCTTGGACACATTTTAGTAGAGACGGTTAAGCCATTTTTTCTTTTGCTAATTCTTCAAATTCCTGTGGGGTTAGATAGTGAATCGAGCTATGGATTCGATTTCGGTTATAAAATCCTTCAATGTAGCTAAATAGCGCTCGATTTGCTTCTTCAAAATCTGAGTAGCTAGTCGTGTAGACTTCTTCTTTTTTCAATGAGGCATGGAAAGATTCGATTCCAGCATTATCATAAGGTGTTCCTTTTCTACTATAAGAATGCCTTATTTTGTTGGTTTTAAGCCATTGTTCCACTTCTCTTGCTGTGTATTGGCTGCCCAAGTCAGTGTGTAGAATCATTCCTTCTGGAATGTGATAATGTATTTTTGCTTTATTCAATGTTTGAATGACACAATCCACAGTCATTCGTTTTGAAAATGTATAACTAATAATTTTTTTCGTGTGTAAATCCATGATTGAAGATAAGTAACACCAACCATTTTTCTTAGTAGGAATGTACGTAATGTCAGCTGCCCATTTCTCACAGATCGTTTCAGTAGAAAAGTCCTGATTTAAGAGATTCTCTTTTGAAATGATCGGTTTATTAGACCTTTGAGGTCTATATTTTTTAACTACAATCGACCTTAAATTTAATTGTTTCATTAGCTTTTGGACATGTTTAAGAGATACTGAAATCCCTTCTTTTAATAAAACTTGATGGATCTTTGTGGCACCATAGCGTTGTTTATTCGTAAAAAAATTGTTGAAATCTTCTTTTTCAACTTATTATTTCTGATTTCTGTAGCTGTCAACGGTTTATTCTTATAAAAATAATAGACACTTCTAGGGATTTCTAATAACCGACACAACAAAGAAACAGTGTAATCCTTACACCATTTTTCAATAAATTGAACAAGCGAATTTAGGTTTTCCGAGAGAATATGGCTGCGGCTTTTTTTAAGATTTCAAGTTCCTCATTTAAACGAGCATTTTCTTTTCTCAGTTCAGCTACTTCTTTTCCAGTCAGTCCTGTGGACTGATCAGGTAAATATAAATTCTTCCATTTGTAAATCGTTGCTTCAGATAAGCCATATTCTTTCGCTAACCCTCGAACAGAACGTCCAGTTTGATTCAGTTCAACAATCATTTGTTTAAAATTTTCTTCATATCGGGTCATAAAAATTCATCCTCTCGTAGATAAGTTTAATTTATTCTTGTCTCTACGAAAAGCTGTCTAAGATTTGATACTAACACCAAACTAGAGCAGGTGCAGCAAATCCTACACTGACAGATGGAACGAATTACGCCCACATTGATCAGTTTGGGGAAATCGAAAATGCGAACTTGCACGTCGCTGGATGGCACATTGCTAACTATAAATACGAGTACATTTTCATCATGGACTATAATACTGGCAAAGAATTAGTTCGAGTGAGAGCTGATGGGATTTATAGACCAGACGTAAATCAAGCTTATAATACTTCTGGAAATGTCGGATACCACGTATCATTTAACATGCGTAATTTCCCTAATAAGAAAGTATACGTTATGATGCGAGCAACGAATGATCCTAAAGGAAACACTAAAGATGGAGCGCAAGATTTTCACGATAAACGGTGGTAATTGAATATTCCGCAAAGATAAAAATAGCCCCTCGATGAGGGGCGGTACTTGGAATCATATATGACATTTTTGTTACAAATTTAATGTTATGAATATCACAAAATGTTGTTTTAATATCATAAACGTTTAACTTGAACTTATGTTCCCCCGTGTGTTAAAGTGATTTTATAATCCTCAAAGATTATATCTGCTAAGAAGCCCAGAGGCTATTGTCTTTAGGGCTTTCTTTTGGTTTAATTGTAGATAAAGAAACAAAGAAAAGGAGATTTTTGTATGTTTGAGGAATACTTTAAAGAAGAGATTAAAATAATGCCCAATTTTTTAAAAACAAAATACATACGTTCTGTAAGAGGGTTAATAAAAGATCAGAAATTTGAAGATGCTAAATCCTCAGTCGATGCCATATTAGGTAAAGGGAATGGTACAGAAACATCTTTACAAGAAATTATGGAGCAGAATAATGAATTACTACTTGAAGCCTATAAAAATATAGAAGCAAATAAGAGTTTTAAATACAGTGCTTTATTTGAGTTAGACGATGAAAGAAATTCAAGCGAAATCATAAGATTAATAACTAGAAATAATAATATAGTAGATTCAACTATAAAATTGGGCACTCCATCTAAAGATTTCAAAGCAGTTAAATTAAATGATATAATAAAGTTCACATTTTTACTTGATGGACTAAGAATTGAAAACGGAATACCTGTTCCCACTAAAACCACATATTCAGTTGCAGTTAAAGTTTGGGATTTACAAAATGAATCTAGAAAATTTGTTGAAATAGATGCTGATAATGTAGCCTCTTATTTTAGACTAGATAGAGTTAATTTTTTTGAACAAATGATAAATACAGTTTCAGAATATCTTCAAACAGAATTTTCCTTAACTTTGATTCCAGTAGATTTGTTGCAGACTTTGGAAGAAATAAAAGAAAAAGAAAAAAAGGGGGAATTAGATAATTTACCAAAAGCTTCAGCACAAAAAATGGTGTTAAGTTCAGGTTCACAAGCAATTTTAGATTCAAATGATGCCGAGACTATAATCTTACCTATTTTAGGAGAATTAAGAAATTTAATAGATGATAACGAAGAATTGTTTTCAAAATCGTTAGATGTTAAAATTCTTTTAGAAGAGTTCATAAGAGATACAGAAACGATGTCCGATTTACCATGGATTACATTTACTTGGGATGATAAGATAAAAAGTAAGAAAATTCAAGTCAAATTTGTTTTATCAGAATATCCATATACTCTTTTGAATTACTACAGTCATACTAAAGGAAGGAGCGGAATGAATGATGTCATTGAATCCTTGCTCAAAGAGTATTGCAGTAAAAACAATAACAGAGAAGAAAGGACTTGATGAAGCAAAGGTAATCGATTTTTTTAAAATTTTAGAGAAGAAAAGTACTTCTAGAGTTTATGTTTCTGTTATAAGACGTTTTTTTGATATACGTGAGAGAGATTCATTGGATATTGTTGAAATCCTTAGCAAATTAGATATTTTGAAGCCGGTTTATAAAATCAAAATATCAGACACATTGCTTCCGTCCGAGTATGAGTATTTACGTGACATTCCAGAAAATATTTTTATAGAAGATTTATATGAAGATATAACCATAGATTTTTCTAAGCATGTATTTCTTTTCTTTAGGGTGATAAAAGATGAATAATAATTTAACGGCTCTTATACAAGCGGCGAAATGTAATCCAGGTATTTTTAAATCAGAATATATTTTTACTAAAAAAGAATCAGACTCAATTAATCAATTAATCAAAAAAATAAAAGATGATAACTTTAGTAATACAAAGGAAAAGGGCGATGCATTAGAATCATTGATAGATCAGATATTTAAAACACATCACATTTACAAAGTTAAAAGGAATTTAAAAACAACTACTAATGAAATAGATTTATTTTTAGAGTTAGATTTTTTTGGCAACCAGATTAATAATGTAATTGAAAAAGAATGTTTACCAGATGAAGTTTTAGTAGAATGCAAAAATTACGGTACAAAATTGAATGTTAGCTGGATTGGAAAATTTGCGAGTTTAATGCGTGTATCAAAACTAACGCATGGTTTTTTTATGACTAAAGAGGGAATAACTGGACAACATAATTGGGATGCTAGTAAAGGTCTGATTAGAAAACTAGCTTTGAAAGATGAAAGTATAATTTTAGATTTTTTATTAACAGATTTTAAAGATTTAGAAGGTAAAACTTTAGTTGATTTAATTAGATTAAAAAGACAATCTTTGATTTTAGATGTAGAAATAGAAGACCTAATTGAAACTCATGATTTAGAAACATTAATATAGAAAAACCTCAACCAGTCATCCTTGGCTGAGGTTTTTTCATTTTTTCTGAAAAAGTTAAGAAAATAATAGACTAAAAAATAACTATGTGAGATAATGAACATAGAAATAAGCTTCAGATACTATCTAACCCTAGAGTCTTTCCCCAAAAGATAAGTATCCGAAGCTTTTTCTTTTTATAACTCGGAAATAATATCATAAAATAATATATTTTACAAACAAAAATAAACTGGTTTTTTTCTAGTGATTGTGTAATAATAAATTAGCCATCACAACATGAAGAATGAAACCCATTATTATCTAGTCTATGTCCATTCTTTTTGTTTGCAGTAGTTGTGATGGCTTCTCATACCTTTAGCTCAGTTGGTTAGAGCAGACGGCTCATAACCGTCCGGTCGTAGGTTCGAGTCCTACAGGGTACATATATACCAAAAGCACTCATCAATTTAATTGGTTGAGTGCTTTTTATTGTTATTAAAAATTAAAAAACTAAAATACATACCCGAATTTCATACCCGAAAAATAAAAAATGTCATCACGTACATCTTTTTCGAAACTACCGAAGTAGCCAAAGATGTACTGATGACGTGGGTTTGGCACCCAATGGGCCGTGAGGGGCTCGAACCCGCGACCCGCTGATTAAGAGTCAGCTGCTCTACCAACTGAGCTAACGGCCCGTACAAAAAGTACTTAATAATAGTAGCACTAAGAATTTTAAAATGCAAGACTACATTTAAAGAAAATCAGAAAAATCTTTACTTCCTTATAGGAAATCATTCATAGATTATTCACATTTGCTCGCTATTATATAAGCATACCAACAAACAAAGTTCTTGCAAGAGAACAAACCCTAACACTTTTTTCATTTTTTACTCCTTTCCCGCCGTCTCCCCGGCGGGTCTCCTGTTCTTAACGATAAAAGACAAGAAGGCTTATCCTTCTTGTTTTTTGTTTTCATGGAATCCCGCTAATCAAATTACCTAGTTAAAGCAACTAGATTGAATGTTTATCATAAGTCTGATATCATGTTTATGAAATGAAAAAAGGAGCGGTTATGATGGAAAAAATGCGTCAGCAATTAATGGAGTGGGGGAAGGAACTGGAAACATTCCGTCTGCCTCACTGGGAAGAACTCCCTGACTTAGAACTTTATATGGACCAAGTCAGAACGTTAGTTGATCGTTATCTTTCACCTGTGATACAAGGAGAAAAGCATCCATTGCTTACCTCTTCTATGGTAAACAATTACGTTAAACTAGGTTTGATACCAGCACCAGTTAAAAAAAGATATAACAAAGAACACGTAGCATTTTTACTTGCAATCACTACGTTGAAACAAGTATTGACTATTCCTGAAATCAAAGAAGGGATATTGTTCCAAGGAAAAACAGTAGGAATTCGTGAAGCCTATAATCTATTTTGCGATGAACAAGAAGCAGCTGTGTGGATGGTCAGCCAATTAGCACAAGGTAAATCTCATCCGCAAAAATTCGACCAGGCAACCCCTGTAGAATATATTGCTGTAAGAGCGGCAACTTTATCGTTTGCAATGAAACTTCTTGCGGAAAAAACGATTGTTCTAGAAACCGAATATTTAAAAGAGGAGAAAACAAATGAAAAACAATAAAATCGCAATTTTAGTAGATTCAGGTACGGATGTGCCAGAAGAATTGATAAAAAAATACGAGATGTATATGATCCCATTGAAAATTATTTATAAAGATCAGGTATATACAGATAAAATTGACATTACCCCTGAAGAGATCTATCAACGTTTGCCAGAGGAAATCCCTGGTACATCTTTGCCGGATGGTGAGTCGATCACAGAAATCTTTGAGCAAATCAAAAAAGACGGTTATGAAAAGGTACTTGCGGTAACAATTTCCAGTGGATTGAGCGGGACATATAATATGGTTCGTTTAATTGCACAACAGCAAGAAGAATTGGAAGCATATGTACTAGATACGAAAAATATTGGTATTGGTGCAGGTTTTTCTGCGATCCAAGCAGCAAAATGGCTGGAAGAAGGAGTAGAATGGGATCAACTGATCAGTAATCTGAATGAGTTAGTCGAAAGAACAAAAGTTTTCTTTAATGTTGCGACATTGGAATATCTTCAAAAAGGTGGACGAATCGGTTTAGTTGCTTCTATTGTAGGAACCGCTTTAAAACTTAACCCAATCATCTCATGTAATGAAGAAGGGATTTATTACACAGTAGGAAAAGCTAGGGGACGTAAAAAAAGTTTGGATAAAACGGTTGCTTACGTCAAAGAAAAAATCGGTAATGCAAAGGTCTTCAACTTAGCTGTTGCCCATGGGGATGCGAAAGAAGAAGCAATTGAAATGGAAGTGAGACTTAAAAGAGAGTTCCCACAAGCAAACCAAATCTACTTTGGCCAGATTTCTCCGGCATTAGTAGTCCACACTGGTCCGGGATTATTGGGTGTCGGTATACAAGTTTTAGAAGGATAAATCAAAAAAAGGAAACACTGAGGTGAAAATCAGTGTTTTCCTTTTTTATTGAAGTTAGAACAAAAAATAATAAAGTATTTTGCACTTTCATTTTAATTTTCTCTTTTGTTTTATAGGCAAAGATGAAACAAAAGCAGAAATACGGTATAATGAGAAGGTATGACAATAATATATAAGAGGTGGCTCTTTATGAAAAAAGTTTTAGTTGTCGATGATGAGAAGCCGATTTCGGATATCGTCAAATTCAATTTAGCCAAAGAAGGCTATGATGTTTATACTGCATATGATGGGGAAGAAGCCTTGGAAAAAGTTGCTGAGGTAGAACCTGATTTGATTTTACTTGATTTGATGCTACCTAAAATGGACGGCTTAGAAGTTGCTCGTGAGGTACGCAAAACTTATGATATGCCGATCATTATGGTAACAGCCAAAGATTCTGAAATTGATAAAGTCCTAGGCTTAGAGTTAGGCGCCGATGATTACGTGACCAAGCCATTTTCCAACCGAGAATTAGTTGCACGTGTCAAAGCAAATCTTCGTCGCGGTGCCACGGCTGCGAAGGAACCAGAAGAGGCAGCACCTGCGGAATTGACGATTGGTGATTTGACGATCCATCCAGAAGCTTACATGGTGACGAAACGAGGAGAAACAATCGAGTTAACACATCGTGAATTCGAACTACTCTTTTACTTGGCGAAGCACCTTGGACAAGTGATGACAAGAGAACATTTATTACAAACGGTTTGGGGTTATGATTATTTTGGAGATGTACGAACAGTGGATGTAACTGTACGTCGTTTGCGTGAAAAGATCGAAGATAATCCAAGCCATCCAAATTATTTAGTGACACGTCGTGGTGTCGGTTACTATTTGCGTAACCCAGAACAGGAGTAATTGGATGAAAAGAAAAGTCCGCTTTTTTCGATCAGTCAATTTTAAGATCGCTATTACCTTTATTCTGATTTTATTGATCTCGATCGAAATTATTGGTGCCTACTTTATACGTGGTTTAGAACGTTCCACGATCAATACATTTATTAAAGATATGAATCAAACGGTGGAATCATTAGCAACAACAATCAGCCCGGAATTGAATCGAAAAGATAATGCAGATGATGAAGAGGTAAATGCGAATATCAAAAGATTTATTGAAAACAGTGCGACTAGCGATATCATCGAAATACGGGTCGTTGACGAAAAAGGGATCATCCGAGGAACAACCGATGTCAATGAACAAAGCGCTGTGGGAAAGAAAAATGATTATGTTGATATCAATGATTTCACGACTAAACGTTATGTTGCTTTAGATAACGACGATAAACGGGTGAATATCAATGTTCAACCGATCCTGTCCCCGACCGGCGATGCCGTTATCGGGGCTCTTTACGTCAAAAGTAATATCGAACAAAAATATTCGGAAATCAATAACACAGCAGTCATTTTCTTTACTGCCTCACTAATTGCGGCATTTATTTCAATGATCGTATCTGTTTTAGTTGCTCGTTCGATTACACAGCCGATCGGTGAAATGAGAGAACAAGCCATTCGAATCGCTAGAGGAGACTACAGTCGGAAAGTCAAAGTGCATGGACAAGATGAACTTGGACAGCTGGCTGATACCTTCAATCAGTTAGCTGAACGTATTGAAGAAGCTCAAGATACAATGGAAGCTGAACGCAATCGTTTGGATAGCGTGCTATCCCATATGACAGACGGCGTCATTGCGACAGATCGCAGGGGTAAAGTCATTACGATCAATGATATGGCTGTTTCCTTGCTAGATATCAAAAACGAGGAAGCAATCGGACAATCGATTTTGACACTTTTAGATATCGAAGAAGAATATACGTTGCGGAAATTATTAGAAGATCCAAACGAAATGGTACTTGACCGTTCAACCAGTACATTGGAAAGTGATCAGATGATCTTGCGAGTAGACTTTTCTATGATCCGTCGCGAATCAGGTTTTATCAGCGGATTAGTAGCTGTCTTGCATGATGTGACAGAACAAGAAAAAACAGAACGGGAACGTCGTGAATTCGTCTCTAATGTTTCCCATGAACTTCGTACACCGTTGACAAGTATGCGTAGTTATATCGAAGCATTGAGCGAAGGTGCGTGGAAAGACGAGGAAGTAGCACCAAATTTTTTGAAGGTAACGCTAGATGAAACAGACCGAATGATTCGAATGATCAATGACCTCTTAAATCTATCTCGCATGGATACAGGTAATACCCAGCTTCAATTAGAATATGTCAATTTCAACGAGTTAGTGAATTTTGTTCTTGACCGGTTTGATATGATGGTGGGAAATCAGGAAAAAAATTATAAGATACGTCGTGAATTTACGCAAAGAGATCTTTGGGTCGAAGTAGATACAGATAAAATCATCCAAGTAGTCGATAATATCATGAATAACGCGATCAAGTATTCACCAGATGGGGGAACGATTACTTGTCGCTTATTAGAAACGCATAATAACGTGATTTTAAGTATCACCGATCAAGGATTGGGGATTCCTAAAAAAGATCTGAACCGAGTGTTCGAGCGGTTCTATCGAGTAGATAAAGCACGTGCAAGAGCACAAGGTGGGACAGGACTTGGATTAGCTATTTCTAGAGAAGTGATTAAGGCGCATCGAGGCGCTATTTGGGCAGAGAGCAAGGAAGGAAAAGGGTCGACTTTTTATATCTCGCTGCCATATGAACCTTATGAGGAGGAATGGTGGGAATGAGAATCTCTGAAAAAGTCGTTCGTATAGGACTCATTTTGATGGTTGCGTTAAGCATATACTTCTCTTATGCAATCTGGCTGAGCCCAGCAGGAAAAAGTTCAATCAACGTAGATGAGACAAACACTCAAATGATCGAGTCTCAAAGCAATCGAAAAACTTCCGAAGTCTTTCTTCCACTTCATGTTACATGGCACCATTCGGGAACGATCCAAGAAACCAACAGTGAAAATCTCGTGTACCGATTGCAATTGATCATCGATAAAGCAAGATTTGGAAAGCTTTCTGAAGTAGTTTCAGGAGACAAATCACAGTTTGAACAGGTGAAAAATCTGAACTCTGGTTTTGAGTTGGCCTATAATGCGCCTTTTTTGCTAAGAGAATACAAGGAAGCATTTGATTTAGATTTAGATGTGTCGAACTTGGCAAAAGAAAGCGAAAATATGTATTTTACTAGAATACAATTCGATCAAGGAAATAAAAAAATCCGATTTTTGAATTATTCGAACCATCTCGTATATGAAGCGAATATTTCGTTGAATTGGACAGATATCAATAAAGAATTAACAGCAAAAGACACAAAATGGACAGAAATGACAACAGAACCATCGACGATCGACACGCAATATGCTACGAAACATTCGATCAAACTGAAAAAGTATAGTTATATCCTGTCACAGCAACCCTATACACTTTTTAGAAATGCTTTTTTCCAGAAACCAGATAGCGTGAAGAATAATGATGAAAGCAATGAATTGATTTTTTACGGTGGGAATGAAACAATGTCTATCCATTCGGAAACGCAAGTAGTTGATTTTCGTGGAGAGCTGCCAGAGAAAAAAGAAAATGCTAGTGTATTTTCTGAAAGTTTCCCCTATATTAGCAAATTAGGCAGTTCTTTAGGGAACCTCAGATATTTTGACCGCAGTGACAATACGATCGATTATCGGATATTCGTGGAAGGCTTCCCGGTTTTTGGGACAGACAGCAGAGGACAGATTGGTGTGGAAGTTGGCGGTGAAACGAATGGTTCTGTGCAAGTGAATATCCAAACCAGTTTGAATACGATTCAAGTGCCGATACCTTCAGACGAAGAAGTAGAACTTGCAAGTACGAATGAAATCATCCAGCAGTTAAAAGCTAAGGGAGCAGATAGCAACAAGATTGGTTCAGTGATCGTTGGCTATACATGGCAAAATGTCAAAGAAACGAATCGTGTCGTTGATCTCTTACCTGAATGGTATGTGAAATATAAAGATAACTGGTATTCAGCTAACGACCTTCTGGAAAAATTACCTGGATTGGAGGCGAATTAATTGGATTTCAAAAAAATCGAATGGATATTTTTCGTCGCTTTTTTAGGGTTGAATGTGTTTTTATTCAGCAGTTATCATGACGCGGTATACCAAGAAAACAATGTCATTCGCTCTAATCAGACTGAATCAATCCAACAACGTCTGGCTAGCGACGATATCACTTACACGGGGAAGATTTCGTCTGAGAACAAGCAAGGCTATTATCTTAGCGCGGAGCAGACCAATCTTAGCACTTCATTAGCGAATTATCGCAAGGCTGGTAAAAGCGGCTTGCTGGCAAGTGGTGTGTTTTTAGACGGTGATGTTTTGACGAAATCTTTATCCAGTTCAGATGCTGAAAAGAACGTGATCGATCCAGATAAAATTAGTAGTTCCTTGGAAGATTTTTTATCTAACAAAGACAATATTTTATTCGGTAATGATTATGTGTACACGAAAAATTTTTCTCATTTAGAAGAAGAACCACTAGAAATCCAAGCAAGCCAAGAGTATGAAGGCATCCCATTCAATGATGATACAGCAAAAATCGTTCTTTCTTTAGAAAAAAACGATAATGATTATAGCATCACGAAATACATGCAGACGCATTTATCTGATATCGAGCAGCTGCGCGAAAAGACGGAACTGTATACGGAAGAGGAAGCAATCAATACATTGTACATCAATAACAAAATACCAAGAGGATCAAAAATTTTATGGCGTCAGCTAGCTTATTCCTGTATTCTGAAAGTCCGGGAAAAAAATGTGTATGTTCCTGTTTGGCATGTAGCGATCGAAACAAGCGATAAAGTGGTCCAAATCGAGAGCGTCAACGCTTTCAGCAATACGATCGTGACAAACAATACTGTACCAAAAGTGGAAGATCAATAAAAAAGCGAGTATAATGAAAAAAGTTTACAAAGTAAGAAGGGAAGTAGGAGTCAAATGGCTGAAGAAAAACCAGCTTTTAAAATCAGTATCCTAGCAAGTGGAAGTTCGGGTAATTCACTTTATATCGAAAGTGAAAAAAAACGGCTTTTGGTCGATGCAGGACTTAGCGGTAAAAAAATCACTTCCTTGATGGCTCAAATTGATCGGACACCGGACCAATTAGATGGAATACTTGTGACGCATGAACATCGAGATCATATACATGGCGTGGGTGTCTTGGCTCGTAAGTATCATTTGGATGTTTTTGCCAATCAGCAGACTTGGGAAGCGATGGAACCACTGATTGGAAATGTACCAGTGGAACAAAAACATCTATTTGAGATGGGGAAAGTCAGAACATTCGGCGATATCGATATTGAGAGTTTCGGCGTCTCCCATGACGCAGCGGCTCCGCAATTTTATCGTTTCCATAAAGAAAATCGGTCATTCGTCATGTTGACGGACACCGGATATTGCAGTGATTATATGCGAGGTGTCATTGAAAATGCCGATGGTTATTTGATGGAAAGTAATCATGATCTTGAGATGTTACGCATGGGACCTTATCCGTGGAATTTAAAACAGCGTATTTTAGGAGATAGAGGACATCTTTCCAACGAAGACGGTGCACTTGTCATGACTGATGTGATCGGTAATCGGACCAAACGAATCTATCTTGGCCATCTTAGCAAGGAAAACAATATGAAAGAACTTGCTCATTTAACAATGGAAAATGTTTTGAAAGAAAAAGATTTTGGCGTTGGACATGATTTTGAAATCTATGATACAGATCCAGATGAAGCAACTGAGCTATTTTCGATTTAAACAGTTCAATCAATAAAAATATAAAAAGCAGAAGATAAAATCAATCAGGGTTGGTTTTATCTTCTATTTTTATTTTTTTAGCATATTAAAAAAATAACCGTATTATCGACTGACTACACTGATGTGTTGCTTTTCATGTTTCTCATCCAGTATCTCATCTACTAATGCAATCGCGTAATCTGCTATGCTGATCGTACTGTCGCCAGCAGCGTTTCTTTGTAAATAATCATCACTTAACAAATAAGTACCTGTACGTTTGCCATGTGGATCAAATAAAGAAGCTGGACTGATATAAGTCCAATGTAGATTTTTAGATTGTTTCAATTTTAACAATCCTTCGTACATATTGAAAGCTGTTGGATAGAAGGGTGCATTTTTAGGTATTTGGTCAATCATACGAGTCGTCTTTTCTGTATCTAAGAATAACGAAGAGGCACCCCCAACGACAATTAAGCGTGTATCGGTTCCTTCAAGCATCTCAATCAAATGGGACAAAGAAGTTTGATGCATTTCTTCTTTTCCTTTGGGAGCGTTGAAAGCATCAACGACAACATCAAAAGATGCAAGATCAGTAGTTGTCAACTCAAATAAATCCTTTTGTATAAACGGAACATCTGATGGCAATTTTTCTGGATGACGCACGATTGCCGTCACGTCTAAATCTCTGGACAATGCTTCGTCTAAAATAAATGAACCTGCATGACCAGTAGCTCCAATGAGTGCAATTTTCATAAAAAACCTCCTTTTTTATTCCTGTCCATTGTAAGCAGTTGCTGAATATTCGTCAAAGAATCCGATTTTTGAAAAGCTCAGTGCGCATTCCTTTCATGGTTCGTGATCATTGGGTATAGTTAAATTAAGAAAACTGATTGATAAAAATAGAAGTTGAAGGAGATAAGAAATGAAAGAGTGGTTAGATCGTGCCTTTTTACCAATGATAACATCTGTTGTGAATCTTAGACCCTTAACTGCTTTGCGTAATGGAATGACTTACACGATCCCAATAATTATTGTTGGCTCGCTGTTTTTCTTATTTGCTCATTTTCCTGTGGATTACATCGCTCAGTGGATAGACAAAGCAGGATTTTCTATGTATTTTACACAAGTATACCAGGCTACATTTGATGTGATAGCCTTTTGGATCGTTTTTGCCATTGCATACGCTTATGCAAAAGAAGAAGATATCGATCGCTTACCAGTCGGCATAACAGCCTTATCTGCTTATCTACTGCTTATTCAGCCACTAAATACTCAGATGGATACTGTCTGGACAGGTGCTGAAGGGATACTAGGAGCAGTTACAACTGGGCTCATCATCGGATGGGGCTATGCACGTTTAGTAAGACTTGCGAAAGGGTGGAAGCAAAGAGAGAAGATACCTGAAAATGTTTGGCAGTCTTTTACTTCATTGATTCCAATCATTGTTATAGTCACTTTTACGCTTATCGGTTCAGCGGTTTTTCAACAGTTGTTCAGAATGACTGTTGTTCAAGGAATATGGACATATGTCCAGCTTCCCATTCAATCGTTCATAGACACGTTGTTTGGTGTGCTTTTATTAGGTTTTTTTGTTCCGTTTTTATGGTTATTTGGTCTTCATGGATCTGCGATGGTCAATGGGTTGGTTAGTCCCATCTTGCAAGCGAATTCATTAGCAAATGCAGAAATCTTAGCCTCAGGACAAGAGTTGACGGTGGCAAATGGCGGACATATCGTTACTCAGCAATTTCTCGATCAGTTCATGACGGTTACGGGTGCTGGGTTGACGTTAGGGGCTGTATTTTTTATGACGGTTTTTGCGAAATCGAAGAAATACAGAGAATTAGGAAATATTGCTCTTTTACCAGCCTTTTTCAACATCAATGAATCGATTATTTTTTCCACACCGATCGTGATGAACCCGATGATGGCTGTTCCTTTTATTTTCGCACCGGTCGTTTCAGGATTGATTACCTATTCCGCTTTATATTTTGGATTCGTTCCTTTATTTACAGCAGTCCAAGTCCCTTGGACAACACCGCCGATCCTCTCGGGTTTTTTAGTAGGCGGAGTGCCTGCAGCGATTTTACAAGGTATCGTGTTGTCAATTAGTTTTTTCATTTATTTCCCATTTTTGAAAAAAATAGATTCTGCAAACTGCAAAAAGGAAAGACAGACAAAAAATGATGGAGCAGCAGAAAAGATGAACGACTAAAAAACAAAAATACTCCTGTCGCTTTAGATTGGGAAAATCACCAATCTAGGATGACAGGAGTATTTATAGTCATGTTTATACTAGCCCTTTTTGGACAGCTAATTGAACAAGAACAACTAATGTGTTCATTCCTACGTGTGTGATCATCGATGTCCAGATCCGACCAGTTGCTTTGTACTCTAGGCTGAAGAAGAAACCTAGGAAAAAGTAGATTAGCAGATGACCATCATTATGAGCAAACGCAAACAGCAAAGAGCTGATCACTGCTCCAACCCAAAAATTTGAATATCGACTGATGATCCCCAGTATACTGCGGCGGAATACGAACTCTTCCATGATGGGTCCAGCAACAGTTGTCGCCAAAATAAAAGCGGGTGCTTCCATGATCATCTGGATGATATTTTGTGTATTCTCGGAAGGGGTTGCTTCGCCAAACAATACAGATTCTAACATGACAGCGATGCTTTGCAGAATCAATGCGACAAAGATTCCAACCAATCCATAAATAACAATCTTTGGAGCAGAAGCTTTTTTTACCGCTGATTCGATCGCTAAGGGTTCACGTTGCTTAAAATAAAAAATAGCTAGGACAACGGCGCCTAGTATATACATGACTGCAGTTGCTGTGATCAATTCAGACGTAGATTTTACAAGTCCTATCGAAGCTAGGATCAAGGGTGAGATAAAAATTAAACCATAGCAAAAAATGCTGAGGAAGCTATATTTTTTTAAAGACATGTAATTCCTCCTTTTAAGGGATAACAAGCATGCAAGGCAAGCTTATATCGATTGATTTCAATTATATCATAATTTCAATAAGCAGCTGTCAGAATAAAATTTCTTTTCTTTGATTTAAAAGCTTGCAAAAAAGAGGGAGAATGAGTATTATTAAAAATGTAGGTTAGCACTCGAAGGTTAAGAGTGCTAACAGATTAAAAAAAGAGTTATCGGAGGGATTTATCGTGTTAAAACCATTAGGTGATCGCGTCATTATCGAAGTCGCAAAAGAAGAAGAAAAAACTGTCGGAGGAATCGTTTTAGCTTCTGCTGCTAAAGAGAAACCCCAAACTGGGACAGTTGTTGCAGTCGGTGAAGGCCGTTTGTTAGAAAACGGTGAAAAAGTTCCTGCCGCTGTAAAAGCAGGCGACCAAGTTATGTTCGAAAAATACGCCGGTACAGAAATAAAATACGAAGGAAAAGAATATCTGATCGTCGCAGGAAAAGATATCATGGCGATTGTTGAGTAAATTTTGAAGATAAAAAAATAATCAAAAATAATCAATGAGGTGAATCAATCATGGCAAAAGAATTGAAATTTGCAGAAGACGCACGCGCAGCTATGTTACGCGGGGTAGATAAATTAGCAGATACAGTGAAAGTAACATTAGGACCTAAAGGCCGAAATGTCGTACTAGAAAAATCTTACGGCTCTCCATTGATCACAAATGATGGTGTGACGATCGCAAAAGAAATCGAATTAGAAGATCATTTTGAAAACATGGGTGCAAAACTTGTATCAGAAGTAGCATCAAAAACAAATGATATTGCAGGAGACGGTACAACGACAGCAACTGTTCTGACACAAGCAATCGTTCGCGAAGGTTTAAAAAACGTAACTGCAGGTGCTAATCCTCTAGGCATTCGTCGCGGGATCGAATTGGCAACAAAAGCAGCAGTCGAAGAATTGCATAATATCTCAACTGTTGTTGATTCAAAAGAAGCCATTGCACAAGTAGCAGCTGTTTCTTCGGGTTCTGATAAAGTTGGACATTTGATTGCTGATGCAATGGAAAAAGTTGGAAACGACGGTGTCATCACAATCGAAGAATCAAAAGGGATCGAAACAGAACTAGATGTTGTAGAAGGTATGCAGTTTGATCGTGGTTACTTATCACAATATATGGTAACAGATAACGACAAAATGGAAGCTGTTCTAGAAAACCCATATATCTTGATCACAGACAAAAAAATCTCTAACATCCAAGATATTCTGCCATTGTTAGAACAAATCTTGCAACAATCACGTCCATTGTTAATTATTGCTGACGATGTAGATGGTGAAGCATTGCCAACTCTTGTATTGAACAAAATCCGTGGAACATTCAACGTAGTAGCTGTAAAAGCTCCTGGTTTCGGCGATCGTCGTAAAGCAATGCTTGAAGATATCGCTATTTTGACAGGTGGTACAGTAATTACTGACGATCTAGGTTTAGAATTGAAAGATGCAACAATCGAAAACTTAGGAAATGCTTCTAAAGTTGTTGTAGATAAAGACAATACAACGATCGTAGAAGGTTCTGGAGAAAAAGAAGCAATCGAAGCTCGTGTGCAATTGATCAAAAACCAAATTGCTGAAACAACTTCTGATTTTGACCGCGAAAAATTACAAGAACGCTTAGCTAAATTAGCAGGTGGTGTAGCTGTTGTTAAAGTTGGTGCAGCTACTGAAACAGAATTGAAAGAATTAAAATTACGCATTGAAGATGCATTGAATGCTACACGTGCCGCAGTAGAAGAAGGAATGGTCTCAGGTGGTGGTACAGCTCTAGTGAACGTTATCAGCAAAGTTTCTGCTGTAGAAGCAGAAGGAGATGTGGCAACAGGTATCAAGATCGTTGTTCGTGCTTTAGAAGAACCAATTCGTCAAATCGCTGAAAACGCTGGTTATGAAGGATCAGTGATTGTTGATAAATTGAAGAACGTGGAACTAGGCACTGGTTTCAATGCTGCTACTGGAGAATGGGTAAACATGGTTGAAGCAGGTATCGTAGACCCAACTAAAGTAACACGTTCTGCCTTGCAAAATGCCGCTTCCGTTTCTGCCTTGTTATTAACGACAGAAGCAGTCGTTGCAGATAAACCAGAACCAGCAGCGCCAGCAGCTCCTGCAATGGATCCATCAATGATGGGCGGTATGATGTAGTAATTAAGAAAGAACCCTATTTTAACAGGGTTCTTTCTTCTTTTTTTGTTTTATTTTAAGTAAAAGGGGCAAAGAAGGGGCAAAAATATCAAAGGCTATTTAGTTTATCAATTACTTGTTGTTTGGCTCTTTTGGTTACATGGTTATAGATAGACAGAGTTGTATTTGCATCAGAATGCCCTACACGCTCCATAATGGCTTTAAGAGGTACGCCTAATTCAGATAATAGTGAAACGTGGCTATGTCTGAATATATGTGAGGATAGACTTTTTTCTAATTCCAACTCTTCCTCTACTTTATGGAGTATAGCGTTAAATGAGTGCAGCGTAAGCGGAGTGCCACTTGTAGATATAAATATATATTGATCGGGATCTGTGGGTCTACCTGCAAGAATATTGTCAGCTATCACACTTTCAATCAATTCTTTTGCACGATTGGGTAATTGCACTTCACGTTGCGAATAAGTATTTTTTGGAGTTGTTTTTATAGCATTATCCATTTTCACAGATGTGTAATCCAATGTTCCATTAATAGAAATTTTCCCATTCTCATAGTCCTTCATTTGTAAAGCTAGCAATTCCCCATATCTCAAACCAGTCAAATATAGAAATTCAGCTATTATGCCGTGTAGTTTTCTGCGAGGATTGGAATATAACTGTTTCAGTATCTGATCAATTTCTTCTTTATCCAGATATTTTTTATCCATAGAAAGCCTTCTTTTTTCTTCTTCCACTTTTTTAGGGTGGATTTTAACTGCTAGCGCAGGGTTTCTTTGAATGTATTTTCTATCGATTGCATAGTTTAGCATAACGGATAGAGTTGTTTTTGTTTGTTTTGTGTAGTTCAGTGAGAGGTCACCAAACGTATACATATCTTCAATTATCTTATTAATGAGTTTCTCATCAATATTTCTAACGATTGTATCATCGCTGATGTGCTTAGAAACATGTTTCATCATCATTGGAACCTTCAAAAAGCTAGTACGTTTAACATGCTGCTTATAATATTCATACCATTCTTTATACAGCTCACCAAAAGTGATATCTGATTTATTGTAATTTTCGAGTGCTTCTTTAATTTTTTTATCTAGAATTTTCTGAGCTTTTTTCCACGCTTGTGGTGAATTACTTGTAAGTGTTGTAGATTTTTTTCGTGTTTTTTCTGTATAAGGATCTACATATCTTTCAATAAACTTGAATCGGCCATCTTTGGTTTGTTCAACCCACACTTTTAACATCTCCTATCATTTGCTATAATAGGTATAACAAATAGACCTATACAGGTTTGTTTTTTCTTAGAACACGCTCGCTTTGGTCGGTGGGGCGTGTTTTTTTATTTTACAGACTTTCGAAAACTAAAGTAGCTTGGATCCTATCGCCGCCACCGAAACCTTTACTACCACCGTTTGTAGTGGAAATAGTGTGTAATCGATAACCTTTAGAACACTGTCTATTTATAGTGTTTTCAAGTTCTGATAGGTTTTGCGACCCTTTTCCTATAAATTTTTCTTTTAATACAACTTGCAATACAACGTAACTTGGCATATTCTTTTCCTTCTTTCTACTATGATAATAAATACTAACCCCTAGCCGCAGCGCCAACTACGACTGGGTTATTTTCATATGATCACACGACCTATAAACTTAATATCGGAATCCTCAAATCTAAATAGCAAATCTATATAATCTTTGTTTAGGGAAACCAATCTAAGTGTTTTAGTTTCTTCATATACATAGACTTTCTTTATATAAGCTTATCCGTCAACCTTGGATTTGAGTCAATATCTTGGACACATTTTAGTAGAGACGGTTAAGCCATTTTTTCTTTTGCTAATTCTTCAAATTCCTGTGGGGTTAGATAGTGAATCGAGCTATGGATTCGATTTCGGTTATAAAATCCTTCAATGTAGCTAAATAGCGCTCGATTTGCTTCTTCAAAATCTGAGTAGCTAGTCGTGTAGACTTCTTCTTTTTTCAATGAGGCATGGAAAGATTCGATTCCAGCATTATCATAAGGTGTTCCTTTTCTACTATAAGAATGCCTTATTTTGTTGGTTTTAAGCCATTGTTCCACTTCTCTTGCTGTGTATTGGCTGCCCAAGTCAGTGTGTAGAATCATTCCTTCTGGAATGTGATAATGTATTTTTGCTTTATTCAATGTTTGAATGACACAATCCACAGTCATTCGTTTTGAAAATGTATAACTAATAATTTTTTTCGTGTGTAAATCCATGATTGAAGATAAGTAACACCAACCATTTTTCTTAGTAGGAATGTACGTAATGTCAGCTGCCCATTTCTCACAGATCGTTTCAGTAGAAAAGTCCTGATTTAAGAGATTCTCTTTTGAAATGATCGGTTTATTAGACCTTTGAGGTCTATATTTTTTAACTACAATCGACCTTAAATTTAATTGTTTCATTAGCTTTTGGACATGTTTAAGAGATACTGAAATCCCTTCTTTTAATAAAACTTGATGGATCTTTGTGGCACCATAGCGTTGTTTATTCGTAAAAAAATTGTTGAAATCTTCTTTTTCAACTTATTATTTCTGATTTCTGTAGCTGTCAACGGTTTATTCTTATAAAAATAATAGACACTTCTAGGGATTTCTAATAACCGACACAACAAAGAAACAGTGTAATCCTTACACCATTTTTCAATAAATTGAACAAGCGAATTTAGGTTTTCCGAGAGAATATGGCTGCGGCTTTTTTTAAGATTTCAAGTTCCTCATTTAAACGAGCATTTTCTTTTCTCAGTTCAGCTACTTCTTTTCCAGTCAGTCCTGTGGACTGATCAGGTAAATATAAATTCTTCCATTTGTAAATCGTTGCTTCAGATAAGCCATATTCTTTCGCTAACCCTCGAACAGAACGTCCAGTTTGATTCAGTTCAACAATCATTTGTTTAAAATTTTCTTCATATCGGGTCATAAAAATTCATCCTCTCGTAGATAAGTTTAATTTATTCTTGTCTCTACGAAAAGCTGTCTAAGATTTGATACTAACACCACCTCTACCACATAAATCCTACCGTTTTGAATACTGTCTATGCCTTGTTTGAACTCATCTACATACACGATATCCCCATCATCGAACAACGGCTTCATAGAAATCCCCACTATTTTAAATATCCAATCATGTTCTGGCGCATCTGCTGGAACTTCTACTATATCTTTGTCTGCTTCATAGTAGTTTAAAATCCCAGTACCAGCTGATAAGTAAGCCTGTACTTCTTCATGGTTATTTTGAACAGGGAATTGAACCACGTTACTATTTTTTCTTCAATTTCAAGTAATGTCATTCCTTCAGGTGATCTAGTACTTAAATTCGTCATGATTATCCTCATTTCTTTGATAAAATAAGCTGTAAATAAACCTAACATAGGTTTAATAACTCACGTCACTCAAACTTGGTAGGGGAGAGGGCGTGTTTTTTTATGTTAGTTTATCATTCGTTCCAAGTTGCTGGACCGTATGTTACAGAGTAGGGTGCATTTCCTTTTACTCCAAAATGCATAACTACAGTAGCCTTTTTACCACTAGCTATCTCGTGAGGAACATTATTAGAGTAAGTACTAGCATCAAATCTAGCTAATTCATCGTTTCCATCGTATAAGTCAAATGTTTGACTATTGAAATCTATAGGTGAGTTAGTTTTATTCTCAACAATAGCTGTTACTACGACTGGATGTTCCCCGTCCTTTATATCCATCAAACCAATGGTATCATCTGCTTTTACTTCTGTAACAGTTATTAACTCTCCAGATGTAAAACCAACAGATTGACCAATTTTTACATTTCCGTTTGTTGATTCATCATTAGAACTATTTTCTGTAGAAGAGTTATCGGACATATTTGTTAATACTTCAACTCTTTTATTCAAATCATTGTTTTCTTTTTTTAAATCGGAAACTTCTTTTCTTAAACTTGATTCTGTAGCTGTATCTGCCTTAGTAGATGTAGAAGCTTTATTTGTTGAACATGCGCCCAACATGAAGCAACTAAACAATAATCCTAAAACCATTTTTTTCATTTTTAATTCTCCATTTCTATGATATGATTTTTATGTAAAAAAGAATCTTAGAAATAGGATTGAGGCTCGTGTTGCAGCACGGGCTTTTTTTTACTGTGCATAAGAGTATTTTTTCTTGAAATATGACTGGCAAACATTAAAACATTCTGTTCTTAACTTATTATTGATAGCATAGAATTCCATAAAATTTTCCAATTTGAACTGGGATTCATCAGTCAGTTCATTCTCAATAAAGATATTTAGTAAAATCATAATTGCAATTTTATCAGCTTCAGTTTCGAATTTTGAATGAAAAGTTGTAGAGTTATCGTACAGTACTGAATATTCAAAATGTGAAGCAATGAAATGACCGAGCTCGTGGGCTAAATGAAAAGCTTCAGAACTGTCTTCGTGTAGTTTTTCATTCAAAAATACTATTCTTGGTTTTGGATAATAAAAACCTGGTTCTTCCATTTCCATATAGATTAACTTTAAATTATACTCACTCAGCATTTCTTTCAACTTTAAATACATACACCCCATCACTCCAACTATTCATTTTCCTCTAAAGCTTTAGCAATTGCAATCGCTTTACGCATTGTCTCCTTAGATATTTCTTTTCCATCAAAAGAAAAAACAGTATCGTCTTCTGATAAATCCACATGTTTAGGGGCCTCTTTTTTCTCTCTTCCTAGAAGATAGTCTATAGAAACACCAAAATAATCTGACACTTTTGCCAAACCTTCGGAGTTTGGTGATACTGATTTCCATTTACTGAAATATCCATTTGAATATCCCAATCTTTTTTCTAATTCTCTTACAGATATTCCGTTTTGCTTTGTTAATTCTTTTATTTTTTCGTATGGATTCATTGATATGTCAACCTTTCTAGACTGACAAGAAAAAATATAGAATAAAACTCTATTTATCTGTTGACAAATTAGAGTTAAAGCTCTATACTTGTTCTTGTAAACAAATTTAACAACTAAAAAGACAACAAAAAACACTTTTGATTATTAAACGCCAACCGCCAAGAAAGCTTTTAAAATCAATGTTTATATGTCTTATTTAACTATGTACAAAGTATAGAATAAAACTCTATGATTTGTCAATTGAATTTAGAAAAAAGTTGTTAAATTTGTTTACGAATATAAAAGAAAGGAATGAGAAATATGAACACACCACAAATTTTTAATTTCGAACAAAACGAAGTTCGGACGTTTCTAGAAAATGACATTCCGTATTTCGTAGCAAATGATGTCGCTAAAACATTAGGATACAAAAACCCGAGCGATGCTACTAATAAACATTGTAAAAAAGCCGTAAAAACATGGGGTAGCGATTCGCTAGGTCGTCGCCAATCTTTCAAAGTTATTCCAGAATCAGATGTTTACCGCTTGATTATCAAATCGAACTTACCAAGCGCTGAAAAATTTGAGGCTTGGGTAATGGAAGAAGTCCTTCCGACAATCAGAAAAACAGGTAGCTATTCAAATGTACCTCAAAGTTTTGCACAAGCATTGCGTTTAGCAGCAGATTTAGAAGAAAAGAACCAATTACTCGAACAACAAATTGCCGAGTACGAACCAAAGATTAGCTACTTAGATACGATTCTTTCATCGACAGATACGGTAGCTACTTCTCAAATTGCAGCTGATTACGGAATGTCGGCAATTGCTCTAAACAAATTGCTAAACGAGTTAGGTGTTCAACATAAAGTTAGCGGACAATGGATACTTTACCGAAAACATATGAACCAAGGATACACAAAATCGCACACAAGTGAGATACCGAAAGCCGATGGCGGCACTAAAGTTGTAATGAATACCAAATGGACACAGAAAGGGCGAGTGTTTATTTACAACTTATTAATCGCAGAGGGCTATTACCCTCAAATGGATTTAGAGGAAATTGGTTAGAAAGGAGTTTTAGTATGACTGACATTGCAGAAATCACTCAACGAGATAGAGAAAAAATCAAAGAATATGTCAAAAGTTCAAAGTTCTTAACTTACACCATGCTTGCTGAAAGATTTGGAATTAGCAAAAGCTACTTATCTTTAATTTTAAACGGTAAAAAGACTTCTGCAGAAGCAAACAGAATTATAGATTCGATTATCACTATGTACGAATTGTAGAGGAGGAACAAAAATGAAAGAACTAATCAAAGTAACAACAAACGAGAACAACGAACAGTTAGTAAGTGGTAGAGAGCTGCATGAATTTTTGGAGGTGGCAACAGAATACAAAAAATGGTTTAGCCGTATGGCGGAATATGGTTTTGTTGAAAATATAGATTTCGTAAGGGTGACCCAAAAATGTCCGACCCCTGGAGGAATTCAGAATATTACCGACCATGCAATGAAATTGGACATGGCAAAAGAAATCTCAATGATCCAACGATCAGAGAAAGGCAAGTTAGCTAGGCAGTATTTTCTTCAAGTGGAAAAAGCATGGAATAGCGAAGAAATGATCTTAATGCGAAGTCGGCAAATCCTCGAGAGAAAGTTAGAAACGTTACAACTTGAAAATGAAGAAATGAAGCCCAAAGCATTATTTGCTGATTCAGTTAGTGCGAGTCACACGAGTATTTTAGTTGGTGAATTAGCAAAACTCATAAAGCAAAACGGTGTTGATATTGGTTCTAAACGACTGTTTAGTTGGCTACGTGAAAAGGAATATTTAATCAAACGTAAAGGAACTGATTGGAATATGCCAACTCAAAAAGCGATGGATCTAGGACTATTTGAAATAAAAGAGACAACAATTTCTCATTCTGATGGTCATATTTCTATTAATAAAACTCCAAAAGTCACAGGCAAAGGACAAGTATATTTTGTTAATAAATTTTTAGGAGGGGTAATAAGTGAAAAAACCAACACTTTCAGAGCTGATAGAAGCTGCTGAGAAGGCAGTAAATCCAGACGATTGGTATCGTCAAAGTTTGATCTTGGAGAAGTTCCACGGTATGTCAAAAACCACTTTAGTTGAATACTGCAAGGAAATGGAAACAATTCCTGAATTTGCAGAAGGAATACTTCGTCCAGGTCACTCAACCACATTTATTCATTACCATACTTTTATTTGGTTTTTAAAGTGGAAAGACGCAAACAAATATCGTGTAAAAGGTTTATCGCCTTCAGATGTTTTGAAGGAGGCAAGCTAATGGGCAAATTCAACAGAGCGCTAGTATTCAGCACACCATTCATCATCTACGCTTTAGGTCTATGGGGTAGCAGACAAGCATTAATCGGCACGATCGTTTATATGCTTTGGATTTTTATGGGGCTTGATGAAGCTGAGTACAGAGCGAAAAAGCCAACCGAGGGGGCTGACTAGGATGAATATTGGAGATTATATTTTAATTGTTGCAGTTTCGCTAACATTGGTTATAACAATTCCGATAATGGTCGATAACTATAAGACACTTAAACGATTAAAAAGGAGAAAGAAGTGATCTATTTAAGAGTTTTTACTATTGCATGAGCAGCGTTATTTATGGCTTTAGCCTCTTCAGAGCGATTTTTTGAAGTATCTTTTTGCCACATCATATCTGTAGTTTGACCAAAGTAAAGGTGAAAAATATCTTTATAAGTTTTCCCCTGAGTATCTGAATAAGTAATCTGAACTATTACGTTTCCTCTAAAGTCAGGTTCAACCGCAGTGGAAAATTTCTGGTTTGGCGCTATTGACCCGCCAACTAAAGATTTCATTTGACGATTTCTGTTTACTTGGTCATCTTCAAGACCTTCAAACGTAAGCTTAGATATAGTGGCCATTGTATTTCCAAAATTTTTTAAAACTAAGTACTTTGCAAAAAATGTTGTATCTATTATATCCACATATGCAGATACATACGGCCTGTTAGATTCTTCTATAGTTTTTTCTGTTAATTTAATTGATCTATTCGATTGAACAATTGAAATGACAGACACAATAAGAGTAAGGCAAATAGCAATAACTTGAATCCAATCAGAAGATTTCATTATTTCACCATCCAGTTTTTAAACCATTATATCAAAAGGAGAGAAGAAATAATGCAAGAATTAGTAATTTTGAAAAATAAAGAAGCTGTGACTACGAGCTTGCAAGTAGCTGAAGCTTTCGAAAAGAAACATAAGCACGTGCTAGAAGCAATTGAATCAGTAAAAAGATCGGTCGAAAATTCGGCCAATGTTGAAGATGTGCTCAATTTTGAGCAGATGTTTGTAGAAGGAAACGAGCCGGACACGTATGGGAGAAGTCGGAGAGTTTTTTTCATGAATAGAGATGGATTTTCCTTGTTAGCTATGGGATTCACTGGAAGTAAAGCAATAAGTTTCAAACTCAAATTTATTGAAGCATTCAACGAGATGGAAGATGTCATTCGTAAAAATACTGTTCCTCAAACGATTGAAGACATGATGATCTACCAATTAGAAGAAATGAAAGATGTAAAAAAAGATGTTTCCATGCTTAAAGATACTATGCGAATTAGCGGACAACAAGAGTTTGAAATTAAGCAAAAAGGAAATATGAAAGTTATGGAAGTTTTAGGAGGTAAAGAAAGCCGAGCTTATGAAGAAATCAGCAAAAAAGTATTCTCAAAATTTTGGTCTGAATTTAAACGTACCTTTTCAATCCCAAGATATGGCGAGTTACCTCGTAAGAGATTCGATGATGCTGTTTCATTTATTGAAATGTGGTTGCCAGAAACTGCGATCCGTATGGAAATTGATCAACTGAACAGACAACAGAGATTTTTTGGTGATGACAATGAATAGAGCTGAAGCGCTAAGGATAGGGACGGTAATTGCTAATCGCTGGTGGAGACACAAGAAACCAAGCATCCTAAGCCAACAACATATTGATAAGCAAAAAGCTTGGCAACAAATAAAAAGCGACTCCGCCGGCAAGCATTGAGTCGCAAACAAAATACATCTAAGGAGATGTTACCACATGGAAAAAGAACTTTCCACTCTAGATCAATATTTGACTGATCCTAGTTGGGGCAAATCGAATATCAAGGAAACAAGCAATCGAAAAATCAGACGAAATCTTTTGACGAATGAAGAACTAGCATGTGATCAAGATGATTTGGGCAATTTTGTGAGCATTTGGGATCATGTCTATCTTATTCATCTATCGAAGCGGTCCAGAAAACCTGAATACATCTATGTCATCGAAGATGGCTTGACTGATGCGCTAGAAGAGTATGACAGAGATAACTTGATTGATATCTCTTATTACGGACCAGGTAAGAAATACATTGCTGAAATGGAGGCAGAATTTGATGAGTGAAAAGGAACAACCTTTGAAAAATAGAAGTGATAATACGCTTTTTAATAGCTTATACAAAATAAATGTTAAAGGTGTTACTGAAAAACGAAATAACCTCACTTATCTTTCGTGGGCATGGGCATGGGCAGAAGTTAGCAAAGTGTGTGAGGCAGTAGGTTATGAAATCTATCGTGATCCAGAAACGCATCGTCCATACCTCTTTGATGAAAAAACAGGCTATATGGTTTTTACCAGTATCACAGTCAATGGAGTAAAGCGTGACATGTGGTTACCAGTCATGGATGGTGCAAACAAGGCAATGAAAGATGAGCCATATACCTACGAAGTCAATGATTATCAGTGGAATAACGAAACGAAGAAAAAAGAGATTGTTGGAAAAATCGAAAAGCGAGTTGAAGCAGCAACTATGTTTGATATCAACAAAACGATCATGCGCTGTCTTGTAAAAAATCTAGCAATGTTTGGGCTAGGGCTATATATATTTGCTGGCGAAGATATGCCAGAAGATGTCTCGATGCTTGAACCAGCTACTCAAAGAAGCAAAAAGCTATTCTTGGATGCTTTACAACTGGTTGCTAATAAGTACGAAAAATCAATTGATGAAGCAATTGTTGCATTGACTGATGCGGCTTCTATAACCGCTGATGACAGTAAATGGACCAAGAGAGACTTGGGCATTCTAAAACGAGGCGTTAATTGGCTTGAAGATCAGTACAGAGAAGAAACAAAAGAGAAGTGATATGAGTGTTTAAACCATTAATCGATTCATATTCAGCGGTTCTGAAAAAGTTCAAAGGAAAAGACATAGGTGCAACAATCAATGAGGAAGTGAACATTGAACGTTTGAAGACTATGTACGACGGATATGATGGCGATCGAGTCATTGAAATTCGTTTTATTGATCCACGTCGGTTCACTGTACAGCAACGAAACTTCATCTATGCACTCATAGGCGATATTTTCATCGATACAGGCATGCCAACGGACTTCTGGAAGGAATTCTTCTACTTCCGTTTCGAAGGTGTCACAGGGCGCAAAATAAGCCTCAAAGACGAATCGAGCACAACCGTGAGTGATGCCAATATCTTAGCGAATATCATCCTAGATTTCATCTTTGAACATCATATTCCTTTCAAAGAAGGCTATGAGATTTTACCAGCGAATCAAGAGTATTACTTCTACAAATGCATCACAAAAAGAGTCTGCTGCATCTGTGGCAAAACAGGAGCTGATATCGATCACTTTGACAAGGCGCTGGGAAGACGAAAGCGCAAGGAAGTTGATCATTCAGAGTACACATTTGCAGCACTCTGCAGAATCCATCACACAGAGAAACACAAAATAGGTGTGACCAATTTCAAAAATAAGTATCAAATCAAAGGGATTAAGTTAAACCAGGAGACAATCAAGAAATTAAGAATCGGGGGCTAATGATGATTAATTTAAACGCAGTAGCGTTTGAACAAACATGGCGCACTAAGTATAAAAAAATGAGTCCAAGAGACAAATTATTCTTAGAAATCATGACATTTGCTTTCATCGGTACACAAGCTGAACAAAGCGATATTAGTGTTGAAAAAATTAAGACAAATAGATTAGTAAACGGAATTACAGAGACTTGTTACCAGTACACGATTATCGTCGTGGATGAGGAGGAATAATTTTGGCAGAAAGAAGAATGTTCGCAAAGACAATTATTGATTCTGATGCATTCCTAGATATGCCTTTATCAACGCAGGCATTATATTTTCATCTATCAATGCGCGCAGATGACGACGGATTTATCAATAATCCCAAAAAAATACAACGTATGGTTGGTTGTGGCGATGATGATTTAAAACTGCTTATGGCAAAAAGATTCATCTTAGTTTTCGAGAGTGGCGTGATCGTCATTAAACATTGGAAAATACACAACTATATTCGTAATGATCGCTACAAACCTACGTTATATCAGGATGAAAAAGCTTTACTAGCGGACAAAGATAACAAGGCTTACACATTTGCAGAAGAACTTCCTAAACATGATGAAAAACTTGGTATACCAGATGACAACCAAACGGTACACCAAATGGATACACAGGTTAGGTTAGGTAAGGTTAGGTTAGGTAAGGATAGTAAAGAGATAAAAGATATAACGCCTTCGAAAAAAACGAAGGCTACGCCCATCCGTCACAAATACGGAGAATATAAAAATGTTCTTTTGACAGATGAGCAGATGGAGAAACTCAAAATAGAATTCCCTAATGACCACCAAGAGCGAATCGAACGACTGTCAGAGTATTGTGAATCATCTGGTAAAACTTATAAAAACTATTTGGCAACTATTCGAAGCTGGGCAAAAAAAGAAAAAAGTGAACCTAAGAACACAAGTAGCGGATACAAGCGCACAGGAAGACGAGAGAAGCTTCCTGAGTGGGCAATCGACCAAGAAGCCTATCTTAAGAAAAAAGCGCTAGAACGAGCTAATAGACAATCAAAAGCACCATTCTAAGAGGTGGAAAATTGAAAATCGATTATCTAGAACTGATCAATGAAATAGCAAGTTACAAAACTGGTGAGGAAATAGAAATCCTGAGAGACGTATATGATCAACTCGAAGAAGCTGGAATCGAAGGAATTAAGAAAGACCGTTCGAGTTGGAGTAAACTCAGATACTATTTCGCACTCTATATCGATGCAACACAATTAAGAAATTTAGCTTATACAAAATTACTATTTGTTGATTGCATTAAAGGATTGCAAAAACATCTTAGTGAACTTGAGCAGGTGTAATCAGATGGATCTAAAGACATTTACAGCACAGATTGAACTAATGCATCAAGAAGCTTTAAGACAAAGTGTGTCTTACGAAGACAAGTGGCTCAACACGTTCCATGGTGGACGTGAGAGCGCACTTGATCAAGTACTCAAATTATTGAAAGGGGAACGTCGGGATGGATAAGAAAGCGGCAATGCAGCGAATTATCGAATTGACTTATTCAGAAGATTGGCAAAATGACAAAGAAGCTGCTTCGGAAGTGATGAGACTTGGAAGAGAGATGTGGGCAGACAAGAGCAACAAGCCAAGACCGCGAAAAATCGCAATCTGGCACGGTGACAAACTTCTAGTGACAGGGACAGCTGAACAGTTAGCAAGTCTCACAGGCTTGGACGAGAAAATCGTGAGAAAAAGAGCTAGGTGTGGATACACAGACGTTAAGAAGAGAACGTTTAGATACTCGGAGGAGTCATTATGACAACAGAAGAAGTGATTCAAATGCGAATTCGAAGCATTCAACGTGAAATTGGCTATCTGGAACGGATAAAGGCAGTGATGGTCAATGAAACGGAGAGAAAGGAAATCGATTTGCACATAGAAAATTTAAGAAGGGAAATTCGTAGATTGGAGAAAATGAGCGTGGATAAGAAAGCAGCAATGAAACGAATCATCGAACTGACACATTCTGAGAATTGGCAAGAAGACAAAGAAATAGTTGCAGAAGTCCAAAAGCTTGGTAAATCAATGTGGGCTGAAAAGCCTAAACGGAAAACGCCGAGAAAAATTGCAATCTGGCATGGTGATCGAATTTTAGTAACAGGTACTGCTGAACAGTTATCTGAAATTACTGGATTAAGCAAAAACATTATTTGGGATAGAGCTAGGAACTTATGGATTGATTCAAAAGGACGACAGTTTAGGTATGTGGAGGAGAAAAAATGCTAGACATGAAAATCGAAGATTATCGAATTACCAGTGATTCTAGAAACATTGTCTTATCGAAGGTAAGACGAGACGAAGAAGGAAATATCCGCTACACGGAAGCAAAAGAAGAATCACGAACAGATATCGGCTACTTTCAAACGGTCTCATCGTGTTTAAAGGCGATACAACGCGATTACGTGTTAAGTGAAGAAAGAACGATAAAAAGTATTATCGAGTACAAAAAAGCGTTAGAAAACATCACTAGACAGTTTGAACAGGCATGTGAGATTGAGGAGGAGAAATAATGAGAACAGTCATTCAGGGAAAAGAAATCACAGTAACAATTAAGTCAGAGCGAGAATTAGACACACAAGAAATAATTGCGGCACACCAATTGGCTACTGGGAATTTTGAAGCTTTATTTATCAAAGAAGATAGAAAAACATCCAATACCAACAAAGAAGTAAAAACAAAATCTGTAGAAAAAGATATTCCGAAGTGGGCCCAAGTAGAAATCACATGCCCTGTATGTACTCATGAAAGCAGAACAACAACTAAATATGGCAACGTATTTACAAAATGTCCAAGTTGTAAGACACCTTTGTATAACAAATATGCAACAGGAATTGCTGGTGAACATGATAAAGCAGGCAACTACTATTATGCTCAGGAGGTCTTACGTCCTAAAAATGGAGGATTGACTGACGAGGAACAAGAACTATTAAAATCAATGAGCCAAGTAGTGACTAGTGAAAACGATGGATAAAATCAATGAATTGTTAAGCAAATATGATTTCCCTTTACCCGTTCTAAGCGATGTCAATCGTCGCTTGGAATGCTGCAAAGAAGAAGCATATGTTGCTCAGCAACTTAGATATTTAGAAAACTTAGTGAAGTTTGGAAAAGTAAATTTGAAAGTGGAGAAAAAGTAATGGGTGATATGAGTGAATACTGGAAAGATATTAAACCGCATCTAAAAGAACGTAGAAAACAACATGTCAGAAAGATGGGCAATTCAGCAACTAAAAATATTGAAGCCTTGGGATTTGAATTTACTCATTATCCAAACAATCATCAATTTGCAATTAATACCCATAATGGAATTATTGACTACTGGGGAACTACAGGAACGTGGATTGAGCGCAAAACAAAAAAACGTGGTAAAGGGATACGTAGTTTGAGGAAATATATTAATCAGGAGGACAGCAAATGATACCGAAGTTTAGAGCGTGGTACACACCATTTAAAGATAAAACAATTGGGCAAGAAATGAAATATGGGCAAGCAGGAAGGTTGATCACTCATGCTGAAATGGCTCCAGATAAATATGTGCTTATGCAATCCACAGGACTGAAAGACAAGAACGGTGTGGGGATATTTGAAGGGGATGTAGTATCAGTCAGCGTGCGAAATGGCTTCGATTATTTAGATAATAAAGTTTGTATTGTCAAAAATTCAATAGATTATTCCGGATTAGTTTGTGCCACTGTTGATGAAGACTTAGAGTATCAAATTTTTAACACAGAGCTGTTTGAAGAATACACGTATGAAGTCATCGGAAATATATACGAGAATAGCGAGTTATTGGAGGAACAGTAATGAAAGACTGGTTAGAAGAAGCAAGCGTCTTAGTTGGCTGTTTCATAAACTGTGCGTTTATATCTGTAATTATTGCACTGGTGGGATTTGTATCATTGAAAGTGATTATATTGCTTTGGCAGTTAATTTTTTAGGAGGAACAGTGATGAATAAACAGGAGGAAACAATCAAAAAATTAGAAAGTATTAAAGCGATAGGAAATGATGCAATAGCTGCTTGCTATAACGAGAGTATGAATGCAGGTATTACGTTAATGAAAAAACTAGACGAACCGAAGAAACACGTTATGCCTAAGTTTTTTGATGATTGGGCAAAACAAGTTCTGGAAAAACGTAACAAGTTTTATGCTATCTCTCTTATTACACGTGCAGGTTGGGGTTATGGCGTGGACTATGAACTTGGTGAAAGCGAAAATCCTTCCACAACAAGAGAGTTACTAGATTGGCTTGTTGAAGATAGCCTTTATCTTAATAAAGAAAAAGCAATAAATGCGTTGCTGTATGGTTACGAGGTTGAGAAAGAGCCATTGTATTACGTGAGACTACCATATGAAGTTTGGGATGAAGAGGCAGCGGAGCTTAAAACAGAGTATTTGTATCTACATTATGAGATCACAAGTGATGAAACTAGAATATTTCCTACAAAAGAACCTAGAAAAGGTTTTGTCGCAAAATTAGATGAACTTACGATTAAATCAGCAGATGAAAACTACTGGCCGTTTGCTGTGCCAGTGGAAGAGGTGGTAGAAAGATGAAAAAATTGCACCAACTCATATCTGAGAAAGAAAGCGAACTCCAAAATTTAGAAGATAGTTTGGGATTGGGGTTTCCAATTGTTGAGCAAGCTAAAATGACTCAAATCAGTCATCTACGACTTGAATTGGAAGATTTAAGACAAATAGAAAAATCAATTCAACTCAACGACAACCAGAAAATCGTGTTGGAGTGGTTGAAAAGCGAGACAATTTTAACTAGAGAAGCACCAATATTATCTGTTAATGCTTTTTCTGATAAAAATTTACTAGGAAAATTACCTGATAAAGTACGCAAAGCTTATAAACTATTGGCTTGTAAACAAGAATATGAAGTCCTAGCAGCATTCGCTCAATGGGGATTAGAACGGGAGGAAGCGGAATGAATTATAAAGTCGGTTGGTGGAAGAAAGGGGAACAATATAGATATTGTTTAGGTATGGGGCTTGATGGACTCGTTTATTATCGAACAAAACGTCAGGTCTTAGGAAATAGTAGGTGTATCACTGGTAGACATCCAGACTTTGATAAGTGGTTTGAAAAAGCTGAATATGTTGGTTTGGAATTGGAGGATACAGAATGAAGATTTATGTAGTAAAGTTTGGAAATAAATTTTACAGAAGTGATGAACGTTCTATAGGGGCTAACACATTATCCATTGTAGACATGCTCCAAAGTGCAAGATGGTTTGATAATCTCGAAGAAGCTAACCAAGTTTCACGACGACTTGGTGGATTAACGCAAGTATATGAACTGGTCACTGTCGATCACGAGGAGGTAGAGTAATGAAACTAAAAGACGGATTTTACGCTAGTAGCCACGGTATCGGCGGTTTAATGCTAGACATGCCGACAAAGAACCCTAAAACACGTAAGAAGCCAAAATTCAAAGTCGGTGACATGGTTCGCTGCGAAGCAGAGGAATTCATCTATCCGTTTCGTGGATATGTAGAGCATCTCTATAATCACTCAGCGATCATTCGTATTGAAAACACGATGGAATGTGATAAGTGGTTAGCGAAAAGCAAAGAAAATTTAGCTGTAGTGAGATTGGTGGATATGGAGGTTATAAACAATGAAATTTAAAATCTTTGAAGAGGACACACGCTATGAATTAGAAGAAAAATTAAATGAATTTGCAAAGAATAATGAAATTCAGCATATATCTTTAACGGCTTTTATGGCCGGTTATACAACTTACTATGCAGCTGTTGTGAGCTACGTAAGTCAATAAAAGGAACTCGACAAATAAAAAAGCCGGATCGCTCCGACTGATTCAATAAATCCAACACATTTATTATATCACATAAAGGAGCGGTTTGACTTGATGCAATTGTTACGAGAGGTAGATTTCAAACAGACAAGATGTAATGCGAGAGATGTGCTGAAGAACTTTCGGCGTTTGGAGCGGATGGCAGGTCGCTCTTTGATAGATATTAAGTCGCCGATTATAACGGATATGCCGAAGGCACCGAAATATGGAAACAAGGCAGAAGACGCGATCATTCAGATGATGGATATAGAAGCGGAGAGAGATGCGATTCTAGCGGCTTTGATGGCTCTCAGTCTGATTAGCCGTCAGATACTCTACTACAGCTTCTGTGACGTAAACAAGCACTCTAATTATGAAATAGGGCAATTGATACGAGGATACGGTGAAAAGAATGTAGAGAAGCTGAAATCTATCGCGCTGATCGAATTTGCAGAAGCATACAAAAAAGGCGTGTTAGTTCAGTATCGTTGATTTTGTAGGGTTTTTGTAGGGATAGTGTAGGGTTTTTGAGCAGTTTAACGTGATATTATGATAGTGTCGAAAGATTAGGAAACAGGACTTCGACAAAATAAAATGTAAGGGAGGAAATCTCCCTCATCGTTTTAATTAAGCTTCGATAGACAGCAACGGAAATATTAAGAATAAGGATGTGAATTTCAACTCCTTCTAAATTGTTCTTATTATCTATCATCCGTTGCTGTCTATTAATTTATGTATTGGAGAAAAAACGAATGGATAAAGAAATCAAAGCAACTGTCAAATTAGATTTGACTGAACTAAAAGAACTGCTCAACAAGGCTAGTGACCAAGTCGAACAGTTACAAGAAACTTTAGATGAAATTGCTAATTTTAAAATCCAAGTTTCTTAGCAGTATATTTTTTAGCAGCTGCACTCATGAAATCAGACCAAGTATCAAAATTTGTATTATCAGATACGAATGCATCCATTTGATCATCAGGAATCGCGGCAAACGATTCTTCAGAGCTGCAGTCAAATCCGCTAACCTCAAAGAATTCCTCAATGGAGTTAAATTTGGTATTAGCTGAAACAAAATCATTTGTAAATAACTCGGACATTGGAACGCTATGTTCACCGTCCATTTCTTGGGCAGCTTTTGCCATTTTGTTAAGTTTTTTACTTAAATCATCAAACCCGTTACTCATATATTCACCACCTATAATTTATTTCAGTAGACCACTTACCGATAAGAAAATTATACCAAAGAAAGGAATGTAAAAAATGAACACGGAAAGAATTGTTTTAGAAGCAGAAGAAAAAGAATTTATTGAAACGGTTATTAGTTTTGTAATTGAGAAAGGCTGGACGATTTCTAATTTGCAAAATGCTGTATCAAAAGCGGAAGATTATATGAAAAAAAATGCCACATTAACAGAGCTGACAATTGGTATGCCAGCTCAAACTAAAGATTAATAGAATCTATATTTGTATTGCCCACCACCACGAACAATCAAATACCATCTACCAGGACCACTGACTGTGATATTTACCGGTGTTCTAGTGTAATGTCCGCCGTAGTACTTAAATTTTTGACCAGAGTTCATTTTTCTGTAGTTCGTAGAATCGACCAAAAATACATCTGCGGTATGTTGAAGTTCTACTCTTACAGATAATGAACCGCTGGATTCAGCATAAGGAACCTGCACCATGTTTTTCACCTCCTTATCGGCTATTTCAGCGGACCACTCGCTGATAAATAAAATTATACGCTTAGGTCATTGGAAAAAGCTGATAGTGAATTTGCAGAAAAATACAATTTAACTAAATAATTAAAAAGGTTGGGGAAGAGAAATGATGGCGTTAATAATTTCAATTTTTGCGCTCTGTCTTAATGTCTATATGATTGGATTTAAAAATGGGCAAAATAAAAAATAGTAGCAGCCAAGAATAATTTTATAGTGTCACTGTGGCGGAAGTAGAAGACGCAAAGGTGGAGGTAGGAAGCGTATGGCGCACTATCGGGACCTTGTACAAAACTAGAAAGGACTAGTACGTGAGTGGTGCGATTCCACTCCAGTGACTTTAGCAACCGAGGGTGGTATGAACTCGTGTGGTGCGAGCCCTAGGGAGGAACAGGATAACCGCCTGTGTGTAGGTTGCTATTACATATTAGATCACTCTTTGAGTGGTCTTTTTTATTTTGGAAGGGGAGTAAACAAATGAACGAAAAACAATTAAGCGAGCTATTTAAATTGAATGAAGCAAATCAAACTGTGGAGGCAACATTCTATGAAGCTCAAAAAAGCTTAGCGTTAATCGCAAAACAAGCTAAGTATTTCTACGATCAGCTTATTCTGCAAGGATTTAATGACGCACAGGCTATGGAATTTATGATGCGAACCTTTTCTGCCAACAACCAACAGAAAGAGTGATACATAATGAGAAACTACTGGTATGTATCACTAACGAATAGGTATCCACAACCAAACACAGATGATCCAATCAGAGTGGTTCAGTCAGTCCAAATAAAAAAGAAGTACTCCATCATTGAAATGACCAGAGAAGCAATACCAAATGAGATTGATAAATGCAAACTTCTTTATTGCGGTCATGGCTATTGGAAAGACGAGTATATCCAATACAACATAGAGAGGTGGATAAGGTGACATACTTTGAATGCTTGCAGCAGTGTTTCAACTATGCAAGAGATAAGTTACCAGACACATACACCGTAGATGATGTTGCTATACATGTATTGAAGACTGAGAGCCATAGCAGTCCTGACGGCAGCAGTAAGGAGCAGGCGCTCGCGTGGTTCAAGTTCTTTAAGTGGATTAAGGAGGAAGAGTAATGAAGTTATTGGATTTGTTTCTAAAAAATAAAACTCAAGAGGTAAAGGATTATGAAACTCTATTAGCTTTGAGTGGGAATCCGGACACTCCTTTAGAACTAATTAATTCTCTTCGAATACAACAAGGGTTATCAGTGTTAGTTGACAGAGATCGGTTTCCTAAAGGGACAAGAATATTGAGTAAGCATGAGACGAATAAACTATTTCCAAAGGAACCTTACCTTCTAGAGATCAAACTAAAAGATACTGACTCAGTACCAGAGGTTTGGTACAAAGGTGAGAGGTTGGATGAATCGCCTAAAGGATTGGTAGATGTCTCCTATCATTGGAAGACTGATCAATTTACTAATGATGATAGAGGAGCGAACGACATCACGATTCAATACTTTTCTAGCTTTAATGATAAGTATCCAGATATGAAAACAATCGGACACAAGAGAGATATGTAGATGATTGAAGTAACTACAAAAGAGGACAGAGCGAAGTTCTATTCATCATCACAGTGGAAGAAGCTGAGACTAAAAGCATTAGAACGGGACCATTACGAATGCCAATGGTGCAAAGAGCAAGGCAAAGTGACAACAATTAACGATGCAATATTAGAAGTAGATCACATTAAAGAGCTTGAATATCATCCAGAACTCGCAACTGATATGGATAATCTAAGGGTTTTGTAAAGACTGCCACAATCGCCGCCATCATCGGTTTAATTATCGTCCCAAAAGCAGAGTTAAGAAATGGGCAGATGAGTGGTGGTAGAGAAATGGTTATAAAGTTCGTACAAGGAGTGAGTTAAATGAATTCCGGTATTTATCAAATAAGAAATATAGTTAACAACAAAGTGTATGTGGGCCAAACGAAACACTTTAAGCAGAGAGCTAATTCCCATTTTAGAGAACTTAGAAACGGCAAACATTATAACCGACATTTGCAGCGGTCATTTGATGCTTACGGGGGAGAAGTGTTTGTGTTTGAAGTTTTGGAGAGATGCGGCGCAACCGAATTAAATTCGCGAGAAAGGTATTGGATCGAAACAAAACGATCAGAATATGCAAAGTGCGGGTACAATGCTGCTTACGCAGTGACGTTGTTCAACAAGTATTCGAACGAACCAATAAATAAGTCCAGGCGTGTTCCTTCTGGGTTAGGCAGGTCGATGAAGCGATCTACATTAGAAAAGATAAGTTTAAAGAATAAAGCTTATTGGAATAATAAGACAGAGGAAGAACGATTATCTTTTGTTCTGAGTAAAAGTTCTTTGCCTCTTTCAAAAATCAAAGAAATTAAATTAAAGTTAGCTCATGAACTAGATAAGAGTACAACAGAAATAGCTGATGAAACGAACGCAAATAGAGTAATAGTAACTCATATATCTCAAGGGAGATGTTATCTAGGCGTTTTACCAGGCTTAAACATATTGATCAAGAATAGAACCATCATAAAAAATAAAAGAATAGACAAGAAAGCCATCTCTAAGTACAGGGATGGCTTTTCGTATGCTCTGATAGCTCTAGATTTAGGAATAAACGAGAGAAATATAATAAGAAGAATAAATAGTTTAAAAGATCAAAACGATGACAGAGCTAGAATAAACTCACAAAATTATATATTGAAAATTAATTATATAAAAGTGGCTCGGTTGAAGAAACAAGGATATACAGATAAACAAATAGCAGAAAAGTTGGGATGTTCACGCAGTGCAGTACAAAGACTAAAAAATAAATATAGAGAAATGATAATAACTGACGTAACAAAGACAAATGGATTGCCGAAACGATTAGTGTATGCAGTGTAAGTCCCCCCGGTCTAAAATATTTCAATGTTAAATGAGATTTTGGAAACCGGTGGATGGGTCAACTCCACAGATCTATTGATGATACGCGTATAACCCCCTCCCCAGAAGAAAGGAAGTGATTGGATGGCGGATTTAAAAATCAGAAATGAAAAGGTAGCAGCTGAGGAAAAACGATTGAATGACTTATTTTACGATCTTACAGATGACAAGAAAAAAGTCGTTTCTGGATTAGTAACTCAAGCAGCTAGATTAAAAATTTTGTTAGATGAAATGTGGATTGATATTTCTGAAAAAGGAGATTATGAATTATTCTCACAGTCAGAAAATCAGATTCCTTACGAAAGGGAGCGGCCAGTTGCTAAACAATACAACGCACGCGATCAATCTTATCAGCGGATTATAAAACAGTTGACAGATTATTTGCCAGAAGAAAAACGAGATGCTGTAAATAATGCAGCGTTAGATGGTAGTGATCTTCTATGACGTTGCTACAACCTTACTTTTTTGATGAGTATGTGGATTTGTATGAACGGGGAAAAATTCCGTTTAACAAAGAGCGTATCCAGCTTGTCGAGTATCTCAAAAAGGAAGTCCTTCCGAGAGATGATTTGTATTTTGACGATGAGATGATTCACAAATTTATTCGTTATGCCGAGAAAAATTTTTTTCCGTTAGCTAAATATCAGAAATTTATTACACCTTTCATTTTTCTTTACAAAAAAGAAGATGACGAGGTGTTTTTTAATGAAATTTTGAACTCTATCGCGCGCGGGGGTGGCAAGAATGGTTTCATGTCTGCACGAGATTCGTTCTTTATTTCCCCGCTCTATGGTGTGCGAAATTACGATGTGACTATTACTGCCAATTCGGAAAAACAAGGGAAAGTTAGTTTTAAAGAAGTCTATGAAACTGTTCAGGCGAAACGTTTAGAACAGCAGTTTTATTTAACGAAAATGGCAATCACCAATCGAGTAACGAATTCCATTTTTAGTTATCGGACCAACAACCCGAAAACGATGGATAGTGCTCGGGATGGCTGTTTAGAATTCGATGAAATTCACATGTTCGAGAACTCGGATATCGTGGACATTCAACGGAGCGGGCTAGGTAAGATTCAACATCCACGGACATTTTACAACGGAACGAATGGACACGTCCGAGAAGGCTTTTATGACCGGACATTAGAAAGAGCACAGAAAATTTTTAGTGGAGAAAACAAGAACGACCGTTTGTTTCCATTTATTTGTAAACTTGACACGATCGAAGAGATGGAAAAACCGGAATTATGGTCTAAAGCGAATCCGATGTTCGAAGAAGATTCTCCTTACGCCAAACGCTTGTATCAAACTGTTATGGACGAATACCTAAAGTTAGAAGAAGAGCCGTCTGGTCGCCGGGAGTTTGTCGTCAAACGGATGAATTTTACTGAAGGCGATATGGAATCAGATATTACTACGCACGAGAAATTAATGGCCACCGATCAGCCGATTGGTGATTTAAAAGGAAAATCGTGTGTCGCTGGATTCGACTATGCGGAAATTCGAGATTTCGCCAGTGTTGGGCTGCTGTTTAAACAAGACGAAAAATTCATCTGGCTACAGCATAGTTTCGCTAGAAAAGAATTTTTAGATACGTTCAAAATCAAAGCACCAATCAAAGAATGGGCAGATAAAGGAATATTTACAATCGTGGATGCTCCTTCAATTTCTCCTCAACTACTAATTGATTGGTTGAATGAAAAACGTGAATTGTATCAGATTGAAATGGTGTGTGCCGATGGCTATCGAATGGACCTGTTGCAACCGCTATTGGAAAAAGAAGGTTACAACTATGAATTCATTCGGAATATTCGAGGAGTCCAATCCAAAGTTGCTCCAATCATCGAAGACGGGTTTGCTAACGAAAAATTTATTTTTGGCGATGATCCATCAATGCGATGGTACACGAATAATAGCTACGCCAAAGTTGATAAATCAGGAAACAAAACATTTTTGAAAAAAGAACCAGTCCGTCGAAAAACAGACGGCTTCCATGCCTTCTTGGCTGCTTTATATAAACGAGAAGAGATCCAAGATGTTGATTTGGAGGGCTTCTTTGACATGATGGAAGATTGGGATTTTTAAAGCAGCGAAGGGAGGTGAGTAAATATTGGGAGTATTTCAATCGTTTTTTGATATTTTCAAAAAAAATTCAGAGATTGAATTAAGTTACGACTTTGACACGTTGATTGACGAATACAACACGCTGTATTTGAAGCATTTAGCAATCGATACCTGTGCAGAATTTATAGCACGAATATTCAGCCGGTCAGAGTTTCGAATTCGGAAAAACGGGCAGCCGATCACGAACGAGTGGACGTATTTATTAAATGTACGCCCGAATCTGGATCAATCAGCTTCTTCGTTTTGGCAACAAGTCGTTTACAAGCTAATCACTGAAAACGAAGTATTGATCGTACTTTCTGACGATGATCAATTGTTGATTGCTGAAAGCTACGTTCGAAAAGAATATGCGTTGTATGACGATGTTTTTGAAAGTGTGGGGATGAAAGGCTACGAGTTCAAACGAAAGTTTCCGATGAGTGAAGTCATTTTTTTACAATACAACAACAACGACTTGAATAGATATGTTCGTGGATTGTACGAAGATTACGCTTCTCTCTACAACCGAATGGTTGAAGTAGCTATGCGAAATCATCAGATTAGAGCGACGGTCGGAGGTAAAGAAGGCCGAGGTTTTGATGACAAATTACAAAAGAAAGCTCAATCGTATATTGATAAACTGTACGAAAAATTTCGAAAAGACTCAGTTGCTATTATTCCGATGCAACAAGGGCTTGAGTATAACGAACTCACAAATACTGTAGGTGAGACGAATCAATCTATTGATGAGCTCAAGAAACTGAAACGCCAGTTTGTGGATGAGGTTGCCGACATTTTAGGTATTCCTTCAACAATTTTGCATGGAGAGTTAGCTGATTTAGAAAGCGCTCAGACAGTATTGAATAAATATTGTGTGAAATCGTTGAACAAAAAGATTGAAGACGAATTGAACGCAAAGACAATCAGTAAGGCGGAATACGTTGCTGGAATGGAAGTTAAAGTCGTTGGTGTGGATAAAAAAGATATCTTTGATTTGGCAGACGCAGTAGATAAGTTAATTTCAAGCGGTGGATTCAATCGGAATGAAATTCGTGAAGAAGTCGATTACGAAAGTATCGAAGGCGGCGATGAGTTTTATATCACTAAAAACTATGAGAAAGCGAAAGGAGGGGAGGAAGTAAATGACGAAACTGGAAATTAAAGGAACGATTATTTCTAATAATCAAAAATGGATTTACGATTTGTTTGAAATGGACAGCACATCACCGAAAGATATTTTATTGCCTGAAAACAATGAACCGCTAGAGGTCGTGATTAATTCGGGAGGTGGTGACGTATATGCAGGTAGTGAGATTTACACAGCTTTGCGCGCTTATCAAGGTGACGTGACTGTGAAAATCGTAGGTATTGCTGCAAGCGCCGCAAGCGTGATTGCAATGGCTGGAAACACAATTGAAATCAGCCCGACTGCTCAAATTATGATTCATAATGTTTCAAGAGCTGCTGCTGGCGATCATCGAACGTTAGCTCACGAAGCAGAAGTATTGAAAAATTATAACTTGTCGATTGCGAATGCTTATATCGGTAAAACGGGTCTTGAAAAAGAAAACTTACTTGAACTAATGAATCATGAAACCTGGTTGACAGCAGAACAAGCAGTAGAGAAAGGATTTGCGGACAAAGTAATGTTTCAAAATGAAGAAGCACCTTTACTAGTCGCAAGTGTCTCGCCGGTTATTCCGCCAGACGCGATTTCAAAATTGGCAGAAAAGTTAAAACCACAGTTTGATTTAGATGAATTGGCAAATAAAGTAGCAGAAAAACTAAATACTAAAAAACAAGAATCGATTGAACCAGAAAATGATGGTTTGAAACGGTTCTTTTTTTAATACAAAAAAATAAGGAGGTCATACTGAATGACTATGAAACTATCAAACGAATTCAAAACAATTCGTGACAACTTTTTGGCGGCGGTTAACAATAATGAGCCTGCTGAAAAACAAAATGAACTATACGGTGCAATGCTCGATGAATTGCTGAACGAAGCAAAAAAACAAGCACGTGCTGAAGCAGAAGGGCTGATTGCTGCTAATCCGGCAGACGCTAAACTTTCTGCACGAGAACGGAAATTCTTTAATGCAGTTACCACTGACGTTGGCTACAAGGAAGAAAAATTACTTCCGCAAGAAACAATCGATCGCATTTTTGAAAACTTAACTACTGCTCATCCATTGTTAGCAGAAATCGGTATGGTAAACGCTGGATTGCGTTTGAAATTCTTAAAGTCTGAGACTAGTGGCGTGGCTGTTTGGGGTAAGATTTTCGGAGAAATCAAAGGTCAATTGGACGCTGCATTCAGTGAAGAAGAAGTGATTCAAAATAAATTAACGGCGTTCGTTGTAATTCCGAAAGATTTGAAAGACTTTGGCCCTGCTTGGATCGAATCTTTTGTATCTACTCAAATCGATGAAGCTTTTGCAGTCGCTTTAGAAGCGGCGTTCTTAGCAGGAGACGGAAACGGCAAGCCAATCGGCTTAAATCGTCAAGTACAAGCTGGCGTGGCTATCAGTGGCGGAGTATATCCCGAAAAAACGTCAATTGGTGATTTAACTTTTGCTGATTCTGCTACTACAGTCAAAGAATTAACGAACGTATACAAACACCATTCCACTGACGAAAAAGGTCGTGCTGTTGCTGTTGATGGCAAAGTAGTCATGGTTGTTAACCCTGCTGACGCTTGGGATGTTAAACGCCAATATACTTCTTTAAATGCTCAAGGCGTGTATGTAACTGCGTTGCCTTACAATTTAAAAATCGTTGAATCTTTAGCACAAGGTTCCAAAAAAGTCGTTACTTTCGTTAGCGGACGTTACGATGCTTACATCGGTGGCGGTATCACTTTGCGTAAATACGACCAAACTTTAGCAATCGAAGACATGGATTTGTATACTGCTAAACAATTTGCTTATGGAAAAGCAAAAGATAATAAAGCTGCTGCAGTGTGGGGATTAAAAGTATCCGAGGGAAAATAGAGTCCCCCGCAGTTATTAATGTTGAACCGACAAGTGACGGAGCAACAATTGCACTGCGATAGAAAGGGGCGTTTCTATTGGAAGAGAAATTGCTAAAAGATTTCAAATCGCGGATGAGAATCTTTCATACTGCTGACGATGACAACTTAGAAAATATTTTGGAAAGTTCAACTGCGGCAATAAAGCGTTGGTGCGGAAGTGAAGATATTACTAAGCCAGAAATTCGAGAATTAATCATTGAACGTAGCAGATACGTTTACAATGATTCTCTCGAATTTTTTAATGAAAATTTTTTGTCCGAATTAATGGCCGTCTCTCTCTCGAATTATGTGGAGGAGGACGTTAGCGATGAAGAAACCAACGTTTGAGTATCAGAAGCCTAAAGTTAATAATGGTGCGATGAGAACGCCAGTTGAATTTTTTAGCTATAAGCCAAAACCAGGGCCGATGCCTGGTGAAGAAGAAAAACAAATTATTTTTAACTGCTTTGCTGAAATATATAATCCGTCGATGAAAGATTTAGAAATTTTAAACTCTAAAACGACTAAGCAGGCGGTTACAGTTACTATCCGAGATCCGCAAGAAAACTATTTAGTCTCTAATAAACATTATGTGGAGATTTTAGACAGGCGCTATAGCGGAATCAGGTGGAATATTGCTGATGTTCGAAATGATTTTACGGATAATCGTTTCGTTACGATTCTTTTGGCGGTGTATGCCGATGAATAGTGTAGAAGTTAAAGGCGTAAACGAAACGTTAAAAGCAATGGAAAAAAGACTTGGTGATAAAAAAGTCCGATCGATTGCTCGCAAATCAATCAATACCGGCGCTGAGAAAGTCGAGAAACGTCTGCAGTCTGACATGCTCGTTTTTAAAGATCAAGGATATACGATTGATGAAGTTGTTCGTAAAAATGCGACGTATAAAAATTACAATACTGAAGCAGAAATCGGTTGGAATGGTCCACATCAACGTTATCGATTAATCCATTTAAACGAATGGGGCTATACAAGAAACGGACGTCAGATTAAGCCACGTGGGTTCGGGGTTATCACAAAATCGTTAAAGAATTCTGAACCCGTGTACTTCGAGACAGTGGCATCGGAGGTAAAGAGAAACCTATGAAAGATATATTAATGATTATTTACGAGGCGTTAATTTCGAATGCCTACATCCACGAAATGACTTATAACAGCGATTCGCAAGAATATCGAATTAAGTTTTATGAGCAATCTGAAATAGCTGATAAATCAGGTGCATTTATCACACTTCGGCCCGTCGATGTACCGAATGAGGCCTATCACGGTAGTGATCAAGAGCTTTCGATTGAGCATTTAATCCAAATTGATGTTGAATCAAAATATCGAGCGACTTCGAAACAAATTCAGTATGAAATAAAAAAAGAGATGAAGAAACTCGGCTTTGGTCAACTGTCTGGTCAGGGTTTAGACGAATATTTCCCAGAAACAAAACGTTATGTAGACGCTCGACGATATGACGGGAATACACGAATTTACGATACACAATATTAAAACAGAATAACAGGAATTAAGACACGAAAACTCGTGTCTTTTTTTGTTGTCAAAAAAAATTGAAAGAGAGTGATTATATTGACACTTGTAGGATTTAAAAAAATGACAATCGGAATTTTTGATAAGGACGGTAAAATTCCAAAAGATAATCAATTTGTTATTGAAGGTAAACAGGACAAAGGTGCAACAGTATCCGCAGAAATTAGCGGTTTATCAAAAGAATCTACGAAAGTTTATGGATCAGATATTGCATACTACATTTCACAAAAAGGGACAGGCGATGTTTCAGCGACATTTGGATTGTTAGATTTACCAGAAGATTTGAACGATAAAATTTTAGGATATAAAACGAATGACAACAAAATTAGCTTCTTAGGTGAAGATACTGAACCACCATATTGTGCAGTTTTAATGGAATCTGCTGATTTAAGTGGTGAAACAGCTATGTTAACTATTTTTAAAGGTAAATTCAGTCGAGAATCAATTAATTTGAATACAACTACTAACGAAGCATTCGAACCTGAAGCAGAAGAGTATGTATTCTCTGCTATTGCTAATGATACAGAAGGCGATGCGAAGGGGCAATCGGTTGCTAAATATGTCGGTAAGGAAGAAGCAGCTATCACAGCATTGCGTACTATGACTTTTCCAGCGGGGAAGTAGTTAGCCCTGTCGTTGGAAAAGTCACCCCAACGACGAATGGGGCAACAATCGCACTAAGTTAGGAGAATGATCATGCCAGAAACATTTAAAATTTATAAAAAAGATGGAACCAAAGTTGTGGAGGGAGCAAGTCCTCTGACAATCACTGGAATTGCAGCAAATACTCAAGTTGTACAGGGTGATTATCAAGCAGTTCGAGTAACCAATGATGTTGAATCGGCGAAAGTTGATATTCCAGCTTTTAAGACATTGCCCGAACAAGAACCGGAAACACCCGGCTTTGATCCTGAAGGAGACGTAAAGCCAACAAATGACAATACTGTTGAAGAAATTAAAGCATGGTTGACAGCACATGGTATTGATTACATTGGAAAGACGCTTAAATCAGATTTGCTTGCATTAGTACCAGCATAGTTTTTTTAGAGGACTGTAGTAGTCCTCTTTTTTATTTGAAAATATTAGGAGGAAATCATAGATGGCACAAGTTCGAATTGAATTAAAAAATAAAAAAGGCAAAAAAGAAGTCTTTGAGAAATTAGAAACAACCGGGAAAGACTATCGTTTAGCTTTGCAAACAATTAAAAAATTAAATGCAGAAAAAATCATGGTGTGGGATCAGTTAGATATTTATTTAGCTTTTGCAGTGGAAATTTTCAAAGCAGACAAATTGACCTCTGATCAAATTTTAGATGGGTTGCCTTCTGAAACAACTCGCGAAACATTAGACGGTCTATTAGGACAGGTAATGGGGATTGAAAGCGATCCAGATCCAGAAGCAAAAAAGTAACCCCAGAAGAAGCGGAAGAAATGTATATGGACCTGTGTAGAGAATTAACGAAACAGGGATGGTCTCTCTCTGATATTGAAAATAATTCTTTTGACACGTTAATTGAAATTGCTTGTGTAAGTCCGAAAAAAGAAAAATCAAAAGAAGTCGACCTAAAAGATTTCATCAAATCCATTTAGGAAAGGAGGAAAATTATGGCAAACGGAAAACCAATTGGAAATATGAAGGTTATTTTGGATTTGGATAGTTCCGCCTTTTCTAAAGGACTAGAAGGTGCTAAAAAAAGCGTCGCTTATAACACAAAGGCTATGAAGGCCCAGATGCAAGTGATGAATTACTCAGGCGACAAAGTGGGTGCTTTGCAAGCCAAATATGACGGACTTAGCAAAACGCTTAGCTCTAACGAAAAGTACATGAGTAAGTTAAAGACTCAGTATGATAAAAGCTTCGACGCGAACGGTAAAGCAACGGCTTCCACTGCTAAATATGCAAATGAATTGAATCAAGCGATTGCTAAGTCTGCTAGTTATGAAGCTCAGATGAAAACTACTACAGGACAAATTGCCCGCATGAAGGTAGAAACAGAAGGTGTAACTGGGAAACTTAAAGCACAATCTGATCAGTGGATTAAGTCAGGAAAGAAAATTGAATCTTTCGGTAAAAAAATGTCTAGCATAGGAAGCACATTGACCATGTCTGTTACAGCGCCGATCGCTGCTGGGTTTGGATTGGCTACTAAGAAGGCTGTTGATTTTCAAACTCAAATTGGTGAAATTGGTCCATTGTTGACCAACGGTGGGAAAATGACAACCGAATATCGCAATCAATTAGATCAGATGTCTGATAGCTCGAAAAAATGGGCGAAGGAATATGGTGTTTCTACTACTGAAATAAATACTGGTTTAGCAGAAATTGTTCGTAAAGGTTATGACGCGAATCAAACGCTTGGTGTAATGCCTTCTATTTTAGATGCTACCAAAGCATCCGGGGATGACTTCAACGATGTAATGAATGTAACTACTGAGGTAATCAGTCAGTTTAATTTAAAAGGCAAGGATTACAATAGTACTGTTAAGAACGCAACACGTGTGACGGATGCGTTGACTTATGTGGCTAATGCAACTTCTGCTGGTTTCTCAGATTTAGGACTAGCGATGGGGTATGTGGGACCAGTAGCGAATAGCTTAGGCATGGATGTAGAAGAAACTGCTTCAGCAATCGGATTACTTAGTGATGCAGGTATCGGTGGAGAAAAAGCCGGGACAGCACTACGAGGGGCTTTGACACGCTTATTGAAACCATCAAAACAAAATATCGCTGGTTTCGAGCAACTAGGAATTTCTGTGGACGAGTTTAAGAACGGCACACTCACCCTCCCAGACATGCTCAACAAGATCAAAACGAACACTGAAGGATGGACAGATGCCCAGCGCACGTCTGCAATCGCATTGGCATTTGGTACAGAATCGCAATCAGCGATGAATGTTTTGGTCAATCAAGGCGGAGATGCTCTAAAAGGATTGACTAAAGAAACTTACGATGCGAATGGTGCAACGAAAGAAATTGCAAAATCGATGAACAATTTGCCGGCTAACAAATTAGCTCGATTTAAAGAATCTTTGAATGTGTTAGCTATTACAGCTGGTGAAAAGTTGCTCCCTATCTTTACCCCAATCATTGAAAAATCAACCAAACTAATCAATAAGTTTTCAGAACTTGATGATGCATCGCAGAAAAATATCATTAAGTGGGTTGGCATAGCAGCAGCAGCTGGTCCCACTTTGAAATTGCTTGGTGGTGGTATTGCTGTAGTTGGAAAAACTCAAACAGCTGTAGGAAAATTAACTGGTAGTTTGGTTGACTTAGTTGCGAAAGCTGCTCAAAAAAAGGCAATGGATAGTTTTTCTACAACAGTTACTACTATTGGAACCACAGCTGCTAAGACCGCAGGCGCAGGTGGGCTAGGTAGTTTAACTTCTGCTTTAGGTCAGTCAGCAAGCGCAGCGAGTGCGGCAGCAGGTTCTGGTGGTATCGGCGCATTTACTGGATCACTAGGTCTATTAAGTCCTGCGCTTCTTGGTATCGTTGGAGTAGGCGGTGCGCTGGCTCTAGGTTATGGTGCATGGAAAACTTTTGGAGAAGAAGCGTGGAATTCTTCTCAACGTGTAAAAGAGTGGGGATCTGACGTCGGCTCCCAAGTTGATAGTACTTTAGATACTGTAAAAGAAAAAACAAACGAAACCTCGGGTCAATTTGGTCTAATGGTTCAAGGGTTCGATCAAGATACTGGGCCTATGGTCAAAAATTTTGAAACCATCGGCGCTACAATTGAATCTAGTTTAACTAAAAAAGTAGAAGGATTAGATAATCTATTAAAGAATCTACCTGGAACCGTGACTGATTCAATGAAAGAAATTATTGAAAATGAAAAAGAAATGAATCAGTCAGCTCTGGAAAAAATCCAAGAAAATAATGATCGCATTAAAGAAATAAGAGAAAAAGCGTCAAAGGAACATCGTGACATAAGTGTCGCAGAAGCGCAGATGATTAGTGATCTCTCGAAAAATACAGCTGAACAATATGTTAATACTTTAGATGTATCTGCTGAACAACGTAAAGCTATATTAAATTCTATGACTGGGGATGTATCCCAAGCTAGTAAAGAGCAAGCTGAGACTTGGCTTAAATCTTTAGGAGAACAAAGAAATGCCTCTCAAAATCATACAGCACAAATGAGAAAAGAACAGGAAAAATGGTTAAAAGATTGGGGCTATAATCTTGACGGTGAATTTGCCCAAAAATATTTAGCTGAATGGGATAAAATCAATGACGCAACAACTGATGGTTTCGATAGTCAAATAGCTGCAATTGTTGAAAAATATCCTGAATTAGCTGATAAAATTCACCTTGCAACAGGAGAAGTAATAGCAGCTAGTGCGAATACAAGCCAATATCTTATTGAAGATAACCAAAAGCTTCTAGACAATGCTGGCTATATGGCTGATAAACTAGCTGAAAATGCAAAAAAGAATGCTGATACATTAAAATGGGTGGCTAAAGAAGGAACTGACGGTGCAAAAGAATGGAACTCTTTAGAGCTTCTTGATAAAGAAGGAAACGTAAAGACGAACGCCCCAGAAATAATTAAAGAAGCTTCAAAAAATATTACAACATGGAATAACCTTAAGATGGTTTTACATGATGCAAATATAGACAGTAATGCTAAAAAAATGATTGGCGAAGCGGCGATAGCTAATGATTTGTGGCGTGGCATGGCTTGGGAAGACAAAGAAGCGGTGCTTCAAGACGAATTTAGCATTAATGTTTATAAAGCATTAGAATCTTCCGGAAAATGGGATGAGCTTGATTTTGAGCAGAAGAAAGCTGTTCTATACTCGAATACTCCTGAAGTGATGGCTGAAACTTTATTTAATTTAGGTTTGTGGAATGACTATCAACCAGAAATTAAAAACTTGAATGCAAAAAATTATGATTTTCTACAAACACTTTCTAAATCTGAGGAAAAATTAAAAATTTGGAATGAGACACCAGTTGACATTAAGGAATTATTTGCAAAGAATACTGATTTTCTGAATAAGATATTTTCTTCAGAAGAAAAATTGAATCTATGGAATTCAATTCCTGATTCAGAGAAAAAACTTCTTGCTGATAACATGGATTTTTTAACTAAAATTTCGACTTCAAAAGAGAGTTTGAATCAATGGAACCAGTTGCCAACTGATCAAAAAAACATCTTGGCTAATAATGAAGATCTGTTAAACAAAATATTTGCATCAGAAGAATCTTTCAATGCATGGAAAGCAATTCCTGACCCTATCAAGCGGATGCTTGGAGATAATGTTGATATTTTAACTAAAGTCAAAGATGGAACGATCAGCGTTGATGAGTATAACAAAAATGTATTTCCTTTACTGAAAAGAATATTAGGTGACAATTCAAGCTTGACGGGTGCCATTAGTGATGTGACTGGTTTAATAACTAATTATAACGATAAAGTTAATCCGGTTGAAAAAGTGCTAAATACATCAAGTAACGCTTCTGAGGTATCGTCCGCACTTGATATATTGAACTCTTCGTGGGAACGTATTCCTAAGGAAAGTTCTAAAAAAATTAATGTTGACTTTATAGGTCCGATGCCGAAAAATGCGAAAGGAACAAACTTCCATCCTGGCGGAGCAGCTATGGTAAACGATCAAAAAGGATCAACTTACGAAGAGCTTGTAACTTTACCAAATGGAGAAGCTTTTATTCCCAAAGGGCGTAATGTTGTTTTAGATCTTCCACGAGGGTCGAAAGTGTTGAAAGCCTCCAAGACTAAACAATTAGTTTCTAAATATGCTGATGGTATAGGAAATATAACCACTATTTCAACCGCGCCGAATTTCGATGCTTTAATCTTAGCTATTAATGAGCTGACGGCAGTATTAAGAAGTCAGCAGCCAATAAGCAATCAGTCAACAACTGATACAAAGGTTGCGCAACCGATTATTCCTGACGCTTTATCAGAAAAATCAGATCAATATCTTGCCATTGGATCAGAGTGGCTGACTAATTTAATGAACGGCTGGAACTCAGTTGTTCCTCAATACATGAGCAGCGAAACGCTCTTTATTACGAATTATCTTAATGCCCTTAAATCGCAAAATAACCCTAATTATCTACAGGGGGCAACTTGGAATAAGAATTTGATGAGTGGCTGGAACAGTTTGACAGGTACGTTCATTGCTACAATTAATTCATTTTGCAATCAAGCGATGGTGACGCTTAGAAACTACAACACGCCTATGTACAATAACGGGCGAACTTGGCAGCAGAACAATCTAAACGGTTGGAATTCGTTATACGGATCATTTATAGCCCGTGTAAACCAACTCGGCAATGATTCGATTAACAATCTTCGTTCTAAAAATGGCGGATTTTACAATGCAGGCTCATTCCTGCTGCAGTCATTAATCAATGGAATGAATTCAATGGGCAATTCTCTAGCTTCTACAATGAACAGCGTAGCGAATACGATGGTCGGAGGCATGGGAAAAGGTGTTAATGGCGTTATCTCTGGCGTTAACTATGTTCTTAAAGAAGTAGAGTCAAGCAAGAGTATTGGTAACTGGGCAATCCCTCAATATGCTAAGGGAACTGAAGGTCATCCAGGCGGACTCGCTATGATTAACGACCAAAAAGGATTCGTACATGAAGAATATGTTCAGATGCCTGACGGTCGTGGGTTTATTGCTAAAGGTCGGGATCTCTTGGTTAACCTACCTAAAGGAGCCCAAGTATTAAATGCTTCCCTAACCAAAAAATTAAAAGAACGATTAAATGTTCCGCGTTATGAAAATGGTGTCGGAAATTTAGATATCGTTGATTTACTTGATGATGAAAAAAGAATGTTGGAATTCTTAACTAGCAAAGTTGATTTTTCAGGTATTAATGAGCGGTGGCTCGATATGACTAAATCAGGAACCAATTTGATGTCTAAAGCTGCAAACACAATGCTTCAATCGAAATTGAGTGAATTCTTTACTCATGGAAATTTTGACGGGGCAGTTAATGCCAACGGCGTTTATCAATATTTAGTTGACGTCGCACAGAAAGTGATGGGTAAGTTCCCAGGACTTACGGTAACGTCGGGTTATCGAGCAGGAGATGCTTATTATCACGGAAAACGTCAAGCTATTGACTTAGCTTATCCAGGTATATCAGGAGATCCTAGATATACAGCAGCTGCTAATTATGCTTTCGAGAAATTCCCTTCAAAAATTGCGTATGTCATTACGAATGGGCGTGTACGTGACCGTGCCGGGTTATCCGGAACTGGCGCAAGCGGACAATGGACGAACTGGCCAGATGGTGATCACTTTGATCATATCCATTTAAACGGTTCGATGGGGTCTGGCGATATATTCAATGGAGGAGTTGGAGGAAGTGGTGTTGCACGCTGGCGTTCTTATGTGTCTAAAGCATTGAAAATGAATGGATTACCAGCTACAGCAGCTTATATAAATGCCTGGATGTCCCAAATCCAAACGGAATCTGGTGGTAATGAGAAAGCAATCGGCGGCAATGATGGGCTCGCTGAAGGCAATGCAACAGGATTACTTCAAACGAAACCCGGAACTTTTGCAGCTAACGCTTTTCCTGGTCACGGAAATATTATGAACGGATTTGATAACATGTTAGCAGCAATCAATTATGCTAAGAAACGTTACGGAGTTGCAGGTATGTTGCAAGTTATCGGGAAAGGACATGGATATGCCAATGGCGGTTTAATTACCAAAGACGGACTATATCGAGCAGGAGAAGGAAATAAACCAGAAATGGTTATTCCATTGACAAGAAAAACAAGAGCTATTGAATTGATGGGTCAAGCATTAGCTTTCCTTTCTGGCGATGACAAGAAACACTCCAACACTGCAAATACAGCTGATAATTCAGCAGAGCTTGTAACTTTGATTAAACAGCAACAAAAACAGCATAATGAGTTAATGATGATTCTTAGAGCGATTCTTGGAAAAGATTTAAGTCTCAAGTCTTCTGACATTGGGCAAGCTGCTAATCATTATATGGGCTCTGATTTGAATAAACTTCGATATGCGAATGGAGGTGTTTGATAATTGTTTTACAAATTACAGTTCAATCAAAATGGGAAGTTGTTTGATCCGCAAAGAAAAGAAAAAATTGTATGTAAAGAAATCAAACGTCAAGCACCAGTGTATGAAGTGAATTACGAAGATTTTGAAGGAACGAACGGTAGCAGAGAATCTAATGCTAGTTTTCGTCCTTTTGAATTAGTGCTGACTTTTGATATCTTTTACAAAAATAAGCATGATAAAGAACTGCTATTAACAGAGTTCTATGAGCTAATTTTTGTTGGTTATCAATATTACATTTCCTATGATTTAAGCCCAGGGAAAAGATTTAAAGTAAATCCAACAAATTTCGAAATTACTGAGGAAGAGAACGATTATTCTACGATAGAAATAACCTTTAATATTCCATCAGGGAGTGCTGAATCCATCGCCACTACTTTGTCGGATTTTAACCTAGAGGAAGAATGGCAGTTCTCGCAAGGTCTAGTGGCGGAAGATTACAAGTATACGCATCAGACTAGTCACTTCATTATTTACAATGCTGGAAGCTTTGAAATTGATCCACGTGAACATTATCTGCGGATCGCATTAGAAGGAGAATCAGAAGGAAATGTGACGATTTTCAATAAAACAACTGGCGATCGATTCATTTATTATCCTTCTCTCTCAACTAATTTAGGGCAGACGTTAGTTTTGGATGGTGTATACCCAAAATTGAATGGTGTAAGTTGTGGTATTGATACAAACCATGGACTAATCACTTTAGCTGAAGGAGTCAATGAAATCGAGATCCAAAATATTACTCGCGTGAAATCTTCATGGGATTTCCGTTTCTTATATAAGTAGGTGATTGAGTGACTGATTTAATTATTCGAAATTATGAACAAACCAAAGAAGAAATCCTTGTCGGTTATGACAAGGGTTCTTTTTATGAAAACTGGCAACAAAATGAAACGTGGGAGATTGGCTTTACCGTTACCAGCAATTCGTTGAATCAAGAAGTATTTGATTTAGTTGAATACGAGTCTTCTGTTTTCTACAACGGACAGGAATTTGTGATCAAAGAAATGACTCGCAAAGCACTTGGACAGTTGTTGACGAAACAAGTAGTTGCGACACATATCTATTACACCGTTCAAGATGGTTATCAGTACGATACAGTAACTGGTGCGAGATCTATTAGCCAGTTACTCACACATGTATTTAGTGCAGGGAGTCGCGGCTTTACATGGGAAGTCATTGATCCAAACAAGAAATTCCTTACAGTCGAACAAGAAAACTTCGGTAATGCGAATTATTTGAAGCTGATCAATGAGATTCTGACTGACTATAATGCAGTCGTGATTCCGAATAATAAACATCTAACTTTCTATCCCGCCAGTGAGTACGGCCAGCAGACGGAAGAACAGATTCGCTATAAATACAATACAGATGAAGTGTCATTCGATATTGATACGTACAGTCTAAAAACACAAATCAAAGGCTATGGAAAATTGAAGGATGGCGCAAATACTGAGAATCCTAAAGATAGTGACTATAGATTTACTCCTATCACTTACACAAGTCCCGAATCACAGAAATGGGGAATCAGGATACAAGATCCTGTTAAAGACGAACGGTATACCGTATCAGGGAACATGCTCGAGCGGTTAAAGACAGACTTGCAAGACTATCCAAGTATTTCGGGATCCGTAACCTTGAAATGGAAAATCAGTCCCAACAAAGGTGATCACGTTCCATTCATTTATGAACCTTTGAATATCAATACCTATATTCAAGTGGTAGGAATCAAGACGTATCCAGCATTGGAAAATAAACCGCCAGAAATCACATTGAGCAACACAAAGAAAACAATGACGTCGATACTCGCTGAAATGGCGAAGAAAGGAGTGATTTGATGGGGTTATTAAAATTAATCAGTAACCGTATCTCTACGGAATGGAAAGAGAAATTTAATAAAAACATTGACTACCTCAATGATCTTGAAAAGAAACTATCTGACCAAGACAAATCAACGAATAGTCGTATTGATAATCTCGTGCTTCATTCAGGTGGCGAATCGCCGAATGAAGTGGTTGATGCACGAGTTAACAATAAAGGGAAAGTTTTTGACACACTGCATGGCAGACTATTAGAACATGAAAATCTGTCGGACGAACAAATTAGCGAACTGAATACAAACATGGATAGTCAAAAAGAGCAAGTTCAACAATTGAACAAGTCTGTTCAACAAATTATTGGTGGATATAATGAGCCAATTGACATTTATGTTTCCAAAAATGGTAGTGATGTTTCTGGTGATGGATCAGAAGAAAAGCCATTCCTGACCATTCAAACAGCAGTGAATAATGTCCCGCTGATTACAACGTCTCAAATTACTATTTGGGTGGATAGTGGAGCTTACTTAGAAGATGTCATGATTAGAAATTTGAATTTCACATCATTTTTAATTCGACCTATCGATAATTTTGACACTATTGATCCATCAAAATCAGATTTGCCCGTTAAGGTACGATCAATTTGTTTTACGGCATGTAAAGGCTATTGTCAAGTCGCCGGTATGCAAATTGTGGATACAGCAAACGGAGCAGACTATGGAATCAGAAATGAGCAGAGTGGCTATATGGCAATCAATAGATGTAAATTCGCAGAGAACACAAAAACACTTGCAAGATATAATGCAGTTTATGTCGGCGGAACATCAAAGATTAATATGTACGGAGACACGACGTTGATTAACCAGAAAGTGGCAATTTATGCTGTCTTGATGGGTGAAATTATTGTCAGTGCATTTGGGTCAGGGAATGATATAGGAATTTTATGTGAGAACGGAACTGCTAGAGGAACTGTATCACCTTCTTTTGCCACAACCCCAACAAAAACTATTGGGAACGGCCTTATCATTACTAAAGGGACGGTGTTGTAATAATGGTGTATAAAATTAATGAATCGATCATTGTGATTCAAGCAGAAGCAACTAGTCCAAACAGGACAAATGTTGTTTTTTGGTCGCATGATCGAGGAACAGCTAAGCTTCGAATGAAGTTAGTTCGGAAAAACGGCATCCCTCAAAGCTTACCCGAAGGGACAACTGTTCCGATTCGCTTGATGTTCAAATCTGCAACGGCAGAAGGTGGTTATGGTAAACATGACTATCTAGCTACGGTAGAAGATCCTGTGAATGGGATTGTTTCTATTGTGTTAGAGGATAATATACTGGGATACGTAGGCACCGTAGAAGGTAGCGTATATATTGATTTCCCAAACGACCGCTCGTTAGATACAGCTGGTCGTTTTACTTTTTATATCAAACGCAGTCCAATTGATGATAGCACACCAGAGCTAGAAGATTACTATTTTAATGGGTTCAGTCAGACCATTGATAAAATCGAAAAAATTCTAGCTGATGGGAAGCAAGAGATTGAACAGAAAATTGCGGAATCCGAAACGCAGATTGATGCAAAATTAAAAGACACAAACGACAAAATCACGAAAGCCAATCAAGATGTCTCAACTCTCAATACTAATATTGATAAGGCGAATGCTCGTATTGATCAAACCAATCAACAAATCGGCGATCTCGGCAAGCTGAAAAAGATGTACAGTAACAGCATCGACTTCGGGGGCTATGATTATTCGGGGAATCCTAATATTGCGCCTAATGTAGGTTTTAATGATTTTTACAACAATGGCTCTCAAACTGGTTACACCGCTAAAGATGGAGTAGACCACATTGCGGTTACAAGAACTGCAGATGCTCCTCCGGCTGGAAAACTATTAAACCTCCGCACATTGTTACCAAACAAAACTTATACTCTCAGCGTTGATATATGGGCGGATGCGGAAGTGCCATCTGGTGCGGTACAATGTGGATTTCGATTAAGAGAGGGAACAGAAGTAAGGACTGTTTGGGCGTTTATAAACAAACCTGTGGGTACCAATAGAACGACCTATAGCGTTACGTTTACTACAGCTGCTAATTTTGTGACTACAGAAGAGTCTAGAATATCTTTGTGGTTTAATGATTCAGCTGGTGCATGTACAGGCTATTTAGGCTATAACATCAAAATCGAAGAAGGCTCAACAGCCACCCCATACCAGCCTAACTTACTTGATGCGCCGTATTATTTGAGTAAGGTGGCTTTGGGTAAGAATATTGCAAACAAAGATGTGCAGTTTCCTATTACTACAACTGAATACTCTGTTTATTCAAAAGCCAATGTAGAAGACTACAAAGTTAACCAGAAATATGTAGTCACTATGAAAGCAACTAAACCATCTACTCAGAGTTTTGTAGCTTACTTAGATTGGCAAGGTGCAATTAAAGCTGGAAACTTAACGCCTGTTGAAGGTATGACAGACGTATGGCAACTAGTATTTACAGTAACGCAAGCTAACATAGACGCAGGTGCAGTAAGAAACTTGAATATATATCAATACCCTAGTGCAACTAAAGGCGCTGTTCAAATTGACTGGCTTAAGATTGAAAAAGGAAACACCCGAACCCCGAATATTAGTCAGTTGAAATACTTCGGTGAAGGATTGAAAGACAGCAACAATCCGAACGACTACAGTTGGGATGTCACACCTGAATATACTGAAAAAGGCTTGAATGATGCTGTTAATGTGTATGATCCTCAGAGAGTTGAAGGTTTGAAAAACTTTGCCGATGGTATTCAAATAGCTGGTGATCGTGTAGTTGGTGAAAATGAACATACTATATATAAACTAGATAAGTCAAATAGCAACTCTTTTATTGATGGCTACGCTACATTCATCAAACATGGGAAAATAGTAATCGTTAATGGAACAGTAAAGTTCAAAAAAGCTTATGCCTTTGGTGTACCACTTGATGATGAAGTCCCCGAAGAATTTATTGCAAGAGGAGTTAATGGAATGATAATCGGAGTATCCGGTACTTCCAATAGCGCAAAAATGATATACGTAAGACAAGGCTTTAAATCGATAATGACCAATAGTGAATTTGCCATTAATGAGTGGTTTACATTTAATGGCATTTACTGGGTAGGGGAGGAATAAAAATGAAAAAAATATGGCAGTATGGACGTACTGGCGGAGAGTACGCAGGAAAAGTGTTGGACGATATGCTTGTATCCGTTCCTTACACGGATCAGCCACCGCTTGAAGGGATTTGTGCTGATGGCGAACCGCTAACGATTGCTGATCAGATGTTTGATCCTAAACTGAACCAATGGATTGTTTTAGCGAACGCACTAGATCACAACGATTTAAACAATCTCAAAGCGATGTACGAGTCGTTAGAAAATGAGAACGGCGATTTAAAACAGATCAACGCCAAACTCATGCTAAGCGATGTAGCAATTAAACAGGAAAATACTGCATTGAAAGAAAGAGCGGATAGTTTAGCACAAATCAATTCAAAAATGATGCTTACTTCGCTTCAAAACAGCAAGGATATTGCAGAAATTAAAAAGCAACTAAATCCAGCTTCAAAGGGAGGTGAGTAGTATGTTTAGTTTTAGCGATGTGAAAATGATGTATGATTGGGGCTGTTTTACTGACGATCAAGTTCGACTATTCGTTCCACTATGCATTACAGACGAAGAAGCAGATAAAATCATTAGCAAAGAAGAGAGCGCATCTTAATTGATGTGCTTTTTATTTTGATTCAAGGAGTTGTCACATGATCAATTTAGGGGAATGGGGAACAATCGCAGGATCAATCACTGCGATTGTTTCTTTGATTTTATTAGTAATAAAACCAATTACTGCATCTTTCTCGAAGATTACTGAGACTCTTTCAAAAGTAAGCCACAATTTAGATTTGCTAACAAAAGATTTAGAAGCCAGCAAAAATGATCGACTTACGATACACGAAGAACTGAAAAGTCACGATGAAAGATTAGATAAGCATGCAGAAAAATTGGCGGAACACACGCAACAAATCAAAACTTTGTTTAGAGAAAGATCTAGGTAAAAAGAAAGGAGTTAAGAAGAAATGATTTTACCCGATAAGTATTATCAAATCATCAAATGGACGGTTTTAACAGTATTACCAGCTGCATCTGCTTTAGTAGCCATGTTAGGAAAAGCATATGGATGGAATGGAACAGATATGACAGTGCTGACTATCAATGCAGTAGCAACATTTTTAGGCGTTATCACTGGTGTGTCTGCTTATAATTTGAAAAAATAGGAGGAAACAAATGAAAAATAAAATTACTATTACTGCGATGAGCCTATTAATGGCTCTTTTTTTATTGCCAGTAAATGGATTTGCCTACACGATTAATAATGAGTTTAACTTAGCATCTAACCAGGGCGATTCTCGATTAGCTTATCAAAATTATATTCTCATCCATGAAACTGCGACACTTGCTCCTGCGCGTAATGTAGCAGCTAATATGAAGAATAATTATAATGGTATTAGTCCTTATACAACTGATGTTGTTGGAGACGGAGGGATTGTTTACCGAGTAGGAGAACCAGGCTATGTTTCTTGGGGTGCACTGAATGCGAATCCATATGCTCCTGCACAAATTGAATTACAGCATACTTACGATCGTAACCTGTTTGAAAAGAATTATCGTGCTTACGTAGAATTAATTCGTGATTACTGTAATCAGTTTAATATTCCTAAGACTTTAGATACGGGGTATCCGAATAAGGGAGTAAAATCTCATTTATGGGTAACAAATACCTACGGAGGCGATCATACAGATCCTTACGGTTATCTTTCTGAAATGGGTGTAAGTAAAGAAAAATTAGCCTATGATATTGCTCATGGATTTACCGATGAAAATCCGACAACTTCAGATGATAGACCAGTCATTGATCCAACTAGAGCAGGTGCAGCAAATCCAACTTTGTCAGATGGAACGAACTACGCCCACAATGATCAGTTTGGGGAAATCGAAAACGCAAACTTGCATGTGGCTGGCTGGCACATTGCTAACTATAAATACGAGTACATTTTTATCATGGACTATAATACTGGAAAAGAGTTAGCACGAGTAAATGCTAATGGCGTTTCACGTCCAGATGTAAACCAATCTTATAGTACTTCTGGAAATGTTGGTTATCATGTATCTTTCAATATGCGTAATTTTCCTAATAAGAAAGTCTATGTCATGATGCGTGCAACGAATGATCCAGAAGGGAACACTAAAGGCGGAGCACAAGATTTTCATGACAATCGTTGGTATTTGAATATTCCAGAACGATAAAAAATAGCCCCTCGATGAGGGGCGGTACATAAAGTATAGTTTTAATATCATAAACGTTCAATTTGAACTTATGTTCCCGTCGTGTTAAAATAATTTTATAATCCTCAAAGATTATATCTGCTAAGAAGCCCAAAAGCTATTGTCTTTAGGGCTTTCTTTTGGTTTAATTAATTTAGCAGACATGAAAAGAGGAGATTAAATGGTTCATCAATCAGATTATAAAATTCCTATCTTAGAGATACCTAAAGATACTCAGTATTGGGTTGTTAGAGCTGATGGGGGAAAATACTATGACGATTTTTTAGAAAATAATTTTATCGCAATAGGTGACGATAAAATTACAAAAAGTTTTTTAGAAAATAAACAAAAGCAAGATGGATTTCATGATTTAAAATCAGTTGAAATTTTAAAGGTTATTTATGAGGAAAAGTATCCTGATTTAAAACCCCAATCATGCACATTATATTCTAAAAGACTTTATAACTTTATATTTGAAATGACAATAGGGGATATAGTAATAGTTCCTTCAAAAAATTCTATTTTTTTTCTAATTGGTGTTGTAGATTCGGAAATGTATGATGGGTCATCAGGCATTGAAGATTCTGAAAAAACTGGAATTAAAGCTTGTCCGTTTATTAAAAGAAGAACTGTTACCTGGATTAAAGAAATAGGAAGATCTAGTTTACCTCAAAAAATGTACTGGGTGTTGTCAGCACATCAAACTATATTTAACGTAACTGACTTTTCAAGAGAAGTGAATTCACTTTTATCTTTTATTGTAAAATTTGGAGAAGAAGTAACCGCTTCCTGCTTTGTTTCTACAGATAAAGGTATAACAATCAAAGATTGGCATCAATTAACTAGTATTTTAATTGAAACCACAGGTGAAGACTCAGATGAAATAGATATGAAAATTGATGTACAGTCGCCAGGTGACATTGCTTTATCGGCTACAAAGGATTCAATAGGTGAACTTTTTAAAATTTTAGGCAATATAGTTGATCCATCTTCGATTACACCAGGGACTCTTTTGGCATACGTGATTATCCTATACGCAATTGGTTTCGGTGAGGTCAACATAGCGGGATTTAAATTGCAAGGAATTCATCCTTATTTTTTTGGAAAGGGTAAGCTTGAAAGGGATAAATTGAAAGCTGAAATAGATGGGCTTAAACTTGCGAATAAAAAAGTAGCAAGTGAGATAAAAGACAAGAAAATTATTCCGAGTGATCCAGGAAAGATAATCCCACTGAAAAAGAAAAAGGATAGTCTTGACTTGGACCAGGAGTAATTTTGATTAGTAATAAATTTATAAAGAAGCTTAGCAAAAAAGAGAGTAAGTCATTTTTAAAAAAAATATTAAGAGGTAGAAAAATGGATGCTATTATTACAAGATTTCCAAAAATAATTTGAATTTTTTTCATCTAACAAACCTCCTCTTTTCTTAAAGTATACCATAAAGACCTTATCTGTCACTAAGGTCTTTATTTTTTTACTATTAATTTTGCAACATTATATTTACTTTTTATTAAACAGTTAAGATATTCACTATTTTTTGGATATATAGAAAATCAGACCCATCATCCTTGGCTGAGGTTTTTTCATTTTTTCTGAAAAAGTTAAGAAAATAATAGACTAAAAAATAACTATGTGAGATAATGAACATAGAAATAAGCTTCAGATACTATCTAACCCTAGAGTCTTTCCCCAAAAAGATAAGTATCTGAAGCTTTTTTCTTTTTATAACTCGGAAATAATATCATAAAATAATATATTTTACAAATAAAAATAAACTGGTTTTTTTCTAGTGATTGTGTAATAATAAATTAGCCATCACAACAAAGAATGAAACCCATTATTATCTAGTCTATCTCCATTCTTTTTGTTAGCAGGAGTTGTGGTGGCTTCTCGTACCCTTAGCTCAGTTGGTTAGAGCAGACGGCTCATAACCGTCCGGTCGTAGGTTCGAGTCCTACAGGGTATATAGCATTACTTTTTTGTTATAATAAATATCTAAAATATTATCTTGGAAGGATGATTAATATGGCTTGGTACTGTGATAGTTGTGGTCGTGAAATTAAAAATGCAAGTGATGGCTGGGTTGAATGGAAAACAAATTCAGACCATAGAGGTTACGGAATGCGATTGGTGCATCATCGTAATAACTGTCAATATAATGGTGCAGAAGTTTATCGACAAGAAAAAGCTACTCTTTCAGATTTAGATTTAGGCTTTTTTTCTAGTCAAAACGGACTAATGGACTTACTACAAATGATTAGTGATGATCAATTTCTAGACAAAGAAGAAGTCTTGGAAATGATAAAACGAATTCATATAAATGGGTATGAAAAAGTAAGAAATTATCTGGATTTAGCGATTTCAGAAGGGGTTTTCGATCCAAATACAAAACCAGGCTATCCATTAGAATATCAAATAAAAATGGTTAGTGATTGGATGGATAAACAAGGAATCCAGTAAACGTGTAATAACGTACTTTAAATGTATTCCGTTTCAATAGATAGATATATTCCTAGAATAGAAGGGGCAAAAAAGGGGCAAAAAACTCTTACTAGTCCGTTCTAGCCTAAAAAATTCAAACATTGCCAACGTTGCTTTTCCTTGATTTGATGGGATTTTTGTCCAGTGTGGACAAGTGAAAAACATTTGTCTTGATGGGCGGTATGATGTAAGAAAAAGCAACTTGCTTATCTACAACTGATCATTAGTGAAAGACAGATAAAAAGAGGCTGGAACAGAAGCGTTTAACTCCAAGAAATAAGAAGAAATTCACGAAAATTGCTTTTCAAATTTTTGTGAATTTCAGCTTGTTTCCGAAGGAGTTGCTTCTGCTTCCGCCGTTTATACGTGTTTAGAGCGTGAGACAAAAGTGTTCTTTACTTTTGTCCCACGCTCTTTTTTGTGTGTAATTATAATGAAAATAGTTATTTTTAATAGTTATAATATTTTATAGTTATTTATTTTATCTATTAAAACTAAATAGGTTGCGTCAAGAATTATGTGTAAATGGAAAAGCCCATTCTGTTGATCAAGTTAAAACATTGATTCTAATGTATCATGTATTTCTTTAAAACCTTTATGAACTCGGCATAGAAACTTTTGATTATAGTTGTTGAATTGAGATACTAGAAATCTCTCCAGAGATTCTTCATTAGGAAATTGCTCTTTTCTTTTGGTATATTTCTTTAATTGTTTGTTAAAACCTTCAATCAAATTAGTTGAATAAATAGTTCTTCTGATTGACGGAGGGAAATTATAAAAGGTTAATATAGCAGGATTCATGAGCAATTTAACCACTCGTGGATACTGCTTTTTCCATTTATCTATCATAAACCTTATTTGATTATTTGCTTCTTCTTTTGAACTTGCTTGATAAACTAATTTGAAATCGCTACAGATTTCTTGTCGATCACTAACACGAACCTTATGAGCGATATTTCTAGATATATGGACACAACATTGTTGAAATTGAGCATTTGGATAAACACTATGAATACTATCGTTAATGCCACTTAAACCATCAGTTACGACTAATAAAACCTCTTTTAAACCACGGTCTTTTAGGTCTTGAAGAATCTCTTTCCAAACATAAGCAGATTCAGTTGGAGCAAGACTAAACCCAAGAACCTCTTTGGTTCCATCTAATCGAATGCCAATTACAATATAAACTGCTTCTTTTGAAACAGTTTGTCTTTTTAAAGGAATGTGAGTAGCATCCATAAAAATGACAGAGTATCTGGATTCTAAGGACCTTTCTTTAAAGGCAATAATATCTTCAGAAACTATTTTAGTCATATTTGAAATGGTTTGTGGCGTATAGTGATGCCCGTACATTTTTTCAATCAATTCAGAGATTTCAGACATAGTAATTCCTTTTTGAAATAGCTGAATAATAGTGGTTTCTAAAGAGTCATTGGTTCTTTTATAAGCAGGTAAAGTTTGTTGAGAAAACTTACCATTTCTATCTCTAGGAATCACCAAATTTAATTCTCCATACTCTGTTCTGAATGAACGTGAATAATTCCCATTACGGGAATTACCTGAATTGAACCCAGCACGATCATATTTTTCATAATCAAGAAAAGCTGTTAATTCAGCCTGCAATAATGAATTAACAGCTAATTCTAAATGACATCGAAATAATTCATCTAAATCACCTTTATTGATTAGTGTTTCCATAATTTCTGTAGTAAAATTGGGCATGAGAAAGTCCTCCTATAAAATTTCGGTTGTGGTAACTTTAATTTTACAGAATGGACTTTCTTTTTTTCTACCCTAAATATCTATTTACACAAAATATTTTACGCTATCCGAACAATTATTTTTATGCGTTTGTCGAGTTCAAGGGATCCGTATTAACGTTGTACAGTTTTCAAGGGTTGAATAGGAATATAGTAAAAGAAATACCAATGAATGAAATCGAAACTTTGACAAAAGATATATATTGGGGCGGGCAGCGGATCAGTTTTTCGCATGAAGGAAAAATGTATCAGTTTTTTGAATGCGGTCCAGCTGTGGTAGACTATTTACAAGAAAATCTTTTTGTATAGGTGGCGAAGCAGCAGTGGCAAACATTCGAGATATCGCAAAGCTCACAGGTTATTCAGTTTCTACTATTTCACGTGTAATCAATGGACATCCATATATAGATGAGGAAAAAAGGAAAGAAATACTTGCGGTCATGAAAGAAGTCGATTATATCCCTAATGCAAATGCCAGACAGTTAAGTTATGGAAAAACGAAAAGCATTGGAGTGATTCTGCCTTATACCAATCATCCGTATTTTGATCAGTTGATCAGTGGGATCATTGAAGCAGCGTTTGATTATGATTACAAAGTGACACTTTTACCGACGGGCTATCAGAAAGAAAAAGAGCGAAGGTATCTTGAAGAATTTGCAGCTAAAGCTTTCGATGGATTGATCATTACGTCTCGTGCCAATACACTAGATGATTTATTGGCATATCAAAAATATGGACCTCTAGTTTTTTGTGAAGAAATCAAGGGAAAACAGGCAAGTTGTGTCTTTATTGATCGAGAACAATCAATTACAGAAGGCCTTACTTATTTGAAGCAGCAAGGTATAAAGCAATTGGGCATCACGTTGGGGCGAAGTGGCAGGCTAAGTTATAACTCAAAAATCACTTTGCAGCTATGTCATCAACTTTTTCCATCTTTTGATGAATCACTTGTTTTTTGGGATTGTATAGATGCAGAGAAAGGAAAACAAGCAGGCTTCTTTTTTAAAGAGCTTGGAGTTGATGGTGTCTTTACAAATTCGGATATGGTTGCAGCAGGCATCTTGCAAAGCTATCTGCAAGATAAGACACCAGTGGTGATTGGACGCGATAATTTGCTGATCAGCGAGCTTCTTGGTTTCCCAACCATCGACCACCATCTGGAAGCTTGCGGAGAAATGGCATTTCAATTGTTTCTTACAGAAAAAAAGGATAAAGTGAAAATACCTTATACGTTTATTCAACGATGAATATATTTAAAGTAGGATGAAAAAACTTGTGAAAGAATGGAGCAGACACCAAAAGTTAGCATAAAAATCTAACTTGGGTGTCTGCTGTTTTGTTATTAGGTCATTTTACGTGTACTTTTTTGTTGGATCATGTAAAAGATTACGCCTTTTTTTGGATAATTTCATTTAAAGCTTTTGCTGCACCATGACCACTTCGCTCGTCATAATATGCAGTGAACCGTTCATCGGCTTCGTACATCATTCCTAGTCCTTTATGCGCTTTTGGCTGATATTCAGGCCAGCTGTAAGATAACCACTTCTTATGAGCTTGGAAGATACGGTCTGCTAAGCTTTCATCTTCTGGTTCTTTTAAGTAAAGAGTGAGATCAAATAACATCTGCTTTTCAACAGTTTGCATTTCTTCATACGTTTCTTTATCCATATTCATCCATTTTTCATTGGATGCTGTAACCTTTTTTTTCCCGTATTTTTGTCGAATCTCTTGTCCATAGGATTCTTCATTTTCTTTCAACTTTTGTTGTTTAAACCCTTCAAATTTTTCTTTGTCACTCATTTTTCTTCCTCCTTCGTACATATCAAGTGTCTGTTGGACAGTTGTCAAGAGGGTATCGATTTGTGCCCGTTTTTCCAGCAACATTTGCTGATGCTTGATTAAAGCTTTCTGGTGGTCAAAAGATGGATTGTCTAAGACCTCTTGGATATCCTCCAACTTGAATGCCATTGTTCGATAAAATAAGATGTGTTGCAGACGATCGACTTCTTTTTTGCCATAAATCCGATAACCTGAAGAATTGATCCTAGCTGGTTTTAGCAGTCCAATCTCATCATAAAAGCGCAAGGTTCTCGGACTGACTCCTGATATCTCTGACATTTTCTTTATTGTGTACTCCATTATTTTTCCTCCTGACAAATGTAAGCATAATCCTTTACGTAACGAGAAGGTCAAGAAAAAATTGTATTTTTTTCTCATGAAATTATGTTATACTATTAAGTGATAAAAGGTAAATCCTTTTGTCTTTAAAGGTTCAATTGTAACCGATTCCTTAATGCTAGGAAAGATGGTAACATAACTTAGATTGGATCTAAATCGACTATATAGAAAAGAGGAATGAGATGAAGCTAATCGAAACACCTGTGAATAGTAATTTAAATATTAAGACATTTTATCCTAAAGTAGTGGAATTCTTTTTTGGGAATACAGCTATTAATTATTACAAATTATTTTCGTTAGATCGAACACAACTGCTATTGGTAGACACATATGATAAAAAGCAAGTCGTGATGATCAATACGAAGAAAAAAATCACAAGGCAAGAAATCGACTATGCGATTCATCACGTTTTAAAAATGACACGAGAAGATGTCAAAGTCCATGTAGGAGTGAAACAGGAGCTAGAACGTGCCGGAATACAATTCAAACGTCCAAATAAAGATATTGTAGTGATAGAACAAAAAAATACGAAGATTTCTATTTAATAACGACTAATAATCATCTTTATGGTAACCTGCTCCATATCTAACGTATACAATAAAAAACAAGGCGAGACTGATTGATGTCTCGCCATTTTTGTTTCCATTCTATTGACAGCTGCTTTCTTACTTTTGTTTTTTTAAAAAAACGTGTGATATTTTTTCCGCGAGTTTTTTCAACGCAAGGTATATCTTGTCATAATTCGCCTTTCCAAAAAAATTCAATACATAATAAGTTATATCCGTTTCTTTGGGGATAAGAAGCAAAAAAGGAAAGATGTATTATTTGCTTCAAAAACTTTTGCCATTGATTATGTTGTAGAGACATTTGGTTATATTCGTTCAATCATCGGTATCTTAACGGCTACGATTGTAGTAGGAAAAGCTACTTATTTTATCAAGTAAGAAAAATAGAAAACGCTAATTACTTCGTGTCTCGGATACATTGAATAAAATAAGTATTCTTTCTCGTTTAGGTTAAATACCAATAAGAAAGGATAGTTTTAGCAGATGGAGTTCATTTTTAGCAAGAAATATCCGTAAAACATGTGCTTTTTCAGAAAAAATGGAAGATTTCTTTTCCTATTAATTTTTTTTGTTATAATGGGTAGGAAATGAAAACTTGCCAAGAGGAGTAATACAAGATGAATAATACTTACCCAGACGACAGTTTGACGCTGCATACGGATCTATATCAAATCAACATGATGCAGACATACTGGGAATTAGGTCGAGCTGATTTACATGCTGTTTTTGAATGTTACTTTCGAGAAATGCCTTTTAACCACGGATACGCGGTTTTTGCAGGATTGGAACGGTTAGTCAATTATTTAGAGAATCTGACGTTCAATGATTCCGATATTGCTTACTTGCGTGGATTAGAAGTCTATCCTGAAGGTTTTTTGGAGTATTTACAAAATTTTGAATTTAAAGCAACAGTTCGTTCTGCTCGTGAAGGAGAACTAGTTTTTGCAAATGAACCATTGATCCAAGTGGAAGGGCCTTTAGCGCACTGCCAATTAGTAGAAACAGCACTGTTGAATATGGTCAATTTCCAAACGTTGATCGCGACAAAAGCAGCTCGTATCAAATCTGTCATCGGAGAAGATCCACTATTGGAATTTGGAACTAGACGGGCACAAGAACTGGATGCAGCAGTCTGGGGAACTAGAGCGGCATATATCGGCGGAGCAGATGCAACAAGCAATGTACGTGCTGGGAAGATATTTGGGATACCAGCTAGCGGGACCCATGCTCATTCGTTAGTCCAATCTTATGGAAATGATTATGAAGCATTTATGGCCTACGCTAAAACCCATAAAGACTGCGTGTTCTTAGTCGACACTTATGATACGTTGAAATCAGGTGTGCCAAGTGCGATTCGCGTGGCGAAAGAATTAGGTGACAAAATCAACTTCCAAGGCGTACGCATCGACAGTGGAGATATGGCCTATATATCTAAGCGTGTTCGGGAACAATTAGATGCAGCCGGATTTACGGAAGCAAAAATCTATGCTTCGAATGACTTGGATGAAGCAACGATTTTGAATTTAAAGATGCAAAAAGCTAAAATTGATGTATGGGGTGTTGGGACAAAATTGATCACAGCCTATGATCAGCCAGCCCTTGGTGCAGTATTCAAGCTAGTATCGATCGAAGATGATGAAGGAAACATGATGGATACGATCAAGTTATCAAGCAATGCAGAAAAAGTAACTACTCCAGGGAAAAAACAAGTGTGGCGCATCACTCGAAATTTTGATGGGAAATCTGAAGGAGACTACGTTACATTATGGGATGAAGACCCTCGAGAAGAAGAAGCTATCTTCATGTTCCATCCAGTGCATACGTTTATCAATAAAACTGTTCGAGACTTTACAGCTCGCCCAGTTTTACAAGATATCTTTATCGAAGGAAAAAGAGTTTACGAATTACCTGCACTAAACGAAATCAAAGAATATACAAAAGAAAATCTAGATTCACTATGGGAAGAGTATAAACGAGACTTGAATCCGCAAAAATACCCAGTCGATCTGTCTACTGAATGCTGGAACCATAAAATGGCTATCATGGAACGAATGAAAAAAAGCGTAGCAGAACTTCATACAGAAGCATAGGAGGAGAATAAATGAGCCTGCAGACAGAAATTATCAATGAATTAGGTGTCAAACCAACAATTGATCCAAAAGAAGAAATACGTAAAAGTATTGACTTTATGAAAGCATATTTGAAAAAATATCCGTTTCTTAAAACTTTTGTACTAGGTATCAGCGGCGGCCAAGATTCTACTTTAGCAGGCCGTTTGGCGCAACTAACGATGGAAGAAATGCGTGAAGAAACAAAAGATGAAAACTATCAATTTATCGCTGTTCGTCTTCCTTATGGTGAACAAGCAGATGAAGAAGATGCAAAAGCTGCTCTTGACTTTATCCAGCCCGATGTTAGTCTGCGAGTAAATATCAAACCAGCTGTTGATGCACAAGTACAAGTATTAAGCGAAGCAGGTGTGGAAATCAGCGATTTTAACAAAGGAAATATCAAAGCACGTCAACGTATGATTACGCAATATGCCGTAGCTGGAGAAAGAGCAGGAGCCGTATTAGGGACAGATCATGCTGCAGAAAACATTACTGGATTCTTCACGAAATTTGGTGATGGTGGAGCCGACATTTTGCCATTATTCCGTTTGGACAAACGACAAGGGAAACAATTGCTTCAAGCATTGAATGCACCGGAAAAATTATACACAAAAATTCCGACTGCAGATCTTGAAGATGGGAAACCAATGATTGCAGATGAAGTCGCACTAGGTGTCACATATAATGAAATTGATGATTATCTAGAAGGAAAAGAAGTTCCCGCTCAAGCACAAGAAAAAATCGAAGCATGGTGGAACAAGACACAACATAAACGACATTTGCCAATTTCCGTTTTGGATGATTTCTGGAAATAACAATAAAGCAAAAACAGCCGTCCCTTCATAGGGATTGGCTGTTTTTGTTTTATAAAATAGAAAAGAAAAATATCAGCTGTAGTAAACTTTTAATTTGATATCCTGATCGTAATTACCGAATCCTTTACCAAATAAAGTACAGCCCCCCACATGTTTGGCATCGTCTTTCACTTCGATTCGCAAATGCCAAGTGTCTTGCTCTTTAGGGATGTCGTTGATCGTGATGTTTGACAAGGGTTCTCCATTCATATTCGTCAAGTGTTTGGTAATTCGGATCGTCTTCAGCAAGCCGTATTGATTAAGATTATCTGGATACCAATCAGGCGTATATTTACCGCGGATATCAGCAAAATCTCCAGGGCTCGTCCATGTTCCTAGCTCCACACCATTTAGGCTGAAAGTGATATCTGAAGGCCAATTGTCATTTGAAAAAGGAAATTCAGAAGAAATTTCCACAGAAACTTCCAACATCTCCAATGTATCCTCTGTATTTAAAAAATTAGGTGCCTGATACTCGACAAATCCGCTGGTAAACCAGAGAATGCGGGCATCCATCCTTCGAGGATCCATAAAATAGCGTGGTTCATCCACTTTCCCGATAAAATCATGGATCGTAGCTAAACCGCATGTTGGTTCAATTGCATAATTTGTATAGTGACCAATAGGTATCGATGTTTCTTTCGTATCAAAAGCATTGAATATTTTTTCTGGAAAACTGATATCGATTTTATCGACACGAAGGCTCGAAATTTTTTGTTGTCCTACTTTTTCTGTTTTGATGATGTTTGCTTCCTCTAGCTTTTTCACGTGCATCGTTGTGATAGCACTGCTTACCCCAAGTTCTTTTGCCAAATCTTTGACATTCATCTTCTTTTTGGAAAGTAGCTGGATGATCCTGATCCTTGTTTTACTAGCTAATGCTTCATATACCGGTAAGGATTCTTCGTTTATTTGTAGTTGCATATATATCACCTCTTAAAAGGTTTTTCTTATATATTAACATACTTGTTAATAAAAGTTATATTAAATTATTTGTTTTAATCGTTATTAATATTTTGGTTAATTAAAATCGATAAAAAATAAGTAAGTTTAACATTTATATTATTGACAACGCTTTCAACAAGGTGTATTATTCATGTATAAATTAAAGGAGGTCAGTTATGGAAGCCACAATGTTGATTAGTAGTGTCAAGCGTGTAGGCAAAGTTGATCCGCGGTTGTACAGTTCATTTATTGAACATATGGGACGAGCAGTATATGAAGGGATTTATCAGCCAGATCATCCATCAGCTAATAAAAGTGGATTTCGCCAAGACGTCATTCACTTGGTAAAAGAATTGAACATTCCCATGATTAGATATCCTGGTGGAAATTTTGTGTCAGGATTTCGTTGGGAAGACAGTATTGGGCCCATAGCAAATAGACCTAGAAGGTTGGATTTAGCTTGGCGGACAATTGAAACGAATGAAGTTGGGATTCATGAATTTTATAACTGGTGTCAGCATGTGGGGGCCGAAATCAATATGGCTGTCAATCTGGGTACTCGTGGAGTAGATGCAGCTCGTAATTTAGTCGAATATTGTAATTTTCCTAAAGGAACTTATTGGAGTGATTTAAGGCGTTCGAATGGTCAAGAGAGCCCTTTTGGAATTAAGACATGGTGTTTAGGGAATGAAATGGACGGTCCTTGGCAGATTGGACATAAAACAGCGGAAGAATATGGACGGTTAGCAGAGGAAACGGCTAAGGCGATGAAACTCGTAGATGATTCAATTGAGGTGGTTTTATGCGGAAGTTCGAATCGGCAAATGCCTACATTTGGTGACTGGGAGTTAACAGTTCTTGATCAAGCGTACGATCAAATAGATTATTTGTCTCTTCATCAATATTATGGCAACCAAAAAAATGATCTTTCTCATTATCTTGCACGTTCCTTAGACATAGATCGGTTCATTTCTGAAGTGACAGCGATGTGCGATACAGTCAAGGCGAAGAAACATAGTAAGAAGCAGATCAACCTGTCCTTTGATGAATGGAATATTTGGTATCATTCAGCGGAACAAGATGAGCAAGCAGCGCCTTGGCAGATTGCTCCTCCTTTACTAGAAGATAACTATAATTTTGAAGATGCATTACTATTAGGCTGTCTATTAATCACTTTATTGAAACATGCAGATAGAGTAAAGATTGCTTGTCTTGCTCAATTGGTAAACGTTATTGCACCAATCAGGACAGAAACAAACGGAGAAGCTTGGAGACAGACGATCTATTATCCATTTATGCAAGCTGCTGTGTATGGACAAGGAGAGGTGTTAAGCCCACAAATTCGTTCAGCAAACTATGCGACGGAAGATTTTGAAGAAGTGCCGTATTTAGAAAGTATAGCCGTAATAAATGACAAAGAACTTGTCATATTTGCAGTTAACCGTGGAGAAGAAGAAATGAATCTAACTGTTCACTTGTCTGAATTATCAGTAGAGGGAGTGATTGATTTTTCTGAAATGAGTGGATTTGATACAAAAGCAACTAATCTTCCTAAAAGTGAACAAGTAAAACCAAGTCATTCAACAAATGTAAAAGCTGAAGATGGGAAAATCAATTGTTTATTGAAACCGCTATCTTGGAATGTGGTCAGATGTCGTTTATCAGATGAAGGAGGAACAAAAAATGAAAGGTAAAAAATGGTTAATTGGCTCTTTGTTGGTAGCTGCAACAGGTATTTTAGGAGCTTGCGGTGGCGGAAGTTCAGCAGAATCTGATTCTGATAAAGAAGTGACTTTGACTTTTTGGAATGGGTTTACTGCATCTGATGGTGAAATATTGCAAGAAATCGTTAATGAATTTAATAAAACAAATGATAAAAACATCAAAATTGAAATGGATATCATGACTTGGGCCAATTTGAATGAAAAACTTCCTACAGCGATTTCTTCTAAAAAAGCACCTGACTTTATTGCATTAAATTATCCAGATTTTGCACAGTATGTAGAAAACGGAGCGGTACAATCATTAGACGATTTCTGGGAATATGATGGAGTAGATAAATCTGATTTTAAAGAAACGGCTATTGAATTAGGTGAAGTAGAAGGTAAACAGTATTTTGTCCCCATGCAGGTACAAGGAATGTATATGTATTGGAATAATGATTTGTTTAAACAAGCTGGATTAGATACTGAACAACCACCTACTACTTGGGAAGAATTGACAGAAATGGCACCAAAATTAACTGATAGTAGTAAAAATGTATCAGGTTTTGTCTTCAATAAGGATGGAACTGCACCGTTATATAACTGGATGTTAGCAAATGGCGGTAAATTAGTGAACGATGATTATACTAAGTCTGAATTTGCGTCTCCTGAGAACCTTAAAACGTTAAAAGCGATCCAAAAAATGATCCATGTAGACAAGACTGGTCCAGAATCGATTTCTGGCGCCGAAATGGACAATTTAATGAATGCTGGTCAACTAGCCATTGAAATCAATGGGCCATGGTTAAATAACGGATTGAAAGCAAACGAGATTGATTATAATGTGACTACCTTACCACAAGGGAGTGATTCAGACAAAAAAACAGCTATTTTAGATGGCGTAGGATATGCCATTCCGGCAAGTACAGATAATAATAAAAAAGAAGCTGTCTATGAGTTTTTTAAATATTGGAATACAACTGAAATTGGTAAAAAATGGAGTATCGAAAATGGTTTTCCTGCCTACTTGGATTCAGTAGCAAAAGATGAAGAAGTAAAAAATGATCCTATTGTATCTGAATTATCGAAACAAATGGACTATGCAGAGCCATATTTACCAGGTTTTACCCAAATCTCTGCGATCAATAACGATATCATCAATCCACTGATTGAAAAATTATTAGCAGGAGAAGATCCTGAGACACTCATGAACGATGCAGATGATGCCATCAATCAATTACTGCAAAAATAGTACAGAACTTTATACAGGATAGACTGTTGGCAAGATACAGATATCTGAATGATCGACCTAGTATATAGGTGTTATTGCAAAAATCACAGCGATTGTTCGGATATCTTATTCAGATTCGTTTAAACCAAGATTGTATATTTTATCAAAATGAAAGATGAGGTGGACTATATGAACGGATTCACCAAATATTGGAATCGTCCTGATCGTGCTGCGTATTTGTTTTTAACTCCATCTTTTTTAGTTTTATTATTATTTACTGTCATACCGCTTTTAGGAACATTTGCTATTAGTTTTACAGATTTGAATATTTTCTTTACATCAAGAAATTTTGTAAGTTTTGAAAATTTCACACGTATATTTAGTGATGAACGAGCAGTTAATTCGTTGATTCATTCTTTATATTTCACCGTACTCGAAACGCCAACACAAATTATCGTTGGTTTATTAGCAGCAGTAGCATTATCTAAAAATACCAGATTCAATCGTTTTTGTCGTTCGACATTTTACATTCCAGTTATTTGTTCATTGACGTCAATTGCGATTATTTTTTCTATGTTGCTTGATCCGAATGTAGGGGCGATTCCTTACTTGTTTTCACAAGTCGGCTTGCCGATCCCTCAATTTTTTCGCGATCCAACCCTTGCTATGCCGACGGTAGCCATCATGACTGTTTGGAAGAATTTTGGTGTTACTATGACGATTCTCTTGACTGCTATTCAGGGAATCTCTCCCTCTTTGTATGAATCTGCTCAAATGGATGGTGCAACAAATCGACAGCAGTTTTTTAACATTACGCTACCTCAGATCGTTCCCTCCTTAGGTTTTTGTATTTTAACGAATCTGATTGGTTCGATGCAAGTGTTTGACCAAGTATATGTTGCAACCGCTGGTGGCCCACAATTTAAGACAGAAACAGCTGTTCAATATATTTACAGTCGAGGATTTACAGCACCTTATGAATTGGGCTATGCATCAGCACTGTCTTCGGTTTTGTTTATCATTGTTGCAACTATAGCTATCTCCACTAATGTGTACATGTCACGGAAAGAAAAACAAATGAAATAGGAGGGAAACCTGTATGGCACCAGAAAGCTCGATTACAGTTACTGTGAATAGTCGAAAAGCAGTTAGTGGTAAAAAAATCATTCGAACGATTAGTATGCTAGTTATATTGTTGGTTATTGCGTTTCCTTTTTTGTGGCTGATTATTTCTTCTTTTAAACACGAAAAAGACATTATCTCATTTCCGCCTAGAATATTTGCAGATAGCTATACCCTAGATAACTATATTAAGGTTTGGACAACGATCCCTTTATTAGATTACATCAAAAATACAGTGATTTTTGCTGGAGGGACAGTGATCACTTCTGTATTCTTTGATTCTCTTGCGGGGTATGCATTTGCTCGTATGCGTTTCAAAGGAAAATCAGTTTTGTTCTATTTCGTTTTGCTGACAATGATGATCCCATTCCAAGTCTTCATGATTCCTCTATTTATTGAAGTCAATTTGCTTGGCATGCTTGATACTTATGCAGGTTTGATCATTCCTCGTATGACAACTGCATTTGGTATCTTCATGATGCGTTCCTTTTTTATTACTTTACCAGATTCTTTGGAAGAGGCAGCACGCATTGATGGATTAAGTGAGTTTAATATTTTTTTGAAAATCATGTTGCCATTGAGCAAACCTACTCTTTTATCATTAGGGATTTTCACGCTGATGAATAGTTGGAATGACTTGCTTTATCCATTGATATTGACAAGTAGTTCAAAAATGAGAACTTTACCAGCAGGGTTAGCTTTATTTACGGGGCAGAACATTTCTTTTTATGGACCTGTAATGGCTGGAACGGTTATTTCAATGCTGCCATTACTAGTGGTTTATATTTTTGCACAGAAATATTTTGTTCAAGGAACAGCTATGTCTGGAATGAAAGAGTGAGGAAGATGAAAATAGTTGAGACTAAATTTTATGGACAGTTGATTGTGGTTTCTGATTACATCTTATTAGGCATTCTCTGGGTAATCGTGTGTTTGCCTGTTATTACTATCGTGCCTGCTACATGTGCTGTTTTTTATGTAATGGCGCAATGGAAAGGTGAGGGATCAGGAAATATCATTTATTTTTTCTTACAAGGAATAAAGCAACATTTTGGTAAGAACTTGTTCCTTAGTCTGTTAACGATCATTATTTATTTTCTTGTTAATCAATTATTAGAAGAACAGACAATCGTACTTTCAATTAGTGGATATGTAGTTTCACTTATTTATTCCATGTTTCTTTTATCCTGGATATATGTGATTTCTGAAAACAAAGATATCACATTTTTACAAATTTTTGAACAAAGTGCATGGAAAGTATTTTTTGATTTTTTGAGAAATATTCTTTGTTGCGTATTGTTATTAGGATTTGTACTGCTCATATTTCTTTTCCCTCCTTTTATTTTTATCTTTGCTGGTGGCGTATGGAAACTTGTATCTATTATCTTGACTATAGGAAATGAAAGGTAGGGAAAGCTGTTGGACGAAGAAGTGAAAGTAAAAATCAGAGAGGATTTTACGGTAGGAGAGATCAGTTCTCGGCTGTTTGGCTCATTTGTTGAGCATATGGGAAGTGTCGTCTATACAGGGATTTATGAACCGGTCCCCATGAAACAGCTGATGGTGACGGGTTTAGACAAGATGTCCTCTCTTATGTAAAGGAATTAGAATTAGGTGTCATTCGCTATCCTGGAGGAAACTTTACATCTGGTTATGATTGGGTGGATACTGTAGGTAGGAAAGAACAACGACCAAAAAAATTGATTTAGCATGGCGAGGTATAGAACCAAATTCTTTTGGACTCCACGAATTTTTTAAATGGATCAGTCATGTACAAGCGAAACCGATATTCACGGTGAATTTAGGAACAAAAGGAATTGATGAAGCAAAAAATTTAGTAGAATATTGTAATTTTCTAAAAGGAACCTTCTGGAGTGATTTAAGAATAAAAAATGGGCAAAAAAAGCCTTTTGGCGTTAAATTATGGTGTTTAGGGAATGAGCTAGACGGGCCATGGCAAGTGGGGGCTAAGAGTGCTTATGAATATGGTAGGTTAGCAAATGAAGCCTCAAAAGTCATGAAGTTAGTGGATGATTCAATTGAAACAATCTTAGTTGGAAGCTCTACGCCATGTTTACCATCGTACCCTGAATGGGATCGTATCGCATTAGAAGAAGCTTATGAGAATGTAGATTATTTAGCTTTGCATAACTATATTGATAAGTATGATGAAGAAGACTTGACTAAACCTCCTAAAAATGAGCGTGATGATACAGCGACATACCTTGCAAAAGCTTATCGATTCGATCGTCAAATTGAAGAAATCGTTGCTACTTGTGATTATGTAAAAGGATATTTGAGAAGTGAGAAAACAATGTATCTAGCGTTTGATGAATGGAATGTACATGCCCAACCGGAAAAAAGACATAGGGATTTTGAAGTCGGTAGTCCCATCGATTGGTGTTACTTTACTATGGAAGATACATTATTATTTGGTTCATTAGGGCTGGCTATTTTACGACACGCAGATCGCGTAAAGATTAGTTGTCAATCATTGTTAGTAAACACAATACCTTTAATACTGACAGATGCTAAAGGACAAGCATGGAGGAATCCAACTTATTATGTGATGCAACACTTATCGAAATATGCTAAAGGTCAAGTATTGGAACAACAAATCATTTGCCCTGTTTATGATTGTGAAAAGATAAAAAATGTTCCTTATGTGGACAGTGTGATCGTAGATAACGGCAATCAGCTGACTATTTTCTTGATCAATCGCACAAATGAACAACAAAAGATAACGATTGAACATGATTTCAATTTGCTAGATCAAGGAGAGCACTACACATTAACCAGTAGCGATCTGTTGGACAAAAATACACGTGAAGAACCAGAAAAAATAAAACCTGAAATAAACTATTTTTCAATAGAAAAACATGACGAATTAAATGTAGGGATAGAAAAATACTCTTGGAATGTAATTAGAATAAAGAAAATGTGAGGAAATTTGTTATGATGAAGACACTTTATAATAATCCTATCGTTCGGCAACGGGCAGATCCTTGGGTATATAAACATACAGATGGTTATTATTATTTTACAGGATCGGTTCCAGGCTACCAAGTGATTGAATTAAGAAGGGCAAAGTCACTGAATGAATTAGAACATGCTGAAAGCCTGATTGTATGGCAGGCTCATGAAGAAGGACCGATGAGTGAATTGATCTGGGCACCTGAAGTCCATTATATCAATGGAAAATGGTATATTTACTTTGCTGCAAGCAATCATAAAACTATACGTGATGAATCTCATCATCACCGCATGTTCGTACTTGAAAATCAGCATATAGATCCAATGAATACAGATTGGATAGAAAAGGGACAAATAAAAACGAAAAGGGAAACTTTCAGTTTAGACGGAACAACTTTCTCTTCTCAAGGAAAGCTATATTATGTGTGGGCCCAACAAGATCCTGAAATTACTGGGAATTCTAATCTTTATCTATCCGAAATGGATAATCCTTGGACGTTAAAGGGGAAGCAGATCCTCCTTTCTATACCTGAGTATGAATGGGAAAAACGGGGTTTTTCAGTAAATGAAGGTCCAGCAGTCCTTACTCGCAATGGGAAAATATTCATTACGTATTCTGGTAGTGCAACAGATGAAAACTATGCCATGGGCCTGCTGTGGGCTGATGAGCACAAGAATCTTTTATTAAAAGAATCATGGCATAAATTATCGGAGCCAGTATTCGTTTCTTCTGAAAAAAATAAGCAATTTGGTCCTGGTCACAACTCGTTTACGGTTTCAGAAGATGGGTGCTTTGATATTTTGATCTATCATGCACGACCAGAGAAGAACCAAAAAGGGGATCCGTTAGACAATCCCAATCGGCACGCGAACGCGCAATGCTTTACGTGGAATGAGCAAGGATTTCCAGAATTTGGTGAACCTGTTCCGTATGCCTTATGAGCACAAGAAACCTTGATTTTTGCTTGAATAAACCTTGCAGATTCGTTATAATATATGTACGTACAAATAAAAAGGGGCAAGGCAAATGGCAAAATATCAAGACATTGCAGATGAGATAAAACAAAAGATCCTTCGTGAGGAATACGAAGTAAATACAACCATTCCCTCAGAATTCAAGCTGCAAGAAATATATGACGTCAGCAGACATACGATTCGGCAAGCAATCGCTGTGTTGGTAAATGAGGGCTATCTGCGTAAAGAAAAAGGATCGGGCACATATGTAGATGACAGCTATAAGATAGAAAAAACACCATTGAACAGAACAAAAACGATCGGTGTCATCACCACATATCTCTCTGATTATATTTTTCCGTCGATTATCCGAGGAATCGAAAATGAATTACGAGAGTCTGGGTATTCATTGCTTTTAGCCAGTACGAATAACGATCACGAATTGGAAAAAGAGTGTTTGAAGAAAATGATTGCTTATGGGGTAGATGGTTTGATCGTTGAGCCTACGAAAAGTAATCAGTATAACCCAAACTTAGCACTTTATGTTGCTTTGAGAGAACAAGGCATTCCGATGGTGATGATCAATGCTGCTTATGAAGAGTTAAATGCCTCTTATATTTGTTTAGATGATGTGAAAGTCGGTTTTATGGCAGCAGAATATTTGATAAAAAAAGGACATCAGCGTCTGTTGTTAATCACAAAAATCGACGATCTTCAAGGAAAATACAGGATGAAAGGTTTTATCAGCGCGTGTGAACAGTATAATGTGCGTTTTTTGATGGAAGATATCATTACTTTCACCACGGAAACACGAGAAACAATCGCTGAAAAAACAGTACAACGGTTGAAAGAAGAACAAGCTTTAGATGGCATCATTTGCTATAACGACCAAATAGCTAGTTTATTGCTAGATAAGCTGACAGAAAATGGCTATCAAATTCCAGATGATCTATCCATCGTAGGAACAGACGATTCTTCTTTAAGCCATTTAGGAAATAAAAAATTGACAACATTGACACATCCAAAAGAAAAGTTGGGACAAGATGCCGCACGGTGGATCGTCACAACGATTGAAAAAGGACAGGCACAGCCGAATATTCTTTATGAACCTGTACTAGTTGAACGGGAAACAGTGAAAGAAAACGAAAAATAAGAGACGGGTTTTTACCGCCTCTTATTGCTCCTACGGTTACTCGTCGCAATGTTTGTGAGAGCTTTTGTCATCGCTCAAGGCTGAACGTTTCTTTCACCACCTCTCCACTAAACGGTGTTCTCCTACCAACTGGTCACAAGTCACAATATTCATCAAACATGAGAAGCTGTTTTTTGAAATTGTTCCTTGTGACTGGAGCTGAACGGCAGGCTCACAACCTCTTCCTTAAACGGTGTTCAAAAGCTTGCATCTGCGGTAATAAGCCTAACCAAACGAAAAATAGGAGAAGCTATTTTTGTTTGGATGTTCTTATTATTTGATGCAGGACAGCTTTTTCACAACCTCTGATTCACGGTGTTCCAGAAGTAGCTTCTTCGAAAATAAGCTGAAATTCCACAAAAATTTAAGAAGCAATTTTCGTAAATTCCTTCTTATTTCTTGAAGCTGACCACTTCTGTCACAACCTCTTTAAGAATGATGGATAGAAATACGTTTAGGATAAGTTTTTTTAGATGCACTTTGTTCGATTTCCTCTAAAGATTTCCCACGAGTTTCTGGTACGATCTCTTGAATAAATAAAACCCCTAAAAAGCAGATGATCCCAAAAATGCCGAAAACGATTTCTTGAGACATAGAAGCAGTCATCACAGGAAAAAGCAAGCCAACTAGGAAAGAACCAATCCAATTAAAAGAAGAGGCTAGGCCAGATGCTCGCCCGCGGACAGCTAGTGGGAATATTTCGCCTACGATTACCCATGTCAGTGGAGCGCCCATGTGCAAGAATAAAATGCGACATAAATACATAAAAACAAGAGAATCAACAACGAATTTGTATGAACATCCAGTACAGTTCCTAAAACAGCTGGTAGGATGAAAGAAAGTCCCATCACGCTACCGCCTATTTTCAATAAAGTTCGCCGATTGAACTTGTCTGCAATAACCAAAAAGAGCAAAGAACCAGCAACTAAAATGATTCCTTGGATGATCGGCCACATCAATGCATCGCTCGCCGCGTGCCCAGTCGCTTTTTCTACGATCAGCGGAATATAGTAAAAAATAGCATTAGCTCCTTGAAATTGCTGGAATACTGCTACACCAATACCGGCAATGACTAAGGAACGATATTTTTCTAAAAACAAAGTATGCCAAGAAGTTCCGGTTGTCTTTTCTTGTTTGACATTCAGCTGGATTTGTTCGAATTCCTGTTCAGCTTCTTTTGGTGTCCGAATATAGTTCAATACTCTTTTTGCCTCTTCCAAGCGGCCAGATTGCATAAGAAAACGCGGTGACTCTGGTAGAGCTAAAACACCGAAAAATAAAATCAGCGCGGGGACAGCAGCGAGTCCTAACATCACGCGCCAAGCCATCGTTTCAGGCAACCCTTTTAGCAAATAATCTGCAACATAGGAAAGGAGCATGCCAGAAGCAATCATCACTTGATTGATCCCTGACAATCTTCCCCTTAGTCTAGCAGGAGCCATTTCAGACATATAAGCAGGAACTAGGGCAGATGCAGCGCCAACAGCTAAACCTAGAAGAATCCTTGCTGCAATCAGAAAATAAGAACCATTGTGAGGGGCAGATGCAGAAAGGACAGAACCAGCCATAAAAATAAGTGCAGAAAGAAGAATCATTTTTCGTCGTCCAAGCTTATCAGAAAGAAGACCAGATAAAGAGCCGCTAAGGATCGCACCTAACATGACCGAAGACGTGATCCATCCTATCAAAGAAGCTTTACCTGCCAAACCCCAATCATGCTGTAAAAAAGGTAAGGCGCCGGTCATAACACCAATATCATATCCAAATAGAATGCCGCCAAATGCGCCAAAAAAATAAATAAACGACGAGGAAACTTTTTTTTCTTTTTTCATAAGTATTCTCTCCTTCTAGAATTTCGAGAAGGCGGTTGATCAGATTTTGTAAGCAATTTCATTTTATAACTTATGTACGTACAAAACAAGTGTTTTTTATTGTATTCTTGTAAATAACCGCTTGACATGTACGTACAAAAGTATACAATAATCATTGTAAGCGCTACTAAAAAGACGGTTTGATCAGGTTTGACGAGAAGGAGGGAGTTAAATCATTATGAAGGAAGTAAATGCGCAAAGTATGTTAGATGTCATAAATGGTCGTACATCTTTAGGGATTGAGTTTGGATCAACTAGGATCAAAGCTGTATTGATTGATTCATCTTTTACTCCTATTGCCGCTGGTAGTTATGAGTGGGAAAACAAACTAGAAAATGGTATCTGGACCTATTCATTAGAAGATATTTGGAAAGGACTGCGCGTCAGTTACCGAAAAATGGCAGCAGAAGTATTCGAAATCTATGGCGAGAATCTTACGACAATCGGGTCGATTGGGTTCAGTGCAATGATGCACGGTTATCTAGCATTTGATAGCAAGGAACAGTTACTAGTACCATTTCGTACTTGGCGAAATACAATCACTGAAGAAGCAGAACGAATATTAACGGAAAAATTTCAATACAATATTCCGCAGAGATGGAGTATCGCTCATTTGTATCAATCTATTTTGAATAAAGAAGAACATGTGAAAGAAATTAATTTTTTGACAACGCTTGCAGGCTATGTCCATTGGCAGCTTACTGGTGAGAAAGTACTAGGCGTAGGAGATGCATCAGGCATGTTTCCTATCGATCCTTCAACGAAAACCTACCATCAAGAAATGAAAAATATTTTTGGTCAGTTAATCGAAAAAGCGCACGTAGCGATTGACTTGGATCACATTTTGCCTAAAGTTCTAGTAGCAGGAGAAGAAGCTGGCAAGTTAAGCGAATCAGGGGCTTATCTGATCGACCCTACGGGAAATTTGAGACCAGGAATCCCGGTTTGTCCGCCAGAAGGGGATGCAGGAACCGGTATGGTCGCTACGAACAGTGTAGCCAAACGGACAGGGAACATTTCGGCTGGTACTTCCGCCTTCGCTATGATCGTATTAGAAAAAGAACTAGAAAATGTCCATCCGGAAATCGACATGGTCACTACACCTTCAGGAGAACTAGTAGGCATGGTTCATACGAATAACTGCTCTTCGGATATCAATGCTTGGGTCAGTATTTTTGAAGAATTTACCAATTCTTTGGGTATGGAGATAAGCAGAGATAAATTATTCACGGTATTATTCAACAAAGCGCTAGAAGGCGATACGGATTGCGGGGGATTACTTTCTTATGGTTATTTTTCCGGTGAAAACATTACAGGAGTAAATGAAGGAAGGCCATTATTTGTACGTACACCAGGTAGCCGTTTTGATTTAGCGAATTTCATGCGGATCCATTTAGCCAGTGCTTTTGGTGCAATGAGAATCGGAATGGATATATTGAAATCTGAGAATGTCCAAATTGATCGTTTAGTGGGACATGGGGGGATTTTTAAAACACCAGAAGTTGGACAGCGGATTCTAGCATCTGCTATGGAGGCACCAGTTACAGTGATGGACACAGCCGGAGAAGGTGGAGCGTGGGGAATCGCGTTATTAGCAGCCTATATGATGGATCGACATGGGAAGTCTTTAGAAAACTTCTTGGCAGAAGACGTGTTTGGACAAGACCAAGGAATCACCATCACACCTTCAGCAGAAGAAATAGCAGGCTATCAGATATTTATGAGACGTTACCGTGAGGGGATCGACATTGAAAAAACAGCGATTCATCAATTGCAAGAAAAAGGAGTGATAGAAAATGCTGGAACAACTGAAAGAAGAAGTATACCAAGCAAATCTTGACTTGCCTAAACACGGACTCGTCAAATATACATGGGGAAATGTGAGCGCTTTTGATCCTGAAACACGATATTTCGTTATCAAACCTAGCGGAGTCAGTTATGAAGAGATGACAGCAGACGACATGGTCGTTGTGGACTTGGACAATCATATCATTGAAGGTAAACTCAATCCCTCTTCGGATACGCCTACTCATGCTGTTTTATATCGTTCATTTCCTCAAATCGGAGGAATCGTCCATACTCACTCGACATGGGCGACGATCTGGGCACAAGCAGGATTGGATGTTCCTGCGATGGGGACGACGCATGCAGATACTTTTTATGGATCGGTACCTTGTGCTCGATTTTTGACACAACAGGAAATCGACAGCGGGTACGAATATGAAACAGGAAAAGTTATCATAGAAACATTCAAAGAACGCAAAATTGATCCCTTAGCAATTCCAGGGGTACTTTTACACGGACACGGTCCATTTACTTGGGGGAAAGATGCGCAAAGTGCGGTAATGAACGCAGTCGTACTAGATGAAGTATGCAAGATGAATTTATTTACCAGACAGCTCAATTCATTTTCAGAAGAGCTGCCTCAACGGATTTTAGATAAACATTATTTACGAAAACACGGAAAAAATGCGTATTACGGACAAAACAAATAAAAGGAGTGGCTAGTTATGTTGAATATTGGAGAAAAAGAATTTTGGTTTGTTGTAGGATCACAGCATTTATATGGGGAAGAAGCACTGCGAGAAGTAAAGAAACATGCACAAGAAATGGTCGATGAACTGAATGAAAATGGCCAATTGCCTTATCCAATCCGCCTTCAAGAATTAGCAGTTACTGCTGATACGATCACAAAAATCATGAAAGAGGTCAATTATCGAGAAGAAGTAGCAGGTGTGATCACTTGGATGCATACTTTCTCACCAGCAAAAATGTGGATCCGCGGGACAAAGCTTCTACAAAAACCATTGCTTCATTTAGCTACTCAGTATAACGAAAGCATTCCTTGGAAAACGATCGATATGGATTTCATGAATTTAAATCAATCCGCTCATGGTGACCGCGAATATGGGTTCATCAATGCTCGATTAAATAAACAAAATAAAATCGTCGTTGGCTACTGGAAACGACCTGAGATCCAAAAAGAGATTGCTGATTGGATGGATGTTGCAGTAGCCTATAATGAAAGTTTTGGAATAAAAGTGGCTCGTTTTGGTGACAACATGAGAAACGTGGGTGTCACAGAAGGAGACAAAGTGGAAGCACAGATTCAATTTGGTTGGACTGTTGATTATTTTGGTATCGGAGATCTTGTACAAGTAATCGATCGCGTATCAGACGAAGAAGTCGATCAATTATTTGAAGAGTACAAGGAATTGTATACCTTCGACTATGGTGATTATGAAGAAAAGACATGGGAGGAGCATGTAAAAGTACAAGCTCAGCAGGAAATCGGTATTCGCCGTTTCTTAGAAGAAGGAGGCTATAACGCTTTTACGACTAATTTTGAAGACCTGTATGGAATGAAACAACTACCTGGACTAGCTGTACAACGTTTGATGGCAGAAGGATACGGTTTTGCTGGGGAAGGCGACTGGAAAACTGCAGCGATTGATCGGTTGCTGAAAATCATGGCTCGAGGGAAAGATACAGGATTCATGGAAGATTATACTTACGAGCTAGCTAGTGGCCAAGAAGCAATCTTGGAATCCCATATGATGGAAGTAGATCCGACGCTTGCTGCGACGAAACCAAGAATCGTTGTTTCTCCTTTATCAATGGGAGATAGAGAAGATCCGGCGCGTCTTGTGTTTGATGGGAAAGCAGGAGAAGGGGTAGTCGTATCGATGGCAGATTTCGGTACGCATTATAAACTGCTGATCAATGAAGTAGAAGCCTTTGAACCAACGACTGAAGCACCTAATTTACCTGTTGCACGTGTGTTATGGAAAACTAAACCGAATTTCCATGAAGGTGTCCATTCATGGATTCAGGCAGGTGGCGGTCATCATACCGTTGTCTCGCTAAATCTAACAACAGATCAAATTGAAACGTGGGCAAAATTAGTTGAGTTGGAAACAGTGGTTATTAGATAAAAAGAGGTTGTGAAAAAGCCGCTTAGTTTTAAGAATTAAGAAGAGATTGACGAAATTTGCTTTTCAACTTTTTTGAAATTTAGTCTTATTATCAATGTCAGCTAACGGAACACCATTTATCAAGATATCTCACCCTCAATATTTTGCTCTCGAAAATAAGGCTTATGGCAGTAACTTGTCATAGCCTTATTTTTATCACTAATCCTACTCTGCTCTAACTGCTCTTTTTGCTTCTAGGAAGTCAAATGGTAAACAGTTGTCTAATTGCAGAAATTTCGAGATACTTGTTAGTAAGGAGGGGGTTTTATGTATCACGTTCATTTGATTGATGCTATTCCAGAACAAGAGATAGAAAAGTTACAAGGGGAATATTTCAAAATAATAGATGATTTGCCAGCCGAAGGAATAGTTATTCGTAGTACGAAAGTGAAAGATGAATGGCTTACACCAGATTTGCTAGCAATTTCAAGAGCTGGTGTTGGGGTGAACACGATCAACGTTGAAAAAGCTTCTGAAAACGGGACGATCGTCATGAATACACCAGGTGTAAATGCTAATGCAGTAAAAGAGCTTGTTTTGTGCTGTTTGCTCTTATCTTCCCGTCCGATAATCGAAGCAAGTCGTATGGTACAAACACTAACAGGTCCTAATATTTTAGAACAGGCAGAAAACAAAAGAAGTGCTTATGTGGGACGAGAATTGCAAGGCAAAACCATCGGTCTTCTTGGTCTTGGAGCGATAGGCACAAAAGTAGCGCTAAGTTGCTATAGCTTAGGGATGGATGTCTTGGGTTATTCTATCCGCGATGCCCAGTTGGATTATGTTCGGCAAGCAGATTTAGAAACAGTTCTTTCTACCTCGGATTACATCGTAGTCATGCTGCCGTTGACAGAAGATACAAAAGGATTGATCGATCAGGCGAATATAGAAAAAATGAAAAAAGATGCTGTACTTATCAATGTAGGAAGAAGTGAAATTGTTGATAAATATGCTGTTATGCAAGCATTGGAAAAACAACATCTGGCCAAATACGTGACTGATTTCCCAGAAGAAGAGTTCTTAGAAAATGACCGTATACTTATGTTGCCTCATCTAGGGGGATCGACTCAGGAAGCTTTGGCAGACAGCGGACGTTTGGCAGTTGAAGCCTTAAAAGATTATCTTTTGTTCGGTACGGTTAGAGAAGCGGTCAATTATCCATCCGCACGAATGTTTTTCCAAGCGCCGTTTCGATTCACTATATTTTATCAAAAGAAAACCAATATATTAGCAGAGATATTTTCTCTGCTGAATGAGAACGAGCTAGCGATCGCAGATATATCGCGTAACCATAAGAATGAGCATGTCTACATATTGATTGACATAGACAGTACTGCTTTTGAACAGCTCAATCAAGTGAAACAACAGCTAGAAAAAATTTCTGGAGTACGAAAGGTCCGCTTATTAAAGAAACCAGAAAGGCCATAAAGAAAGAGAATATTTGGATTTCATTAATTCTTCTTTCCGTTCTTTACTTTCGAATTTCGTACAACTAAAATAAGAGAAGCAACATTCTTTTATTGATAGAAATGAAGGAGCAAGCATTTGAAAAGATATATAAGCAGACTTTCGACCAAACAGAAAAAGATTTTAAAAGGAACAGCAGCGATCATCAGTATCTTTTTTCTTGTTGTTTTTAGTAATTTATTTTTGCAGTGGTGTCAAAATGATCTATCCGTAGACCTTGCGTTGAAATTTGCTTTTTCTTGGCATACGGAAAAATTCTTCTTAGCCTGTCTCGTCTTGCTGATCATTCTTATTTTTCTGATTGCACTAGCAGGATCTGTCCCTTTAGGTTCCCTTACGTATGTCGTAGCCATCGGTGTATTAGGTTTTGCAAATTATATGAAAATGAGTTATCGGCAAGAACCGATTTATCCAGACGATTTGAAGATGATCACTGAAATCGGATTGCTGAAAGATATGACCGGCACTATGCTGTTTACAGTGATCTTAGCTGCCGCAGGAACCGTGCTAGGATTGTTTTGCTGGTACATGTTTCGAAGCCTGAAAAAAGGAAGGCGATTCCAATTGATCCGATTAACGACACTGCTTGTGGCAATTGGACTGCTAGGGTATATCAGTAATTTCAACAATCCCGATAATTTGTTGCGAAAAGCATATAATAAAACGGCACTATGGATACCTTACAGCCAGAAAATGAACTACTATAACACTGGTTTTATCGGTGGGTTTTTGTACAATCTGAAGGTAGAACCAATGGATGAACCTGAAGGATATTCGAAAGAAAAGATCAAAGAAATCACTGAAAAATACCAGAAGCTAGCCGATGAAAAAAATAAAACTGTAGAGGAAGAGTCGCCGAACATCGTGTTCGTGATGAGTGAAAGTTTCTCAGATCCTAGTCGATTAAACGGCGTAGAAGTATCTGGTGAGCCATTGGCAGATTATTATGAAGTAGCTGATCAAACATATAGTGGCAATATGCTTTCTCAAAACTATGGCGGTGGAACAGCAAATATCGAATTTGAAGCATTGACTGGTTTTTCTATGGCGTTATTTAATGCGCAACTCACCACCCCTTACACGATGCTTGTACCAAAAATGGATCAGCTTCCTTCTATCGTTTTAGCGTTAAACGCACAATCATACCAGACGACAGCGATCCATCCATACAATACTTCGATGTATAAAAGAGAGGATGTTTATCAGACATTAGGATTTGACCAGTTCATCAGCGAGCGTACGATGACCTATACGGATACGATAGAGAATAATCCATATATTTCTGATGAGTCAGCTTACAAAGAAGTAATGACACTTCTCAAGGAAGAAAAAACACCTCAGTTCATTCATTTAGTCACGATGCAGACACATATGCCTTACAATGGAAAGTATGATAGACTGGGCTATTCTGCAGAAATTTCAGATGGAAGTAGGACGCTTGACTTAGAGAATTATCTGCAAGATATTTCCTATAGCAGCACGGCACTGAAGCAGTTCACGGAAGAATTGAAGAATCTTTCTAGAAGGACTTTAGTTGTTTTTTGGGGGGATCATCTGCCAGGGATTTATTCAGATACCATCCAAGCCAAAAATGATAAACAAACATTGCATGAAACACAATTCTTGATGTTTGACAGCAAAGGGAAATTAGAAAAGCAAACGACTCAAGATGCAATCACCAGTCCGTTTTATTTTGCAGCGAATCTAATGGAACAGACGAATCAGACAACAAATGGCTTTTATCAGCTGCTTTTATCATTAGAACAGGAACTTCCGGCGTTTGAACGAGAACTGTACTATCAAAACGGACAGTGGTATAAAGAAGCGCAATTCAATCGCTCGCAACAAGAGATTTACGACGAATATCAATTGATCCAATATGACATTGTCGCAGGGAAACAATATAGTTTAGCAGATGGTTTCTTTGAGCACGAATAAGAATGGCGAGCTGTATAGAAACCATTAAATTTTTTCAAGTACTTGTCATTTGAGGATAAAAACAAGTAGAATAAATAATAACAACAATGGAGAAAGTAGGAAAACGAACATGTTACCGAATATTGGCTATTATGTGCAGTCCATCGATCAAATCGTCAAGGAAACAGAAGCAATCGGAGAAGGAATGCATCCGAAATATGAAGTGATCAGAAACGCAATCGATGAAGGAAAAACAAGTGACCTGGACAAATCGACTCTTGAAGAGATCATCCTGTTATTTGAAGAAGGAACAAAAAAATATCGGGCAATGCTTAAGAAAGTCAGTACTTTGCGTCCACCAGCAAAAGCAATGGGCATTCATAAAAATTTTGAAAAAGCTTATCTTTCATATGTAGCAGGCTGTGAAGAAATGATCCAAAGTATCGATCTTGAATCAGGGGTAGATGAAGATCTATTCAATACATCTGAAGCAAAACAAGACCAAGCGACAGACCAATTGACAGCTGCCATCCAAAAAATGACTAATTTGTTGTTGAAAAAATAAAAGAAATCTTTGATAACAATAAAAACTAGAGTTATCTAATATAAATGTAATATTACCTTTATGATAGAGTGATCAAAATCCTTTATGATAATGACATACCTATAACCAACAACAACCTTGTACTTACTCAAAATCGAGTAAATACTCCTTTTCCGTCGAGTCTAACCATCTCGGCGGTTTTTTATTTGTAGAAAAGAACATCAGGATAGACGGAAAAGTCTTGTCCTGATGTTCTTTTCAGATAGTATGGAAAGCTGATTAGTTTTCTACATTCTGTACATATTGTTCAAAGTAGTTCTGTAAATCGGCTTTGAGTTTCTGATATTCCTCTTCGCTATACTCTTTATCTTCGATTTTCCCATCAAAGAAAGGAATATTTAGTTCTTCCCGTAGTCTGTCTAATACGTCTTGCTGATTCATTTCATTCTCCTTTTCTTACTAACGATCAAAATAAACACAGACACATTCTGGTGCATAGACATCTTTTTTCAGTAATTCCAGTAATCCTGTTTCAGGATGACGGCGATATAATGTCAGATTATCGGTATTCTGATTGGCACACACGACAAAATTATTGCTTGGATCTAGTGCGAAATCGCGGGGGAAATCCCCTTCTGTTGAGATAATTTGCTTGTTTTGAATGTGGGAACCATCTTCAAAAACTGCGAATACAGCAATCGAGTTATGTCCTCGGTTAGAAGCATAAAGGAACTTGCCATCATTTGAAATGCGGATAGCTGCCCCTCCATTTTCACCGTCGAATTCTTCTGGCAAGGTCGATATTTTCTGTAATTCTTCAAAAGCACCTGTTTCTTTATTATAAGAAAGCACGCGGACTGTGCTGTCTAATTCACCAAATAAATAAGCGAATTGTCCATTTGGATGAAAGACAAGATGGCGAGGGCCTGTTCCTGGCTCTGCAGTGAAGGTAGTTACAAGATTCAATTTGCCGTTTTCGGACACATCATAAGTATACACACGATCTGTACCAAGATCACATACGACTAATCGTTGGTCAGGAGTCAGATCCGTATAATGGACATGCGCATGATCTTGGTTTTTATGAGGACCTGTCGTTTCTTGATGGAATATTGAATCTGCTGCTTTCAGTTCGCCATCTCCTAATATATGGTAGACATTTACTTCACCTTTATGATAGTTCGCCCCGTATAGTAATTGACGTGCTTCATCAACCGCTACATAACACAAAGGAGCGCCAGACTCTGTTACCGCATTCAAAAAATGAAAATCCTTATCGTACGCACCGGCACCACCTAATCCATCCACACTAGTAACTGTGTAAAGATTGCCAGCTTTACTTTTTGCTACATAGGTAGGGCTATTTTCTTCAACAGCTAATGAAAGGTTGGCTAATTCTTCTTTTTCTGTATCAAGGTCGATCGTATAGATTCCTTTACTTTCGCGACGCGTATAGGTTCCTAAAATTATCTTTTCGATCATATGAACTGATTCCTCCTAATTGTAATGAAATAGTTTTCGTTTTTATTCTATCACATAATTATTCCACACGGCTAAAGAATGAGAATGTGTTATACTGTTTTTGAAAGCAATTAAAGGAGAGAGTGCAATGATTCAGGCAAAGATTACAGAAATTGGGACAGAAGCAATAAACAAGGAAGAACCCGTGCTGATTTTGTTCGATAAAACAGCAACAGCTGCCTTACGAAAATATTCGGTGATTCAAGAAGTATCAAAAGACGAACCTTTTTCTTTGAAAGCAGGCGGAACAATTGCTTTTGATGATCAGGTATATACGATCGATTATGTCGGTCCGATGGCCAATGGGAATTTAGAGACAGTAGCTCACGTATCATTGATTTTTGATGCTTGTCCAGAAGAAGGACAAATTGCAAATGGAATCTATCTTCATCCGCATAGACTGCCTGCTATTGGTTTGGGAAGCCAAATTTTTTATAACTAACAGGAGGAATTATGGAAGGAAAAAATAAGAAGAATAGACCGGTGTCGTGGTTTTGGCGCTGGTTTTTAAATAATCAAGTAGTCACAGCCTTACTTGTTGTATTGTTAATATTGCTGATCGTCTTTTTATTTACAAAAGTTTCATATTTGTTTGCACCAATCTGGCAATTTTTAGCAATCGTAGGTCTGCCTATCATTTTAGCAGGAATCTTGTATTACTTGATGAATCCGGTAGTTGATTACTTTGAAAAGCGAAAAGTACCAAGGCTTTACAGTATCATTGGGCTGTTTGTTTTGGTTGTTGCACTAATCGCATGGGGGAGCGTAGTGATCATCCCTAAGATTCAGGAACAAACAGTGAGCTTCATCAGTAACTTCCCTCAATATGTAGATACGATTGATAATAAATTAACCGAGATTTTGCGGGACCCGCTGTTCAACCAATTTCGCGAACAGTTGGAAACAGCAGGTGATAAGTTCATGAATTCGGCAGGCGATATGATCCAAGATATATCTAAGAGTACAGTTCAGAGTCTTGGAAGTTTTGTTGGCGCGGTAGCGACTATTTTAGTGGCTCTGCTGACGATGCCGTTTATCTTATTTTATCTATTGAAAGACGGTAAACAATTAGCACCTTATTTTGTCAAATTTTTACCGACACGCATGCAAAAACCGACGTTGAATGTGCTGAGTGAAATGAATAGTCAAGTTTCTTCTTATATAAGAGGACAACTAACTGTGGCTTTTGCTGTGGCAATCATGTTTATGATTGGTTTTGCGGTCATTGGTTTAGAGTATGCTGTCACGTTGGGGATTATTGCGGGTTTTTTGAACCTGATCCCTTACTTAGGATCATTTTTAGCGATGATTCCGGCTATCTTTTTAGCCATTGTAGCAGGTCCATTCATGATCATCAAAGTACTGATCGTTTTTGCAGTAGAGCAGACAATAGAAGGACGCTTGATCTCTCCATTAGTACTAGGGAATCAGTTAGCAATCCATCCAGTAACGATTTTATTAGTTCTGCTGACTTCTGGGAAATTATTCGGAATCATCGGTGTGATCTTGGGGATTCCTGTTTATGCAGCAGCTAAAGTAGTGATTACTCATGTTTTTGAATGGTACACAACAATCTCTTCTCTTTATGAAGAAAATCCGTTGAAAAAGCAGAAAGAATAACAAAAAGAGACAGATGGGAAAATATCCAAGGCACAAATGCTGCTTTGAAGATTTTTTCCTCTGTCTCTTTTGTATGCATTTATCTCAATTTTTAAAATGATTTACCTAAAGCAGCAGCTTTATCTAATGCATTTTGCATCAACTCATCTGCACGGTCAGGGTCATAATCGATTCCTTCGATGAATAGCTGATCTACTTGATCGATGCCTACAAAGTTTAAAATACCTTTTACATATTGAGAGGCAAAGTCTTGTCCGTTGTATACACCGCCATTAGATTGGATGTGCAGTGCTTTTTTACCTGTCACTAATCCTTCTGGCCCGTTTTCTGTATAGCGGAACGTTTTTCCAGCTACATTGACGGTATCGAACCAAGCTTTTAATTTTGTTGGGATATTTAGATTCCATAAGGCGTTTGCGATAACGATTTTATCAGCAGCAAGGAACTGATCAGTCAATTCATTGAAACGAGCAATTTTTTGTTGTTGACTTTCTGATAAGGAAGTGAATTCTGCACCAGCACGTAATGCTTCCCAACCTGATAATAATTCTTCATCGATTTCCGGAATATCATCGCGATAAAGTTCCAAAACAGTCACTTCATCATCTGGATGATTTTCTTTATAACTTGTTAAAAAAGACGTCAATGCCTTAACTGTGCGCGATTCTTCTGCAGTTAGGGGATGACCTTTGACTACTAAAACAGATGCCATATGCTTACCTTCTCCTTTTATTGCTATGATTGTTATAACTATGACTAACAAAATCAGTTTACTCGAAAAAGAAAAGGCTATCAAGTCATATTGATAAGGTTGAAGAATAAATAATTTGATTTGTCAAATTAAGCTAGACAAAATATCTTCATTCATGTAACTCATAAATACTTCCAGGGGTGTTTGATAATCCAAGGACTTTCGTGGAATATTGTTTCTCTTATTCGCCACTGAAGAGATAAAAGCTTGGTCGACTTGATTAAAATCCATGTTTTTTGGCAGACCATCTTTTCGCAGCAAGCCATTGGAATTTTCATTCAGTGCTCGTTGCGAAGGAGTCCCTGGATCAGCGAAATAAATAGCGATGTCATGTTGGTTACTTAAAGCCTTCCAATTAGAGAATTCTTTCCCACAATCAAAGGTAATGGATTTAAATAAATGTCTGGGAATCGATCCAAACCAGTGGTTCAGAGTATTCTCAATATCGATCGCCTTGCGCCCCTCGGGCTTCAAGGTGATGATGATTTTCGATAGACGTTCTACCAAAGTTATGACAGCACTCTTATGATGAATGCCTACAATGGTATCGCCTTCGATATGGCCGAACTCTTCTTTAAATGTCGGGTAATCAGTTTCTCTTTCAACGATATTCCGTTTAAAAGCCTGTTTTCCTCGGCGTTCTTGATGTCCATTTGGTTTCCGCTTACCCTTCATGGGCAAAGTCGATTCATCGAACACCTTTTCCTTGAACTGGCGATAAAGGGTTCTTACGGAACAGCTGATTGGTTTCTCTTTACGCCCAATGATAATGTCTGGCGTCCAGCCTTGGGCAATTTTTTCTTTAATGTAGGACTGTTGTTTCTTTGGCAAGACGATGTTTCGTCTGCCACACCGTTTCTTATTTTCTTTATACTGTTGGTAGTATTCAAGGGCCGTATGGCCTTCTTTCAAGAAATTAATGACGTTATAAATCGGTGTTCGAGATCGTTTCAGGTACTCAGCAATTTTCACAATTTTGATGTTTTGGTGGTAGTAAGACTCTATCATCACCAGTTCATCCGTGGTAAGATGGGTGTAGGTCATTCGTGATCACTCCTATGTTTTCTTTAGTCGGAATTACATTTTGAGTGTAGCACGAATGGCTTATTTATTTGTCTAGCTTAATTTTACAATCGGCGTAACTAAAAAAAGACAGGATATAAAAGAGGCTGTGACACGATTTTTTGTCACAGCCTCTTTTGAATCTAACAAGCAATATTCAAGCAACACTCGACTGAAGAGCTTCCATCCCACCAATGATATAAACAGCACGAAAACCATTAGCAGTAAGTTGATCGGCTAATGCTTCTGATCGCCTGCCTGTATAGCTTAGAATATAATAAAGTTTCTTTGGATCTAGATTTTTTAATTGTCTTGGCAAGATAGGAGCGGGGATAGAAAGCGAGTGGCTTAAGTGGTTTTTTGTGTAATCTAAGGTATTTCTTGTATCTAAAACGATGCTGTCAGCATCGAGAGGCAATTTATTGAAGTCTTGGACACTAATTGATTGGGCCATTTATCTCATCCTTTGTTTAGTATGTGGCTATTTTAATGGGCAACTCTCATTAATTCAAATGGAAGGATTCCTCTTATCACTTTTTTAATGTATCGGATGATAATGAAAAAAACTATGCAAATGTCTTGCAAAACAGGTAGGAGGTGTTATGATGACATAGCGTCATATGACAATGTGTCATCTTGAAAGAAAGGAGGATCCATATGCCGACACAGACATTTTTCCATTTGCCTAAAGAAAAACAAAAAAGACTAATCGAGGCTGCGAGAATCGAGTTTTCTAGAGTACCCTTAAAAGAAGCTTCGATTGCTAATATCGTCAAATTAGCGGATATCCCTAGAGGCAGTTTCTATCAGTATTTTGAAGATAAAGAGGATCTTTATTTTTATTACTTTGAGACAATGAGACGTGACAGCTCTAAAGATATGTTACAACTAATGAAAGAATCCGATGGTGATCTATTCAAAGGATTCGAATCCTATTTTTCTAAAATGATTTATGAGATTTTGGAAGGCGAGAATGCTTCTTTTTATCGTAATTTGTTTATGAACATGGATTACCGTGCCTCAAGAAAAGTCGCTCCTCATACGAGTCGCCAAAAAACGCCTCACGATCCACATAAAGAACACAAACAAGATGCAAAAGAGTTGCTTGAATTGATTGATCGGACGAAGCTGAAAGTAAAAAATGATCATGAATTGGAATTACTGATCCAATTAGTGATGAATACTGTATTTACAACAATTGCGCATTCGTATCGCCTATTTTCAACATCTGAAGATTACTCAGTAGAGCAAGCAATCAGTGAATTCAATTTGAAACTTTCTTGGCTGAAAAACGGAGTATATAAATAGAAAGAAGGGAACTAGATGCTAAAAATCGTAAAACGGATCTCCTTGACTTCAGCAATTGCAGCTGCAGTTTTCATGGTGATCCAAGTACTGGCAGATTTATATTTGCCGACACTTACCTCCAATATTATTGATAAAGGGGTAGCGCAAGGAGATGTCGATTATATTTGGCATACAGGTTTTGTGATGATCGGCTTTTCTTTGATCAGTATCTTAGCTGCTATCGCAAATACATTTTTTGCTACTCGTGAATCACAGAAACTGGGTAAGCAATTGCGTACGGATGTCTATAAAAAATCAGAGAGTCTGACAAAAGATGCGTTTGATAAATATGGAACGGCCTCTTTGATCACAAGAACGACCAATGATGTGACTCAAATCCAAATGGTTACACAAATGTTTTTACGTATGATGATCAATGCACCAATCACGTTGATTGGCGCGAGCATACTTGCTTATCAAAAAGATCATCAGTTGACAAAAATCTTCTTAGTCGTCATCCCAGTAATGATTATTTTGATCGGCGGAATCATGTACTTTGCTGTTCCATTATTCAAAAGTATGCAAAAGAAAACTGACCGTTTAAACCTGGTATTTCGAGAAGGATTGACAGGGGTCAGAGTGATTCGAGCATTCGATAAGACACGCTTTGAAGAAAATCGTTTTGATTTAGCGAATAAAGATTATACAAATACGGCAATCAAAGTTAATACGATCGTCGCATTGATGATGCCGATGATGACATTGATCATGAGCGGTACAAACGTAGCAATCACTTGGTTTGGTGGACACTACATAGCAGATATGACTTTGGAAGTCGGTAATCTGATTGCATTTATGACTTATGCGATGCAGATCTTGATCAGCTTTATGATGCTTTCCGCTATTTTTATCATGGTGCCTCGTGCACAAGCTTCAGCTGACCGTATTAATGAAGTGTTGGATGAAAAAATCGGTATCCATGACCCTGAAAATCCTAAAACAGTTTCTTTTGCTGGAAAAAACGCAACATTGGCCTTCAATCATGTCAATTATCGATATCATGGAGCAGAAAAACTTGCATTGGAAGATATTGATTTCCAAGCCAAGTCGGGCGAGATCGTCGCAATCATAGGGGGGACTGGTTCAGGTAAAACGACCTTAGTCAATTTGATCCCTCGATTATATGACATCGAATCTGGTTCGATCCAAACAAATGGAACGGACATTAGTGACATGACTCAATATAATTTGCGAGAATTAATGGGCTTTGTTCCTCAAAAAGCAGTTCTGTTCTCTGGAACGATCCGAGACAATATGCAGTATGGTAAGCCGGATGCAACAGATGAAATGATTTGGAAAGCATTAGAAATCGCACAAGCTAAAGATTTTGTTTCAGAGATGGAAGATGGCTTAGATAGCCATGTGGAACAAGGAGGAGGAAACTTCTCTGGTGGACAAAGACAGCGTCTGGCAATTGCACGGGCATTAGTCAAAACAGCAGATATCTATGTGTTTGATGATTCCTTCTCAGTGTTGGATTTCAAAACGGATGCCAATCTTCGCCAAGCATTGAAAACGAATATGAAAGAAAGTATCACCGTTTTAGTTGCTCAACGAGTAAGTACAGTAATGGATGCAGATATGATCCTTGTGCTAGATGAAGGAAAACTGGTTGGCAAAGGAACACATGAAGAACTATTAGCAACAAACGAAACTTATCAAGAAATCGTTCATTCACAACTAAGAGAGGAGGACTTAGCATGAGTAAAACAAACACACGTCCCTCTCATGGACCAGCAGGCGGTCCAGGACATGGTGGACCTGGCAGAAATCTCGGTGTAAAAGGTGAAAAGCCTAAAAATTTCTGGGGAACGGTACGCCGATTGTTTGGCTATATGTCTAAACGTATGGTTGCGATCATCGCTGTATTTGTACTAGCAATAGCAGCCGTGATCTTCCAAATTCAAACACCAAAGGTCTTGGGGAAAGCAACCACAGAAATGTTCAAAGGTGTAATGGCTGGCGCTCAACAGATGCAACAAGGCCAACAAGTAACAAAATTTCCGATAGACTTTGATAAAATCGCGCAGATCATTGCGACAGTAATCGTGATGTATTTGATTTCTGCTGTATTCAACTTTTTACAGCAATTTATTATGACACGTGTTTCCCAACGAACAGTTTATGAATTACGTCATGATTTGGAAGCCAAAATGAATCGTGTACCGATTTCCTATTATGATACACATACAAATGGGGATATCATGTCTCGAGCAATCAATGATATGGATAACATCGCAAGCACGCTGCAGCAAAATTTGACTCAATTTGTAACTAGTGCAGTCACATTGATTGGGGTCATCGTGATGATGCTTTCAATCAGCTGGCAATTGACGTTAGTCGCGTTATTGATGATCCCTTTAAGCTCGATCATCGTTATGATCGTAGCGCCGAAATCACAAGTGTTTTTCGCAGATCAGCAAAAAAGTTTAGGTTTATTGAATAACCAAGTAGAAGAAACATATGGTGGTCATACCATTGTTAAAACATTCAATCATACTGAAAAAGACCAGGAAGTATTTGAAAAAGAAAATCAGAATCTGTATGCCGCTGGTTGGAAAGCTCAATTTATTTCGGCAATCATCATGCCGTTGATGAATTTCGTTAAAAATCTAGGCTATGTGTTCGTCGCTGTACTAGGCGGAGTAAAAGTTGCAAATGGGAACATGACATTAGGGGATATTCAAGCGTTCTTGCAATATACAACACAGTTCTCTCAACCAATCACTCAACTTGCAAGTTTGATGAACACTATCCAATCAACAGTTGCTTCAGCCGAACGGGTATTTGAAGTGTTGGATGAAGAAGAGATGTCCAATGAAAAATCTGGCCTTCCAGAAGAAAAAGATACACCATACAAAGTTCGTTTTGAAAATGTTCAATTCGGCTACACACCAGATAACTTGCTAATGACTGATTTTAACTTGGATGTCAAACCTGGTGAGATGGTCGCTATTGTAGGTCCGACTGGTGCAGGGAAGACGACACTGATCAACCTTCTTGAACGGTTCTACGATGTTTCTGGAGGTAGTATTCGTTACGATGGTGTAGATACCCGTGATCTTTCACGTGATGAATTGCGCGCACAGTTTTCAATGGTACTGCAAGATACTTGGCTGTTTACAGGAAGTATCTATGACAATATCAAATATGGGAACGACGATGCAACAGACGAACAAATCATTGAGGCTGCTAAAGCTGCTCACGTAGACGATTTTGTTCGTAAATTGCCAGAAGGATATAACACTGTATTAAACGAGGATGCAAGCAATATTTCGCAAGGGCAGCGTCAGCTAATCACAATTGCGCGGGCATTCTTAGCAAATCCAGATGTCCTGATCCTTGATGAAGCAACATCTAGTGTAGATACACGAACAGAAATATTGATTCAAAAAGCGATGAACCGCCTATTGGAAAACCGGACAAGTTTCGTTGTTGCTCACCGCTTGTCTACAATACGCGATGCAGACAACATTATTGTGATGAATCATGGTTCGATCGTAGAAACAGGAAACCACGATACATTGATGGAAAAAGACGGATTCTATGCAGATCTTTATAACAGTCAGTTTTCTGAAGAAGAAGCTTCATAGAATAGTACAAATTTATTATTTTTTTTAGGGGATGTGACAAAAGTCGTGTCACAGTCCCTTTTTCCGAATAAACGGTGTTCAATCAGCTGTCCCTCGGTATTAGCTCAAAAAACGGCAAAATATGAGGAGCTATTTTTGTTTGGCTGTTCTTATTACTTGATGCAGAACAGCTTTTTCACAACCTCTTTTTATAAGAGTTTTTACTCATTAATTTACAAAAAACAAGCAAAATGCGAATTTTCTCACATTTTTTTAACAAAATCAAAGTTATTGCTTGAAAGAAGAAGAATCCATCGTTAAAATAAAGCTTGACGTAGAGGGGAGCAAGAAATATGAAAGATTTTCAATTGGGGGCTGCCACCTATTTAAAAAGTGTAGCCATTCGGGTGAAAGACCGAGATAAAATGATTGATTTTTACAAGAACGTTGTTGGCTTTGATTTGAAAAGAGAAGAAAACGAATTAGCCATTTTAGGAACAGAAGAAGCTGGAAGTGAAATGTTGCTGCTGGAAGAAAGTCCTAGAGCGAATGATCACATGGGGGAGATCAAAAAGCTGAACCGTTTTTCATTGATTATCCCTAGCACAGAAGAAATGGCAGATATCCTTTGTCGTATCCGTAAAATGAATTATCCAATCAAAGAAGCTTTAGAAGATCATGGACGTATGGGGATTTTGCTCGTAGACCCAGAAGAGAATGAATTGGAAATTTACCATGAAGAGAATAAGAACGACCAAAGAGAAATTCCGGAAACAATGGATCAAGAAGCATTATTAAGAAAATCTGAAGAAAAATTCAGTAAACTATCAACAGGTTCTTATTTTGAAAAAATCCATTTAAATGTTACTAACTTAACAAAAGAACGCCAATTTCTTAATCATGTACTTGGTTTGAAGGTACATAATGAAGAAGAGGGCATCCATGTATTGAATGAAGGAGATTTCCATGTTGGTTTGACAGAAGCTAGCGGAGGCGCAATTGATTTGCCTACAGATGAATTGATTGGACTTGATTTTCTGAAATTCATGATCGATACTGAAAGCATGGAAGGACTGATTGCTCACTTGCAGCAACTATCAGTTGATTTCTTCTTAGACAAAAAGCACACAGTACTCACAATCTATGATGCTATAGGAATCGAATGGTGGTTCGTCAGTGAGCCAAAAGAAAAGAATAAAACTGACATTCGATGCGACGCTTAACTTTTTCTTTCTTAACGATTGTCGCATGTCTCGTCATTTTATGAACGGTCATACTATCGCTTATTCTAGAGATAGAAAGAGAAAATAGTATACCGGAGGAAACTGCGCGGTTTTTCGCGCAGTTTTTTTGTGTAAAAAAGGTTGATTCCTCATAGATTAAGCTTTAAGCTTGGACTGTAAGAATCTGATAGAAAAGCAGGAGAAAAAGATGTATCCACACACGAAACAGCTTATTTTGAAAAAGATGGAAGAAGGATTTTATCCAGGTGTAGCAGTCGCCTTCATAAAAGAAAATCAAGTAGAAACATTTACAGCCGGCTTTGCCCAAGTCGTTCCTGAAAAGCAGCTGATGACAGAAGATCTGTTGTTTGATGCAGCCTCACTGACGAAAGTCGTTGCAACCACTTCATTAGTTTTACGTCTATTAGAAGATGGAAAGATAGAACTCGATCAACCGCTTCATAAATATCTTCCTGAATTTGAAAATCAGACAATCACTTTGCGTCATTTACTGACACATACTTCTGATATCAAAACATGGATACCAAACAGAGATAAGCTATCTCAGGAAGAATTGATCGCCGCTTATTTGAAGCTAGAACCAGGTGAGCAACTAGGAAAAGAAGTAAAATATACAGATGCCGGAACGATTCTTCTTGGATTGATGCTGGAAAAAATTTACCAAGAAACTGCAGTGGAAATCTTTCAAGAACAAGTATTGGAACCATTAGGAATGATGAACAGCTTATTTCTTCCTTTTCCTTCCAAAAAAATCGTTCCCACAGAACAACTGCCTTCGAGTGAGGTTTTGCGTGGAAAAACTCATGATCCGAAAGCAAGAGTTTTAGCTGAACATGCAGGGAATGCTGGGCTCTTTATCGATTTAAACGACAGCATTACTTTTGTCCAAATGTATTTGAACAAGGGAAAAATCCGTAATGGTCGGTTTTTAGAAGAAGAAACGATTGATTCTTTACTGCAAGATCAAACACCGAAAAAAAATGGCTATCGTTCTCTAGGGTGGGATTTAAAAAAAGATGTAGAAGACGGTCATGCGATTCTTTTTCATACTGGTTATACAGGTACGTTTTTCTTGATTGATATAAAAACACAAGAAGCGTTGATATTTTTGTCAAATCGCGTACATCCTGTCGATCATCGTGCGGAGTACCTAACGTGCCGAGATGAAATTGTTGAAAACTTTTTGAAAGAGAAAGCGGTATTACCGAAATAATGCTATAATAGCTATGAAAAATGAGAGGAGTTTGAACTATGCAGGAACCTATGTTTTTAAAACCAGTTTTTCAAGAGAAAATTTGGGGAGGAAGCCGTTTACGTTCAGTCTTCGGTTTTGATATCCCTAACGATAAAATCGGAGAAGATTGGGCGATCAGTGCGCATCCTCATGGTGTCAGTGTAGTAGAAAATGGCGAATTCAAAGGGAAAAGATTAGATGAACTATGGTCAGAACACAAGGAATTGTTTGGCCATCCTTCAGAACCAGTGTTTCCATTATTGATCAAGATCTTAGACGCAGAAGATGATCTATCTGTACAAGTACATCCAGATGATGCCTATGGGATGAAACATGAAGGTGAATTAGGAAAAACTGAATGCTGGTATATCATCGATGCTGAACCTGGTGCAGAAATCATCTATGGTCATCATGCGAAGACAAGAGAAGAACTAGCTGAGATGATCAAAGATGGGCGCTGGGATGACCTTTTGAAAAAAGTACCAGTTAAAAAAGGTGATTTCTTTTATGTACCAAGCGGAACGATCCATGCTATTGGTAAAGGAATCATGATTTTAGAAACACAGCAAAGTTCTGACACGACTTACCGCGTGTATGACTACGACAGAAAAGATGCGCAAGGACAAACAAGAGAGCTGCATATCCAACAATCGATCGATGTAACAACTGTCCCTGCGAAAACACCAGAATTACAAATCAAAGAAGTCCGAAAAGGGAATTCATCGATCGTCACTTATTTAGAAACTGAGTTTTTCAATGTATATGAGTGGGATATTAAAGGAATCACATCTTTCAAAAAACAAGCCCCTTATACATTGATGACGGTAATCGAAGGAGCAGGAGACCTTGTCGTTGACGGAAAAACATATCCATTAGAAAAAGGAACAAGCTGTATTATTCCAAATGGCGTTTCTGAGTGGGCGGTCCAAGGTGAACTAGCAATCATTGCGTCTGAACCAGGCAAATAGTTCCCAGATAGCTGAAAGCAGCAGACGGTTTTTCGTTTGCTGCTTTTTCTACATAAAATCCGTCCATCAATAAATAGAAGTATGGTGAAAAAGATGGAATACAAATGGAAAGCAAACAACAGCAGTCGCGTGTCTATGAAACAACTGAGAAAAGCTGGACATCACTTAAATGAAATGATCATGCCAAATCTAAGTCTGTTTATCGCTTGGGGAATCTTGTCATTAGCAACAAAAGGTGTGTCTGGCGATTTACACACCACATTAGAAGAGGTATGCCATTGGATGATCCAGCTGCTTTTACCCATCTTGATCAGTTATTCAGGCGGGAAATCGGTAGGGGGACAAAAAGGGGCAGTCGCCGGTGCAATTGCTTCTTTAGGGTTGATCGCTCGTTCCAATGCTCCACAAATCGTAGGAGCGATGATTATCGGGCCGCTTGCCGGCATCGTATATGAACAATTTGTTTCTAGATTCCATGTGAAATTCAAGGCTGGATATGAAATGCTTGTCAGCAACCTACTAGTAGGACTGACTGGTAGCGTTATTTGTATAATTGGAATCGTTTTTATTGAACCAGTTTTAAATAGTGTTCACTTGTTGCTCGCCTCCGTTGTGTCTTGGCTAGTCACAATGAATCTGTTACCACTTGTCAGTCTGATCTTAGAACCTCTAAAAGTACTATTTTTCAATAATGCAATCAATCATGGTGTATTGACACCTTTAGGAATCGAATTCTCACAAACAGTCGGGTACTCTTCCTTATTTTTGATGGAGGCAAATCCTGGACCTGGTTTAGGGATCTTACTTTCTATCCTTTGTTTTGCAGAAAAACAGGAAAAAGTAAATGCGAGTGGAGCATTGATGATCCATGCGATTGGCGGGATTCACGAAATCTATTTTCCATTTGTCTTGCTGCGACCGTATCTATTTTTAGCTGTAATGGCTGGTGGGGCAAGCGGCACGTTGATATTTCAATGGTTAGATACGGGATTAGCTGCACCTGTATCGCCTGGGTCACTACTCGTGATTTTTGCCAATGCGCCTTATCCACAACTAGCTGGGGTAAGTATAGGGATAGCAATCAGTACATTTGTGACCTTCATTTGTGCAGCGATACTATTGAAATTACCAAATAAAGAAAAAGAGAACAAAACGGTCAAAGAAAGGGGAGAAATCTTGGAACCATCTATCATTCATTCCGTCATTTTTGCTTGCGACTCAGGTATGGGATCAAGTGCTATGGGAGCCGCCCTGCTGAAAAAGAAATTAGCAGCAGAAAAAATCGATCTTTCTGTCGGATACAGCTCTATCTATGAATTGAATAACCAGGTAAATCAGCTGGTTATCGTGCAACATGAACTAGCGGGTCTTGCAAGAGAAAAAGTACCTCAAAGTCAAATCTATGTACTGGATCACTTTTTGGAAACAGATATCTTGCTGTCACGAATAAAAGAAGCGATCCAATTTCCAAAGCGGGAAGAAAAAAAAGAGATAGCAGATATCACAGAACAAAAAACGTCGCCTGCTAATATTGTATTTTTGTATAAAAACAACAGACGCGGCTCACAAACTATGGGCATGACGATTTTAAGTCAATTAGCAAAAAAAGCGAAAAAACAGTTTGTTATCTCAAAAGAATCAATAGAAAAAATCAAAATCCAAGAAGAAACGATTTATATCGCACAAAGAGAACTAGCTGTAACTGAACAGCTAGAAGAAAAGATCCCTCGGCTAGTTCTAGTTGAACATTGGGTAGCTACGAATGAATACGAAAAACTCGTGAAGGGAGAAATATAAGATGTATTTATCGCCCAGAGAAAAACAATTATTAGCAGAATTTCTCAGTAGCCCGTCACCTGTATCTATCCAAAAAATGATGAATTTATTGAAGGTCAGTAAACGGACTATTTACCGCGAATTAGATAATCTTGAAGTCTCATTGAAATCGGTAAATGCTTCTTTGAAAAAAGCAGCTAGAGGCTCATTTGTCATTGAGGCATCAGAAGAAGTATTAGAGCAATTAAAAGAAAATACAGATGGGAAAAGTAATGACTTATCCACTGCTAAACGACAACACGCGATTTTAGCCGAGTTGTTACTGACGACAGAGCCGTTGAGTCTTGCTCATTTCATGGAATCATATCGCATCAGTAACACCACTTTTTATGCAGATATCAAACAGTTGGAAGAAAGTATTCGCCAACTGCCTTTGGAAATCATTCGGAACCAGGGATACGAGATCGAAGGACCGGAAAAATACCGCCGGCTTCTGACAGCGAATGTATTAGAATTAGAAATCAATGAATATGAACTTTTTCATAGTATTTCTTTCGATGTATCACTGAATTATTTTTTTCGATTCGTTGATCCGCAACATCTATCTCTTGCACGCAAAGTAATCGGGGAAGAATTGATCCAAAAAAAGACCAATCTAAGTGATAGAAAGCTTGAACATTTGGTTTTGATGCTGACATTGACGATGGAGCGTGTGACGAAAAATCATTTACTGACAAATGAGACATATAATGGTCTGGCAAACAAAGAATTACTACAGACAGCTAAACGATTGTTTTCACGGATCGCTTCTGAGACAAAACAACTTTATCCAGTAAATGAGATCGTCTTTTTTGCAGGATTATTAAATGACTTCACGAACTCATTTGATCAGAATTTCTTTGAAGAGACGTTCGATACACAGCTTGCTTATTTAGTAAAACAACTGATTCAAGAAGTAAGTGAAGAGACGAATGTCCATTTTTATGAAGATGAAACTTTGTACAAAATGCTGTTGACTCATTTATCTGGTGTGTTTTCAAGAGCCGTTTTACAAGAAGAGACACTGACCAATCCGATTTTAGAAAAAATCATGGTTCAATACGAGGAAGTTGCGAATGCAATCCGTAAAGCAGTAGAGCGGATTTTTCAAGAAAAAAAATTATCCGAAGAAGAGATCGCATATATGGTCCTTCATTTTGCAAATTCATTGGAAAAAAGTCCGAAAGAAAGCAATATCAGTATTGCAGGATTTTCGCCAAGTGGATTAGCTTCTACTAGCATGTTGGAACTACGATTGAAAAGGTATTTTCCCTTCATCCAACAAATTCATTTCTATCGGATTGCTGATTTAAAAAAAATCGATTTACAAGAAGAATATGATGTTGTTATTTCTACATCTATTTTACCAGGATACGGTGGAAAATATATTTTAGTCTCCCCGCTACTGCTAGAAGATGAAGTCAAACAGCTAAAAGAAGCTTTTTCGCATATTGAGAAGAAAAAAAGGCAAAAAATTACGTATAACAGCAATAACGAGTGGATGATAGAAGATACTTATGAGGAAACAATGCATTTCATGGATCAAATCAATCAATTACTCGGTCGTTTTTTTATCCAAGAACTGGATAATCCTGAGACGATTTCCGAAACGATTCGCAGCTTATTTCCTTATTTTCCTGAAGGACTAGTAACGGATGAAGAGGTGGTTCATCGCCGATTGCTTAAGCGATATGAACAAGCACCTATCGGTATTCCTCATACAGATATGGGGTTATTCCATACATCCAGCTCATTGATTTCTAAACCGATCTTTTGTATTTTCAATTTGAAACATCCGTTGACCATTGAAGGGATGGATAGACAGCCAGTCGATTTGTCCCGTATGTTAGTTATGCTGGCGCCTTCGCCAATCCAAGAAAAAGACGGGATTCTTTTAGGAAAGATCAGTGGAGCAATCATCATGAATGACTTGAACACCGAGATCTTCCGCTCAGGAAATAAAGAAATCGTTTATCAGTTGCTAGCGAAAATCCTGATTGAAGAAATAAAGAAATGAAGGTGAAAAGATGATCCAGCTACCAGCAGAAAAAATATTGCTCGATCAATCCTATCAAAATTGGAAAGAAGCGTTGACCGAGATCGGCCAGTGGATGACCCAACAAGGGGGAATCAAACCGGCATATATCCAATCAATGATCGAAAGACAAGAAAAAGCGAGTGTCTATATCGGGAATTTCGTAGCCTTGCCACATGGGACTGACAAAGATGAAGAAGTAGTAGAAGAAGGAATCTATTTAGTCCAAGTGCCTGATGGTGTGGACTTTGGAACAAAAGAGGAACCAAAAATCGCGACACTCTTATTTGTAGTGGCTTTAAAAAAAGAACATCAGTTAGCGGTGCTCCAAGATTTAGCCTTTTTCTGTTCAGACATCGACCAAGTAATGGCGCTCAGTGATGCGGAAACCATTGAAGAAGTCCAAATGATTTTTGAACATGGACATATATAACCAATATTCACAGTAAAAAAAGCTGCCTTGCATCAAGTAATAACTTCAACCAAGATAAAAATAAGAGGAGCTATTTTTGTTGGGAGGTTCTTATTACTGCGGATGCAAGCTTTTGAAAACTATTTATTCTAGAAAACCGTTTATTTGAAATAGGGGACGGTGACAAGGTTTTTGTCACCGCCCCTATTATTTTTGTGTTTTAATAGCTCTTTTTTATATAGATAGTGCCCATACCTATGAATAATAAAACGATACTCCATATACCAAGTGTCAAGATACCATTCATGAAAGTAACCTGTTCTGAAGCTAGTGGCGAGAAAATATCTCCTCCTATGATCACATTTTGAAAATCAACATAAGAAGTTGGCAAGTAATGACTGATTGATTCTATCCATCCAATCGAAGAAAACAAGCGATACTCTGCTAAGAAAAGACAAAGAAGTGTACCTAAAAGATTGACTAGAGAATGTTCAAATAAAGCAGATAGAAGAAAACTGATTGTACTTAAAAAGAGCACCCACAACAACAGGAACAGAAAGCTCTGGAAAAGATACGCATACATCGGAAGGATTCGTATCTCCTGACCAATGATCGTTCCTACAGGATAACGGAAGTCTCCCAAACCATTTTTGATTATTACTAGTATAGAGACGATCAAAAATGGCATCACGAGACTTAGCATAGCTGCACCATAATAAACGGTAAAACGGATGCTATGTTTCTTTACCATACTATCCGATAATAGATTGACTAGAGAGATTACCTGCTTTCTTTTTTCATAAGAGATGATGGAAGAAAGAAATAAGGCGGTTATACATAAAATCAAAAAACTAGAAATCATTCCTGAAAAAATATTTTCATAGTAATTCGCTAAAGGGAGATGCGCTGGCAAGTCAAAAATAGAATATCTTTGGATCTGATGTTCTTTCATATAACGGAGCAACTCGACACGTTTTTGTTGTTCAATGATTGGAATTCCTTGTCTTTGACCAGAAATCAGTCGATCCAATATATCTTTTTCATAATGATAAGTTGCTTCGACCATTTGCTGGACATTCCCTGTGTTTTTTGCATGTAAGATTGCTTCGATCAGTTTGTTGCTTTTCTCTAAACTTTCCACAAATTCTTTCTCATTCTCATCTTCTTTCAACGTTTCAATCAAACGTTGCATCTCTTCATAGTTATGATTCAGTTCATCGAATTCTGTATAAGCAAGTTTATGATCAAAAAAAAGTGGGAATGCAAAGAGCACGACCAACAATAGAGGAAATAAAAAGTTTACTTTGTTTTTTAGTAAGAGATTGCGTTCAAATGTAAGTAAAGACATAGTTACACCTCATATAATTTACGATAAATAGCTAAAATCTCTTCCATATTTGAGGATTCTGTGACGATTTCTCCATTTTTTAGAAAACATGCTTTAGAACAAATCGATTGGATATTCGCGATAGCGTGGGAAGAAAGAAGAATCGTCTTCCCCTCTTTCTGCCATTGTCTGATGAGGCTATTCAAGATATCAATACTTCCTGGGTCTAATCCGTTCAACGGTTCATCGAATAACATGACAGATGAATCACTGATCAAGTAAGCAGCAAGCAAGACATGTTGTTTCATTCCTAGAGACATTTTTCCAATCGGCAAAGTAAGGTACTCAGTCATCTTCAATCGTTGGAAAACAGTTTGGCATTCTACTTTGCTCTGCCAATAGTATTTGATCAAAGTCAAATAATCAACAGCCGATAGATAGTCGGATAACTGATTCGTTGATTCTAGAAAAAAGAAAGACCGGCGATAATCTGTATAAGCAGTAGGAGAGATGTTGTGAAGGGACAATTGATCATAAGTTGTTGGTAGCAGTTGGGCAATGCCATTCAGCAAAGTTGTTTTGCCAAATCCGTTCGGGGCAATCAAAGCAGCTACTTCTCCTGATTCTACTAAAAGATTCAATTGTCGAATCACACGTTTTTTACCACGTTTCATGTTCATGTTTTTGATCAGTAATGTCATAGATAGGCCTCCAATATAAAATTTAATAACATAATAGAATGAAAAACATCTAAATGAAATGCTAACAAAAGTTATTATTTGCATATTATAAAAAAATTAAAATAACAGTTTTATTTAAAATTGAAGTTTTCTGATACCGAAATCTTTTTATTTTGCTGACATACTCAAACCTTTGGCACAAAGTTTCGTGCCAAAGTACGACTATTTCTCTTTTTAGTAAGCGGATACAATTAGAGTATCAAAAGGAGAGAGGGAGAGACAAAATGGAACGGACGATTCCCAAAAACAACATTTCGCTAAAAGCGAGGGTACAAAAATTAGGCAGTACTTTATCAAGCATGGTCATGCCAAATATTGGAGCACTGATTGCCTGGGGTGTATTAACGGCTCTATTTATCCCAGATGGTTATTTACCAAATGAGGCTTTCGCTACCATGGTAAGCCCAATGCTAACTTATCTGATTCCTTTATTGATCGGTTATACTGGCGGAAAAGTAATTGCTGGTGACCGCGGATCAGTTGTTGGGGCAATTGCAACGATGGGTGTGATTGTCGGAACAGATATTCCAATGATGCTAGGCGCAATGATCATGGGACCTCTTGGTGGATATGCCATCAAGAAGTTTGATCAGCTGTTCCAAAAACGGATCAAATCCGGTTTTGAAATGTTGGTCAATAATTTTTCAGCTGGTCTTATCGGTTTTGGATTAGCGTTATTAGGTTTTTCTGCGATTGGTCCAGTTGTCGATGCATTGACTCAAGCAATGGCAAAAGGTGTAGAGATCATTTTATCTGCCCATTTGATTCCATTGACAAGTATTTTTATTGAACCAGCAAAAATCTTATTTTTGAATAATGCAATCAACCATGGGATTTTAACACCATTGGGAACTGAACAAGTAGCAGAGGCTGGAAAATCTATTCTATTCTTGCTTGAAGCAAATCCTGGTCCAGGACTTGGCGTATTACTTGCTTTTACTTTGTTTGGCAAAGGAGCAGCAAAATCTTCAGCACCAGGAGCCATGATCATTCACTTTTTAGGCGGGATCCATGAAATCTATTTTCCTTACGTTATGATGAAACCGTTATTATTCTTATCAGTTATAGGCGGAGGAATGTCAGGAAGTTTCATTTTCCAATTGATGGATGCTGGACTAAGAGCGCCAGCTTCTCCAGGGTCGATCATTGAGATTCTAGCGATGACACCGTTCAATTCTTACCTTCCTGTTATTTTGGGCGTGATTGTTGCCGCAGCTGTTTCGTTTGGTATTTCTGCAGTAATTTTGAAAGCGGATGCGAAAGATACAAATGAAGACTTTGAAAAGTCTGTGCAAGAGACAAAAGCAGCTAAACAAGCATCTAAAGGTGCCCAAGGTATTCCTCAAGGAACTGCGCTATCTGGCGTACAAAAAATCATTTTTGCTTGTGATGCAGGGATGGGATCAAGTGCGATGGGCGCTTCGATCTTGAGAAAAAAAGTACAGGAAGCAGACTTGCCTCAAACGGTGACTAACCAAGCAATCAGCCAACTGACAGATGACTCGAATACATTGATCGTTACTCAAGTCGAACTACAAGAAAGAGCAAAACAAAAAGCACCGAACGCGCGTTTTGTCTCAGTAGAAAACTTTTTGAATTCACCTCGATATGATGAAATCATTCAAGAATTGAGCAGCAAACAGGAACCATCAGTTTCTGAAATCAAGAACGAGCCAACAGAAGAGTTTCTTTCAGCAAACATCAAACAAATTAAAGAGATTCTACTTGTCCACGATGATCGTTCGGGATCAGCCACAATGGGGATGACCGTGCTCAAAGATATATTAGACAAGAACCATTTAACTATCCCGTTACGAAAAGTCAACATCCAGGAGTTAAAAAGGGAGCCTGATTCACTGATCGTAGCCAAAGAAAGTTTAGCGGAAAAAGTACAGATGGCTGCGCCTCAATCCATTCATTTATCAGTCAACAGCATGGTCAATCCGCAAAAATACGAATCGATTGCACAATATTTGAAACAGACAGCTTAAGGGAGGAAAACAGCATGCAAAATTTGCCATTCGACATGATCGAGCTCAATCGATCATTTAAAACCAAAGAAGAAGCGATCCGCTATTGCGGTCAAAAGCTTGTAGAAGCAGGATGCGTTGATGAGGAATATATCGATGCCATGGTAGAAAGAGACAACATGTTATCTGTTTACATGGGGAATTTTATCGCGATTCCTCATGGAACAGATGAAGCAAAAAAATATGTGAAAAAATCCGGCATTTGTGTCGTACAGGTGCCAGACGGTGTCAATTTTGGTACGGAAGAAGAAGAAAAGATTGCGACTGTTTTGTTCGGTATAGCAGGAGTCGGCGATGAGCATCTGCAACTTGTACAGCAAATCGCACTTTATTGCAGTGATATGGACAATGTTGTCCAACTAGCAGACGCGCTCAGCAAAGAAGAAGTAACGGAAAATCTAGCAATTGCTTAAGGAGAGAGAAAAAGGAGAGCAGTACATTTTGGTGCAGGAAATATCGGTCGAGGATTTATTGGAGAAATTTTGGCAGCTAATGGATTTGAGATTACTTTCGTAGATGTGAATCACACGATCATTGATGCTTTAAATGAAAGAAAAGAATACGAAATCGAATTAGCAGATGAATCAAAAGAAAGAATCACTGTAAAAAATGTCAAAGGAATCAACAATCAAACAAATCCAGAAAAAGTAATCCAAGAAATCGCTGAAGCAGATTTAGTCACTACCGCCATTGGCCCGAATATCTTACCTTTTATTGCCGAGTTGATTGCAAAAGGTATCCAAGAAAGAGAAATGGAAGGAAACACAACACCTTTAGATGTCATTGCCTGTGAAAACATGATTGGCGGTTCAGCATTTCTAGAAAAAGAAGTGTATAAATATCTTCCAGAAACATCATTTACTGACAAATATATCGGCTTTCCAAATGCAGCAGTCGATCGAATCGTCCCATTACAACACCATGAAGATCCTTTATTCGTCCAAGTAGAACCTTTCAAGGAATGGGTCATTGACGATAGCCAAAGAAAAAATAAAGAAATCCAATTAAAAGGGGTTTTATATGTAGATGATCTAGAACCATATATCGAACGCAAACTATTTAGTGTCAATACTGGTCATGCGACTGTCGCTTATACAGGTACCTTATTAGGTTATCAGACCATTGATGAAGCAATGCAAGATGCGTTAGTTGTGGCACAATTAAAATCAGTTCTGCAGGAAACAGGAAGTTTGCTGATTGCCAAATGGGGGTTTGATGCAGAGCAGCATCATGCGTATATTGAAAAAATCATTCATCGCTTCCAAAACAAAAATATCTCTGATGCGATCACACGTGTCGCTCGGACACCATTACGTAAGTTAGGTTATCAAGAACGGTTTACACGGCCAGTGAGAGAACTACAAGAACATAACTTGACTTGTCCACATTTAACGGCAACAATGGGTATTATTTTTAATTACTATGATCCTGAAGATGAACAAAGCCGTCAACTGCATGAAATGAAAATCCATGAAAACTTAGAACAATTGATCCAAGAAGTCACAGGAATCAATGATCCGAAAACAATCGGGAATATCAAGCAAAACGTGAACCGTTATGCCAAGCAAGTCGCTTAAAATAGGATACGAAAAAGGGGAATGTGACGCAAATTTTGTCACATTCCCCTTTTTCGAATAACTAGGCTGTTTGTCCTTCAAGATAGGGCAGGTCCAACTCTTTACCGTAACGTTGTTCTAAAGCTAGGCGGATCAAGCGAGCTGCCAGGTTCTCATTTCTTGCAAGGATAGGTCCATGGAAATAAGAACCGAAGACATTTCGGTAAATGACACCTTCAGATTGGTCTTCACCATTATTTCCTTGACCTTGTACCACTTTCCCCAAAGGTCGTTCACCTTCACCTAAGAAAGTCCGACCATTGTGGTTTTCAAATCCATAATAAGTTTCATTGAATTCTTCGTTATGGATAACGATATCACCGATAAACCGGTTATTTTCCTGACTTAACGTGTAGTGATCCAGTGCACTGATTCCTTGGATCTTTTCTCCATTAGCTCCCATGTAGTAGTGACCTAGCAATTGGTAGCCACCACAAATGGCTAACATGACGCCATCATTTTCGATATAGTTGATCAAAGAATCTTTCTTTTTCTGGATGTCTTTTGAAATGATTAATTGCTCAAAGTCTTGACCACCGCCAAAGAAAACCAAGTCATATTTATCAGCATCAAAAGGTTCATGTATACTAACGATCTCCGTATGGCAAGAAACCCCCATTTTTTCTGCTATATATTTCAACATCAAAAGGTTTCCGTTATCACCATATGTGTTCATCAAATTTCCATAAAGGTGGGCGATATTGAGTTCATAATTAGCCACGGTTCATTCCTCCTTTGATAAATCCTTGAGCAGCTAGTTCTTTACGAAGCTGCAATACAGCAGTGTAAGTAGCTAAAATATAGACATGCTCAGTTGGCAATTCTTTGATTTTTTCGATTACTTCTGGTAATTCTTTTGTTTCTGTCAATTTATTTTCTGGAATCCCGGCAACTTTTAGACGTAAAGTCATATCTGTATGACGGTCTCCTCCAGAAATAACAGCTGGGATATCCATATCAGCAAAGTTTTCAAAATTACCATCCCAAATCCAGCTGACATCGATTCCGTCTGCGTAATTGGCATTTAATAAAGCCACTAAAGAAAATGGATAAGGAGCTAGACCAATCATATCGATTACTTGATTGATACCTACAGGATTTTTGACAAGTACTAATGTACATTTTTTCCCATTGATATTGATGACTTCTTGTCGGCCGAACACTTTCTCGTCATATCCTAAACCTTGTTTGATTTTATCAGGATCGACATTGAAGTACTCTGCCACTGCAGTAGCTGCTAAAGCATTGTAGACATTATACATACCGCCAACTTCGATTCCGTGTTCATGACCATCGATCACGAAATCTGCTGACACATTGTCCATCCGTACCATATCAGTTAATCGATAATCCAATTCAGGACGTTTGAAGTCACAATTTGGACAGTAATATTTCCCTAAGTTTGCATAAGTGATCATTTTATAATGCAAGATGTGATGACAATTTGGACATAAGACACCGTCTGTATTGTAATGAGCCATTTGTTCACGATCTTCTTCATGGTCAAAGCCATAATATTTTCTAGGATTGACTGTTTCGATAGAATTGAAGATTGGTGAATCACCGTTACTGATAATCGTTGCATTTGGTGACTTTGCGGCACCGTCTACAATCATTTTATAGGTCGTATAGATTTCTCCATACCGATCCATTTGATCACGGAAAATATTTGTAAATAAGAACAGTTTTGGTTTCATATATTCTGTGACTTTGCTCAAACTTGCTTCATCTATTTCTAGGACAGCAAACTTTTTCTGTCCTTTTTTTGGTTTTGCCTGCAAGAAAGTCGATACAATTCCCTGTACCATATTCGCACCAGTAGGGTTGGTTAGAACTTCATCGAATTGCTGGCGCAAAATATTGACTGTTAAAGCGGTAGTCAATGTTTTACCGTTTGTTCCGGTGACAACGACGACTTGGTAGTCTTTTGCCAAACTATCTAGTATATGTGGATCGACTTTCAGCGCTAGTTTACCTGGTAAACTTGATCCGCCTTTAAAAAAAGTTTTTAATGCCCATTGCGACGTTTTTCCAACTGCAATCGCAAAATGACTGCGTATTCCCATTATGTAACCTCCAAAAACGATTTGCTGACGAATAAATTCAACTAATCATACCATATGTTGAAAAAAAGGTTAAATTGCTTTTCTTATTCTTAAGAAAAGGTTACGGCTGAAAGTGCATGAAATCGGACAAAATCGCATGATTTAACAAAAAAACAGCTTGAAACAAAATGATTGTTTTAAGCTGCTGTGATTTTATTATTCCCTCTTACCTATATTCCCATTTTAACCGATAATAATTTTCTCGCTTGGATATTCATAGCCTAGATCTCGTGTTTCTTTTGGTACGAATAACATCAATGTATATAGCATTCCGATCCGCCCAATAAACATCAGTGCAGCAATCGTGATTTTGCCCACAACAGACAAGTCTCCGGTAATCCCTAAAGATAAACCAGTTGTTCCAAAAGCAGAAGTTACTTCGATGATGATCGAGATTAGCGTTTGTTCCTCTGTAGCAGATAAAAAAACGATACAAAAGAAACACATACCAAGAGAAAGCATAAAGACAACGACTGATTTTCGCACATCATCTTGATCGATTCTCCGTCCAAAAATATTGATGTTATCTTCACTTTTGAGGAAGGAATATAGATACAAACCGATGATTGCTACAGTAGTTGTTCGAATCCCGCCACCTACAGAACTAGGACTGCATCCGATAAACATCAGTAAAGAAAAAATGATCAGTGTTGTGATTTGAAAATCACCCAAATCGTGAATCTGCAGACCAGCATTACGAGTCGTAATCGAATAAAACATCGAATTGATCCATTTGACACTCATATTGGAATCTTGGAATAAATGGTCCTTTTCCAATAGATAAATCAAGACAGTTCCCCAAACAAACAAGATAACAAAAGCTAACACAGCTAATTTGGTAAACAAGGAAAAACGAAACGGAAGCTTCGCATTGGAACGTTTGTATAATAGCCATTCCCGGCACTCCATCAATACAGGAAAACCAATTCCTCCGACAAAAATCAAAAACATGATCAGGATCAAGAAAAAATAGTCATGTGCAAAGGGCTTGATGGAATCCCCAGTGACGTCAAACCCAGAGTTCGTGACAGCCGATATCGCCTGATAAAAACCGTAAAAAACGGCATCACGCCAACGATCAAAATAGCCTCTGTAATAAAAATAAATAGAAAAGAATGTCCCAAAAAGTAATTGAAACCAGATTAAAATAGCAAAAGTGATCCGAATCAGTCGGACGATACCAGACAAACGCGGTTGATTCATATCCGTCATGATCAGCTGTCGCTGTTTCAGTGTGATTCGTCGTTTAGAAAAAATGACAAAAGCAGTAGAAATCATCATGATCCCCAAACCACCAACTTGAAATAATATTTCCAGCAGTATAATACCGTTATCATTGAACACAGAATTGATATCAAAAGTCGATAGTCCAGTCACACTCACTGTACTGATTGCCATGAACAGCATGTCCACAAAAGAAACATGGCTATCTGGTTCGCGAAAAATCGGCATATAAAATAGAACGAGTGATAAGACCGTCATCAATATATAATAAAAAACGATGATTTGGATCGATGAGAAATGATTGGCAGCAAACTTCTGTCCTCGCCGCTGCAGCCTTCGAAAGAATAAATCAACATGCACAGTACTATCCTCCTGACAATAGTCGTTTCTACCAGTATACAAGGGGAATTAGGAATACTCAAAGAAATTATTAAACAGATAACAATACAGCTTTCGATTAAAATAGAAATGGCTTATAATAAGGCAAATCCTAGAAAAAAGAAGGAGGAGGAATAACAAATTGATTAATGCTCAACAAATCGTAGAGAAAATGAAAAATCAAAAAATAAATTATGATACAGTTCTGAAAAAAATGATCATGCAATGGGAGAAAGAAGAAGTAAAGCCTAAGATATTAATACATACATGCTGTGCTCCTTGCAGTACGCACACATTGGAATTCATGTCTCAATATGCAGAGATTACGTTATTTTTTTCAAATTCGAATATTCATCCTAAAAGTGAGTATTTGCGAAGATTACATGAACAAAAACGATTTGTAGACCAATTTAATGAGAAAACTGACCATCATGTTGCGCTAATCGTTGATGAATACCGTCCAAATGAATTCACCAAAATGGTTTTAACAAACCATCTTGAAAACGAAAAAGAAGGTGGTGCTCGCTGCAGTGCATGCTTCAATATGCGATTAGATCTTGTTGCGCAAAAAGCGCAAGAACTAGGATACGATTACTTTGGAAGTGCCCTGACCATCTCGCCAAAGAAAAATGCAGCTTTGATCAATCAGATCGGAATGGATATCCAAAAGATTTACGGGACACAATACTTGCCAAGTGATTTCAAGAAAAACAAAGGCTATGAACGCTCTTTGCAAATGTGCAAAGAGTATGATATTTATCGCCAATGTTATTGTGGTTGCGTGTTCGCTGCCAAGCAGCAAGGATGCGATCTGAAAGAAATCAATCGGGAAGCAAAAGCTTACTTAAAAACATCAACCGTAGTTTTTGAGGAAAATTAAAGAAATCTTTCGGAAAAACGTAAGAAAAAAATAAAGAATTTATGGTAGAAATAAGGTAGACTGTATAATTTGTCCGTAGTAAAGTAAGGAAACAAGAATAAATTTCAATGAAGGAAGAGATAAGATGCGAAAAGTAGCACCTATTTTGAAGCCAATCGCTGTATTAACAATCTCGACGATTGTCGCGACTACTACAGGTATTGTGAATAGTTCCAGCTACCGTGCACCAAGTTCAAGTTCTAGTACTGTAGAAGAAACAACACCAACTACTTCAGTCTCGACATCTGAACCAACAACAACGGAAAGTTTGAATGAAACCACTACGACAAGTACATGGGACGATACAACAACTAGTTCGTCGTATGATGAGACATATACAACTGACAGCTCAAGCGAAACAAGTAATACGGTACCAGATGGCACTCCATCGGATTCAACCAATCCAAGTACAAGTCCGGATACAAGTGCTAGCTCCGAAACGATACCAAGCAGTACGACTGTAGATGATAACACGCAAAATGATGATGCAGCACGTACAGCACAGCAAAACCAAGATTCAGGAAATACACAAACGTATAACCAGCAAGCAGGTGATTCTCAATGACATTTTTACTAGACCTTATCAACGGGGTGCATAAATTCCTTGGCTATTTAGACATCAGTCCTAAATATCTTAACCGTGGATATACGATTTTAAGTGTGATTCCCACGCTTTATTTATTGAGAATTGTTTATGGACTTTGGCAAAACCAAAACTATCTTCAATTTTTCTTATATGGACTTGCATTTCTAGTGCTTGTTTATTTTACTGTTTTAAATGTATTTTATTACTTTTTAGATAAAAACACGAAAGCCGATGTCACTCAGCTTTTTGTGAAGTATTTACCTGATGAAGCGTTCAACATCCAGACAGAAGAATCGATAGATAATGGAAATTCGATCGATAAAGTGAATACACAAGAGGTCATGGTTTCTTATGACGAAGATTATCAATTGAAATTAGCCGAGAATATGCGGTATTTGATTGGAAATGGTGAGATCAAAACAAATGAACTCGGTCGCATGGATGGATTTCTGGTCGACAGAAATACATTGTATCCTTATTACTATGTCAAGAAAACAGGAGAGAAAGAGTATGTTCTAAATATTGGACGAAGCTACTCGGACATGGAAAAAGTAGGGACCATTCGACTTGACTCAACAGAAGACACATTGGAACCTGTAGGATTGTTCATCGTCGGCGGTGATTTTGTCAAAGACGGGTTACGCTATCATGAGCCTTATCGTCTGAAACTGATTGCAAAAAAGGCACAGTCGCAGGAAGAACCAGTGGTTTATAGTCGTAGCCAAAGAAGAAGACATTCATAATGTGATGAAACGCCGTGTATCAGTGGTTGCGATAAAAACGTTTATTCGGAATAAGGGGGATGTGACACGTCTTTTGTCACGTTCCTTTTTTATATAACGAGAAAGATAAGACGAACACATCACTTATTCTTTCCTTTCATTTATAAACATTGTAGAATAAAGAAAGTACAACGAAGTATTGTGAAAAAACGTAATAAATAACGAGGAAAATACAAGTAGGAGGTAAGCTGTGAAAGAATTTTTGAAAAATTGGGGGATTTTGATCCTTGTATTAGCGGCTATTTTATTAGCTAGAGTGTACGTGTTTACACCAGTTACTGTAAACGGGCATTCGATGGACCCTACATTAAGTGATGGACAACGATTGATTTCATCTAAGATCTCAAACTATGAACGAATGGATATTATTACTACAAAGGAACCGGGGGATGAAGAACGGATGATTGTTAAACGGATCATCGGTATGCCTGGAGATACAGTCAAGATGGAAAATGACCAGTTGACCATTAATGGCAAAAAGTATGATGAACCTTATCTGGATGAGTTCAAAAAAGAATTTTCAGAAGATAAGTTACAAGGAGAATATGCTTATAGCTCAGGATTCCAAGCACAAGCAGAAAGTTCATCCACCTTTACGAGTGACTTTGAATATACTGTGCCAAAAGGAAAGTATCTTGTTCTAGGCGATAACCGCTTGATTTCAAAAGACAGCCGAATGTTTGGGTTAGTCGACAAAGATATGATCCAAGGAAAAGTTGTTTTCCGTTATTGGCCTCTTTCAGAAATCAAAATCATGTGATAAAAAAATAAAAAGAAGCTGTGACATGTTTTTTGTCACAGCTTCTTTTTCCGAAAATTCCTTCTTATTTCTTGGAGTTGCTCACTTTTTTTGCAATCTCATTTTAAGCTTTTTGGCTGATGGATAAGAAAAGCGAAGCGTTTTTGTTCATAAATAGCTTTTCCCCACGATGGAAGGTATGACTAGTAGCAGAGACAAAGCCCGTTTTTTCCAATCGATTATTCAATTCTTCTTGGCTAAAGCCATTATGGACTTTCGGATGACTAATTTGTTCATTCTTGTCAAAGTCTACGATGATCAATTGACCGCCAGGAGCTAAAATTTCATAAAGTTTTGTAAGAATATTCTCCGTATCAGGAATGTGTAAAAGTACAAGTGATAGAAGGATGAGATTAGCTTGGACAGCAGGAAATTCGACAGAAGCATCAGCGTGGATCGTTCGGACATTTTTCAGATCTGCTGCTTGGATCTTTTCTTCTGCCATTTTCAGCATAGTTTCCGAAGCATCGGCAATGATCAGTTCTTCGAATCTTTCCGCAAGCGGTAAACTAACAAGCCCAGTTCCGCCTCCGTAATCCAGCAGGACTTTTTGGTGGCTGTCGCGCGGTAGATAAGTAGTTAGTTCTTCGCGAATAATCTTGGCTAATGCTTGACGGTCAGGGGAATCATAATTGTTAGCGATGGAATCAAAAATATTTTTTGTCATCAAATAGCTCCTTACGTAAAACTTTGAAATTTTAACTTATTATAGCACGTGAAAAGAAAGAAAGCATGCTATACTCAATTCAAAAAGGGAGAATCTAGAAAGAATATGCCGATATCGTTTGTAAAAGATAGAGAGGAAAAAGGAAAGTGTGTCCGAGAAATATTACTAGACTTGCCTGAGTGGTTTGGGCTTCCTGAATCAACGGAAAAATATATCGAGGAATCAAGTAAACTACCTTTATGGTGTGAAAAAAGAAAAGAAGAATATTTAGGCTTTATCACTCTTTCACAGACAAGTGAAGATACTGCCGAAATCTATTGTATGGGAATAAAAAAAGACTATCATCACCAAGGATTAGGAACAAAACTTTTTAAAGAAGCAGAAGGTTACGCAGCAAAACATTACAAATATTTGCAAGTGAAGACTGTAGACGAGGGGCACTACTCTATATATGATCAAACTATTTGTTTCTACGAATCATTAGGATTTTCAAGGTTGGAAGTTTTTCCAAATTTATGGGATGAATAGAACCCATGTTTAGTTCTTGTCAAAAAATTGGAACAAAAGTGAGCAATAGATTTAATACTAATCTGTGCTTGATGAAAATTCTCACTGTAAAAAATGCTGAAAATCAAGTATAATACCATAGGAACAAACTGGAAGGTGAAAAAGAGCATGGCACAACTATTTTTTAAGTATGGCGCAATGAATAGCGGCAAGACGATCGAGATCCTAAAAGTCGCACATAATTATGAAGAACAAAATAAGCCAGTTGTCTTAATGACAAGCGGTATTGATACAAGAGATGGTTTAGGCGTTGTTTCAAGCCGAATCGGACTGAAACGTAATGCGATGCCGATATTTGAAGAAACAGACGTATTTGACGTAATTCAGAAAATGGAAAGCAAACCCTATTGTGTGCTGATCGATGAAGCGCAATTCTTAAAAAAGAAACATGTCATTGCTTTTACGAGAATTGTGGACGAATTGGATATTCCGGTTATGGCATTTGGTTTGAAAAATGATTTTCGAAACGAGTTATTTGAAGGATCAAAATATTTATTGCTTTATGCAGACAAAATCGAAGAAATGAAAACAATCTGTTGGTTCTGCCACAAAAAAGCAATCATGAATTTACATTATATTGATGGAAACCCTGTTTATGAAGGCGATCAAGTGCAAATTGGCGGAAATGAAGCTTATTACCCCGTTTGTCGAAAACATTACTTTCACCCATCAATGATTACAGAAGGAGAATAAGCATGTACGATCAATTACAAGCAATTGAAGACCGTTATGAAGAGCTTGGAGAACTTTTAAGTGACCCAGAAGTGATTTCTGATACAAAGCGTTTTATGCAGCTTTCAAAAGAAGAAGCAAACACGCGCGAAACAGTCGAAGTTTATCGTCGTTATAAAGAAGTAGTACAAGGAATCACCGATACAGAAGAACTGCTTGGTGAAAAACTGGATGATGAAATGGCTGAACTAGCAAAAGAAGAATTATCTGAATTAAAAAAAGAAAAAGAAGTCTTAGAAGAAAAAATCAAGATCTTGCTTTTACCAAAAGATCCAAATGACGATAAAAATATCATCATGGAAATCCGTGGAGCAGCAGGCGGAGACGAAGCAGCATTATTCGCTGGCGATCTTTTCAATATGTACCAAAAGTATGCTGAAGCACAAGGCTGGAAAACAGAAGTGATGGAAGCTAACGTTACCGGAATCGGTGGATATAAAGAAGTGATCATGATGATCACCGGAGACAACGTATATTCGAAATTAAAATATGAAAGTGGTGCGCACCGCGTCCAGCGTGTTCCTTCAACTGAATCGCAAGGGCGTATCCATACTTCCACCGCAACAGTTGTCGTGATGCCAGAAGCTGAAGAAGTAGAGATCGATATTGAAGACAAAGATATCCGTACAGATATCTATCATGCTTCAGGTGCTGGCGGACAGCACGTCAATAAAACAGCATCTGCTGTACGTTTGACTCACTTACCAACAGGGATCGTTGTTGCTATGCAAGATGAACGTTCTCAAATCAAGAACCGTGAAAAAGCAATGAAAATCTTGCGTGCTCGTGTGTACGATAAGATCCAGCAAGAAGCACAAAGCGAGTATGATGCCAATCGAAAATCAGCAGTCGGAACTGGGGATCGTTCAGAACGGATCCGGACGTATAATTTCCCGCAAAATCGTGTGACTGATCATCGTATCGGATTAACTATCCAAAAATTAGATCAGATTTTAGCAGGGAAATTAGATGAGATCGTTGATGCATTGATCATGTATGATCAAACATCAAAACTGGAAGCTATGCAAAATGGGTAAAATGACCTATCGAGAAGTCCTGTCACGGGCTTCTTCTTTTTTAGAGGATCATGGGAAAGAAGCATATAGTATCCAATTTTTATTTTTGGAACGAAAACAATGGAAAAAACTTGATTGGCTCCTTCATATGAACGAAGAGATTTCAGAAGAAGAACAGCGGTTGATCGAAACCGATCTACGACTTCTGCTTGCAGATCATCCACCTCAGTATTTGCTAGGATATGCAGATTTTTATGATCATCGGTTAAAGGTAACTGAAGCAACACTGATCCCTCGACCAGAAACAGAGGAGTTAGTCGAATGGTGTTTAGACGAGACGCCTGATGTACCGTTAGAAGTGATAGATATTGGGACAGGGACTGGAGCAATTGCTATTAGTTTGAAAGCAGCAAGAAGAAATTGGCATGTATCTGCTGTGGATCTTTCAGAAGAAGCATTAGAAGTAGCGAAAGAAAATGCTCAGAAAGAAGGAACGAAAATCAGTTTTTATCATGGAGATACATTAGGACCAGTAATGGATCAGCAATTTGATGTGATTATTTCTAATCCGCCGTACATCAGTCGGAATGAATGGGAACTGATGGATGAAAGTGTCCGGTCATTCGAACCTAAAATAGCCCTTTTTGCTGAGAACGATGGATTAGCTATTTATGAAAAAATAGCAGTTGAAGCACCAAGCGTACTAAAATCAAATGGAAAGATTTTTTTAGAAATCGGATTTCGCCAAGGTGAAGCAGTAAAAAAAATATTTCAGCAAGCATTTCCAGATAAAAAAGTGGCGATAAAAAAGGATCTTTTTGGCAATGAACGAATGATCCAAGTTTATGGTTGAAGTTGTGGATGAAAAATTTTTTATTTGTTTTTTTATTATAAAAAAACACTTATTTGACAAGGATGTAAACGACTTTTTGGTTTATCAACAAGTTTATCCACTATTGACAAATAGATTATCCACAAACAGTGGAAAACTTGAGGATAAACTCAGACAAAATAAGAATGTATGAAAAAGGGGTTGTGGATAAACTGTGGAAACGAAACGATATGATGAAACAGAATTGCAAGAGGCAGCCGAAGCACTGAAAGAAGGAGAACTTGTTGCTTTTCCTACCGAAACAGTATACGGATTGGGCGCCAACGCTCTTTTACCAAACGCTGTCAAGAAAGTGTTTTCTGTAAAAGGGAGACCGCAAGATAATCCATTAATCGTCCATGTCGCCTCTTTTGAACAAGTAAAAGAGTATGTGGACAACTTTCATCCGGCAGCAGAGAAGATTGTGAAGAACTTCTGGCCTGGACCACTAACTTTGATATTTAAGATCAAAAAAGACACTTTGCCCTCAGTTGTGACGGGAGGATTATCCACAGCTGCATTTCGTATGCCGGATAACAAAAAAACACTAGAAGTAATCGAACTTTCCGGTGTTCCGCTTGTCGGTCCAAGTGCAAATACGTCGGGAAAACCAAGTCCAACGACTGCAGATCATGTATATCATGATCTACAAGGAAAAATTACCGGGATTATTGATGATGGAGCTACGCGAATTGGTGTAGAATCCACTGTTCTTGATTTAAGTGATCCAACAGCCATGCCTATGATTTTACGACCAGGTGCAGTAACGAAAGAACAAATCGAAGCAGTCATCGAATCTCCTGTTGCTATTGATCAGCATCTTGTAAAAGAAAATGAAACACCAAAAGCGCCTGGGATGAAATACAAACACTACTCACCCGATACACGTGTTCTGATGGTCAGAGATGGCGATTGGTCAACTGCAGTTCAATGGGCAAAAAATAAGAAGATCCGTGCAGGTGTCATAGCAAGCCCCGAAATTGCGGATCAAGTGCGGACAGATACTGCAGCTGTTTATATGTATAACGACAACTCAGTAGAAGCGGCGGCTAAAGGATTGTTTGCAGGTCTAAGAGGATTAGATGAACCAACACTTGGATTAGATTTGATTTTTGTACAAGTATATCCAGAAACTGGATTGGGGAATGCTTATATGAATCGCTTGAAAAAAGCAGCAGGACAAAATTATTTTGAAAAATGATCAATTGGTTATTGTCGCATTCTTTTAGTATGATACAATGCTATCAAGTAAATCTTCTATCAGTGAACGAAAAACTAAGCGTAACTAATCGTAATAGAAGAGATACGAATATTTGGCAATTTGTTTTTGATGGGAAAAATAAAATTGTAGGAAAATAAAAAGGAGCTGTTGTTTGTGGTAGATTACAAAACGTTTGATCCTGATCTTTGGGCTGCGATCGCCAAAGAAGAAGAAAGACAAGAACATAATTTGGAGCTGATTGCCTCTGAAAACTTTGTCTCCGAAGCAGTGATGGCTGCACAAGGAAGTATCTTGACAAATAAATACGCAGAAGGTTATCCAGGGCATCGCTATTATGGTGGGTGTGAATTTGTCGATATCGTTGAAAATTTAGCGATTGACCGTGCAAAAGAATTATTCGGAGCGAAATTTGCGAACGTCCAGCCTCACTCCGGCTCTCAAGCCAACACGGCTGCTTATCTCGCTTTGGTAGAACCAGGGGACACGATCTTAGGAATGGATCTTTCCGCAGGCGGACATCTAACACATGGATCACCAGTCAACTTCAGTGGCAAAACCTATCACTTTGTTGCTTACGGTGTTGATCCGACAACAGAAGTTATTGATTATAATGTGGTACGTATTTTAGCTAGAAAACATCAACCAAAATTGATCGTAGCAGGTGCCAGTGCTTACGGACGAACGATCGACTTTGCGAAATTCAGAGAAATCGCAGATGAAGTAGGCGCAAAACTGATGGTAGATATGGCACATATCGCAGGATTAGTAGCAGCAGGACTTCATCCTAATCCAGTTCCTTATGCAGATATCACAACGACTACCACTCATAAAACATTGCGTGGCCCTCGAGGCGGCATGATTTTGACAAACGATGAAGCATTAGCAAAAAAAATAAATAGTGCGGTATTTCCTGGTATTCAAGGCGGCCCTCTAGAGCATGTGATTGCAGGTAAAGCAGTAGCATTCAAAGAAGCATTAGATCCTGCATTTAAAGAATATAGTGAACAAATCATCGCCAATGCAAAAGCAATGGTCAAAGTGTTCAATCAAGCAATTGGAACCAGAGTCATTTCAGGGGCGACAGATAATCATCTGATGTTGATCGATGTTCGCGAGTTAGGTATAAATGGAAAAGAAGCAGAGAGCATTTTGGACAGTGTGAATATCACGGTAAATAAAAACTCGATTCCTTTTGAAACACTAAGTCCATTCAAAACAAGCGGTATTCGAATCGGCACGCCAGCAATCACTACTCGCGGGTTCAAAGAAGAAGATGCTGTAAAAGTGGCTGAACTAGTTGTCAAAGCATTACAAGCAAAAGATGATAACGCTCAACTAGACGAAGTCAAAACAGGTGTACGCGAATTAACTGAAAAATTTCCGTTGCATAAAAAATAAAAATTTAAATTCCATTAGTAAACAGAAAAGTTCAATGTTGGGCTTTTCTGTTTTTTTCTGTTTATTTTTTGGGAAAACGGATTCTTTGACAATATCGGTGATGCTCTCTAGTATATGAGGTGTAATTTTAGTCTTCACACTAAATCTCAGGGAGGAAAAGTCATGACTGATCGTATCTCGTTAGAAAAGGAAGCAGTAGCATTCAGTGATGCAAATGCGCCTCATCCGCGTATCTATGAACTAGCACCGGAAGAAGGAAGAGCTTTACTAGAAGAAGTACAAGAATCACCTGTGAACAAATATTCCGTCGATATTGAAGACTTGATGGTGGATACTGGCGAATGGGGAAAACTCAATATTCGTCTCGTACGACCAGAAGGGAATATGAATAAATTACCAGTTATTTTTTATATTCATGGAGCAGGCTGGGTTTTTGGCAGTGCTCAAACCCATGATAAATTGATCAGAGAACTTGCGGTTCGTACGAATTCCGTCGTTGTCTATCCAGAATATAGTCGATCACCAGAAGCAAAATATCCAACAGCAATTGAACAAAATTATGCTGTGTTGCAACAGCTGAATAAATTAGCCAAGTCAAAAAATCTGGATCTCGAGAATCTAATCGTTGCAGGAGATTCAGTAGGTGGTAACATGGCTACAGTCATGACGATCTTAACAAAAGAACGAAAGGGCCTCCCAATATCCAAGCAATTGCTGTATTATCCAGTCACAAACGCTGATTTTGATACAGATTCCTATCATGAATTCGGAGAAAACTATTTTTTGACAAGAGAAGGAATGATGTGGTTTTGGGACCAATATACGACGAATGAAGAAGAGCGTGCTGAAATCACAGCTTCGCCTTTGAGAGCAAATATAAATGAACTAAATGATCTTCCTCCAGCAATGATTTTAACGGGAGAAGCGGATGTATTATAAGAGATGAAGGTGAGGCTTATGCGCGCAAACTTCGTGATGCAGGGGTTCCTGTTACACAAGTACGCTTCCAAGGAATCATCCATGATTTTGTCATGGTAAATGCTATGGATCAGACAAAGGCAACGCGTGCAGCAATGGCATTATCTACTTCTTGGATCAAGAAAAAAGAATAAGCTTTGCTTGTCCGCAGGAAAACTTCTTTTCAAAAACGGATTTTCTTAGGAAAAATGGCGAGTTTGACTAGTCAATCACTTGATTTTGTTTTACAATTAAAAAGAAACGACAGAACAAAGGAGAGCTTAAAAAATGGGCAAATTTCAAGTGATCGATCATCCATTGATTCAACACAAACTAACTATTATTCGGGACAAAAACTGCGGAACAAAGGTTTTTCGTGAAGTAGTCGATGAAATCGCTATGTTGATGGCATATGAAGTATCACGGGATATGCCATTGGAAGACATCGTGATCGAAACACCGATCACTGAAACAACACAAAAAACGTTGTCTGGTAAAAAAGTAGCGATTATTCCAATCTTGCGCGCAGGTATTGGAATGGTTGACGGTATCTTGGAATTGATTCCAGCTGCTAAAGTGGGACATATCGGTCTTTATCGAGATGAAGAAACATTGGAACCACATGAATATTTCGTCAAACTTCCAGAAGACATTGATGCACGTCAGTTGTTTGTAGTAGATCCAATGTTGGCAACAGGCGGATCAGCAATCATGGCAATCGATGCATTGAAAGAACGTGGCGCGTCGAACATCAAATTTGTTTGTTTGGTAGCAGCACCTGAGGGAGTAAAAGCTTTGCAAGAAGCGCATCCTGATATTGACATCTATACAGCTTCTCTAGATGAAAAATTGAATGAACATGGTTATATCGTTCCTGGACTAGGGGATGCGGGTGACCGTTTGTTTGGTACAAAATAAGTAAATACGAAAAAGGGTGTGACACAGCTTTTGTCACATCCTTTTTTGGTCATTTTTAATGTTTGATGCAGAACAGCTTTTTCACAGCTTTCGTTTGCATATAAAAAAACCATCCCAAAAATGCAGAGATGGTCAAATTCAAATCTTTTTTAGTTCTTTGTAGTTAACGATTACTACACCCTTACTTTGCGTCATCAAGTTCGCATTTTCTGCAGTTTCATCAATCTCAACAACAGCGGAATTTTTCAATTGCTTTGAAATCGTTCCAGTTTGCGACTTGCCGTGAATTGTGAACATTACGTGAGTATTGATCTTGAATTTTTCACCAATTTCCGATGGTACGATAGTTGTATCAAATTTTCCAAAAGTTGCCATTTTCATAAAACCTGCCTTTCACATCAATTATACCACGTTTTATGAAAAATATCATGAAATTAAACTAATTTTCCATCGGACTCTTTACAATCAGCCAAATAGAGTATATAATTTCTTTTGGATAAGGCCAGCTTAGCTCAGTTGGTAGAGCAACGCACTCGTAACGCGTAGGTCGTAGGTTCGATCCCTATAGCTGGCATTAAAAGAGAAGACAGATGTATCAAGGATTTTTAATCCATTGATACATCTGTCTTTTTGTTTAAAGGAAATAAAGTATGCTTTCTTAGCAATAGAACATGTATTATTTCTATAAAAATTTAGGAGAATAAAACGACTAGCAATATAGCTGTGAAATCAAATATCACATGAACTGCCCAACTTGTAATGATCGAGTTGCTTTTAATGGCAGCTTGATTGAATAACAATCTTGCCACCCCTTGTATCAAAAGGATGTGTGCTACAGTGTGTAAAATATTTCCATTATCATAAGTACTGTAATGGATAAATCCAAAGATGATTGCTGACAAGAAACTAGCGACAGGAATGCTGAACTTACTAGAAAAAATAGCGAGAAAATCCACTGAGAACAATTCTTCTCCAAGTATCATGATAGGCAAAATAATAAATAATAACGGGCTGAAAGCCTCATTTATTGGATTGCCTGTTAAACCCCATTTCAAAATTTGTTGCAAAAATACCGAGACTGCGGCACTGATTACTACATTGATAAAAAAATATTTGGCTATATTTTTGACAGGAGCGACAGGTTTCGAGAACATATTTTTCGTATCTTTTTTACCAAAAACAAGTATAAATGCTATAAATCCAGTGATAGTTAAAGAAAAAATGCTAATGATGGATGGCGCAAATAGCAACCCTAACAAACCGAGTACAACGACAATAGTGCCCAATATCCCTTTTTTTAGTTCTATTTTTTTCCTAAAATGTTATTCATGATAATAACTCCTACTATTCAGTTTTTGAAGATAGAGTCAGTATACATGAAGAGTTAAAATAGGCAATGTTTTTTTATGAATATTTGTATTGCTAAAAATTTATTTTATATATTCATTTTGATTATACTACTTTTATTTGCGCCGATTGTAAAATTAAGCTAGACAAATAAATAAGCCATTCGTGCTACACTCAAAATGTAATTCCGACTAAAGAAAACATAGGAGTGATCACGAATGACCTACACCCATCTTACCACGGATGAACTGGTGATGATAGAGTCTTACTACCACCAAAACATCAAAATTGTGAAAATTGCTGAGTACCTGAAACGATCTCGAACACCGATTTATAACGTCATTAATTTCTTGAAAGAAGGCCATACGGCCCTTGAATACTACCAACAGTATAAAGAAAATAAGAAACGGTGTGGCAGACGAAACATCGTCTTGCCAAAGAAACAACAGTCCTACATTAAAGAAAAAATTGCCCAAGGCTGGACGCCAGACGTTATCATTGGGCGTAAAGAGAAACCAATCAGCTGTTCCGTAAGAACCCTTTATCGCCAGTTCAAGGAAAAGGTGTTCGATGAATCGACTTTGCCCATGAAGGGTAAGCGGAAACCAAATGGACATCAAGAACGCCGAGGAAAACAGGCTTTTAAACGGAATATCGTTGAAAGAGAAACTGATTACCCGACATTTAAAGAAGAGTTCGGCCATATCGAAGGCGATACCATTGTAGGCATTCATCATAAGAGTGCTGTCATAACTTTGGTAGAACGTCTATCGAAAATCATCATCACCTTGAAGCCCGAGGGGCGCAAGGCGATCGATATTGAGAATACTCTGAACCACTGGTTTGGATCGATTCCCAGACATTTATTTAAATCCATTACCTTTGATTGTGGGAAAGAATTCTCTAATTGGAAGGCTTTAAGTAACCAACATGACATCGCTATTTATTTCGCTGATCCAGGGACTCCTTCGCAACGAGCACTGAATGAAAATTCCAATGGCTTGCTGCGAAAAGATGGTCTGCCAAAAAACATGGATTTTAATCAAGTCGACCAAGCTTTTATCTCTTCAGTGGCGAATAAGAGAAACAATATTCCACGAAAGTCCTTGGATTATCAAACACCCCTGGAAGTATTTATGAGTTACATGAATGAAGATATTTTGTCTAGCTTAATTTGACAAATCAAATTGTAAAAATTTTCTAGCAAAACCAAGTGCTTGCAACTGATTAAGCGTACAATTTTTTAGATGTTCCGGGCGTACTTCAATCATTTCAAAGGAGTTGTTACTTAAATCAATATTTTTTAAATCAGTATCAAAAAAGCTAGTATTTTCTAGATCATTAGTATAAAACATTGTTTTAGTGAGGGAACAGTCTACAAAATCTGCGCTTGATAAGACAGAGTGCTCAAAGTTACTTTCTTTTATGTTTGAACCAGATAAATTTACATAGTCCATTTTACAATTCTCGAATAACGTGTTCCCAATATAACTTTCCATCAATTTAGTACCTGTTAATTTACAATTGACAAATTTCACGCGATGCAACATGCTTTTTGTCAATATACAGCCTGAAAAATCACAGTTTTCGAATATACAGTCGGTAATCTCCATTCTTTGAAAATCATTGGAAGCAAAAAATGCATGCTTGAAAATAGATTTGTAAATAATTGGATGGCAGATTATTTGGTTTTCGATGACCTCTTTTTGTGAAAGGATATTATACAGTTCAAAATCTTCGTTTTCATAGATATGGAAAAAGGATCCTTTATTCACGCTTGCGTCATTAACTTTAGGAAAAATCATATTTAATTACCTCCATTTTCATAAATTCATATTAACAAAAGCTAAACCAACTTACATTAGCAGAAAATGAGATAGGTTTTCGCCTTTTTCGATAACGATAGTGTCGCTATCTCTTGAAACGTTCTTAGAATTGCCCTGAGAGACACAAATTAGGCGTAATTCTAATAAAAATCTTAGAATAAAAATTTTTACTGATTTAATTTAGAATGTTTTTAAAATAAAAATCGTTGCCATAACAGTGTATTGAAAGGTTTTAACAAATCAGTAATGATTTAAAAAAATCTAGATGTAGCGTATACTTTGTTTATAGAATGTAGTGGGAAGAAATATATTTTTGGGAGGAAATTGTGATGTCTAAAAGTGAAGAAATAGAAAACATGGTACTAAAATTATATGATCTCGTTTTAAATCCAGAGATCAAAGAAAAGGAACGTATACTTTTGATAGACGCAAAGACATGCTTAGAAAAAGGTCAGTATTATCCTAAAGTCATAAATAATTTGGAACGTAGTTTACGTCCGTTAGCAATCAGGGGAGAATTGTCTAAACCAGTATCACCGTTTTATATGGAGATATCAACAATAGGAAAATTTGAAAAAGAATTAGGTCGAGGAATGGCTTCGGCACCGATTACTTTTGGGCATTTATAAAAACGGGTTATTCATCTCAATGAATTAAAAAGTAGAGTCAATCACATAATGCAGGCTAGGTTCATTTATTTGAACGGAGTCTGTATTTTTTAATTCTTAAATAAAGAAACAACTGTTTTTATATTGTGTTTTATCCTTTGTTTAACATAAAAACAGCTATTATAAAATAATAATGTTAATTAAAAGTGTATTTTATGAAACTATCGTTATTTATTAATGTTGCATTTTTGTAAGCCAAGAATTGGAAATATAGCTTGAAAAAATGAAAGCAATAAGTAAAATAAAGTGAACATAGAGGATTTGAGAACAAGGGTTTTTGAGTACTAATATAGTATGGATTATTTTTAGTTAAAATAGGGGAGATAGAAAAAATGAAAAAGTGTAGAAATATTATTTTATCATTGTTATTTATTATTACTAATATAACATCACTGATTCCTGTTCATGTCTATGCGGATGCAGGTAGAGATATCAGCAGTAATGTCACTTCGTTGACCGTGGATCCAACAAATATTACAGATGGAGGAAACATAAAAATAAAATTCTCGTTTGACGAAAAAAAACAAAATATCCAGCCAGGTGATTATCTTTGGATCAATTGGTCAAGTGAAGGAAATATTCGCGGTGAAGGATTCCAAAAAGAAATCCCACTAATGATTGAAAATAAAAATGTTGGAACTTTAACGGTCAGAAAAGATTCTGCGCAGGTTGTGTTTAATGAAAATATTAAAAACCTAGACTCAGTAGAAGGTTGGGGGCAATTTGAGATACAGGCCAGAAACGTAACCGATACCGGTGAAGAAAATACGGGACCATTCACCGTGACGAGCGGTGATAAAACAGCTACTATAATGTGACAAAGCCAGCTTCTGGTTCTTCTTCTAGCGTTTTTTATTATAAAACAGGAGACATGCTACCTGAAGATACTAAGCACATTCGATGGTTTTTGAATATTAACAATAACGGCACTTATGTTGAACAACCAGTTAAAATCAGTGATGAAATCCAAAGTGGACAAAGATTAGATCCAAGTACGTTTGAAATTAATCAAATACACTTAGGTGAACAGAAGGTTTATAGAGGAGAAGAGGGAATCCAACAATTTTTACAAGATTTCCCCGGCGCTACATTTAATTTTTCAGTAACTGATAATTACATTGAAATAACTATACCAAAAAACTTTGTCAATCTTAGGAAAATAATGGTGAGTTATAAGACGATCATAGAAAACCCAGAACAAATAAATTTTGAGAATCATTCGGAAGCTTGGTTTAAAGAATTTAATAAACCTGCTGTTGATGGAGAAAGTTTCAATCATACAGTTAAAAATATTTCAGCTTCTGGTGGAGTCAACGGTACAGTTAGAGGCGAATTGAAGATTTTCAAATATATTAATGACACAGAGATTGGTATCCCAAATGTGACTTTCGAATTAAGACGAGCAGATGAACAGCCTATTCAAGGACAGTCTAGTATCCTGTTGACTTCGAATGAACAGGGAGAAGCTAGTATCAAAGGCCTGCAAGTAGGAGACTATGTTGTAAAAGAAAAAGAAGCACCCAATTGGATTGATTTTGATCCACTAAGTTCAAATGAACTCAAATTCTCCATAAACGAAAATGATACAGAGGGAGTCAGTTTACCTATTTATAACAAGAAAAAGGTTACGAACATCACAGCAACTAAAATTTGGAACGGTGGAACCACTCCAAGACCGAGTATTTATTTTTTAATTATTCAGAGCAAGTACAAACAATTGGGAACCAGTTCCTGATGCAGAAACAAAACGATTAGACAATGGAATAACTTCAGTGACTTGGGAAGATATCCAACAGTATGATGATAGTGGAAACGAATATACGTTTAAAGTGCAAGAAGTAGATCAAAACGGAAATGATTATGTCCCTTCAGGTTATCAAAAAATTGAAAACGGGCTAGTCGTTACAAATGAGAATAAAGAAGTCATTTCAGTCTCAGGACAAAAAACATGGGAAGACAATGAGAACCAAGACGGCAAACGACCGACGACGATCACAGTAAATCTATTAGCCGACGGTCAACCGATCCAACACAAAGAAGTAAGTGAAAAAGATGATTGGCGCTATCGTTTCACAAATCTGCCAAAATACAGAGACGGGCAAGAAATCATCTATACTGTAACGGAAGACAACGTGCCCGAATACAGTACGACGATTGACGGGTATAACATCAAAAACAGTTATACACCGGAAAAAACAAATATATCTATACCAGGTAGCCATATAACACCGTGGAAAAATTTTCCAGAGAAGACAGAGAGAGAGAAAATTAGAAATCTATTCTCTCAAAAATTGCAAATATTTGCTCATACAGGAGAATCCAGCGAACAAAGAACCAATTATATTAGTAAGAGAGCTGTACCTAAACAGATAACAAATAAATCAAAAAGCATTCTTCCTAAAACAAGTAGTAAAAAATCTAGTTTTGCTGTAATCATTGGTTTATTGATAGTAACTATCTGTGCTGGGATATTCTTACAAAAATATAAAAAAGTTTAGTTAGAATATAATATTTTTTGTTAAATATGACTGAAATCAAAAGAATAAAATTCCGATTTATAATCGAAAAAAGAAGCATTTTTATATATGCTTCTTTTTTCGTAGAATCAATAAATATGGATTTGGCTAACTATGGAAGAATACTCGTATTAGTTTTCAGCGTTCATACTAGTTGTTACATTGTTTGATTGGCCAAAAGAATTTCTGATATATTTTGTGCTAAATAAAGAAAAAGACGCTTGAATTGGGAAATAAGAAAACTACTCTATCATTACAAATTTTCATAAACTGGCAGATGTTCTAAGTAAACAAGTATCTTTTCAAAGTCGGAAAAATCCATGATCAACGTAGTGGTATTGATATTTGGATGAAAGCCTACGGTATCTTGACGATCAATAGCAGCATCGATCACGACTTGGATTTTTTTCTCTTTGTCGTGCGTCAATGCTAATGGAGTCACTGTACCTGCTGGAACGCCTAGGAGGTCAGGAAGCTGTTCTTCAGAAACAAAAGATAAGCGGTTTTCTTTTAATTGTTCAGCTAGTTCTTTTAAATCGGCATGCTTTTCATCAGGCAAGATGACAAGATAGATTTGTTTTCCTTTTCTTGATTTCAATAATAGATTTTTTACTTGCGGACCAGGTAGGGAAAAAAGGACATTTTTGACTGACGTAATCGCAGGATGATCGACTTTTTGAAAAGAGATACCCAGTTTTTTTAGTAGTTCATAAGCTTCTTGTTCGGTTGCACGACTCATCGCGCATCACCCTCCTTTTTTTATTAGTGTATCATAAAAAAGAGTTGACAAATGAAAAATAATCATGTAAATTACACGTAAAGTTAAAACAAATGACATCGAAAAGAAGAGTAGCCGTTAGGTGTTTTTAGAGAGTCTCTGGTTGGTGGAAAGAGGCAGCAGTTAACCGTGAAACACATCTTGGAGTCGATTTTCTGAAGCGTATAGTAGGAAAATCCGGGGAGCCCGTTACAGCTGCGGTCGTTGCTAGATGACCAGATAAGGCTGGCTTTTCCGTGAGGAGCCGGTAAAAAAAGGTGGAACCACGTGATTAACGTCCTTTGATCTTCGGATCAAAGGACTTTTTGTTTTCATCTGAACGGCAACGACTGTGTGAGGTTTTTTCTGCAAGGAAAAAATAAACAGAGGTGGAACCACGTATAATACGTCCTCTTGGCATTTGCCAAGAGGATTTTTTTATTTTAAAGGAGGAAAAGAAGATGGAGTATTTGATTGAAGTTATGCCGCAATTATTAGTAGGAGCACTCACAACATTGAAATTATTTTTATTTACCTTGATTGGCTCATTACCATTAGGGATTGTTTTAGCATTAGGATTGTCTTTGCATTTTAAGCCGCTACGCTACTTGCTTCAAACATATGTATGGGTTATGCGGGGAACACCGCTGTTGTTGCAACTGATTTTTATTTTTTATGGGTTGCCGACGATTGGGATCGTTTTTGATCGTTTCGAAGCAGCACTCATTGCCTTTATCTTAAACTATGCAGCTTATTTTGCAGAGATCTTTCGTGGAGGGATACAATCGATTCCTCAAGGTCAATATGAAGCAGCGCAAGTTTTGCAATTAAGTCCCTTTCAAACGGTGACGAAAATCGTCATCCCACAAGTGACAAAGATTGTTTTACCTTCTGTAGGGAATGAAGTTATCAACTTGGTCAAAGATTCTTCCTTGATCTATATATTAGGTTTAGGTGACGTAATGCGTGCTGGGAAAATCGCGATGGAACGCGACGCGACTTTACTGCCTTTGCTAGGCGTGGCAATCATCTATCTTACATTGACTGGTATTCTAACAATCGTAATGAAACAAGTTGAAGGAAAATTAAATTATTACCGCTAACTGATAGGAGGAAGAAATATGATTGAATTGAAGAAAGTGAACAAAGCATTTGGTGAAAAAAAAATAATCAAAGATTTGAATCTGATCATTCCAGATGGGAAAACATTAGCTATCGTAGGTCCTTCCGGTGGCGGTAAAACCACGCTTTTACGTATCTTGGCTGGCTTAGAAAGTTCTGACAGCGGAGAATTTTATTTAGATGGTGTACCGTTCAACCCATTCGAGCTTAAAATGAAAGAACAAGTTGTAGGAGTCGTATTCCAAGACTTCCAGCTATTTCCACATCTGAATATTTTTGAAAACATTACCTTAGCACCAAAAATGGTATTGAAACAGACAAAAGAAGAATACACCAAAAAAGCAGAAGAATTAGCGGCTTCATTAGGGATTAGTGATTTATTGAATAACTATCCTTATCAGCTTTCTGGCGGACAAAAACAGCGGGTAGCGATTGCCAGAGCATTGGCTATGAATCCACGGGTATTGGCTTATGATGAACCAACAAGTGCTTTAGATCCTGAATTACGCCAGCAAGTCGAGCGTTTGATCCTATCATTGAAAGAAGATGGGGTAACCCAAATTATTGTCACCCATGATTTAGTATTTGCAGAAAATGTCGGTGATCAATTACTAAAAGTTTCCCCAATTCATTAAGAAAGGAGAAGATAGAGATGAAAAAAAACAGTTTTCTATTCGCTTTGATCGCAGGTCTTCTTCTTTTTGCAGGCTGTTCGAACAAAAAAACTTCAGCAGATAATTGGGCGACTATCAACGAAGAGAAAAAAATCGTTATAGGTTTAGACGATACATTTGTTCCTATGGGATTTAGAGATAAAGACGGGAAGCTCACAGGATTTGATATTGATTTAGCCAAAGCAGTCTTTGAACAATATGGGATTACGGTAGACTTTCAGCCCATTGACTGGTCAATGAAGGAATTTGAACTGAACAATGGAACGATCGATTTGATATGGAACGGCTATTCCAAAACGCCGGCAAGAGAAAAGAAAGTGCAATTTACAAAACCTTATATGGAAAACGATCAAGTGCTGATCACACCTAAAGAATCAGGAATCACAAACTTTGGACAAATGAATAATAAGAGATTAGGTGCGCAAAATGGGTCATCTGGTTATGATGTATTTACGAAACAACCAGAAGTATTAAAAGAGATAGTCAAAAACCAAGATGCTGTTTTGTATGATAGTTTTAATGAAGCATTGATCGATCTGAAAAGCAGACGGGTCGATGGTCTGCTGATGGATAAAGTATACGCAGACTATTATTTGAAACAAAGAAACGAACTAGAAGACTTCAACATAACAAAAGGTTCTTATGAAAGTGAGGATTTTGCAGTTGGTGCACGCAAGTCAGATAGTACATTAGTGAAAAAAATCAATGAAGCCCTAGATCAACTAGAGAAAACAGGTGAATTCCAAAAAATATCCGATAAATGGTTTGGCGAAGATGTTACGCCGAGAAATTAACAAATAGGGGACTGTGACAAAAGACGTGTCACAGTCCCTTTTTCCGAATAAACAGTGTTCTCCTGCCAACTCCTTGTGACTCGGAGCTGAATGGCAGGCTCACAACCTCTTGGTAAACGGTGTTCAAAAGCCAGTTTCTCGGTATTAAGCCAAATTTATGCAAAAATGTAGAAAGCCATTTTCACAAAATTTTTCTTACTACTCGAAACTAAGCGACTTTTTCACAACCTCTTGGTAAACGGTGTTCAAAAGCTTGCATCTGCGGTAATAAATCCAGCCAAGTAAAAACATAAGAAGCTGTTTTTACTTGGCTGTTCTTATTACTTGATGCAGGGCAGCTTTTTCACAACCTCTTATACACGGTGTTCCAGAAGTAGCTTCTTCGAAAAATAAGCCGAAATTTTACAAAACTTTGAGAAGCAATTTTCGTACATTACTTCTTGTTTCTTGAAGCTGACCACTTCTGTCACAACCTCCTTTACATAATTTTATTTTGTTGTGGAAGGGGTTTCGTGTTATTCTAAAAGAGGAACGATTGAAGGTTATAGGAAAGGAAGAGATGAATGGAACACAAAGAACTTACCTCATTTCCAAAAGATTTTCTGTGGGGCTCTGCTTCTGCAGCGTATCAAGTAGAAGGAGCTTGGCAAGAAGATGGGAAAGGAGAATCAGTCTGGGATCGATTTGTTCGGATTCCAGGAAAGACATTTAAAGGAACGAACGGTGATTTGGCAGTAGACCACTATCATCGTTATAAAGAAGATATTGCTTTAATGAAAGAACAAGGTCTGAAAGCTTACCGCTTCTCTGTAGCTTGGACACGGATTTTTCCTAATGGACGAGGAGAAGTCAATCAAGCTGGGCTCGCTTTTTATGAGAGATTGATCGACGAATTGATTGAAAACGATATCGAACCTATGTTGACTTTATATCATTGGGATCTTCCACAAGCATTGCAAGATGAATATAATGGTTGGGAATCACGTCAGATCATTGAAGATTTCACTCATTATGCAGAAACATTATTTGAGGCATTCCGAGGGAAAGTCCATTACTGGATTAGTTTGAATGAACAAAATATCTTCACTTCATTAGGTTATTTGTTAGCAGCACATCCGCCAGGTGTGACAGACCCGAAACGAATGTATGAAGTTAACCATATTGCTAATTTAGCAAATGCATCTGTCATCAATAAATTTCACGAGTTAGAAATGCCTGGGAAAATCGGACCAAGCTTTGCGTATACGCCAAATTATCCAATTGACAGTAATCCTGAAAATGTTCTGGCTGCTGAAAATGCTGAAGACCTGATGGCCAATTATTGGATGGATGTCTATATGTGGGGAAAATATCCGATTGCTGCCATGAGGTTCTTAGAAGAAAAAGGATGGGCACCAACGATTGAAGCTGGCGATGCAGAATTGCTAGAATCTGCTAAACCAGATTTTCTTGGGATAAATTACTATCAAACGGCGACGAATGCATTCAATCCATTAAACGGAGTTGGTGCAGGAAAAATGAATACGACAGGAAAAAAAGGTTCATCAGAAGAAACTGGAGTTCCTGGAATGTATAAAAAAGTTGAGAATCCATTTGTCGAACGAACAAATTGGGACTGGGAGATTGACCCAGAAGGATTAAGGATCGGACTGCGTCGTATCACAAGCCGTTACCGCATGCCGGTACTGATTACGGAAAATGGCTTAGGAGAGTATGACAAGTTGACAGAAGATAAACAAATCCATGACGACTATCGAATCAATTACTTACAAAGCCACGTCAAAGCCATCAAAGAAGCAATTTCGGATGGAGCAGAAGTCCTAGGCTATTGCACCTGGTCTTATACAGATTTGCTTAGCTGGCTGAACGGTTATCAAAAGCGATATGGATTTGTATATGTTGATCAAGATGAAACACAAGAAGGATCTTTGGAACGATATAAGAAAGACAGTTATTACTGGTACCAAAAACTGATTGAAGAAAATGGAGAGAACCTTTAGTTCACATACTTAAAACAAGAAGGTACGGCTGGATATGGCCGTGCCTTTTTTTGATAAAATCGTTTAGAAATTAAGAAAAACTGTAAAACAAGCTGAAAAATGAAAGAAAGCGTCAGTTCTTTCAAACAAAACTTTAGTTCCCTTGCTTTTTTTTGTATAATGAAACTTGATGAAATGAGGGATAATAAATGGCACAAAAGAAACGGCCTACTAAAAAAAGGAAAAAGACGAAAAAAACGAAAAAGCAAAAACAGCAGCAGGAACAAATGCTGACGATTGGTGTTGGGTTTACCTTGATTTTATTTGCTGTCTTCGGCTTTTTAAAATTAGGTTTTTTAGGAATATTGATTGCAAACGGCTTTCGGATCATTGCAGGAAATACTTACCAAATCCTCTGTCTTTTATTAGCCGTCTTAGGATTTTGGATTGTCATTAAGAATACAGAGTTTTCAATTGGTAAAAACCGACGCTGGTTTGGCGGCATACTCTTTTATTTCGGTATCTTATTATTGTTACATGCCCGTTTATTTGGCAAACTCCATACTGGGGAACCAAATATCATGGGGACGACATGGGATTTGTTAGCCAGTGATATAAAACAAAGTCAAGTAGACAATAACGTTGGTGGTGGGATGATTGGAGCAATCCTTTATCATTTTACTTACTTCTTGATTGCACAGCCTGGAAGTTATTTAGCAGCAGTGCTATTACTGGCAGGAGGAGCATTCCTGTTCAGTAATCTGGAAGGCTATCAGCTGTTAAATAGTATCCAATCAATTGGAGAACGAGTACAGGGATTATTGGAAGGTGATCCTGCCAAGCAAGCTCGAAAGCAAGCGGCAAAGGAAGAGAGGATGAAACAGCGCGCAGAAGCGAAAGAAGCAAGGCGCTTAGCTGCAAAAGAAGCTGCAGAAAAAGAAGCTGCAGAATATGAGAAGAAAAAAGCGGTGAGCCAGCAAAGGGAAAATACTGCTGATGAATGGCAGGAACCAGAAAATACAGAGCCGGAGCAGCTAAGTTTTGTTCCAATCGACAGTTTTCAAGAAAATATCCATCCTGCGAATCTAGAGAAACCAGTACCAGATACACCAAAACAGACCAATACAGCAGAAGGTTTTTCAGATGAGTTGCCAGAGGATGACGGTACCTCATTAGAATTTGAGATTGAAGCAGAACAGGAAAACCAAGACTATGAATTACCGACAGTTGATTTGCTTGATTCTATACCAACTGTGGATCAAAGTGATGAGTATAAAAAAATTGAAAAAAATATCGGCGTATTAGAACAAACTTTCCAAAGTTTCGGTGTCGATGCCAAGGTCGTCAAAGCCAGCTTAGGACCATCCGTCACAAAATTCGAAGTCCAGCCGGCTGTAGGGGTAAAAGTAAGTAAAATTGTGAACTTAACAGATGATATCGCGCTTGCTTTAGCGGCGAAAGATGTCCGGATGGAAGCACCGATTCCAGGTAAATCACTGATTGGTATTGAAGTACCAAATGGAAAGATCAGTATGGTTTCCTTTAGAGAAATCATCGAAGCACAACCAAACCACCCAGATAAATTACTAGAAGTACCTTTAGGACGTGATGTTTCTGGACGGGTACAAACGGCTGATCTTTCGAAGATGCCTCACTTACTCGTGGCTGGTTCGACTGGTAGTGGGAAGTCAGTAGCAATTAATGGGATCATCACAAGTATATTAATGCGTGCTAAGCCCCATGAAGTAAAACTGATGATGATCGATCCGAAAATGGTTGAATTGAATATGTACAACGGCATACCTCATCTGTTGACGCCGGTCGTGACGAACCCTAGAAAAGCAGCACAAGCCTTACAAAAAGTAGTACAAGAAATGGAAGAACGATATGAAAAATTCGCGGCAACCGGAGTAAGAAATATTTCTGGTTACAATGAATTTGTTCAACAGAAAAACTTGGAAAACGGAACGAAACATCCAACCTTACCATTCATCGTAGTGATCGTAGATGAATTAGCTGATTTGATGATGGTAGCCAGCAATGAAGTTGAAGATGCGATTATTCGTTTAGCGCAAATGGCTCGGGCAGCGGGGATTCATATGATCCTAGCTACTCAACGTCCAAGTGTGGATGTTATCACAGGAATCATCAAAGCAAATGTACCTTCCAGAATGGCATTTGCGGTATCAAGCGGTACAGATTCTCGGACGATCATTGATTCTAATGGGGCAGAAAAGCTCTTAGGGCGAGGAGATATGCTATTCTTGCCAATGGGTGAGAATAAACCGATCCGTGTGCAAGGAGCATTCATTTCTGACCACGAAGTAGAACGGGTCGTTCAATTTGTTACAGATCAGCAAGAAGCTCATTATGAAGAGAAAATGATGCCGACAGATGAAGTTGAAACGACAGGTGCTCCAGAACAGCCACAAGATGAGCTGTTTGAAGAAGCAAAAGCACTTGTCATTGAAATGCAAACGGCAAGTATTTCCCTTCTCCAAAGAAGATTTCGGATCGGTTACAACCGAGCAGCACGTTTAGTAGATGAACTGGAAGCTCATGGAGTTGTTGGCCCGTCAGAAGGAAGCAAGCCTCGGAAAGTATTCATTGAGCAGGAAGAAACATCAGAAACGTTGCCGGACGATAATGACATGTAAAACTTGTGTGATGAAGGGTTGAAAAACGAATAACCAATAAAAAGACAAGGCATGATGATACCAAAAGAAAAAATGGTTTTTTTCCATCTTTTCTAATACGGTATGATGTCTTGTCTTTTTAGTTTTTGTGAGATTAAAGTTCTATTCGATTTATTTGTGAAGTATTGCATTAAGGAAATGAATCATGTATAGTATGTAGCGAAACTTTGAGAAAAAGAGGGAAAATACTTTGGAAAAACAGTCCATTTATGGCTTGACGAATGAAGAATTAATCAATTGGTTTATAGAAAACGGCGAGAAAAAATTCCGAGCTGCCCAAGTTTGGGAATGGTTGTATCAAAAACGTGTAAGTAATTTCACAGAAATGACGAATCTATCGAAACAATTGATCGAAAAATTATCGGAGCATTTTATCATCAATCCTCTAAAACAGATGGTCGTCCAAGAAGCTTCGGACGGTACAGTAAAATATTTGTTTGAACTCCCTGATAAAAACATGATTGAGACTGTACTGATGAGACAAGAATATGGCTTGTCAGTTTGTGTGACGACACAAGTAGGATGTAATATCGGCTGTACATTTTGTGCAAGCGGGCTGCTCAAAAAGAACCGTGATCTGACTGCTGGAGAAATTGTTGCGCAGATCATGATGGTCCAACATTATTTTGATGAGCGCAATCTTGGCGAACGCGTTTCACATGTCGTTGTAATGGGGATCGGTGAGCCATTTGATAATTACGACGATGTAATGGACTTTTTGCATATCATCAATGATGCCAAAGGATTGGCAATTGGTGCTCGGCACATTACAGTTTCCACTAGTGGATTAGCACACAAAATCAAGGAATTCGCTAATAACGGCTTGCAAGTCAATCTGGCTATTTCCTTGCACGCGCCGAATAATGAGGTGCGAACATCGATCATGCGGATCAACCGAAGTTTCCCAATTGAGAAATTGATGGAAGCTGTGGATGAGTATTTAGAGAAAACAAACCGTCGAATCACGTTTGAATATATCATGTTGAATCAAGTAAATGATAGACCAGAGCATGCACAACAATTAGCAGATCTATTAAAAGATAAGAAAAAATTAGCATATGTCAACTTGATTCCATATAATCCAGTCAGTGAACATGATCAATATTCTCGCTGTCCAAAAGCTGATGTATTGAGATTTTATGATGTATTGAAGAAAAACGGCGTAAACTGTGTGATACGTAAAGAACATGGTACAGATATTGATGCAGCTTGCGGACAATTGCGAAGCAAGCAAATGAAAAAAACAGTTGCCAAATAATCGTAGCCTACTCGTTTTTTCAATTACCATAAAAGGAGCAGTTTTCTTAATTAAGGAACTGTTCAACTTAAATAAGAGAAAAGATTCTATAGCGAAAGCTATAAAGCTTTTTTTGACAAGAAAAACCCTCATCAAGCAAAGAAATGTCCTCAATTTGATGACAGCCTGCTTGATGGGGGTTTTAGCAATTATTTAACTGATTTTCTTATATCCTTGCTGGCTTTCTTGTGTAGCATGATAAGTTTCTACGTCAAGAATGGCCTGTTTAAATTTTTCTCGGGTGATTTCATAAGGCACATGTTTAATATCATTTGTTGCCATGGCTTTATCTAAGATTGCTTCTAAATCGGTCGTGACATTGAGATTCATGTCGGTTAACGATACTGGAAGTTGGTTCTTTTTCATAAACACATAGATTTTATCAAACAAATCGAACTGCTGATCCATCATCAATAAGGTCAGTACACCATAACTGACAGATGCTCCGTGAAGGTATCCCTCCATTTTTTCTAGAACAGTCGTACCGTAATAGAATGAGTGTGCCATAGCAGAATTATAGTTATTGTTAACTAAAACAGAAACCAATCCGGTAGTAACAATGATATCCGAAACGACTTGTTCAATTGCATATGAGGGACGATCGTCGGCACTATCTTTCAATGCTTGCGTACCATAAGTCAAGAGACGATCAATGCACATTTTTCCGATTTGGATTCCTAATCTATCCGTGTAGCCTAGATCATCGCCACGAGCAGAAAAAGTAGATTCGACTTCTTTGGATAAAGCATCGCCAATACCTGCCCATAAGTATTTATCAGGTGCTTCGGCAATAATTGCTGTATCAATGAAGGTGTGTACAGGTGGTTTTGAAGGAAAGAAGAGTCCGTCCATTACGCCTTCTTCGTTATAGATGACACATACCGCAGTGACGGGCGAACAGTTCGAACCAATAGTGGGAAAGGTGAAGACTGGTTTAGCTAGTTTTTCACCAATGACTTTTACAGTATCGCAAGCACGGCCACCACCGACTGCAAACAGGACATCTGCTTTTTGGACACTTTCATGCTGGATCAACTGTTCAATATTTCCATAAGTTGAATTACCCCCGTACCAGAGACTGGCGACAACCTCTATTTCCTGTGTCAAAGCTACTTTTATTTTGTTTTCTGCCTTTGAAAGTGCAGTCTTCCCTCCAATCAGCACTACTTTTGTCCCATATTCTTTGACGATTCCATTTGCTTTTTCATACGCATCTGTTCCAATGGTATAATTTGGTAAGAAAACACTTTGACTCATATTCATTTCCTTCTTTCTTCGTTGAAACGGGTTAAAATTTTAAAGAGTGATCGATCTGACTGCGGCTGTAGATGGAGTAGAGGTGAACCTAAGAGAGGATAAGTGATGAATAAGGTGGCATGAACACCTTGAAATCATCAATAAGTATCCTAAAAACGAACAAGTACAAAAACATTGAAAACGACAATAATGTTTTTTGTTCCTCTTAGTATTTCTACCGATTCCCTTTGCTTTTTTGTAATTATCTAAAAATTCTAAAAATTAAGATTATTATATGAAAACAGGTTTTATTTGTCAATTCATAATTGGTTTTTTTTAAAGCAAAAGATAATCTATATCATGATGAACAAACAGAGTTTTTTCCTCCAATTGATGGCTTTCCTGATCTTTCCTATTTTGAATAAAGTGTTTCTGTATAATTTTTTTATTTTATAAGTAAGATAAATAATGAAAGAATAGAGATACTGATTGGTAGCTAAAGATTTTTGAGCGAGAACATTTCGTTTTTTCAAAAGGACTGTTAGAATAAGCAAGAACAAGGGGGAAGACGTATGATAATCAGTGAATTTGACCGTAATAATCCAGTATTGAAAGATCAGCTTTCTGATTTACTGAGACTGACTTGGCCGGAAGAATATGGAGACAGCTCGGCAGAAGAAGTAGAAGAAATGATGAATCCAGAACGAATCGCGGTAGCAGCGGTAGACCAAGATGAGTTAGTAGGATTTATTGGTGCAATCCCTCAATACGGTATCACAGGTTGGGAATTGCATCCATTAGTTGTAGAAAGCTCCCGACGAAAGAACCAAATAGGTACTCGATTAGTCAATTACTTAGAAAAAGAAGTAGCTTCCAGAGGAGGAATCACGATTTATTTAGGTACGGATGATTTAGACCATGGAACAACGTTAAGTCAAACGGACCTGTATGAGCATACATTTGATAAAGTGGCTTCCATCCAGAACCTTCGTGAACATCCGTATGAATTCTATGAAAAATTAGGTTATAAAATCGTAGGTGTCTTACCAAATGCAAATGGCTGGGACAAACCGGATATTTGGATGGCAAAAACGATTATTCCTCGACCAGATTCTCAATAATAAAAAGAGGTTGTGACAGAAGTAATCAGCTTCAAGAAATAAGAAGGAATTTACGAAAATTACTTCTTGAATTTTTGTGAAATTCCAACTCATTTCCGAAGAAGCTACTTTTGGAACACCGTGTACCAGAGGTTGTGAAAAAGCTGTCCTGCATCAAGTAATAAGAACAGCCAAACAAAAATAGCTCCTCCTATTTTTCGTTTGGTTGGGCTTATTACCGCAGATGCAAGCTTTTGAACACCGTTTATTCGGAATAAGGGACTGTGACAAGACTTTTGTCACAGTTTCTTTTTATTTATTCTTTTTTATCTTTGTATGGCAATAATAGACAATATAACGAAAATTATTTAATGGCTTTTGGAAGACCATGGAAAACCTTGTACAAAGCTATTTTTTCTGAAAAATTCCTTGAAACCTCACGAAAAAATCATTATTTTATGAAAAAGACAAAAAAAAGTGTTGATTTTTTAATAATTATTCATTAAACTCTTAAACAACTTCAGAAAATATTAATTATTCTGAAAATTCCAATAAAGGGGTACGTAAAATGAAAAAGAAATTTACATTTGGTTTGGTTGCGGTATGCGGCCTTGTACTTGCTGGATGTTATGGCGGCAGTTCAGCCACAAGCAACAGTAGTTCAGCAAAAAGCGGTTCAGCAGATGGAGGAGGCGTATTTAACTTAGTCGTGCCTCAAGAAATGCCTACAGCTGACTTATCAGTTGCAACAGATACAATCAGTTTTACAGCATTGAATAACGTTTATGAAGGAATTTACCGTCTTGATGAAGACAGCAAACCACAGCCGGCAGGAGCTAGCGAGTTGGCAGAAGTCAGTGAAGACGGATTAACTTACAAAATCAAATTACGAGAAGACGCAAAATGGTCAAATGGTGATCCTGTTACAGCAGCGGATTACGTTTATGGCTGGCAACGAACAGTAGACCCAGCTACAGCTTCTGAATATGCTTACCTGTATGCGCCAGTTGAAAATGCAGAAGACATCACAGCTGGAAAGAAAGATAAATCAGAACTAGGGATCAAAGCAGTTGGTGACTATGAATTAGAAATCAAATTGACGAAACAAACACCATATTTCCAATATCTGCTTGCTTTCCCATCATTTTTCCCACAAAAACAATCCGTAGTGGAAGAAAATGGGGATGCCTATGCATCTGCAAGTGATAAAGCTGTTTATAATGGACCATTCACATTAGAAGATTTTGATGGACCAGGAACAGATACAGAATGGACTTATAAGAAAAATGACCATTACTGGGACAAAGATACAGTAAAACTTTCTGAAATCAAAGTCAGTGTAGTAAAAGAATCTTCTACTGCATTGAACTTATTCAAAGATGGCCAAGCAGATGACGTGATCTTGTCTGGTGAGTTAGCACAGCAAAACGCAAACGATCCAGCTTATACTTCTGTTAAAGAAGCGCGGACAAGCTATATCGAATTCAATCAACGTGAAAAGAATTCACCATTCAACAATGTGAACCTAAGAAAAGCTATTTCTTATTCTATCGATCGTGAAGCTTTAGTAAAACAAGTACTAGGTGACGGATCAGTTGTCTCTACAGGATTGATCCCATCAGATATGGTAAAAAGTCCAACAACGAACGAAGACTTTGCAAAAGAAGCTGGAAAATTAGTTTCTTATGACAAAGATAAAGCAAAAGAATATTGGGAAAAAGCGAAAAAAGAATTGGGCGTTGATTCTTTAGAATTTGATTTGATGGCTTCTGATGATGATTCATCGAAAAAAGTAATCGAATATGTTCAAAACTCAATCCAAGAAAACTTGGATGGCGTAACAGTCAAACCAACACCTGTTCCATTCTCTGTACGTCTTGACCGCTCAACTTCGGGTGATTTTGACGCAGTACTAGGCGGATGGGCTGCTGACTATGCAGACCCAAGCAGCTTTACTGATTTGTTTGTCACAGGTAATTCATACAACCGTGGTCGCTGGAGCAATGCAGAATATGACGAAGCAGTTAAAGCAGCTTCATCAACAGACGCTGGCGATGAACAAGCCCGTTGGGATGATTTCCAAAAAGCAATCAAGATCATCTCTGATGATATGGGTGTCGTTCCGGTGTACCAAAAAGCAGAAGGGCACCTAGTGAATGAAAAAATCAAAGGTATCGTTCACCATGCGGCAGGCGCTTCATGGGATTACAAATGGACATACGTTGAAGAATAATCGTTAATACCGTGAGCATGAGAAAAAACGAGGCTGCGGCAAATGTCGCAACCTCGTTCTCATATTCACTTATCCTAACAAAGAAAAAAGCATGAAAATAGCAGAAAGAGCAATTAGTATTCCGGCAATGATCAGCCAAAAGCTGTACATACCGTAGCTGGCAGACGAGAGCGAGGAAAATTCTGGTTTTTTCTTTCGGTTCCTTGTTCGTGCAAGATGGACCGATCGCTGAAAATGATCGAAGAAACCCGAAGAAAAGACCCATAAAAAACCGCCGATAATCAGAAACGGCAATGACCATAAGAATAGATCATTAGATAATTGAATGAGTGTAAAGGAATGGTTGATGAGATTTTTTATTAAAATAACCAGAATCAGTAGAAAAGCTACTGCGTAGGGGATAGATTTTTTTTTCATTTGATTGCTCCTTTATTTTTGGTTCATTATCTAATAATGTAGCGAAACATCTGTCAGAAGTCAAAAGCTAGGGGGAAACATTAGTGAATAGTTATATCAAATATGTATTAAAACGTGTCTTTTTCATGATCATCACGCTTTGGTTAATTGCAACAATCACCTTTTTCTTGATGCAATTGCTGCCGGGCACGCCATATACGAATCAGGAACGTTTGAGTCCTGAAACAATTGAGATGCTAAATAAACAAGTCGGTTTGGATAAACCAGTTATCGTACAATATGGGATTTATCTTTCTAATTTGCTTCAAGGAGATTTTGGAATTTCCTTCCAATTTAAAAACCAGCCAGTCGCACATTTGTTAGCTGGAAGAATCGGACCATCCTTGCAGTTAGGTTTACAGGCAATTATCTTTGGAACAGTCCTAGGAACGATTTTAGGAACGATCTCTGCCATGAAGCAAAATACATGGGCAGATACATCTTCTACACTCGTAGCGATATTAGGTCGTTCCATTCCAAACTTTGTATTTGCTGTTTTATTACAATATATCTTTGCAATCAAATTACAAGTTTTGCCAATCGCAAAATGGGATGGCTTTGTGTACACAATCTTACCAACAATTGCGTTGGCCATGTCGCCGCTTGCTGACTCTGCTCGGTTTATCCGTACGGAAATGGTGGAAGTACTGCATAGTGATTATGTGGAATTAGCAAAAGCAAAAGGATTGAGCCGTTGGGAAATCGCCTTTAAACATGGTCTTCGAAATAGTTTGATTCCATTGATGACTTTATTAGGACCGTTAGCTGTAGCATTGATGACCGGATCACTGGTGGTAGAAAATATCTTTGCTATTCCTGGTATCGGGGAACAATTCGTTAAGTCAATCACAACAAATGATTATCCTACGATCATGGCTGTAACGATCCTTTACTCATTTATGCTGATCTTTGTTATTTTGATCGTAGATCTGTTGTACGGTCTAGTTGATCCAAGAATTCGTGTTTCAGAAGGGAGCCGAGGATAAATGGAAATGATACCAAAGCGTTATGAAACAGTCGCAGATATCCCTGCGGATGAGTTTCTTCCATTACAAAAAAATACCGAAGAAGAACGTGAACAGATTACTGCACCTTCTTTGAATTTTATCCAAGATTCATGGCGCCGTTTAAAGAAAAACAAAGCTGCCGTTATTTCAATGGTTTTACTATTGGTCATCATTTTGATCTCTGTGATCACAATCTTTGTTTCTCCTCATGATCCAACTGCCCAAAACGTGGCTTATATCAATTTGCCTCCTCGTATTCCGGGAATCAATATCGATGGATTGAATGGAAAAGCAATGGTCGGTGGTGAACTTGTTGATAAATATGCTCAAGCAAACGTCCCTTCAAACGTAAATTTCTTTTTAGGAACAGATGGTTTGGGACGTGATGTATTAAGCCGCTTATTTATGGGAACGAGAATCTCGTTGCTGATCGCATTTATTGCTGCATTACTAGATGTAACGATTGGTGTAGCTTACGGGTTGGTTTCTGGTTTGTTAGGCGGACGTGTCGATAACGTGATGCAACGTTTTTTGGAAATCTTATCAGGAATTCCAAACCTCGTTGTCATGATTTTGATGTTGGTCGTTTTTGAACCAGGAATTTTTTCAATCGTGGCTGCTATGGCCATCACAAACTGGATACCAATGGCACGTATCGTTCGTGCACAAACAATGAAATTAAAAGATCAAGAATATGTTTTAGCTGGATTGACATTAGGTGAATCAAGAATGAAAATTGCATTCAAACATATTTTGCCGAATATCTCTAGTGTCATTATTATTCAAATGATGTTTAGTATTCCATCTGCTATTTTCTTCGAAGCCTTTTTAAGCTTTATCGGTTTAGGTCTTACGCCTCCGTCAGCTTCATTAGGAACGATGTTGAGCGAAGGGTACAAGACATTCCTGTATCTGCCTTATCTATTATGGATTCCGGCAGTAACTTTATCGGTTATCATGATTGGCTTTAACTTACTTGCTGATGGATTGCGTGATGCCTTTGATCCTAAAATGAAAGAGTGAAGACGATGACGAAAATTTTAGAAGTGAAAGACTTAGAAATCTCTTTTGATACGTATGCTGGAAAGGTACGAGCGATTCGCGGTGTCAATTTTCATTTGAATAAAGGAGAAACATTGGCGATCGTTGGGGAATCTGGAAGTGGAAAATCAGTGACGACCAGAAGCATCATGCGCTTGCTGTCAAGCAACGCCAATATAGATGCTGGTCAAATCCTCTTTAAAGGTAACGATATCGTTGGAAAATCAGAAAGAGAGATGCAAAAAATCCGTGGTAAAGAAATAGCGATGATTTTCCAAGATCCAATGACCTCTTTAGATCCGACGATGCCCATTGGGAAGCAAGTCGCTGAGTCCCTTAGAAAGCATAATAAAGTTTCAAAAAAAGAGGGACAAAAAGCTGCATTAGAATTGCTTAAATTAGTTGGAATACCCGAAGCTGAGAAACGTATCAACAGTTATCCACATCAGTTCTCAGGAGGTCAGCGTCAACGGATCGTGATCGCGATTGCACTGGTATGTTATCCGGAAATCCTGATTGCTGATGAACCTACAACAGCGCTTGATGTGACTATTCAAGCACAGATTTTGGAGCTGCTGAAAGAAATTCAGACAAAAATCGATACATCAATTATCTTTATCACTCATGACCTTGGTGTAGTAGCGAATGTCGCTGATCGTGTCGCTGTCATGTATGGAGGAAGAATCGTTGAAGTTGGAACATCGGAAGAAATTTTCTACAACCCGCAACATCCCTATACTTGGGGACTGCTTGGTTCAATGCCGACATTAGATAGTGCGAACGATCGATTGTATGCTATTCCTGGTTCTCCACCGGATTTATTGAACCCGCCAAAAGGAGACGCATTCTATCCAAGAAATGAATTCGCGATGAAAATCGATGCAGAACAAGAACCACCATTTTTTGAACTATCAAAAACACACAAGGCAGCAACTTGGCTACTTGCTCCGCAGGCACCCAAAGTGACACCGCCAGAAGAAATCCAACGTCGCTGGGCTATCTTTAAAGAGAAACAAAAACATACTTACGGTCAAGGAGGAATTGCTGATGCCAAATAAACTACTTGAAGTTAAAGGATTAAAACAGTATTTCAATGTAGGAAAAAAGAATGAAGTACATGCTGTAAATGACATCAGCTTTCACATCTATGAAGGAGAAACATTCGGTTTAGTTGGAGAATCTGGAAGCGGAAAATCCACTACTGGCCGTACGATCATTCGCTTGAATGAACCTACTGATGGTGAGATATTATTCGACGGTCAAGATATAACGAAGATCAAAGATAAAAAAGGTTTGACGAAATTCCGGCATGATGTTCAGATGATTTTCCAAGATCCATATGCTTCGTTGAATCCTCGGATGAAAGTCAGAGATATTATCGCCGAAGGAATTGATGTTAATGGACTAGCTAAATCATCTGAAGAGCGTGCAAAAAAAGTCGATGATCTATTGAGAACTGTTGGATTGAATCCAAGCCACGGTACTCGTTATCCTCATGAATTTTCAGGTGGGCAACGCCAGCGTATTGGTATTGCACGAGCATTGGCAGTAAAACCGCGTTTTATCATTTGTGATGAACCAATTTCTGCACTAGATGTGTCGATCCAAGCCCAAGTGGTCAATTTGTTACAAGATCTCCAAAAAGAACATCAATTGACCTATCTATTTATTGCACATGATTTGTCGATGGTTAAACATATTAGTGACCGAATCGGTGTAATGCATAACGGCTTGTTATTAGAGATGGGAACAAGTGATGAAATCTATAATCACGGTGTCCATCCTTATACAGAAAGTTTGTTATCTGCTATTCCTCTACCAGATCCAGACCATGAGAGAAAACGCAGAAGAATCAAATATCAACCTGAACCAGATGACGGACAAGTACGTCAACTTCGTGAAATCGCACCAGAACATTTTGTCTATGCAACTGAGCAGGAAGTCCCATATTACGCAAAAAAACTAAAACGACAAAAGGAATCTCTTCTGGTTGCTAACTAGGAGGGACATAGATGCTAAAAGCTTTTAAATTCCGTATGTATCCGACAGAAGAACAAAAACAGCAATTGATTCGTACTTTTGGATGTGCTCGATTTACCTATAACCATTTGCTGAAAAAGCGGCAGAAAAGTTGGCAACAAACAGGAGTAGCCAATTTTTCGCTTACACCCGCTACATTAAAAAAAGAATACCCATTCTTAAAAGAAGTAGACAGTCTTGCTTTAGCAAATGCACAGCTTAATTTGGATCGGGCTTTTCGCAATTATTTCAAGGGACGTGCCAGCTTCCCAAAGCTTAAAACGAAAAAAAGTATGTGGCAATCTTATACGACCAACAACCAAACCCGTACGATCTATCTGGAAAATGGCTACTTAAAGTTACCAAAACAAAAAGAACTAATCAAAATAAATCAGCATCGGCCAGTTGAAGGATCGATTCGCTCCGCTACGATTTCTGCTCGATATAATGAAGAATTTTATGTCGCACTACTTTGTGATGTTTCGTCAGTAAAAAAAGAATCTTTAGCTAAATGGATCGGGATCGCCTATCATCCGAAGACATTGATCCAAACATCTCGTCCTCTAGAAGTAACTTTACCAAAATTTCACCAGACAGAAGAAAAGCTGCAACATGCACAGCGGAAATTGAATGTGAAAGTCCGCTCCGCTCACCATAGAAAGATCAGGTTAGATCAGGCAAGCAATTATCAGAAACAAAAGAGAAAAGTAATGGATCTTTATCTGAAACAAAAGAACCAGCGAGAAGATTATCTTGAACAATTATCTGGGAAATTGGTCAAACAATATGACTACTTATTTGTAGAATCTTTTCCAAAAGAAGAAGCACATGCTGATTTTTCTATTCATGACTGGCATAAATTAATAACAAAATTGCGTTATAAGTCCCAATGGTATAATAAAAAATTTCTTTTGATCAATACCGACGGAGCAGAAGAAAGCAATTCCGTAAGAAAGAGCCAAGTAGTAGAAGAAATGGGCAGACATTCGGTTATCAAGGGATAAAAAATGAATGAAACTGATAGGAGCGTTAGGGTTCGCCTTGTTAATAAAAAGTCTTAATGACTTTTGTTTCTAGGAATTTTTCTTTTGAAGAAAAGCTCACTAATTATGACAAACCAATAAAACAATAGCAGAAAAAGTTCGTACGAGCTTTTTCTGCTATTGTTAATTTTGGCTCTATACTTTTTGATGTTGGTGGATGACACCAGCATCTTTTTTATTTTCCAAAACATATAGAAAAGACACCTTGAAATCCTTTAGAATTAATTTGGCGAACCAACCCAAAAGGAGGAATCAAGATGTCTTACACTCACCTTATCAAAGAAACATTAGATATTCTAGACTTATCAGTTACTTTTAACGAAAATTGTCTCACAAAAGAAAAATACAAAGGGCAAATCTGTCATATTTATCGTGGAAACTTGATTTATACAGCCCAAGAATGCATCCACTGTAAACACCAGATTGCTTCAGATATTGTGCGTTGGGGTACAACAACCGTCCGGTTGTTAATGAACGATGTTTCTGAATACCGTACCTACCTCGAATTGAAAAAGCAACGCTTCAAATGCAAAGCTTGTCAGCGGACCTTTGTCGCAGATACTTCTGTTGCGAAAAAACATTGTTTCATCAGTGAGAAAGTCCGCTGGTCTGTCGTGACTCGTCTGAAAAAAATACCTCAATGACAGAGATCGCCGCTCAGAAAAATCTATCGGTCTCTTCTGTTTACCGTATTATGAAGCGATTTTATCGTCCGTTGAATCCTTTTCGGACACCGTTACCTAAGGTACTTTGTTTTGATGAATTCAAATCAGTTCGGGGTGTTTCAGGTGCTATGAGTTTCATCATGATGGATGGACAAACACAGCGCTTATTGGACATTGTCGAGAACCGACAACTGCCTTTTTAAAACGTTATTTTAGTCATTTTTCACGAGAAATTCGTGAAGCGGTCGAATGGATCGTGATTGATATGTACGCTCCTTATGTATCGCTCGTTAAAAAGCTGTTTCCAAAAGCACAGCTGATTATTGACCGGTTTCACATCGTCCAACATATTGGTCGTACCTTTCGCAATCATCGAATCAAAGAAACGAACCAACTATTAAAAAGCAAAGAACAAAAACACTATCAATTAGGTAAGCAATTAAAAAGATACTGGAAACTTCTTCAAAAAGATGAACGCAAGCTTGATTATACTCGACGCCTTTGGCGACCTGGCTTCAAAGCTCATTTAACAGAGACCGATATTGTGGATCGCTTACTGAAAGGGAGCCCTGCTTTGCGTGTAGGCTATCAGTTATATCAAGACTTTCTTTACGCTGTAAAGGAACGAGACTACGTATCGTTTGAAGAACTACTTACCAATAATATCATGCTTCCCGAAGGCTATCAGACGACCTTGAGAACGTTCCAGAAATTTCTGCCACAAATCAAAAATGCTTTACAACAAAGTTATTCAAATGGCCCACTTGAATGTCTGAACAACCATATCAAAGTGTTAAAACGAAATGCATATGGCTTTCGTAGCTTTTATAATTTCAAATTGCGCATCATGATTCGTCATGGCAACGCATTGATTTTCAACTAAAAAAGATCAAGAGGAACTGATCCACTTGATCTCCAATTATTCTAAGATTTCTCTTTACCAACATCATTTGACAAAGAGCCTTAATTTTTTATTCAGAAAGTTTACGAATACATCGAAATTCTGAAACAAAAAACGTAACTCGCAAAGAGTTGTTTTTGCGTTTTTTCTTGAATGATTAGGTCTGAATCTTTTGTTCACAACCTTATTCATGGTGCCCCGGCTTGAGCTGATAGATTTTTGAAGGACGGCCGATTCCTACAGGACGTTCACCGATCTCATCGAAATATTGGAGCATAGCTTTCTTAAAATTGGAATGATCGATCGTTTTATAATCGATCCCTAAGAATTTAGCAAATACTTTTCGAGCTTCCGTAATCGTGAAATCTTTACCTAAAACTTGTAGAACTTGCGGCTCGTGTTCCATTTTATTGACTACACGGTTGAATGCTTTCAAGATGATTTGACTATGGTCAAAAGCCAAAGTATCTTTGCCAGAAGACTCTCCAGTGACTAAATCAAGCGAGATAGCCACTTCTCCGCTAGATAAATGGATCTTGTTACTATGACGTTCTAGTGTGAACCAGCGTACTTCCTTGGCATCATCTCCGGCGATTAGCGGTTCTTCTCCAATAAAGGCTAAGTAGCTGACTGTGACGACCCAGCCTCGCGGATCTCGATTAGGCGTACTGAATGTATGCAGTTGCTCAATATTTTCTTTTGAAATAACCACACCAGTTTCTTCCTTTGTTTCTCTTAAGACGCTTTCTCCAGTTGACTCATCCTTTTGGACAAAGCCACCAGGCAATGCCCATGAATTTCGATAAGGATGCCCTTTTCTTTGGATCAACAAAACTTTCAGCTGATCTTCTTCTTTGTTATAGCACATCAGTACGATATCGACAGTCAAAGAGGGCTTGTCATATTCTGGACGTTCCTGTTTTTGATACCAGTTAAGAAATTCTTCTTCACTAGCTTCATGTTCATAATATAATTTTTCTTCTTCTTTAGAAGCAAAACGGTTCATCTGACCACCTCCATTGACAGTAAAAGTACTTTTTACCTTATTGTAGCAGACTCTGAAAAAAAACCAAGGATTTACTTGGAAAATCTAGGTTATCATTTAAATATGAAAAATAAATGGAAGTATGAGATTGAATAAAAAGAAAAGCAGATAAAACGGCAATACTTTATACCGCTCTTCACGAATGGCAAAGAAGCCACAAATAACAATATATACGTCAATGATAAAACGCAAAATCCAAGCTGCTGTCATAAAACTGTTCAAATGCCCATGGAGGTTAAAATAACCATACATACGAATATAAAAATAGCTGAATATTAAATGTGCTAATGAAAGAAAAGCAATACTAAGTGTAAAAAAAAGATGTTTCTTCTGCATGATTGTTCCAGTCCCTTACTAAGATAGATAGTCTTTATTATACCATGTGTGAGAGGAGAAATAAAAAGCCGTTTTTTACTAGATATGAAACAAAACAAAAACCTGCATTTATTCAACCTATTCATCCTTTTAAAGGATAGATTGAACGTAGATAGAAGTCGTTTATCCAGTCTTTTTCATTTTGAAAAAAAGCTAACAGCATGCTTTTTTTATGGTATACTAGCAAGGAAACGAATTCGCATCATGCGATAAAGGAGGAAGAGCCCCGTGGCAGAAAAGGAAACTTTTTATATCACTACGCCAATCTATTATCCAAGCGGCAAACTTCATATCGGCAACTCGTATACTACGATTGCATGTGACGCAATTGCTCGTTATAAACGGTTGATGGGCTTTGATGTGTTTTATCTTACTGGAGTGGATGAACATGGTCAAAAAATCGAAACAAAAGCAGAAGAACTAGGTGTAAAACCGCAAGAATATGTAGATAAAATGGCGGCTGATGTCAAGAAATTATGGAAAACGCTTGATATAAGTTATGATAAATTCATTCGAACGACAGATGATTACCATAAAGCAGCTGTTCAAAAAATATTTGATCGTTTATTAGAACAGGGAGATATTTACTTAGGTGAATATGAAGGCTGGTACTCTGTTTCTGACGAAGAATTCTTTACAGAAACACAACTTGCAGAAGTGTACAAAGATGACGAAGGTAATGTGATCGGTGGTAAAGCGCCAAGTGGACACGAAGTAGAATTGGTAAAAGAAGAATCATACTTCTTCCGCATGAGCAAATACGCAGACCGTCTGTTGGAATACTATGAAGAACATCCCGAATTCATCCAGCCAGAATCTCGTAAAAACGAAATGATCAACAACTTTATCAAACCAGGATTAGAAGATCTTGCAGTTTCAAGAACAACCTTTACTTGGGGGGTACCAGTCAAGAGTGATCCGAAACATGTGGTGTATGTATGGATCGATGCATTATCCAATTATATTACTGCACTAGGATATGGCTCCGAAGATGAAAGTCTATTCGAAAAATACTGGCCTGCAGATGTTCAGATGGTCGGTAAAGAAATCGTTCGCTTCCATACGATCTATTGGCCAATCATGTTGATGGCTCTTGATTTGCCTCTACCTAAAAAAGTATTTGGGCATGGCTGGCTATTGATGAAAGACGGAAAAATGTCTAAATCAAAAGGAAATGTCGTTTATCCTGAAATGCTTGTGGAACGTTATGGTTTAGATGCACTTCGTTATTATTTGCTTCGTGCTGTTCCGTTTGGGTCAGATGGTGTCTTTACGCCAGAAGATTTTGTTTCCCGTGTCAATTATGATCTGGCAAATGATCTAGGGAACTTATTGAATCGAACGATTGCTATGATCAACAAATATTGTGATGGACTCGTTCCTGACTATGCCTCACTTGTCACTCCATTTGACAGTGAACTGTCTACGACGGCTGCTAACGTTGTCGGACGTTACCATGATGCAATGGAAAAAATGGAATTCAATACAGCGTTGGCTGAAATCTGGGTGCTGATTTCTCGTGCAAATAAATACATTGATGAAACAGAACCATGGGTATTAGCAAAAGACGAAGAAAAGAAAGCTGAATTGAATAGTGTCATGATCCATTTAGCTGAATCTTTGCGTATCGCAGCGATATTACTTCAGCCAATCATGACAGAAACGCCAGAGAAGATCTTCAATCAACTAGGATTGGACTCTGAAACAATGAATCTTGAAGGATTACACTTTGGCGAATTTCCTTCAGGAACAAAAGTAGTTGCAAAAGGTACACCAATCTTCCCACGTTTAGATATGGAAGAAGAAGTTGCTTTTATTCAAGAAAAAATGTCTGAAGGTACTCAAACAAACGAAGATACAGTCAAATGGGATCCAGAAGAAACAGAACTTGTTTCAACGAAAGAAAAACAAATCAAATTTGATGTATTTGAAAAAGTAGAACTAAAAGTAGCAGAAGTCATCAACTGTCAAAAAGTAGAAGGGGCAGATAAGTTGCTGCAATTCCGACTAGATGCTGGAGACAGCCAAGACCGTCAAATCTTGTCAGGAATCGCTGAATTTTATCCTGATCCAAGCGAATTGATCGGGAAAAAAGTCGTCATTGTAGCAAATCTGAAACCACGAAAGATGCGTGGACAAATCAGTCAAGGAATGATCCTTTCTGCAGAAGCACCAGATGGCTCTTTACAAGTGATCGAAGCACCAAAATCCATGCCAAATGGCTCAGAAATCGCATAGAAATTCAAAGGGGGTATGACACTAGTTGTGTCATACCCCCTTTTTCCGAAATTTGAGAAGCAATTTTCGTAAATTCCTTCTTATTACTCGAAGCCAATCATATAATACAGAAACAGAGAACTATCCAAAATAAATCCTAGAAAAAGAAGTACGAGCTTCGCTGATTTTTGTTAATTTAGAATAATACTAATAGGATAGGAATCGTAAAAACAGAAAAAAAGCATAATGATAAAGGGTCGGGCAGATTTTAATTGATTCATCTGGTACTCTTTTTTATTATCCTTACATTCATAAAGTTTGAATGCAATGACTTTGTTACATCTATATTTATATCTAACAGTAGCGTTGATGTGTTAATTCTAAGTTCTATCACTTTATGTTCAATTAGTTTGTGTTCTTATATGTGTGATTGAAAATATAGATAAAAAAACAATCATCGGTTTTGACTTTGATGATTGTTTTCTTTATTTTGTAAAAATCCTATCACTTGATTTTATGGTAACCTTTTATTTTTGTCTTCAAACGGCTTGGTAAGAGAGCAGTAAGCAGTGCAAATGGGATCGAAAAGACATACCAGAAAATCGTACGTCCGATACCATAATGTTGATAGAGCTTTGTCAACATCACGTGTAACAAGATCAACCCTAAAAGCAAGGAGCCAGCTATAAACCAATGATTATCCCAATGCATGACTTCACTAAGTGCCATCACTCCAAAAGGATAGAAATAAAAATAGATCCCAACTAAGGTCATCCGCCAGTTCTTTGTAAATGTTCCGATATTCAATAAAAAGAAAATCGCTGAAAGCAAAATACCGATAGGCGGAAAAAGCCCAACCAAAAAGGAATACAACATCCCCCACAAGATCATCACAGGACCTTTGATCAATGCAACGATTGCGATGAACACAGTCAGCAATATTAGTTTTTGTGATAACGTTGCAACAGTCATTAATCCAAATAAAATTAATGTGAACCAATGCCAACGGGACTGCTGTTGTTCTTTACGGGAAAAATCGACCCGGTTGGATAAATAATCTGCTAATTTCGGATAAGAACGCTTAAAATCCATAAACTGTTCCTCCTTCGTGGAAAAGGTAGGTTTAGTATACGAAAAATAAAAAAGAAATACATCCGTCTTAAGAGGGAGTTTTTCACTGAAAGTGGAGAAAAAAGAATGGTAAATTAAAATATTCTCAGTTATACTGAAAATTATACCAAATTTCAAAGAAGAAAGAGGATGGGAATGAAAGGCAAACTAAAACGAGAAATCAATCTGTTTGGCGCATTAGCTACCGTTATGGGAACCGTGATCGGTGCAGGCGTCTTCTTCAAAACTGCTGCTGTTACTGCTAGTACTCAGTCTACAAGTTTGACATTGCTAGCTTGGCTTTTGGGTGGTTTCTTAACGATCTGTGCTGGATTGACAGTGGCTGAATTAGCTACAGCAATCCCGGAAACTGGTGGAGCTGTAAAATATATTGAAGCTGCGTATGGAAAATTGCCCAGCTTTTTATTAGGATGGGCGCAAAGCTTGATTTACTTTCCTGCTAATATTGCTGCATTATCGATTATCTTTGCGACACAATTGACGAACTTATTACAATTATCTACCGATTATCTTTTGTTGATTGCAGTGATCACCGCTGTTTCTGTGACAGGGTTGAATTTGTTAGGGACAAAAGTCGGTGCTTCTGTACAATCAGTGACGTTGATTGTTAAATTAATACCAATTGCTGTGATTGTCATATGGGGATTATTGACCCCAGGACAAGGAACTGTCCAGTTATTTCCAATCGAAGCTGGAAAAGATGTTACTTTTGTCGAAGGATTGAGCAGTGCGTTGTTAGCAACGTTGTTTGCTTATGACGGCTGGTTAGGTGTCGGTGCAATGGCAGGGGAAATGAAACGGCCGGAAAAAGATTTGCCTAAAGCAATTATTCTTGGTTTGAGTTTTGTAACAGTCGTTTATTTATTGATCAATTTTGTTTTTTTGAAAACTTTGCCGATTGATCATCTTGCCGGTAATTTGAATGCAGCTTCTGAAGCATCAGACGTAATTTTTGGGGGAATCGGTGGAAAGCTGGTCACTATTGGGATCTTGATCTCGGTATACGGTGCATTGAACGGTTATACACTAACTGGGATCCGTGTGCCTTATGCGATGGCTTTAGAAGACGAGCTACCTTTCAGTAAACAGCTGACAAAGCTTTCAAAGAAGTTTACGGTTCCTTATGTTCCTGCGATTTTCCAGTTAGCAGTAGCTTGTATTATGATGAGCCTTGGTTCTTTCGACTTTTTAACAGACATGTTGATTTTTGTGATGTGGCTATTCAGTTTACTGATTTTTATCGGTGTCTTTATTTTAAGAAAAAAAGCGCCGGAATTGCCACGTCCATATAAAGTACCACTTTATCCAATCGTTCCGATTATTGCGATTCTCGGCGCTATTTTCATTTTAGGTATGACGATGATGACGCAAACGAAATTAGCATTGATCGGTATAGGTGTTACCTTGATAGGTATCCCAGTCTATTATCAAAAAAAGAAAAAACGCTCAGAAGAGTAAAATATTTCAACAACAGACAGAAAAAGTACGAACTAGGTCCTCTAGATCTTCGTGCTTTTTCTATTTCAATAAAACAAGTTCTTCTATTTTGATTTTTGCTACTTCTGCAAGTAGTGCTTATGTGCTAAAGTAAGAATGAAAAGGAGAGATAAACATGATATTTGATTCTCATACCCATTTAAATGCTGAACAGTTCAATGAAGATATTCCAGAAACGATTCAGCGAGCACAAGAAATGGGGGTAACGAAAATGGCGGTCGTGGGCTTCGATACGCCAACGATTGAAAAGTCTTTGCAATTAAGCCATGACTATCCAAATATATACAGTATTATCGGCTGGCATCCGACAGAGGCTGGCAGTTATACGAAAGAAATCGAAAATAAATTACAAGAACAATTGACTTTACCAAAGGTTGTAGCATTAGGGGAAATTGGCTTGGATTATCATTGGATGGAAGACCCGAAAGAAGTCCAAGATAAAGTATTTCGTAGACAGATTGCTATCGCAAAAGAAATGAACCTACCAATCAGTATTCATACTAGAGAAGCACTTGAAGACACGTATCAAATTCTAAAAGAAGAAGATGTTCGAGATATCGGTGGAATCATGCATAGTTTCAGTGGTGATTATGAATGGGCAAAACGATTTCTTGACTTAGGGATGCATATTTCATTTAGCGGTGTCGTCACTTTCAAAAAAGCATTAGACGTCAAAGAGGCTGCAGCAAATGTACCAATCGAACGATTACTTGTGGAAACAGATGCCCCTTATCTGGCACCAGTTCCTTTTAGAGGAAAGCGGAATGAACCAGGCTATACTCGTTATACAGTAGAAAAGATTGCTGAACTTAGGAATCTTCCGACAGAAGAAGTGGCTGCCCAAACATGGACAAATGCGCACCGATTATTTGGTCTAAGCGAACATGGATAAGATGAAGATCCAAGAGATTATAGTCGTTGAAGGAAAAGACGATACAAGAAGGCTGCGGGAAGTAGTTGATGCAGATACGATAGAAACAATAGGGTCTGCAATCAATGAAGAGATCCTGATGCAAATTGAACATGCCCAAGAGACTCGTGGGGTGATCGTTTTTACCGATCCTGATTTTTCAGGAGAAAAAATAAGAAAAATCATTATGGAAGCTGTTCCTCAGGCAAAACATGCTTTTTTGCCGCGCACACAAGCTAAACCAAAGAAAAAGGGAAGCCTTGGTGTCGAGCATGCAAGTGATGCTGCTATTTTAGAAGCATTGAAAAAGGTCGTGACGCCAAACATTTCCCAAACGGCTGTTTCTGAAATCACTAGACAAGACCTTTTAGACTATGGTTTAATAGCTGGGGCACAAGCAAAAGAAAAACGAGAAAAACTAGGTGACGAGTTGCGCATCGGTTACACGAACGGCAAACAATTGGAAAAACGTTTGAAGATGTTTCGTATTACGCCGAAAGAACTCGCCCAAGCAATGAAAATAGTGGAGGAACAACATGAGTGAATATCGTGAAATTGCGACACCCTCTAGAACAAAAGAGATTTTATTGAAACATGGTTTTTCATTTAAAAAAAGTTTAGGACAAAATTTTCTGACTGAACCAAATATTTTAAGGAAAATCGTAGAAACTGCGCAAATAGATGAACATACGAACGTGATCGAAGTTGGACCAGGAATCGGTGCATTGACGGAACAATTAGCCAAGCATGCAAAACAAGTCGTAGCATTTGAGATCGATGATCGTTTGATCCCTGTATTGGCTGATACGATGCAACCCTATGACAATGTGACTATTGTACATCAAGATATTTTAAAGACCGATTTGTCAACAGCTGTTAGAGAAACATTTCATGAGGAGCTTCCGTTAAAAGTCGTAGCGAATTTACCTTACTATATTACGACACCGATCATGATGCATTTTCTTGAATCAAATTTGGTTGTGGATGAACTAGTCGTCATGATGCAAAAAGAAGTAGCTGATCGTATCTCTGCTGAACCAGGAACGAAAGCTTATGGTTCATTATCGATTGCTGTTCAATATTATATGGAAGCCAGTTTAGCATTCATCGTACCAAAAACAGTATTTGTCCCTCAGCCAAATGTAGATTCAGCGATTTTGAAACTGACAAGAAGAGATATACCGGCAGTCGAAGTGACAGATGAAAAAGCATTTTTCCGATTGACAAAAGCGGCATTTCAGCAAAGAAGAAAAACGCTTTGGAATAACTTGCAGCATTCTTATGGCAAAGATGACCAGACAAAAGCATGGTTAGCAAAAAGCTTGGGAACAGCTGGAATCGATCCAAAACGTCGTGGGGAGACTTTGTCATTACAAGAATTCGCCGCATTAAGCAATGCGATGTCAGAAAATATGCAGTAAAAAAAGAGGTTATGACAGAAGTTGTGAAAAAGCTGTCCTGCATCAAGTAATAAGAACAGCCAAACAAAAATAGTTCCTCATGTTTTTCGTTTGTTTGGGCTTATTACCGCAGATGCAAGCTTTTGAACACCGTTTAAGAAAGAGGTTGTGGGCCTGCCGTTTAAATCTAAGTCACAAGGAACAATTTCAAAAAACAGCTTCTCATGTTTTTGAGTTAGTTGGTCTTATTACTTGATGCAAGCTTTTGACCACTATTATGCCGAACAAGGAGATGTGACACAAATTTTGTCACATCTCCTATTTTTGTTTCTTGATCAAAAAATTCTTATACTTGATACTCACACTCATTTTGTATGGATTTAGAAAATAATATGTGTCTTGACAGTTATTAGTAAGTGAGTTATACTAAGTCGACATTTATGTGTCAAGACATATTAGGAGAGAGAAAAAATGAGAAAAAATTCAGTTCGAAAACTAACGATTTCTGCTTTATTGATTGGGATGGGGGTCATTATCCCAATGGTCATGCCTAAAATCATGATTCCACCAGCTTCCTTTACTTTGGCGTCTCATGTGCCATTATTTATTGCGATGTTTTTTACACCAGGAGTTGCAGTGGCTGTTGCGCTAGGTACGACATTTGGTTTCTTTTTAACAACGCCGGTTATCATCGCATTGCGAGCATTGTCACATCTTGTGTTTGCGTTGATTGGGGCTTGGTACTTGCAAAAGCATCCGAGTATCGTTTTAAAAAATGGACAGTTTACTTTTGCTAATTGGCGTTTCCAAGGGTTCAATTTTGTGATCGGTGTGGTTCATTCTTTAGCAGAAATGCTAGTAGTCAGCATCTTTTACTTTATTGGTAATATGCCTGAAACATATTATTCTCAAGGATATTTTTATACAGTATTCATCTTGATGGGGATTGGTGGGCTCATCCACAGTTTAGTTGATTATAATATTGCTTATTTTATAGCAGGAACACTCAGCAAATATTTTGATATCCCCGTATTTACGGCAGCAAAAAAAGAAAATCGGAAAGAGTCGATTCAAGGGTACGCGAAGAAAACGACATATTAGACATGATCTCTCAAAAAAAAACTCTCATCTAGTAATGGATAATAAATCCTTTAAGATGAGAGTTTTTTGTCCTAAAAAGAGCTGCACCAACATCTTCTGGCACAGCTCTAACAGGGGGCAATTTATGGAAGTTTGATGACTTGTTCTGTTTCTTTATCAAAGAAGTGGCCTTTGCTGATGTTGAAGGCAAGATCGACTATTTCGCCTGGTTTATGGAAATCTCTTGCATCTACTTTTGAGATGAACTCAGTAGAACCAGTTTTTGTGTAAAGCATCGTTTCAGCTCCAAGTAATTCGGAAACGACAACTTCTGATTTCACTACGGCTTCAGGTGAAGCTTCAAGGGCTACTTGTTCACTGTGGATGTCTTCTGGACGAATACCGAAGATAACTTCTTTTCCTTCATAACCTTTTTCAACTAATACTTTGTTTTTCCCTTCAGGAATACGAAGCTTAAGCCCATGTCCATCTGTGATAACACCATTTTTCAATGTCACATTAAAGAAATTCATGGCAGGAGATCCAATAAAGCCGGCAACGAACATATTGACGGGTGTATCATAAACTTCTTTCGGTGTACCGATTTGTTGGATAAATCCGTCTTTCATGATAACGATTCGGTCAGCCATAGTCATTGCTTCTGTCTGATCGTGAGTAACATAGATGGTCGTTGTTTCAAGACGCTGGTGAAGTTTGGCAATCTCAGCACGCATGGCTACACGTAATTTAGCATCTAAATTTGATAATGGCTCATCCATTAAGAAGACTTTTGCATCCCGAACGATTGCCCGTCCCAATGCCACACGTTGGCGTTGTCCACCAGATAAAGCAGCTGGTTTTCGTTTCAAGTATTCTGTCAGACCTAAGATCTCTGCTGCATTGTCCACACGTTTTTTGATGTCTGCTTTATCATATTTACGTAATTTCAAGCCAAAAGCCATATTATCAAAAACAGTCATATGAGGATACAATGCGTAGTTTTGGAAAACCATGGCAATATCACGGTCTTTAGGTGCCACGTCATTCATGACTTTTCCGCCGATATTTAGTTCTCCTTCAGAGATATCTTCCAGTCCCGCGATCATTCGCAAAGTAGTTGACTTTCCACAACCGGAAGGACCAACAAAAACGATAAATTCACGGTCTTTGATTGATAGATTAAAATCAGTTACAGAATAATTTTCTGCATTGTCATATTTTTTATATACGTTTTTCAGAGCCATTTCTACCATAATACGTTCCACACTTTCTTTTTTAGTTTTATTAACTATTTAAAGTATAAATGAAAGCGTTAACTAACCTCAATGTCATGTTGAACAAGAATTTTTTCTTTTTTTTGTCAATGTGCTAGTTTTAAGCTTTAATAAATATCCATAAGAAATAAAAACTGATACACTGGAGTAAATAAGTATGTTAACAATATCAAAAGGAGTGTCTCTTATGAAAATCGCTTTGATCGCTCATGACCGAAAAAAACCTATGATGGTGAAATTAGCAACAGCGTATAAAACAATATTGGAAAAACATGAACTTTTTGCTACCGGGACGACTGGGCAGAGGATCACGGAAGCAACCGGCTTGCCGATCCATCGGTTTAAATCCGGACCGTTAGGCGGGGATCAGCAAATTGGAGCCATGATTTCGGAGGATCAGTTAGATTTGGTGATTTTTCTTCGAGACCCGCTGGCTGCACAGCCCCATGAACCAGATGTAACAGCACTTATCCGTTTATCTGATGTCTATGAGATTCCGTTAGCTACGAATATCGGAACAGCTGAGGTGCTACTAAGAGGACTGGAAGCCGGCTTCCTAGATTTTCGAAGAATCGTCCATGAAATAGACAAGCGTCCACTTTCATTTTGATGGATAAGCGTATGGAAAAATAACGTTTAATGTTCGCCTATATGTAGCTATAAAAGCTAAACAAACTGATATAATACGAACGTATTGGATAATATAAACAATAATATTAGTTTTTCGTATTTGCAGTAAATGTGAAAATATGCTATAGTTTCTGTGGGAAAAGATCCCAAAAATAATACAGAGTAGAAAATAAAGCGTTAAGTGCTAAGAGGATGGGATGTTGCCTCTTGGACGAAGGACGTAATGTTCGCGGTTTTATTTTCGCATTCGCTGCATGATACGATGTAGCAGCTCTTAAAGGAGATGCTAAAAATGAAGAAACACCGGTTAGACGCACGTATGATTGCTATTATGGGCTTATTGATTGCATTGATGGTCACTTTGTCCCGACTGGTAGCAATCGAGACCCCATTTATTAAAATCAGTGTCACATTTATTCCACAAGTGATCATGGGCATTCTTTTTGGTCCTTTTTGGTCAGGGATAGGCGCAGTTTTAGCTGATTTAGTAGGAATGGCCCTCTTCTCGAAATCTGCATTCTTTATTGGATTTACATTGAATGCATTTATTGAAGGAGCAATCTACGGATTCTTTTTCTATCGAAAAGAGATCACTTGGAAAAATGCCATTCTGGCTACGCTTAGTGTCACGCTGATCATCAACTTATTTTTGACACCATTATGGCTTGCGTTGATGTACCATGTGCCATTGTTCAGCTGGGTCGTTTGGGCGCCCCGCCTGTTAAAAACAGTAATATGGTTACCGATTCAATCAATTGCCATTTATTACGTAGGACGTAGTATTCCTTACAAAAAAATTTTAAGAAGTTTAGCGATCCACGCTAAATAAAAAACAAGCAGTCTTCCCATCCCAGAAGACTGCTTGTTTTTATTGTGCTGTGAATTGTGCTTGATAGAGCCGTCGGTAATAACCATCTTTTTGAAGCAGCTCATCATGGGTGCCCATTTCGACAATAGCTCCCTGATCCATCACTAATATCTGGTCCGCATTTTTGATTGTGGACAGGCGATGGGCAATCACAAAACTGGTTTTTCCTTCCATCATTGCTAAGAAGGCTTGTTGGATTTTTTTCTCTGTCAATGTATCGACTGAGCTGGTAGCTTCATCTAAGATCAACATAGGCGGATTACTGATCATCGTTCGAGCAATCGTCAACAGTTGGCGTTGTCCATCTGATATCTTTAACCCTTGACCGCCAATCTTAGTATCTAATTTTTCCGGCAAACGTTCTACAAATTTATACATATAAGAGGCTTTTAGGGCATTATTGATTTCTGCGTCACTTGCTTCCGGATTCCCAAAACGAAGATTTTCTCGCAATGTACTGTCAAATAGCCAAGTATCTTGTAACACCATTCCAAAACTTTTACGTAATGTATCACGTTGGATAGAGCGGATGTCATGGTCATCGACTGTAATTGTTCCTTTTGTTGTGTCATAAAAACGCATCAGCAAATTAACAAGTGTGGATTTTCCGGCCCCTGTTTTTCCTACTATAGCAATGGTTTGACCTGGATAAGCAGTAAAATTGAAATCTTCGATCAAACGCTGTTTGGGGTCATAAGAAAAAGAAACATGATCAAAAGAGACTTTTCCTTTGATATGTTTGGGTTCCAAGGCATAGGCATCTGGCAAATCAGGCTTTTCTTCTGGCTGATCGATCAAATCAAATGCTCGTTCTAGACCAGAAAAAGCGGTTTGCAGTTGTGTCGTGATTCCAGAAAGTTCGATAAATGGTTTAGAAAACTGACTTGAGTAGATCGTAAAGCTGGAAATCACACCAACAGTGATTGACGAACCACTCTTCAATGCCAATAGGCCGCCAACTAAACCAATCGATAAATAAGCAAGGTGATCTACAAAACGAGAAGACGGGTTTGTCAAGGAAGAAGAAAATTGTGCCCGTTGTCCTTTTTCGTATAGATCAGCATTTAGCAGTTCAAATTGCTGTTGACTAGCTTCTTCTTGCTGAAAAGCTTTCACGATTTTCTGGTTACCGATTCGTTCGGTCACAAAGCCCGAGATATCCCCAATAATCCTTTGCTGTCTATCGAAATTTGTTTGCGAAGCGCGAGCAACGATCCAACTCACAAGGAAAATAATCGGTGTGGAACAAAGAACGACCAGTGTTAGCAGTGGACTCAGACGCATCATAAAAATAAACGAAAGAATGATGATTGCCACTCCAGAAAATAATTGATTGAAGGCCGCAGAAATTGCAATGGAAATATTGTCCATATCATTTGTAAATCGACTGACGATATTTCCGTGGGAGTTTTGATCATAATAACGAAGTGGCAATCGATTCAGATGAGCAAATGCATCTTTTCTTAATTTTGCAACGGATAAGTAAGCTAACCGATTGCTTAACACTTGGATGAGCCATTGACTGACTACGTTGATTAAAACGATACCACCGAATAGAATAAGTAAATGGAACAGTCGATTGAAGCGGACCTGTCCTTCTCCAATCATTTGATCGATACTTTGGCCAATTTGTAACGTCATCACAACTGTTGCAATCCCATTGATGATTCCTAGTAGCACAGCTAGCCAAATGTCTTTTGCATAGGCAGTAAGGTAAGGAATGAATCGGCGGAGCGTCTGCAAGGTTAATTTTTTTACTTTCATAACTATTCTTCCTCCTGTGATGCGACGATTTCCTGATATTCTGCTGATTGAGCAAGTAATTCTTCATGGGTACCCTGAGCAGCAATCTTACCTTGATCCATCACTAAGATATGATGTGCTTCTTGAATAGAGCGGACACGTTGGGAGATAATAATCACTGTACTGCCAAGATAAGTCTGTAGCGCCTTACGCAAATCCAAGTCTGTTTGATAATCCAACGCACTTAAAGAGTCATCTAAAATCAGTAATGCTGGCTTGGCAATCAAAGCTCTTGCAATCGTCAGTCGCTGTTTTTGTCCGCCAGAGAAATTTTTCCCATTTTCCATGACTTTTGTATCTAAACCATTTGGAAGCTGACGGACAAATTCTTCTGCCTGAGCGATTTTCAGAGCTTCCCAACATTCTTTTTCTGTGGCGTCTTTCTTACCCCATTGAAGGTTTTCACGAATAGTCCCGGTAAATAGTACAGAAGTTTGGGGAACAAGAGCAATTTGCTGACGGAGATGATCCAGCTGCCAAGAACGAACATCCATTCCGTCCATTATGACTGTACCGGAACTGACATCATAGAAACGCGGAATCAATTGTGTCAAAGTCGTTTTCCCGCTTCCGGTTGGACCAATGATTCCAAGGACTGTATTTCGCTTCAGCTGAAATGTAATCCCTTGAAGAGAAAGCCCAGAATCAGGAGTATAACGGAAGTCAACATGATCAAAAGTGAGAATCGCTTCAGAAGAAAAATCGGGAGTAGTACTGACCTCAGCTTCAAGAATCGAATTTTCTGTGTCTAGCACCTCTTTCACCCGATTTCCTGAAGCTTCGGCACGTGTGAAGATCACGACGAGGTTTGAAACAACGATCAGTGCCAAAAGCATTTGATTCATATAATTGATCAAAGCAAGAACTTGTCCTTGTTGCAAGCTACCGATATTTACTTTGATCCCGCCAACTGTCAGCAAACAGATGATTCCGACATTCATGATCAAGGTTGTAGCAGGTGATAATAGAGCAGAGATATTGGAAACACGTAAATAATTGTTCGCTAGATCATTTGTGCTTTTATCGAACTTCTCTGTTTCTTTTTTTGTCTGCGCAAATGCGCGGATGACACGAACACCGCTAAGATTCTGACTAACGTGTTCATTGAGCTGATCTAGTTTTTCTTGCACTTTTTGGTAGAGAGGAACGGTTTTTTTGATGATAAAAAATAAAATGATTGAGAAAATAGGCAATAATGCTAAGAAAAACAGACCTATTTCCCAGTCGATCACAAAAGCCATGACCACTGACCCGATGCTTAAAAACGGTGCTCTGATCAATAAACGAATGACCATTGCTAAAGCTAGCTGAAGCTGATTGATGTCGTTTGTCATTCGGGTGATCAAGGTATCTGTTCCAAAATGATTCAACTCGTTGTGAGAGAAAGTATTGATTTTTTTGATTAGCTGATTACGTAACTCTGTACCAAATCCTTGTGAAGCTACTGAAGCATAGTATTGGCAAATGATAGCACAAATCAGACCAATCACAGACATAGCGACCATCCATAAGCCCATTTCAATGATTTTTCCTCGGTCATTCATTTTTAGGCCATTATCGATCAAGGAAGCCATCATTAAAGGCAGGACAAGTTCGAAGACAGCTTCAAGAAATTTGAAGAACGGGCCCAAAATGATTTGCTTACGATAGTCTTTTGCATAACGTAATAACTGAATCATATGATTCCTCCTATTATTTATTTGTCCACAATTGAAAAAACAAGTACTACCACATTGTAGCTTAGGAAATTTAGAATGAAAAGAGAACAAGCCTTTTCATAAATGAAAGTTTTATTATGAAGAAGCTTTAGAAATTGAATAGACTATTTTTTTTAAAAAAAAGAAAATGAGAAAACATGCCAGTCTCTTCATTCATAGGAACGTCTATTTTACTCAATTTTTCTATAAATGAATTCTGCATAAAAAATATATCAAGTAAATGTTTATAGACGAAACTCTATTTACTTCTTTTTTAATTTGTTCTTGCAATCTTTTTTGCTACGTAATTTTTGTAAAAAAGTGGGTTGAGAGAAATCTAATTGATTTTCAAAGAAGGAGTATGAAAATGAGAAAAATATTTATTCGTTTATTGTGGGTACTATCTTAGAGGAAGAAATAATAGTGGAGAAAACTATGGTTTGGCGCAGATTCTATCAGGTTTGATGGAACGAAGACAACCTCCCGACATCAAGTCAAAAGCTACTTGAGATTTTGATCTGAAAATAAAAAAAGAAAACAAGGTAGGAACATCAATGTTTCTGCCTTGTTTTCGTAATCAATGGGAAAAAACTAAGAGTGGTGTACGTAATCAATAAAAAGGATGGTGACAACAGTACCTCTTTACTCTCTGAAAGCATCATAACTCGTTTTTCCTCATTATGCCAATAAATTGTTGTTATACCATATATAAGGATTTGTAATAGCTAAAAACAGACAGGAAAGTTAAAATCTGTGAATCTTATTTTGTATGGAAGGATTTATAGAACGCAAAAATCAAGATAAAGATGAATAAAAATCCTGTTTCGGCTATATATTGCGTATCTACGCCAATAAAACGAGTTTGTTCTGTCATAGCCATATAAAGCAAAGGCAAAAATACAACTACAGCGAGATAAGATCCGATGATTTCTCGAAAAGTTTTCCAGGAAGTATGTTTCCTGTTTTTATATTTATCCGATTTCATTGAATAGTCATAGCCTCCTTGTTCTGTCATATGTTGAAATTCCAGTATAAAAATTGGAAGGAACTGTACGTTTTTTAGAATAAAAATTATAAGGGATAAGTAGGCTGCTGTCTATAATAAGATATATTTTTCAATTCTTTATTAAAGATTTTATTGACAAAATGAATCCGTTTTCTATGATGGAGGAGGGGTGAATAAGTTGTTGAAGAAGGAAATTTTATGTTACTTAGAGAACCAGACAGCCTTTTTCGATTTAGAACATATGAACGAGGTCTTTACAGCACAAAGGTTAGCTGATCATTTTGGGGTAAAAAGAAACACAGTCAGTCATTATTTGAACCAGTTAAATGATGAGCAACTACTAGTCAAAATCAATTCTCGACCAGTGATTTATTTCCACAAAGAAGCTTTTGAAAAACAATTTTTTAAGTTACGCACGAATTTTTATTTTTCTATCGATGATCTCAAAGAGGAACAGCCTTTTTTCGCGCAACCAAAAGACTTATTCTCTTTTATGATCGGATACGACGCCAGTTTGAAAGAAAGTATCGAACAAATCAAAACAGCTCTTTACTATCCAGATGGCGGATTACCACTTTTGATTACAGGCGAAAGTGGCACAGGTAAAAGTTATTTAGTTAATTTGGTCTATCAGTATTGTCTGCTTCATGATCTGCTAGAAGATTCTGCACCATTCATCACTTTTAATTGTGCACAATATGCAGATAATCCTGAACTTTTGACTAGCAATTTGTTTGGACATGTTAAGGGAGCGTACACTGGTGCAGAAGAAAATAAAAAAGGGGCTTTTGAAGCAGCAGAGGGTGGGATCTTGTTTTTAGACGAGGTACATCGCTTAACACCAGAAGGTCAGGAAAAACTGTTCACCTATCTTGATCAAGGTGTGATTTATCGTATGGGAGAACCTAATTTGTCACGCCGGATCAAAACACGTCTCTTTTTTGCTACGACTGAAGAGATTACTAGTCATTTCTTAACAACTTTCATTCGAAGAATACCTATCCGAATCGAACTACCTGCACTTAATCAGCGTAGTCGTAATGAACGGCTAGAACTGATTTACTCTTTTTTTCTCGAAGAACAAAGAAAAATGGGGAGCCCTTTGTCAGTCAGTGGACCAGCTTTGTCACTTTTAACAAGTCAGAAATTATCCGGAAACATAGGAGAGCTGAAAAATATCGTCAAAGTTTCAGCAGCAAAAGCATATGCTGAACAGCGTGAACAGCCTGAAATCCATGTCACGATCCATCATTTGCAAAAAGAACTACTTGCGCAGCCTATTACTAAAAATACAGCACAGCAAGGAATCTATATTACGCAAGACCAGACCTTAGAGCAATTAATGGAGAAGCAACAGCCTGAACAGCAACGAATCGTTAAAAGTTTTGAGCAAATCCTACTTGATTTCAAGAAAAATAACTGTCTGCTATATTCTTGCGAAGGAAAATTAAAGCAAGAAGTGATTCAATTATTTGATTTTTTGCTGTTTGAGACCAGTAGACAAGAAAAACACGAGCTGCTGGTTTATTGGACACAATCTATCCGAGAGACCTTTCGACAAATGGAAACTGCCTATCAAATCAAATTCGATGGAAACAGTGTCTATGCCTTGAGTTACTATCTCTATCAGCGAAGCACTATCAAATGGTTACCGGAAGAACATGATATTATCCAACTAATCAAAGAATTAGAACAACAAGTTTCTCAGTCTTATCCATCTAGTTATCACTATGTCCAACGAATTCTGGAATTAAGTAAGATCAAATTAGATATTGAAGACACAAGTATGGATCGGATTTTACTGACGATCTATCTAAAAAAAGCGAAATGGTCAAAAGAAAAACGACTGCCAAAAGCGATGATTGCTGCTCACGGTTATGCAACTGCTAGCAGTATGGCAAATGTAGTAAATCGTTTATTACAAGAGGATCTATTTGAATCATTTGATATGCCACTAGATGTCACACCACAGCAGATTGCTTCAGAAATCCTTGATTATTGCGAAAACAGCGATGTTTCAAATGGATTGATCATATTAGTAGACATGGGATCTCTGAAAGAAATCCATCAGTTTTTTAAAAAAAAGTTATCCGTACCGCTTTTGATTTTGAATAATGTGACGACACCTTTAGCAATCACAGTAGGGGAATGCCTGCAAAAAAATGTATCATTAGAAGAGATAGCAGAAGAGACTGTTCGACAGATCCAGCCAGAATGGCGACTGCTCTATCCAGAGGAAAACAAACCCAAAGCACTCATTACTACTTGCTTCACTGGAATCGGTACGGCGGTCCACTTAAGTGAACTGCTAGAAAAAAGCTTACCTACGGCTTGTCAGTTGAAAATCATCCCATATGAATATCAGCAATTAAAAGATAAGAAAAACAGTGACCCATTATTTTCCATATACGAAGTCGTAGGAATGATTGGCACCACAGATCCTGATATCACCAATATCGACTATCTTTCATTAGAAGACCTCATCTCGGGGGAAAAGATGTCTGTACTAGCTGAATGGTTGGACACTACTATGAATGCTTCAGAGAAGGAAATATTCAATCAGTGCATCATTCGTAATTTTTCATTGGAAAAAGTACTGGATTCCGTGACTATTCTAGATACAGAGAAGGTGATGGGAGAAATCGATCATTTTATGAGAGAATTAGAGGTGCAGTTGAATCGAAGCATCAGCAATCCCAAAAAATTAGCGTTGTATGTCCATGTGAGCTGTCTCATTGAACGATTGATCCGACAAATGCCAATCGAAACCTATCAAGGATTAGAGAAATGGAAGCAGTGTCAAAAAGAAGGGTTATCTGCTATTAAATCTGCTTTTAGTGTCATTGAAGAGCACTATAGTGTCATGATCCCCAATTCTGAGATTGCCTATATCTATGATATTTTGAGTGAAGATACAGAGTTTCTCTCAACAGAAGAAGAATTTTGAACATAAGCAAGTTGTTGCCACTAATTTTGGCATGCAACTTGCTTATTAGTATGTGTAAGTGAAAAGAGGAGATGAAAAAGTGGATAGAGAAATTATCTTAGCTTCCCATGGAAAATTTGCTTCAGGAATATTAGATTCATTAGAGCTGATCTATGGGAAAAATCATTCTATTACTGTATTGGATTGCTATACTGATGAGAATTTTGATTTAGCGGAAACAGTAAGCCAGCTTTTTATGAGGTACAAAGATAAAGAAATCATTGTTCTGACGGATCTTTTTGGCGGAAGTGTCAACAACGAATTCTTACAATATATCAATCAGGATCATGTCTATCTCGTTGCCGGATTGAATTTGTCACTATTGATTGAGCTAGTATCTCAGTTGGACGCTGAAGTAGAGACAACTGTTTTGATCCAGCAGGTGCTAACTGATTCAAAAAAAATGATCCAGTTTTGTAACGAGCGGCTCCATCAGAAAATAGAAGAAGACGAATTTTAGGAGGAAGAAAAATGATTGTATTGACAAGAGTCGACCATCGGTTATTACACGGACAAGTAGCTTTTTCATGGACACAAACAATAGGCGCAGACTGTATTTTGATTGCTAATGATGATGTACCTACGAATGAGATACGAAAGACAACGATCAAATTAGCCAAGCCACAAGGAGTCAAACTAGTGATCAAATCAATTGATGACTCGATTGCCGCGTTGAAAAGCGGGGTGACAGATAAATATAAGTTATTCATCGTAGTGGAATCGATTGAGGATGCATATAAGCTGGCAGAAGCGTATCCAGAAATCAAAACCATCAACTTAGGAGGGATCAAGGCAAAACCTGGTACTCGCAGCATCGGAAAAGCGGTAAATATTTTACCAGAAGAGGAGGAACGATTGAAACGATTGATTGACAAACAAATAGAAGTAGAGATCCGTCAAGTACCAGCAGATAAAAAAGTGGATGTAAGGGAAGTTTTGTAAGAAAGGAAGAACCTCAATGATTGTACAAGCAGTCTTATTAGGAATTGTTGCATTTGTCGCACAATCAGAATATGCACTAGGGACATCGTTGCTTTCTCGTCCGATTGTGACGGGGCTGTTTACAGGAATCGTGTTAGGTGATGTAAAAACTGGGATCATTATGGGCGCAACTTTAGAGTTAGCATTTATCGGATCGTTCTCAGTAGGTGCTTCGATTCCACCTGATGTTGTGACCGGTGGGATTTTAGGGACGGCTTTTGCTATTACAGCTGGAGCCGGTACAGAAACCGCGCTTTTACTAGGGTTGCCGATTGCTACGTTGACATTGATATTGAAAAATATTTACTTAGGGCTTTTGATTCCAATTATGAACCACAAAGCAGACAGTTATGCAGAAGAAGGAAATTATAAAGGAGTTGAGCATATGCATTTGCTTGCCGGTATCGGTCTTTCCTTGATGCTTGGTGTTGTGGTAATGGTTTCTTATATGGTGGGAAGCAATACGATCGGAAATCTATTAAATATGATTCCTGACTTCGTTCAAAAGGGGTTGTCAGTAGCTACAGGGTTGATTCCAGCTCTTGGTTTTGCGATGCTTGCTCGTTTGCTGATCAACAAACAAGTTGCACCATATTTTTTCTTAGGTTTTGCTATAGCTTCTTACTTAGAGATTCCTGTGACCGGAGTAGCTATTTTTGGTGCGATTTTAGCAGTTGTGGTAGTCAATATTATGAATGTTCGTCAACTGCCACTTCAAACAACTGCAGGGGAGGTAGAAGAAGATGAAGAATTCTGAGATCAAAAACAGCAAAATAACGAAAAAAGAGCTGAATCACGTATTTTGGCGTTCTTTTCAAATGGAGTTTTCTTGGAATTATGAACGTCAGATGAATATGGCTTATGTTTATGCAATGATCCCGATTTTGAAAAAGTTATATCAGTCGAAAGAAGAAATGGCAGCAGCTTTGAAACGGCATCTAGAGTTTTTCAACACGACCCCACATATCGTTACACTGATTTTAGGAATCACGGCTGCAATGGAGGAAGAAAATAAGGATGATCCTGAATTTGATGTGACCGCGATCGATAGTATCAAAACATCTTTGATGGGACCTCTTGCAGGGTTAGGAGATTCTTTCTTTTGGGGAACTTTGCGATTGATTGCCACAGGTGTGGGTACCTCTTTAGCCATGCAAGGAAATATTTTAGGCCATATCTTATTCATTTTGATTTTCAATATTCCGCACATTCTGTTTCGCTATCTAGCAACAGGTTGGGGATATCGCTTAGGAACGGGTTTTTTGAAAAAGATCCAGGCAAACGGTATGATGGAAAGTTTGACATTAGGCGCGTCTATTATTGGGCTGATGGTCGTTGGAGCAATGACTGCCACGATGATCACCATCAATATTCCTTTAAAAATCGGTTCAGGAGAAAATGCTGTGACTGTTCAAAGTATTTTTGATGATATCGTTCCAAATATCTTATGTCTTGGAGCATTTGGCATAGTGTTTTATCTATTGAAGAAAGAAATGAAACCATTAACGATCTTGATCGGACTAGCTTTCTTTGGAATTTTTGGTTCGTGGATAGGGATTTTTTAAAAAAGGAGCAGAGAAAATGTTTACGATGCAAGATTATATCTATGAAGAAAAGGAAGTACTAAGTACGATCTTGAAAAAGAATGATTTTTCGACAAGAGAACATATGAAAAAAACAGTGAATTTACTGATTTTAGCAACGGGTTCATCTTATAACGCTTGTTTAGCAGCGAAGCCAGCATTGGAATCTTATGGTGATCTTACTGTCGATATTCAAGAACCTTTTTATTTTACCCATTATGGAAAACTTTCTCCTTCAATCGATACTGTGATTGCTGTGTCACAAAGCGGGAAAAGTGCTTCTACTGTTGAAGCAGTAAAAATGATACAAAAACAAGGGTTACCTGTTGTTGCTATCACAAATGACGTGCAAAGTCCACTTGCTTTAGAAGCTGCACAAATTATTGATTTAGGTGCCGGGGTAGAATCAGTAGGCTTCGTTACAAAAGGCTATTCTGCGACTGTTTTACAGTTACTACTCTTAGGGATAGGAATTGGAATAAGTAAAAATAAAATCAGCAAAAAAATAGAACAAGACTACATGCAACAGTTGCGCAAAATAATCAACCATTTACCAGCGATTATTCAAAAAACGGAAGAATTTTTTGATGGATATCAAAGTTTATTTCGTTTAGCGCAGCGTTTCGTCACCATTGGATATGGTCCAAACTGGGGAACAGCTAAAGAAGCAGAGACGAAATTGACTGAAACAATCCGCGTTCCGTCACAAGGATTTGAGTTAGAAGCTTATATGCACGGCCCATACCTGGAGGCAGATGCTTCGCATTTGCTATTCTTTATTGAAGGGGAAAGTGTAAATAAGGAACGTTCGCAAAAGTTGCAAAGATATATGAGTCGGTACGTTGGAGAGACTCTCACCATTACCACAAAAAAAACAAGAAACGAGAAAACACTTGGATTAGCAATAGAATGTGATGAATATCTGTCTGTATTAGCGCTTGTCGTTCCGTTTCAACTATTCGCTTATAAAACCGCAGTAGCTAAAGGTATTGACTTGAACAAAAAGATTTTTGAAGACTTTGATACAGTCTTGAAAAGTAAATTATAAGAGGTGGAAATCATGCTGAAATTCAATGAAGAAGAACAAATCAAAGCAATAAAAGGCGCACTAGCTTTACGTCCGCAAGTAGAAGAAATCATCGATAAACTTTATGCGGAAAGATTTGACGCTGTCTATTATCTAGGAATCGGTGGAACGTATGCTTCCTCGATGCAAGCTGTCACTTATATGAATGGGAAAAGCAACTTGCCTGTCTTTGTACAGCATGCTGCAGAATATTACACTACTGGAAACAAAAGATTAACAAAAGATTCTATCGTTATTTTGTCCTCTGTTACCGGTACAACTCAAGAAGTAGTGAAAGCAGTAGAACAAATCAAGAAAGTAGGAGCGACACTGATTGGATTTATCGATAAAGCGAACAGTAAGTTGTCTCAGCTATGCGATTTTGTGGTCACTTATCCAGCTCCTGGAACAGAACAACTCAAATTTTTTATGGCAGCAGATCGATTGATGTATTTGAATGGAGAATTCGAAGATTATTCAGAATACTATGAACAGCTCGAACGTTATTTACCAACAGGGTTAGTGGAAGCAGAGAAAAAAGCAGATGCATTTGGCTTATCATTTGCAGAAAAACATCGACGTGATAGCATGCATTATTTTATTGGAGCAGGGAATCAATGGGGAGCTGTTTATTCATATGCCATGTGTTACTGGGAAGAACAAAGCTGGCTTCCATCGAAATCTATCCATGCTGCCGAGTTTCTTCACGGGACGTTAGAGATCGTAGAAGAAACAACCCCAGTCACATTATTTTTAGGCGAAGATGAACAGAGAGTGTTATCTGAACGTGTGGCTAAACTTTTGCCAAAAATTTGCAGCAATTATACATTGATAGACACAAAAGACTATCCAGTAGAAGGTATCAGTGAAAAATATCGCGGACGTGTTTTGTCCTTCTTATTGATGCATGTAGTGACACAACGCATCGATGCTCATGTGGAGCAGTTGAACTGCCATCCATTAGAGATACGCCGCTACTATCGTCAGTTTGATTATTAGGATAGACTGGATAAAAAGAATATAAAAAATAAAGAGAGCAGCGATGGGAGACACTTCGTAAGGAAGTTGTCTCCCATGGACTTTGTAATCAGCCAGAATGATTGGGTTGTAGGAATTAAATCATACGGAGGAATTACAAAATGGCAAAGACGATTTTTGAGCAGTTGGGCGGTACATATGAAAAGCAGGGTGATTATCTTGTTCCCTGCCTTACCTTACCTGCCGAAGAAGAAAAGCCGATAGGGATTTACGGTCAGCGGCATTTGTGGTATTTGAGGGAATGCCGCAGGGTTACATATATCAATCTACTCACAAGCGGCAAGCTGAATGCCTATCTTGCCGACATAGACACGCAGGCACAGGATATGCTTTTTCGGTTGGTAAAAGAGTTATCCGACAGGCAGGGTATAACGGAACGGCTAAAGGCTGAGAATCAGCTTGAATGGGTAGGCAGAATGAATAACATACGGAATGCGGCGGAGGAAATCATCAATACGGATTTGATTTATAGATAATAGACTGGCGGTAGGGAGTAAAATCCCTATCGCTTTTCCTTTTCGGGGAGTTCCTATGGAACGATATGTTATCTCTGGTCAGGGGAGATTTAATTTCTGGTTGGTGGAGGTCTAAGTTCTCGGTGTTGTTAAGAAAGAGCCGATGAATTGTAGGAATCACAATTCATCGGCTCTATTGTTTGAATAACTGATATAGGGCTATTGGTTGTACTTTTGGCGAATGCCTAACAGCACGGTATCAATAGCGTTGCAAAAATCCTCTCGTACTTTATCGGGATTTGTAAACGCATATTGCAGCTGCAAAGTGGTATAGCCATGAAGCACTCCTGTCAGCAAGTTTAGTATTTCATCCGTTTTTTCTGTCTTGAATTGACACGAATGGATAAGGGTTGTTAAAAGTGATATATAGTTTCCGAAAATCTCTGCTGTTTCATCTGTTCCGTGCCAAGTAGCCCATTGAATAATTTCATAAACTCCGGGGTGTTCAATCATAAAATTAAGATATTCAATACCCACAGATTTTATCGCAGCATCACCAGAATTGCCAACAGCGACCTGCATCATTCTTTCGTTGTGCATCCTCATACCTTTATGGGCAGCCTCTCTCAGAAGGTCATCAATGCTACCTATGTGGTTATATAACGAGGGGGTACGAATATTCAGTTTTTCTGCAACTGCCTTTAACGAAACATTATTCAGTCCTTTTTCATCAGCTATATCGCAAGCAGTTTGTATTACCGCCGCTTTTGTAACATGCATAATCTGCACCTCATTTCAAAAAGCTCTTTCTGTTATTTTAACTAATTCAATTAGGGGAATCAATAATTATGTTAGAAAAGTTCGCCCATTGTCTTGACAAAGAGAGCTTCCTTGTGCAAAATACTAATTTAATTAGTTGATGAACTATTGCAGATAGTTTGATGGAATGGGAGTTTTTCATGGTAACGAAAAAAAGAACAATTCAGATACACAGTATTCCTGCAATTATCTGGGGAACATCTTCAAAGAGATTATATCTATATATACATGGTCAAGGTGGGTGCAAAGAAGAAGCAGAAGCCTTTGCTAATATAGCCTGTCGTAATGGTTGGCAAGTCCTCAGCATAGACCTTCCCGAACACGGAGATAGAAAGAGTGAGAGCAATTCGTTTGACCCGTGGCATATTGTACCAGAGTTAAATACTATTATGAAATTCGCAAAAGGTCATTGGGAGCAAATTTCATTGTTTGCGAACAGTATCGGAGCGTGGTTTAGTATGTTGAGTTTCAAAGACGAACGATTAAGAAATTGTCTGTTTGTTTCACCTGTTCTTGATATGAAGAAGCTCATATCAAATATGATGAAGTGGGCAAATGTTTCAGAAGCTCGTCTAAAAAAGAGCTTGTTATTACTACTTCCTTTGTGCAAACACTTTCTTGGGAGTATTGGGAATACGCTTCAAATCACCCTATTACAAAATGGGAAGTACCGACCCAAATATTATATGGAGAGAATGACAATCTGATAGAGCGAGATATTGTAAATCGGTTTTCTCAAAAATTTAACTGCAATTTAACTGTTATGGAAAATGGGGAGCATTGGTTTCACACCGAGCATCATATGGATGTTTTGTGTAGATGGGCAGAGAAAGAGTTAAACTGCAAGAGGTTGAGCCAAAAAGAAAGGTAAACCGAGATGACCTTCAATCGTTACTTCGGTGTTGGGTAGGTGTTATTGTGAAAGAAAGCAAATGGATACTATGCCCTGTCTGCGGCAATAAAACCCGCAACAGGATACGAGAGGACACAGTCCTAATCAACTATCCTCTCTACTGCCCGAAATGCAAACAGGAGTGCTTGATTGGAGCAAAGCAGCTACAAATAAAAGTTATCAGAGAGCCAGACGCACAGACGCAGAGCCGATGAACTTGTACCAGTCACAATTTATCGGCAAAAAAATATCGTTTCATCTCTTGACTCTCACGTTGCGTCATAGTGTATGATAAAGAAAAACAGAAAGGATGAAACGATATGAATGTAAAAGCAATTCGCTCGGACGGCGTTTATGCAAAAATCATGTCTGCCCCTGCCGAAAATAAAAATGATATTTATCGGTATGAGCTGATGATGCCGTTTGAAAAGAAATGGGCTTGCTATAATGTGCCGATGAAAGCCGCAACGCCAAATGGCTACGATGTTATTATGGCAAGCGGTATGCTCGGACACATCGCTCCAACAAAGGTAGACGGCACACAAAAAGCAAATATTGAGGTGCTATCCGATGATAATCTTTGGAGTGCTTGTGAAAATTCCATAGTAAAATCCCTACGCTGCTTTGAAGCAGACGGTATTGAGCTGCCCGTGCAGGAATACCTATTCACAATTTTACTTGCTGATTCCGATAATCCATACATCGTTTTGAATGAGGGATATAGCGGTGATGGTGGTATTCCCGGCTATATCTTTTCGTGGCTTACGCCAAATGATTATACAATAAGTCATTTGCCTGTTGCCCTTGCCCACGAAACCAATCACAATGTCCGCTTTCAGTTTATCAAGTGGAGAAACGATATTACGCTTGGTGAAATGATGGTTAGTGAGGGGCTTGCCGAAAACTTTGCCACCTATCTATACGGTGAAGATAAAGCAGGTCCGTGGGTCACGAAAACAGATATAGCAACTTTAAACGAGTGCATCAAGCCGATTATTTACGATGGGCTGAATGTACAAGGACTTGAAAATCTCAATGCGTATTTGTACGGTGACGAAATGGCTGTTTTACAAAACTATCCCACCGTTGGTTTGCCTTATTGTGCAGGCTATGCTTGCGGTTATCATTTAGTTAAACACTATTTGAATAAGACGGGTAAAAGCATTGTGGAGGCTACGCTGCTCCCTGCTAAAGAAATTTTAGATGCTACGGAGGATTTTTGGAATGAATGAGAAGCCATTAACTGTACATGAGGTAGCAGAGCTAACAGGAACAACGGTCAGAACGCTCCATTATTATGACGAGATTGGTCTTTTGAAACCGTCTATCGTTACTGATGCAAGATACAGACTATACACGCAAAGCGATTTGAGCCGTTTGCAGGAGATTCTATTTTTCCGTGAGGTCGGCTTTGCTCTAAAGGAAATCAAAAAACTTCTTGAAGCACCGAACTATAACAGAGAAGAAGCGTTAGAAAATCATCTTCAGATATTGGAAGCCAAAAGAGAACGCATAACTGCTTTGATTGACCTTGTAAACAAGGAAATTGCAGGAGTAAAGGATTATTCTTTTGCTGCGTTTTCTAACTCAAAGATACTTGACCTGCAAGAGCAGTTTCGAGAAGAAATCATACAGCGTTGGGAGAATACAGAGAGCTACAAGGAGTATGAAGAAATATTCTCAAAACGCAGCCGCAAGAAGCAACAGGAAGAATTTGATGCTTTGCTGAACAAGTCACAGGAAGTTTTTGAAAGGCTTGCGATGTATGAGAAGAAAAGCCCTGCATCTGCCGAAGTGCAAGCTGTTGTGAAAGAGTGGCAGGAATACATTTCAGAGCATTTCTATAAATGTGATAACCAGATGCTGACCTACTTAGGAGAGCTTTATGTGAATGACGAGCGTTTTTCAGCTTTTATCAATCGCTTTGGCAATAATAATTTAGCAGAGTATTTCAACAAAGCCATTAGGAGTTATTGTACCAAACAGAGAGATGATAGAGATGTGCGTTAAATGGATACTATGCCCTGTCTGCGGCAACAAAACCCGTGACAAGATACGAGAGGACACAGTCCTAATCAACTATCCTCTCTATTGCCCGAAATGCAAACAGGAGTGCTTGATTGGAGCAAAGCAATTACAAATAAAAGTTATTACAGAGCCAGACGCACAGACGCAGAGCCGATGAATTGTGAGTAATCACAGGACATCGGCTCTTTCCTTTATATCGAATTGGTAGGACAAGCCCACCAAATTAAAAAAAACGGTGTTTTGGTGGGCGGTATCCTTATGTCCAGATAGATTTATACCCTCCAGACCTATTTTTGAGTTTGGAGGGTATTTTTATGTGTTGGGGGGAACGACCTCACCGCTGTTCATCAGAAGCAGTGGCTACATACATAGCATCTCAAGTTAGCGATGGTAACTTGTTAAAAAATCGTTGCTTCTTCATGGGACTCTTATACTCTCGAAGTAGAAGTCAAATCTCTACAATATAGAAATAAAATTTCCGTAATCCGCTTAGGTAAGACAGCCTTTGCGGATTTTTTTGTGTCGCTTTTTGCCAGAATGCAGGATAAGCCTGCTTCTGGCGTTGGTTGCCGTTCTCCACCCTCCAATCTGGATTTTCTCAAAAAAATTCAGATTGGAGGAAAACAATATGTCATTTAATTATGGCAAGGAAGAACGGAAATGGCGGCTTTGGAAAGAAGACGAAGAAAAGATATTGCGTGAGTGCGGTGTCGATGAAGATACCATCGAGCAAATCCGCATTTATGACAGAGCAGATTTCAATTCCAACAGGTGGTTTTACCGCCACTTGAATGATTCGAGTGCTGCTCGAAACGAACAAGCTCACCTTGCAAATTATCCTGATGAAAATGCAAGGTTACTCAACAAAGGAAATAGCTCCGATTGTTCATCTCACAACGGGTGCTATCTATGCACGGTTAGACCATCTGCGAAAGAAACTGAGAAAAATCCTATAGCATCTAATAAATTGTGTGTTCCCAAGGGCTATTGGGTGAGGGGTTAATTCCTCTCACCCAATTTTCATAGCGGGAATAAATACATTATCCGCAGGGCATACTAAAAAGTTTATGCAAAATCTTGACATTCCCATATTCTATGTGTTAATATGAAATACTAAATTTTGAGTTTAACTGAATACATACCGTTACCTATACAATTTTATGCGAGTGAAAAGGTTTTGAATCTCAAAGCCGTTACATAGCATTGCGAAATTAGAACGAGAGAAATCTCCCGTCTATCCGCAATGCCGTGTAGCGGCTTTTTGTTTTATCCAATATAAAAATCTGTGACGATAGTGACGGTTGTGACGATGATTTAGGGAGTGGGTACGGTATCAAAAACACCATCACAATCGACACGCACCGTCACGACAAAGTTTAGGGAAGCTATGCGGCTGCCCTTTTCAAAGGGCAATGAGCATTGGGGAGCAATTCGCAAATTGCGGGGCAACGCCCCAACTGCCGCAGGCAGTTTACCCCCTCGGAGAGCCCACTGACATCTTTGTAGCCGTAAGGCTGAAAGTGTCATAGTGGGTTACGCACTTTGAAAAAGTTGCGTAACAAAGAACGTACCATCTTCTATTTACATATGAATCAAAATAGCGAAAGGGCGATGTAAAGGGGAAATGGAAATTATTCGGTAGCAAGGGTGGTGCAGCACAATCGGGACAATGTCGGCAAGTTTGAACGGCATATTGAGCGTAAGAATGAACACTATGGCAATATGAATGTGGACTTGTCCCGAACACCAATGAATGTGCATTATCGGGATTGCGGTGGTCTGACCTACAACCAGTATCTCGACAAGCTCGTAGAGGACAGTAAGGTATCCTTGCGAGGGCTGAAAAAAGACGCAAAGGTTTATGATGAGCTTATTTTCGATGTGAACACCTATTATTTTGAAAAGCACGGAGGTTATGAGTTTGCAAAGCGGTTTTATGAGGAAGCGGAAAAAGAGATTAAATGGTCAAAACGCTGCAAGGATAAATCACTTGTTGGTACAGTCAAAGAAACCGTACAGCAAGTCAGCCATTCAAAAAAATGGAAGTCACCGCAGGCTGTAAATGAGAACGGAGAGCTAAAATTCAACAAGCGTGGGAAGCCAGTATTAATTCCCTCGTACAGTATTTTGCAAGACCAGTTCTTCGAACATATGCGGACAGCGGGATTTACGGGTTTTGACCGTGGTGAGCGTGGCAGTACAGAGGAAAACCAAACCAGTCTGCAATACCAGATTAGCAAGGATAAGGAACGGCTTGCGGCAATTCAAGAAAAAATAGATACGGCAACACAAACATTTGCTGAAATTCAGCCTGTCAAATTGGAGATAGACGAAGGAACGGCTATCGGCAAAAAATCTCTTACAGGCAAAGTACAGATGTCACAGGCGGACTACAGCAAGCTGACCGAGCTTGCCAAAGAAGGCATTACCAGCCGAAAAAAGATATTCGACTTGGAAAACACCGTCACCAGTATGCACGAGCGTATTCGTAGTCTTGAATACAAGCTTACAGAATTGAGCGAAAAATGCAAGCCCTATCTTGAAGCCTTGAAAGCTGCTCCGCTAAAGGTAAAGGAGTTCATTGACAATCTGCTGAAACCAAAGGAAAAACCTGTTATCAAGCTGTCACGGTGGGATTATGAAGTCAATCAGCAACAGGCAAAGGAAAATCACCGCCCGAAAAAGAAAAAGGAGGAGCGTGAGAGATGACAGAGCAAGAACGCTATTTTGATAATATTACCGAAGAAGAATTTGCAGAGGGTATTTCTATCCGCAGGCTGATTGATGATATTACAGACAGGCTTGCGGCAATGGCAAAGGAAGAACGCTTAGAGTGGTTTCGTCAGGCACAATATCCGCACCCTGTCAGCTTCACAAGGGAAATTGACGGTACAATTTATACTGTTAATGCTCATTTCAAGCAAGGTGCTTCTGAGAGTTTACAAGAAAAGACGGAACGCATTCTACTAAAAAATCATGGCAAAGACTAAGATTATCACTTTAAAGCGTTGAAGTGTTGCAGCTGATATGATATGAATTAAAGTACCTACAATTCATATCATATCTGGCTGTAGAAAGGAGAATCATGAGCAATCAGTCAGATAAAATTACAGCCCTTTACTGTCGTTTATCACGGGATGACGAGTAGGATGGACTGTCGGGCAGCATAAAAAATCAGCAGTCCATACTTGAAAAATACGCAAAGGAAAATGGCTTTAAGAATCCCAGACTGTTTATTGACGATGGTTATTCGGGCGTTACCTTTACAAGACCTGCTTTTATGGAAATGATGGATTTAGCGGAGCAGGACAAAACGGAACGCTTATTGTCAAAGACCACTCCAGATTGGGTCGGAACCGCCTTGTTATCGGACAGCTTCTTGAGGAAGATTTTGACCGTATGGGTTGTACGGTATATCGCCATCATGGATAATATCGACACCGACAAAGGGATTAGCGACCCTGTGCCAATGCAGGATTTATTCAATGAATGGCACGCAAAGAATACCAGTCAAAAGGTGCGAAATGTCTTTCGCAACAAATGAATGGCAGGCATTCCTCTTACCACAAACCCGCCATACGGCTATATGAAAAATCCTGAGGATCCAAGGGAGTGGATAATTGACGAGCAGCGGCAAAGGTGGTACGGCAGATTTTTGATATGTGCGTATCTGGCTTAGGTCCGACGCAGATAGCAAAAAAGCTGAAAGCCACCGAGATAATGACGCCAACGGAATATTGGAATAGCATCGGCAGAAATTGCGGCAAACCTCCTGTCAGACCGTTTAACTGGTGTGCAAGTACTGTTGCCGATATTCTTTCTAAACAGGAGTATATCGGAAATACGGTCAACTTTCGAACTACAAGGAAATCCTTTAAGAACAAGAAAAGGCTTGACCGTCCACAGGAGGAATGGCAGGTATTCAAGAATACCCATCCCCCATCCTGCTATCGTTAATGAGGAAGTATTTACACTTGTACAGGAGTTGCGGGAACACCGCCGCAGACCGACCAAAAGCGGTATTGTGAGTATGTTTTCAGGGATGCTCTACTGTGCAGACTGTAATGAAAAGCTGTATTACAGCGTGACGAACAGCTACAAGCGGGAGCAATCTTATTTCTTCTGCTCAAGCTACCGCAAAAATTCCGAGGTCTGCTCGGCACACTATATCCGAGAAAAAGTGGTGTCAGAAGCTGTACTGGAAAGCATGCGGAGAGTATTCTGGTATGTGCAGTATTATGAAAAGCAGTTTGCACAAATGCAGATGCAGTCCTTCGGTGAGGAAAAGAAAAAAGAGCTTGCTGAGAAACGCAGAGAACTTTCGGGGGTAAAAAAGCGTATTAAAGAGATTGATGTGCTAATCCAAAAGATTTATGAGGATAACGCAAGCGGAAAAATCTTGGATGAACGCTTTGCCACAATGTCTTTAGCTTTTGAGGAGGAACAGCGAAAGTTGAATGACGGGGAAGCCTATCTTGAAAGTGAAATAGACAAGAGTGAGGACTTGCAGCGTTTCATTGATAAGGTCAAGTGTATCACGCAGCCAACAGAGCTAAGTGCAGAAGTCGTACACGAGTTTGTTGAGAAAATTGTGGTATCCAAGCCCGATAAGGTGGACGGTAAGCGTCATCAGACTTTGGATATTTACTACAACGGCGTAGGTATTATCAGAGAGCCAACGCCAGAGGAAATGGAAGAATTGTTCGGAGAGCATTTGCAGAAACGGGAAACTTCCACACAGACAGCAAAAACGGCATAGCCATTGGCTACACCATTTAAACAACAAAACTATTATTTTATTAAGATACAAAGCCCTCAATGGTGCACCTTCCTTACGGAGGGTGCACCATCGCTGCTCTCTTTATTTTTTTAGTTATTTTCCAAGTCAGCTGATACGTCACGATTTAAAATATTGGCATCAATTACGTTATAAAACACATTTTTTGCATTATCTACAGTTCAACTTATAATCTGTTTAATGGGACATGTGGGTGCCAACCATTTTTTGTTATGCAATAGTACTATTTTGTTGTTGCATGGATCCGTAGTAAAAGTCCAAGTACAACGAGTTGCGCCAGTTTACATAGCGTTTTGTATCCAGAATGTTGACTAAAAAAAAAGTTCCTATGTCAACCGTCAACAGAGACAATCTGTCCGTTGCAGGACCTGACAGATTTAGAAATGTTCAATCTGTCTCTTATGTATTTTAAATCAATACTCACTAGGAGAAGTTTCCTAACCTCCTAATAGTAATGCTGGTAGTAACATTGTCAAAACTGCTTCCTCTTAGGAACAAGCAAAGCATAACGAGTGTAAAAATAAAATGTAGACTATTGTAACATATCATTGATTATTTCAAGTAAAAACGATAAAAGAAGTAAACAAACACTTAAAAACAATGGAAATTAGTCCCAACTTTAAGAAATGTATACTATAATGGAAATTATCAATTATTTATTTGGAGGAATATCCATGAAACAAAAAATCGCAGTTCTTGGTCCTGGATCTTGGGGCACTGCTTTAGCACAAACATTGGCAGAAAACGGGCATGATGTCCGTATTTGGGGAAATGTACCTGAACAGATTGATGAAATCAATAAGTATCATACAAATCAGCATTTTTTACCTGATTTGACGATCCCAGAATCGATTATCGGATATAAAGAATTGGCAGAAGCAGTGGATAACGCAGATGCTATTTTATTTGTTGTTCCAACAAAAGCGATTCGTTCAGTCGCACAGGAACTTATTGGTAAAATGAATACTAAGCCAATCATTATACATGCAAGTAAAGGACTAGAACAAGATACGCATAAACGAATCTCAGAAGTTTTGGCTGAAGAAATTCCAGAAGAAAAAAGACAGGCAATTGTTGTATTATCTGGTCCTAGCCATGCTGAGGAAGTGGCAGTACATGATATCACAACAATTACAGCTGCAAGTATTGATCAAAAAGCAGCAGCCTATGTACAAAAACTGTTCATGAATGATTATTTCAGGATTTATACAAATAATGATGTGATTGGCGTAGAAACTGGTGCAGCACTGAAAAATATCATTGCAATTGGTGCCGGCGCTATCCATGGATTAGGATTCGGAGATGATGCAAAAGCAGCAATCATGACTCGAGGATTGGCAGAAATCAGCCGTCTTGGTGTCGCGATGGGTGCCAATCCTCTGACATTTATCGGTTTGAGTGGTGTGGGGGACTTGATCGTTACTTGTACAAGTGTTCATTCTCGCAATTGGCGTGCCGGTAACTTGTTAGGACAGGGACATAAGCTGGAAGAAGTTCTAGAAAACATGGGAATGGTCGTTGAGGGTGTGGCAACGACAAAAGCAGCAGTAGAGCTAGCTCAACAGCTAGGTGTTGAGATGCCAATTACTCAAACAATCTATAATGTTTTGTATAATGGAGAAGATATCAAAAAAGCAGCAAAAGAAATCATGTTACGTGACGGAAAAATGGAGAATGAATTTTCTCTTCGTTAAATAGATGATCAATAGTTAATCGTCGTTTAGGAGGAACAGCAAGTGAAGGTCAAAAAAGCAGTCATTCCTGCCGCTGGGCTAGGAACACGTTTTTTGCCGGCAACAAAAGCCATGGCAAAAGAAATGCTTCCAATCGTGGATAAACCAACGATCCAGTTTATTGTGGAAGAAGCATTGGATTCGGGAATCGAAGATATCTTGATCGTAACGGGAAAAGAAAAAAGACCCATTGAAGATCACTTTGATGTAAATATCGAATTGGAAAACAATTTGCGGGAAAAGGAAAAAACAGAATTACTCGCTTTAGTTGAAGAAACGACTCAAGTCAATCTTCACTTCATCCGTCAATCTCATCCAAGAGGACTGGGGGATGCCGTGCTTCAAGCAAAAGCATTTATAGGAAATGAACCGTTTGTCGTCATGCTGGGGGATGATTTGATGAAAGATGATATCCCATTGACTCAACAATTGATGATGGATTATGAAGAAACACAAGCTTCCGCTGTTGCCGTCATGCGTGTACCAGAAAATGAAACATCTAAATACGGAATTATTGATCCTAAAACAGATAGCGAAAAGGGTCGTTGCAGAGTAAAAGGGTTTGTAGAAAAACCTGAAATGGGAAAAGCACCAAGTAATTTAGCCATTATCGGACGTTATCTACTGACTCCTAAAATATTTGAGATATTAGAAACTCAAGAACCAGGAGCAGGAAACGAGATACAGCTAACGGATGCACTTCAGACTCTTAACCATACAGAGGCGGTCTATGCGAGAGAGTTTAAAGGAAAAAGATACGACGTAGGCGATAAGTTAGGATATATGAAGACAAATATTGAATATGGACTTCAACATTCGGAAATTGGGACTTCATTAAGTGCATATATTATCCAGTTGAGTAAAAAGCTAAGAACAGAAAGTTAACTGGAAATAAGTGGCCTGCTGAGAATGAAAGGCTATTTGTTATTAAAGCGGCAGCTTGTGCGTCATTTGCGCAACTGTCGTTTTAGTTTTTTGACTCTAGATCAGTTGAGTCGTGGAAAACGAAAGATAGAAAAAGACTTTCGTGAATAGATTCAGAAAATATTCTGCTAATGGTTTAATTTTTTTTAAGTTGTATAAAAGAAAATGATTACATAAGAGAAATGAAAGCCAAGCCAGAAGATTCATAGTAGAATAAAAAGGCGAATTTTTTAATTATAAAAAAAGGTGTGTGTTCACTATGGGAAAATTAGTCGCTGTTGCACAGTCGCTGCTTGATATACTCAAGTGGCTGATGGAAGGAAGCAATTGGATATTTGTGTTGCCACTATTGCTTATTAGTCTATTTATCATGTTTCGCATGGTCAGAAAAAAAGAAACGTTTCTGATTTTTATCTGGTATGCAGCATCCGTTGCGGTTGCTACCTTGATGGTTGAATTGGCGTTAGGTAGTTGGGAAGCTTGCGTATTTGCTTTATTTTTTGCTGTACTGTATCTAATCATTTATATCCCATATATGAAAAGAAAGTCTCGGATAGGCAGAAAAGGTAGACATACAACTACTTTTTCTAGTACAGATTCTCTCGAACAAAGTAGGAGAACGAGAAGAAGACGGTAATATTTAGTAGGTATACGCAAAAAAAAGATAAAATAATGGATAAACTATTGAGATGAGAGATTTATTTAATTGGTGAAAAAAGCTTTTTTCACTTATATAAAAGAATCTTTTTTAAAGGAATGCTTGTTGTATCGGGATAAGCCATTCCTTTTTTTATGTTATTTATATATATATAAATCATACCAATGTTTTTTTGTATTTTCGTGCTTGCACTTGGATAAGAGATTACTTACAATAAATTCAGATAGAAACAGCTGAATAAAAAAAGGCTCCCTGACCCTTAGTTGGCGCTAAGAATCAGGGAATGACCAGTCACACACATACACCCTGACCGATCATTTTGCCATAGTCAATGCAGTGCATCGACCTAATTTATTGTACCTAATCTAGGGTGAAAATTCTACCCCTATGTAGATATTTTCCATGGTCTGCACGTTGTTTTATTTGCTATGTCAAGGTATTGGGCGTATTCGTTCAATGCCTTTTTTGTGTTTGAAACAGCAAAGACCACATGTGTTACTGTCTAACTACTGTTTTTTTATGTACTTCCTTAGATTAGGCAGCTGTTTCTATTCATGTCAAGTATAGCTAGGCGGGAGAGATAAATGAGTTTATGTTATTTTGACTATTATCACCAATTGGAAGAGAAATTAAGGATAGAAGAGCCGCTGATGCTTCAAGCTGGCACTTGGATCGCGAAACAAATTAATCAAGGTGGTAGATTGCAGATATATGCTAGCCGCACACTAAGTGGTGTAGCATTTGAATTTTGGGATCAAACCCCGGATCTTGTACCAAGTATATTGATTGAAAATCCAGCCGGAGGTGTCTATGAAACGCTAGAAGGTGCAGGACAGGCAATTATTGATCAGCTTTCTGTCAAAGTGGTGTAGCATTTGAATTTTGGGATCAAACCCCGGATCTTGTACCAAGTATATTGATTGAAAATCCAGCCGGAGGTGTCTATGAAACGCTAGAAGGTGCAGGACAGGCAATTATTGATCAGCTTTCTGTCAAATCAGAAGACATTTTTCTTCTTCTTTCGAATGAAGGAAGAAACCCGGCAATCATCGAACTAGCTCAGTGGATCAAAGAAAATGGTCATCCATTAATCATTGTTACTGGATTTGATTTGTCACGAAGTATCAAATCGCAACATAGCAGTGGTTTGCGATTATTTGAATTTGCTGATTTGGTTTTGGACAACCACGCCAATTTACATGATGCAGTCTTGACTTTGCCAAATCTAGATCCAGCGATCTGCGGAACAGCCTCTCTTGCAACGATCTTTTTGCTGCAGCAAGTTTTGTATTTTACAGCAAAACAGCTAGTCCAGGACACAAGTGGAAAATAGTTATCCACATGTTGACAAAGTTCCTTAAAAAAATAATGTTCCACATAAAAATGGAGCGTTTGAAAAAAAGAAAACGATTATTAATGAGGATTAACAACGACTACTTTTTTTATTTTAGTTATTTTAAGATGGATCATCTTTGATTTTAAGCTTGTTTTGTTTAAAGTTTGTTATTTTTATAAGTTGTTTCACAGTTATGAGAAATGAGTTATAAGAATATGTAGTGTCAGAAAAATAAAAAGTAGTGGAAAAAGAGACAAGAAAGAATCAATATGGATTCTTTCTTGTCTCTTAATACACGTTGATGAAAGAGTCTTCCCCAAAACTCTTTACAAAGTAATTATAGTACATTTGTTATCATTATTGCAATGAAGTTTACCTGATATAACAAAATTGTCCAACAGGATACCTTTTTCTAATAGAAATAAAATACACAAAAATTGAAGGATAGATAATGGATATTTATAAGTGTTTATTATTTTTTTTGCAATGAAATTCAATTTTTCAATGATTGTAAAATGAAAAAAACAGGACGAGATTTTCTCTAATCTAAAAATAAAAAAAGAATTTTAAGGAAAAACAGAGAAATAAAATACTTAATATAAATGGAAAGAGAAAAAAATAATCATACATAGGAGAAAAAAAGCAAAATAGAAAAAAGTGATTTTCTAATAAATTATTCATGTGGAAATGTCATTTTTGCTGTATAATTCATTTGATTATCCATTTTTTATTCATCAAAATTACTGAAAAAAGAAAGGAAGAAATAAATTTGAAGAAAACAAATTCTTCAGGAAAACCGAAACGCGACTTCACTAAATTATCGACACCGCATACGTATGTCATTATTTTTGGTGTAGTCATCTTTGCATGGATACTGACTTTTGTCGTTCCAGCAGGAAAGTTCAGCACGCAAGATATTGAATACAAAGATGCAAATGGCGAAACAAGTACTCGTACTGTTTTACGTCAAGATTCCTTCCGTTATGCTTACGAGCTGGATAAGTCGTATGTGTTTGATCAATTAGAAGAACTGCAAGATCATCCAGCAGAACGTGAAAAACTGGATGTTCCGGAAAAAGGATTGGAAAAAGTCATTGCTGACGGAGAAAAAAATCTTACGCAGGAAAAACTAGATGAAATCTCCTTGACAGATGATGTGCTTTACGATCAGTACGGCGAAAATATCTATGATACTTCTAAAAAATTGCATAAAACAGCCAAAATATGGGGAACAGATGATTTTGGCGGCTTTGGTTTCTTAAATTTTGTTTTTGAAGGACTAGTATCTGGAGATAAGTATGGATCTGCTGTAGGAATCGCTGCATTGATCCTTGTTGTTGGAGGCGCTTTTGGTATTATTATGCGTACCGGAGCGATCGACGCAGGTATCTATGCGTTTATCAGTAAAACTAAGGGACTGGAGCGTTTAGCTTTACCGCTATTATTCTTTGCTTTTTCATTCGGTGGCGCTACATTCGGGATGGCAGAAGAGGTAATTCCATTCTCAATGGTGATGGTTCCATTTGTCATTGCGTTAGGATATGACTCGATCGTAGCAGTAACCGTGACTTATGTCGCATCTCAAGTCGGAAATGCGACCTCTTGGATGAGCCCGTTTAGCGTAGCGGTGGCTCAAGGGATTGCTGGAATCCCCGTGTTGTCTGGTGCGACATTCCGATTGATTATGTGGGTAGTTGTTACTGCATTAGCCGCTGGTTATATGATGATATATGCAGAAAAAATCCGTAAAAAACCAGAAAGTTCGTTGACTTACAAATCAGATGATTATTTCCGTTCTCATATCAAAAAGACATCTGATGAAAATAAAAAATTCATGCTTGGGCATAAACTGATCTTATTGGAGATGTTAGTTGTCCTTGTCTGGATCGTTTGGGGCGTGACTCAAAAAGGCTATTACATTCCAGAAATCGCTTCTCAATTCTTTGTGATGGGATTAGTTGCTGGAATCATTGCTGTTCTTTTCAAATTAGATGGAATGAAAGTCAATGACATCGCTTCTTCTTTCCAATCTGGTGCAGCTGATTTAGCTGGTACAGCAATCGTAGTAGGGATGGCCAAAGGAATCCTTCTTGTCTTGGGAGGATCTGATGCATCTGTTCCTTCAGCTTTGAATACGATTTTGCATGGAATCGGGACTGCGTTGACCGGTGTTCCAGCTGTCATTGGTGCTTGGGCGATGTACATCTTCCAAAGTTTGTTCAACTTGGTTGTTACATCAAATTCAGGACAAGCAGCTTTGACTATGCCGATCATGGCTCCACTGGCAGATTTAGTAGGTGTATCCAGACAAGTAGCAGTTCTTGCTTATCAGCTTGGTTCAGGTTTTATGGACGCTTTTACACCCGTATCAGCCAGCTTGATTGGTGTGCTAGGTGTTGCACGGATCGAATGGGCAAAATGGGCAAGATTCCAAATCAAGATGCAAGGATTCCTTTTTGTTTTGGGAACTATTTTCATCATGATTGCCATTGCGATAGGTCTGCAGTAGTACTGGAGACCTGTAAATAAAAAAGTAATCCAAACAGTAGATAAGGACTCCAAGAACCGTCATTTTACGGTAAAATCAAAGGAGTAAAGATTCTATCGTTTGGATTATTTTTTAAGATCCTATCATCAGTTATACTTAAAGAAAGAGGAAAAATGTATGAAAATCATTCGACAAATTGAAGTGTTTGCACCAGATTACTTAGGAAAAATGGATGTACTGATTGCCGGTGGGAAGATTTTGGCTGTAGAAGAACAGCTAGAAGGCGGCTACGAAGGAGTGGAAGTAGAAGAACTTTCAGGTGAGGGAAAATTACTAACCCCGGGTTTCATTGACTGTCATTTCCATATTTTAGGTGGAGGAGGAGAAGGCGGCTATCAAAATCGAACGCCAGAAGTCACATTGAGCCAATTGACTACAGCTGGTGTAACGACAGTTGTCGGTTGTTTGGGAACAGACGGAGAAGGTAGAGATATGACTGCGTTGATCAGCAAAGCGAAAGGTCTGGAAGCAGAAGGAATCTCCACTTATGTATATGAAGGTTCGTACCGATTGCCGGTAAAAACAGTAACAGATTCTATCATCAAAGACTTTTTGACAATTGATAAAATTATCGGAATCGGAGAAATCGCAGTATCCGATCACCGTTCTTCTCAGCCAAGTTTTGAAGAGTTCGCTCGTGCAGTAGCAGATGCTCGTGTAGGAGGCATGTTATCCGGAAAAGCTGGGATTATCAATGTCCACTTAGGCGGAGGAAAAAGAAAGCTAGAGCTATTGACACGAATCGTAGAAGAAACAGAAATTCCGATCACACAATTTTTGCCTACTCATGCGAATCGCACACCAGAATTATTTGAAGCTTGCGTGGCATTTGCCAAACGTGGTGGCACGATTGACTTCACTGCTAGCGAAGATCCTGATTTTTGGGAGAAGACAGATGGTGAAGTTCGCTTCAGCAAAGCACTGAAACGATTGATCGAGGAAGATGTTTCTTTAGATAATTTCACGATGACCTCAGATGGACAAGGAAGCTTGCCTTATTTTGATGAAAACAATCATTTCCTGGGATTAGGAGTAGGAAGTGCCAAGGCATTGCTAGTAGGGATCAAAGAAGCTGTGCAAAAAGAAAGTATCCCTTTGGAAATCGCCTTACGAGCTATAACTTGCAACCCAGCACGTATATTGAAATTGGATAAAAAAGGAAAAATCGAAATTGGTGCTGATGCAGATCTGTGTATCTTGGATAAAGAAACGCTTGATATTGATACAGTTATCGCTAAAGGAGAAATAATGGTCCAAGAAAAAGAAGTCAAAGTATGGGGGACTTTCGAAAAAAGTTTTTAATCAACAGCTCTAACTATCTTTTTTAGAAAACGAGCGTTCTGTTTGTCTGTATCTGTTGTTGATGTTACCCTGAAGGTAGATTAATAAACAAACTAAGAGGAGGAAGCACAATGGCAGATTTAAAAGGACGTTCTAAAGATATGAAAGATAAAGTAGTCGGTGAAGGAAAAGAAGCATACGGTAAAGCAACAGACGATAAGAGCAAAGAAACAGAAGGGAAAGCACAATCACTAGGTGCTGACATCAAAGAAAAAGCTCGAAATTTAGGCGATGAAGTCAAAGACAAGTTTTCTCGAAAAGACGAAAAAAAATAAAAACCACTTATTACTAATTGAATCAAGCAAATAGAAATCCGAACCGTATCTGTCTCGCAGATATGGTTCGGATTTTTTATTTGATCATTATCCTGTTTTTTAAACTTCGATTTTTTGAAATTTTTTATTTTTTAGTTCAAAGACTTCATCACAGCTTTTTGCTACTTCAATCTCATGAGTCACGAGGATAATACAGCGATTTTGTTCATGGGCGATTTCTTGGAAAAGTTTGACGATATCTTGTGAAGTTGTTTCATCTAGATTTCCAGTAGGCTCATCCGCTACGATTAGTTGATGTTCACAGCAGATAGCACGAACGATAGCGACTCGCTGCTGCTGACCTCCCGAAAGTTTGGTCACCTGTTTTTTTGCTAATATTTCATCAATTCCTACACGAGCCAGTCGATCTAAAGCAACTTGTTGATAATTCTCTTGTTTGGTCTTAGTGATTTCCATTGCTGCTATGACGTTGTCTAGAGCCGATAAATAAGGAAGCAAGTTGTAAGCTTGGAAAATAATCGAGACATCATTTTTACGATAACTTCTTAACCCGATTTTGTTCAGTGAACGATCTTGATAGTATACCTTTCCTTCTTTTGGTGTATCTAGTCCAGAAATAAGCGAAAGAAAAGTCGTTTTTCCAGAACCACTTGCTCCTAAAATAGCGTACATTTTTCCAGCTTCGAAATTCAGTTCTACATATTTGTAAAGCGCATCTTGCGGATCTTGATACCAAAATCCCAATTGTTCTGTCCGTAACATCAAATTCCTCCTTTAGTTTAATAGGATTTTTCTTGGATTTAATCTTAATATCCCTATAGAAGCTAAAAAGACAGAAAACAGGCTGATTCCAAATGCTACTCCGACTAATAGTCCCAATTGTGCAGGTTTGACATTGATTTCCAATTCGCTGACTTGATCAGAAACAGCAAATGGATTATTCGTGTTTCCTTGTTGACCACCGCGTTGACCGCCTTGTTCTTGTCTGTTACTTGGCATTTGTCCACCGCCAGGAGCTTGCTGGTTTTGTGTCGTGGTTTCTGTCTGTTGGTCAAGTAGCTGCTGTCCCACGGCATTCGCGACGACGTTTCCGCTAATCGAAGCAACTCCTAATGCAAGAATCATACAAATAGCCACTTCGGTAAACAATTGGAGAATGATTTTACTTCTGGATTCTCCTAAAGATAGCAAGACGCCTAACTCATGCCGACGCTCCCGTATGGTAATCATAATGATCAGAGTAAGTATGATAATACCGGCTACAGCCACTAGTAAAACAACATTTTTAGAAAAACTTGCCACGTTGTTTAAAGGTTCCAACATTGACTGATACATGGAATCATTTGATTGTAAGCAAAATGTATCTGTGTCGATCAGCTTCTCAGCTTCTTTGAGAAACTCATCCATTTTATCTGGATCAGATAGAGTGTAAATAGCAGAATCTATCGTGTTATCGTCAGATGTCCCATTTAGTTCATTTGCAAAAGTATAAGAGGTGTAAAGTGTATTCGAGGGATTCATGAAGTTGAATTTCATACCCATACTGCTGCTTGTTTCGCTGGATTCATAAATTCCTTTGATCGTCATTTCATAAGTGGTATCTTCATCTTCAGTACTCGTGATTGTGAAAGTATCTCCGACTGCCAGGTCATTTGTTTCTGCTAGAGTAGAATCAATGACTACATTGTTTGTGCCTTTGTCGCTGTCATCTATTCCTTCACCATCCGTGATTTTTGCTGTTCCATCAGAAAAATTACTATTTTGTGCAGTTGCTGACACACCACTGATTTGAAAGTCTGCTTGAGTCATTTGCGGATTCCCGCCCATTCCTCCGGCAGGTTCACCGCCTACATCGGTAGTTTCTGAACTGTCTTCACTTGAATCAGAACTAGTGATGGCAGTTATTCCATCTTTTGCCATAGCTGAGGCGGAACTTTCAAAGGAATAACTCTTTACATTATCTAATTCAGCTATTTTTTTCGCGTCCGTTAAGGAAACTGGTGTAAGAGAAAAACTGCCTGGATCTGGACGTTCTTCAGTGGTAGAACCGCTTGAAGAAGTTTGTTCCTGTTTTTTAAATGAAGCTTCTCGATTGGCACTTAAAGTCACTGTTGCTCCAACTTCTTTTTGTGCTTGATTCGCTGCTTCTTCTGCAGCGCTTCGAATCGTAAGGCCAGCTAGCACAAAAATAAGAATGGCTGTGAACACGGCAAACAATAACAATGAACGTCCCCATTTTACTTTTGTACTTTTCCATGCACGTTTCATAAAATTCATATTTTGCATCCCTCCTAGTAGATGCATTTGATAATAGACAACCTATCTTAAAGCTAGCTTAAATCTTATGCTGTTTGCACACCATCAACATGAGGTTCTGTATATATAAAAAGTCACTATAGTTATTGCAAAAAATGTGGTAAAATGAAAAAAGTATGTTTCAAACCGACGAAGAAGAAATGAAAGAGGAATAGCAAAAGAAATCCTAGATGCTACAGAGGGATTTTTACGTGCATAGTTGTTCTAACAATTGCTGATACTAGCGATTTAGTTTATTTGTTGTATAATAATGGGGAACAGCTGAATACTTATATAAGTATTCTGGCTATAGCGTTTCGCAAAAGATCCATTTTGTTAATGAAGTATATCCAAAATAAAATGCCCATCCAACTGTCAGAACGCGGATGTGCTGGTAATTTTCCTGCTGATTCTCCATAAGTTGAGAAATAGTGATTTTGCATATGCTTCATTGGAATGGCTCATATATTTAGATAAAGAAGAAAATCGACATCTTTAAACTTGGATGTCATAAGAAGAGGTGAAGTTTGTGAGTACCATTAAAATTATCCCATTAGGCGGCGTTCGTGAAAATGGAAAAAACATGTATGTCGCAGAAGTGGGCGAGGATATTTTTATTTTAGATTGTGGGCTAAAATATCCTGAAAATGAGTTGTTGGGGATCGACGTCGTAATTCCTGATTTTACGTATTTAGAAGAAAACATTGATCGTGTAGCTGGTGTCTTTTTAACACATGGACATGCAGATGCGATCGGGGCACTTCCTTACTTGTTGTCAAAAATTTCTGTACCAGTATTCGGAACAGAGTTGACGATCGAGTTAGCAAAATTGAATGTCAGTCGTAATGAAGCAGCCAAAGGATTTAAGGATTTCCATGTGGTAGATGAGCATACAGAAATCGACTTTGGTGAAACAGTAGTGAGCTTTTTCCGTACCACTCATACGATACCAGATTCAGTAGGTATCAATCTAAAAACAAAAGAAGGCAGTATCGTTTATACGGGAGATTTTAAATTTGACCAAACGGCTATCCCAATGTATCAAACAGATTATGCACGATTGGCGGAAATCGGCAAAGAAGGAGTCTTAGCCTTACTAAGTGAATCGGCAAATGCAGAAAATCCTCAGCCTGTAGCTTCTGAAGCCCAAATAGCAGATGAAGTATTTGATACGATCAAATATTGGGAAGGGCGTATCATCGTCGCTTGTGTAGCAAGTAATTTGCAACGAGTGCAACAAGTATTGGATGCAGCAGAAAAAGCACAACGAAAAGTTGTCTTGACTGGTCAAGATTTCGAACGAATTATTCGCACAGCGATGCGTTTAGAAAAACTTCAATTACCAAGTGAAGATCTGCTTGTTACGTTGAAAGACATGAAAAACTATGATCCAGAAGAACTGATCATTTTAGAAACTGGCCGAATGGGTGAACCCATCAAGTCTCTGCAAAAAATGGCAAACGGTACACACCGTAATGTCAAGATTGAAGAAGGGGATTTGGTTTATATCACTACTACGCCAAGCATCGCGATGGAAACCATCGTGGCGAAAACGGAAGATATCATTTATCGAGCTGGTGGAACAGTGAAGTTGATCTCTGAGAATATGCGCGTTTCTGGCCATGCCAATCCTAATGACTTGCAATTAATGATCAATTTGATGAAACCAACATATTTTGTGCCAGTTCAAGGAGAGTATCGTGAATTAGCTGCTCATGCAGATTTGGCTCATGCAGTAGGGATGCCATACAAAAATATCTATATTACTGGACGCGGAGACGTGCTGGAATATAAGAACAAGCGTATGAGTGTTGCAGGAACTACAAGTGCAGAAAATGTAATGATTGATGGATTAGGCATAGGTGATATCGGAAACATTGTTTTACGTGATCGAAAAATCTTGTCAGAAGACGGGATTTTCGTAGCGGTTGTTACTATCAGTCGGCGAGAAAAGAAAATCATTTCAAAACCTCAAATTACTTCACGGGGATTCGTTTACGTAAAAGCTAGCCGTGATCTGATGAAAGAAAGCAGCAATATGATTGAAACAATCGTTGAGAAACATTTAGAAAGCAATGATTTTGAGTGGAGCAAATTAAAGCAAGACATCCGAGATCAATTAGGCCGTTACTTATTTGAACAAACAAAACGCCGCCCAGTGATCTTGCCAGTCATTATGGAAGCTACTCAACGTCGAAATAAAAAATAAACAAAAAGAGTAAGATGAACCTCTCTATAGAGTGCTCGTCTTGCTCTTTTTTTGCGAAAAACAAATAATTTTTGAATACAGCATCCCTCGCTTTATAATAAACGATAGAATAAAGGGAGTGAATCAATGATGAGTCAAACAAAAGTCGAACGTTATTTAGAAGAACAAAAGATCAGCTATCAACCACTTGATTTTAGTCATGTGGTAGAAGAATCTTTCACAGAAGAACTACAAAAAAGAGGGATTGATCCAGCTTTGATATGTAAAACTCTCGTAGTGAAAGGAAACAAAACTGGGGTGATCATCGCATTGATTCCTTTGAACGATCACTTAGATTACAAAAAAACGAGACAAGTGACGAAAGATCGTAAAGTTGGTTTTCCTGGAATGGATTTTGTATTAATGCATACAGGATATCCCCACGGAGCAAACACCCCTATTGGAATAAAACTCGCACATCCTGATTATTGTTTTTTAGCAGACAGTTCTTTAAAAGAAAAAGAAGAAGTAATTGTGTCAAGCGGTGAAATCGGGAGAAGCCTTCGGATAAAAGTAGCCGATTTAGAAAAGATCGTCCATCCTATTTACGCTGATTTAATTAGTTAAGGGACGAGAAGAGAAGCTAAGCAGAGCAGAGACCTCAAACTTGAGATTATATCTGCTTGGTACTTGGTGCATCCTGTATTATCTGTTACAATTGCTTTGTACATACTGTACTATCAATCCAATGAAAATATATTTAGCAGCTATATTTTTTCATTGATGTGCAAGTGATGAAATCGTTTTTAATAAAAAAGATACAGAGAAAACGCGAGGTGTAAAATATGAAAATTACGTATCATGGACATTCCTGTTTAACAATTGAAATGGAAAATGGCCAACGCGTGATGATTGACCCGTTTATTACAGGAAATCCATTGACAGACTTAACTGCAGAAGAAGTAAAGACAGATTGGTTGCTGATTACTCATGGTCATAGTGACCACATAGGAGATATGATTCCTATTGCAAAAGAAAATCAAGCCACAATTATCAGTATTGTTGAGATTGCTGATTATGCGAACAGCAGAGGAGTAGATTCATTCGGTATGAATATCGGTGGAAAACATGCGTTTCCATTCGGCGTGGTAAAATTCGTACATGCACAGCATAGCTCAAGCTATGAAGTAGACGGTATCGTTCAGTATATGGGCGAGCCTAGCGGAATTATTATTCAAGCAGAAGGAAAAACGATTTATCATGCAGGGGATACTGCTTATTTCAGTGATCTAGGATTGCTTGCAGAAGAATTCGATATTGATGTCGCTTTCTTGCCGATTGGCGATAACTATACGATGGGGCCAGAAGATGCAGCAAAGGCTGCGCAAACAATTCGTGCCAAGAAAGTAGTTCCAATCCATTACAATACTTTCCCTGTCATTGAACAAGATCCCGAATCTTTTGTAGAGTTACTGGAAGATAGTGAAGGAAAAATAATGAGCGTCTCGGAAACGCTGGAAGTGTAGGCAGAAAATGGCGACAAAACATGATTTGATTTTAGAATATATTGAAAGTTTACCTGTTGGCAATCGAATTTCTGTAAGAAGCATCGCAAAAGAATTGAATGTCAGTGAAGGAACAGCGTACCGTGCAATCAAAGATGCGGAAAATGTCGGACTAGTTTCAACAATTCAACGAGTAGGGACCATCCGTATCGAACGCAAATTAAAAAAACATATTGAACGTTTGACATTTGGCGAGGTCGTCAGGATCATTGAAGGGGACGTTTTAGGCGGGGCGGCAGGATTAGACAAGGTCTTGAATAAATTCGTCATCGGCGCGATGACTAAACATGCCATGGAACGCTATATTACGCCAGGATCACTAATGATCGTCGGCAACCGGGCGGAAGTCCAAAAATTAGCATTGGAAGATGGCGCCGCAGTATTGATCACAGGAGGATTCAATACGACTGCTGAGATTGCAAAGCTAGCTGATGATCTTGAAATGCCGATCTTACGCACCTCTTATGATACATTTACAGTCGCAACCATGATCAACCGAGCGTTAAGCGACCAATTGATCAAAAAAGATATCATGCTTGTCAGTGATATCTATATGCCAGCTGAAAAGACTCATTATTTGCAGCAGACAGATACGATTTCTGATTATCAGCGTTTGTCAGAAGAAACGCAGCATTCGCGTTTTCCAGTCGTCAACCGCCATCATCGTTTGATGGGGATTGTTACGGCAAAAGATGTTTTAGGGAAATCGCCAAACCAGATCATCGATCGGGTGATGACGAAAGAACCAATCAGTGTAAAGAAAACAATGAGTATTGCTTCTGTTAGCCATCAAATGATCTGGGATGGGCTAGAAGTCATGCCGGTCGTTTCCGATGACTTGACATTGGAAGGCTTGATTACCCGGCAAGATGTAATGAAAGCGATGCAGCTTGTCCAGCGACAACCGCAGATTGCAGATACGATTTCGGATCAGATATCTGGAAATATCCATACGATTGATACTGACCGTGAAGGAAATCGTTTGGAAAACCCTAAGTTCAAATTCGTAGTAGCACCACAAATGGTCAATGGCGTTGGAACCATTTCTTTTGGCGTACTTAGCGAAATCATTTCTGATGTCGCACAAAAAACAATGGTGATGAACCAAAAACGAAATATCTTGATTGAACAAGTGAACCTACATTATTTGCGGCTGATCCAATTGGAAAGCGAATTAGACATTCGTCCACGTGTATTGGAAATCGGCAGACGTTCCGCTAAACTGGATATCGAAGTGTTTATTGAAAACACCATCGTTTCCAAAGCAATCGTTGTTTGTCAAGTAATGGAACGTTCTTAGAAAGCAGGAGTGAAATGACAGTACAGCAAGAAATAGTAGATACAATAAAAAAATACGATAAAATCATTATCCACAGGCATTTGCGCCCTGATCCTGATGCATTAGGATCACAAGTAGGATTAGCCGAACTATTACGGGAAAGTTTCCCAGAAAAAGAAATACGTCAAGTAGGTGAAACGATTGAAGGGCTTCGCTTTTTAGCAGAAATGCAAGAAGTTGAAGATGTCTTCTACCAAGGAGCGCTAGTCATCGTGACTGATACAGCTAATTCACCCAGAATCAGTGATCAAAGATATCAGTTGGCAGAAAAACTGATCAAAATCGACCATCATCCCAATGATGACCCTTATGGAGATCTTGTGTGGGTAAATACAAAAGCAAGTAGCTGTAGTGAGATGATTGCAGAATTTGCTTTGATGTTTCCTGAATCTTTAAAGATGAACGTTAAGGCTGCACGGTTACTTTATGCAGGAATCGTCGGAGATACAGGGCGCTTTTTGTATCCCTCCACGACGTCCCGTACATTAGAGATTGCTTCGATATTGAGAAATTATCCATTTGATGCAAGTGCTTTGAACAGAGAGATTGAACAAATGCCGATGAAAGTCGCTAAACTTTCCGGTTATCTTTATCAAAATATCCAGGTGGATGAAAATGGTGCAGGAAGAATAATCCTTCCGCAAGAAATTCTTGATAAATATGGAATCGATGATTCAGAGACAGCTTCGATCGTTTCACTTCCTGGAGTGATTGATGAAGTGCTGGCTTGGGGGATTTTTGTTCAGCAGCCTTCAGGGTATTACCGCGTACGTTTACGTTCTAAGGGGCCGATCATCAATGAATTGGCTAAACGCCATCATGGAGGAGGCCATCCATTAGCAAGTGGTGCGAATGCAAAAGATTTAGCAGAAGTAGAGGAAATCTATAAAGAGATCCAAGATATATGCCAATCGTATAAGAGCAGAAAAACAGAATGATACTTCGTTCGAAAACGTGCCTTTTGTAGTAAAAATCACAAATGTATCTTTTCAAGATCTTCTTTTTCCGTTACAATAGTGCTCACTAAAGATTTTAAAGGAGAAAGAAGATGACATTACCAAATTGCCCAGAATGTGGCTCAGAGTACACATATGAAGATCGAGGCTTGTTGATTTGCCCAGAATGCGGGAACGAATGGAACAAAGAAGAACAAGAAACTGTCATAGAAGACGGATTAGTGGTATTAGATGCAAATGGAAACCGTCTGTTAGAGGGCGATAGCGTGACAGTGATTAAAGACTTGAAAGTAAAAGGTGCGTCAGGTGCCATTAAACAAGGAACAAAAGTCAAGAACATCCGTTTAGTAGAAGGCGATCATAATATTGATTGCAAGGTAGAAGGATTTGGACCGATGAAACTGAAATCGGAATTTGTGAAAAAGAATTAAAGAATATTCAAGGTCTTTTCACATTCTTTTCCTGCTACTAATGATAAAATAAAGTAAACGAAAAGGAGTGAAACGACAATGTATGGTTATGGAATGTATGGTTTTTTAGATCCGACATTTCTTTTGGTCATTCTTGGATTAGTTATTTCCGGAATTGCGTCAGCGTACGTCAATAGTACTTTCCGAAAATACGATCAAGTGAGAAGCAAAAACAATGTGACTGGTACACAAGCAGCACAATATATATTACAAAGTCAACAGATAAATAATGTCGGTGTTCAACAAATTGCCGGAGATCTCACAGATAACTACAATTCAGGTAATAAGATGTTGAGTTTGTCTCAAGCAACTGCACAGTCTACTTCAGTTGCTGCGATAGGTGTAGCAGCTCATGAATGCGGACATGCGGTGCAAGATGCTTCGGGTTATGTCCCATTGAAGATTCGTGCAGCACTTGTTCCAGCAGCTAACTTTGGTTCGATGATTTCGTTCCCATTGATTATGGTAGGTGTATTGCTTAGCTGGAACTCTACGTTAATCAATATCGGGATTTTCGCTTTTTCTTTAGCGTTACTGTTCCAATTGGTGACATTACCAGTCGAATTTAACGCGTCTCGGCGAGCAATCCAAATTTTGAGTGAAGGCGGACTACTGACGGAAGAAGAAGTACCGATGGCAAGACACGTATTATTTGCAGCAGCACTGACTTATGTTGCAGCAGCACTTTCGACATTCCTGCAGCTGTTGCGCTTGATCTTATTGTTCGGCGGCAACCGAAGAGATTAAAATAAAGAAGTTGTGAAATCAGTGCTTTGATCTGAGCTAATACCGAGAGTTAGCTGATTGAATACCGTTTATTTGGAATAAGAGGATGTGACAAGAATTTTGTCACATCCTCTTTGTTTTGTTCTCATAACCTTTTTTCATATACAGTTCATGAACCGCTTTTATTAACTCGCCAAATAACACTGTATTGTGCGTTTTATCCAGATAGAAAGTCTCCGTTTCATCTGAAATTTTCTCATGCTGATCTGTAATGATCAAATCAGCATGTTCTGAATATGCGGTAATTTTAACAGCATCTTTGCGAAATAACTGCTGCAAATGGCTTTGAAGATGATAATTTCCTGTAAACTGTTTGGTTATCTGTAAATGGACGAGTAACTGCTCTTTCGTTTCTGTTTGTAGTAAGTGTTGGATCAATTGACTAAGGTATTGACTGATTTGGTTTCTTTCCCCATTTTTTGAAAAAATTGTATCGATTTTTTCTCTTAATTTCTTTTCCTGTATAAAAGAACTAGAATGATTGGACGTGGCTTCTGGAAAGCAAAGTGTAGAAAAACTACTGCTGGATTCACCCAACAGTTCGAAAAAAACAACTGCCAACACAAGAAAATAAAAATAAATTGGTATTTTATTTTCTAAATGGTTGAGAGGAAACTGTTGAGTTAAGTAAGTCATCAATTGACCGACTTGTCGACAAATAAGGTTTTTGCTTGTGGAAAATAAGAAACCAATCTCCTGTTTTTGTCGAAAAGAGATTTGATTTGGAAAAAAACAATAGAAAAAATAATTAAAGTAGGCTCTCTCTGTTTCTGTCTCTTCACAAGGACAACTCACTGAAAAAGAAGTAAAGTATTCTGAATAATCATGTGTATGCTGCAATAAGTCCATCAATTCAGTGATTTCAGAAGAAGTTTTTGGAAAATATGCCTGTTGTTTGTTTCGTAATATGAATAAAGTTAACAGCAAGTAGATATTTTTTTCTTGTTTTGAAATTTTTTCTATTTGCTCATCTGTACTGTTCATTTTTAGTGCATTTAATTCAAGTGAGGAAAATGGCCAATCGTTACCTCCAAATGTATCTGAAAGAAAAAAGTAAAGATAGAGACGGATAGATAACTCATTTCCTTCAAGAGTACAGCAATTTTTTACAGATAGGATCCGTAAATGGAATTTTTTTAAGGAATGATTGAGCTGTTTTGTCAATTTTTCGAGATAGGAGGGCGATATATAAAGTTGTTCAAGTAAATATTTTTTTGGTACAGCAGTTTGTGGATAATTGATTAGTAACATCAAATAGTTAAAACGATTGGATTCTTTTAGGTAGCATAATTTTAACTTAGAAAAAACAGCTAACTTTTTAGGTTGATCAGTTTCTTTGGTTTGGATCTCTCCTTTATGATTAGAATAAATAAATTCATCAATCAATAAAAATTGCTTGAGTGATACATTTATTTTTCGGATCAGTTCTTTGATTGTCCGTTTTGGAATATGTAAGTCATTGGATAATTCTTGTAAAGAACAATTATTTTTTTGAATGACCATTTGTAGAACAAGTAACTCTTTTTTTCTTGCTTCAATTAGCATAAATACCTCCTTTTTATTCTGTTTTTGTATATAGTTAGACAAAAACTGTGAGTGGAAAGTCATTTCAGTCTGTGTTATTCTCACAGAGCGTCGCCTTCTTTTTTATATAACGTTATTTAATTTTTTTGTTACCTTGTTTATTCTATTGTTTATTTCCTAGGGTATTTTGTCAAGATATTCTTTTTTAAGGCGAAAAAATTGATTTTTAATGGATATAACTAAATATATTTTGATAATTATCAATAATATTTTTAGAATTATTTATGTTATTTATTTGTGGGTAGATGAAAAGAGATGGAGGTAAGAATGATGGGGAGAGTAACAAATTATAGTAAAGAATATTTGCTGTTCAAAAGTATGGTATACGTGGAAGAATATGGAATGAAGTCAATTACTGCAAGAGAGTTAGCAGAGTTCTGCGGTTGTTCTACATACCCGATTTATACACATTTCAATTCAATCAGCGGGTTAAAAGAGAAGATATTAGAAGAAATCACTGTTTATTTTGAAAACTACTTAGCTGAATGCAGTTCCGATGATGTTTTAAGCATTGTCTACTTATTGAAAGATTTTTTTCTATCCATGAAAGTATTCGTGAAATCATTGCAAAATCTGATTTAGACATGGATTCGCTATTTAAGCGGCCATTTTTCTCATATGTCAAAGGTCACACGAAGATCAAAGAAGAAAAGTCGCTTGAATTGGTATGGCTTAATGCATTGGGAAGTTTGCGCTCAGATGATTCTTCTCAAGATTTTCTTGAAATGATGAACGCTGTTTGGGATAAAAACGAGGTGACGGATGAATACTTGGAAAATATCTTAAAGGAACAGTCACCTTAGGCAGCAACATGAAAAAGTAGATCAGCCACCTTTATTTTTCGTAAAAAAGATTGTAAAATGTCTAACGAAACATTGGAATGAAGGAGGAAGCGACAACGTTACCACAGCAATTTATCAAAAAATATCGTCTTCTTTTAGGCGAAGAAGCATCCGATTTTCTTTCTGCGCTTGAACAAGGAAGCGTGAAAAAAGGATTTCGGTGGAATCCACTAAAACCGGCAGGATTGGACATGGTCCAAACTTACCATAGCGAAGAATTACAACCCGCTCCCTACAACAATGAGGGATTTCTTGGCACTGTCAATGGAAAGTCTTTCCTCCATCAAGCTGGGTATGAATATAGCCAAGAACCAAGTGCAATGATCGTTGGAACAGCTGCTGCAGCAAAACCCGGCGAAAAAGTTTTGGATTTGTGTGCGGCTCCCGGTGGTAAATCAACCCAATTAGCTGCTCAAATGAAGGGGAAAGGGTTATTAGTGACGAATGAGATCTTTCCGAAACGTGCGAAGATTTTATCAGAAAATATAGAAAGATGGGGAGTTTCGAATGCACTGGTGACAAATCATGCACCCGCAGAACTTGTCCCTCATTTTTCGGGCTTTTTTGATCGGATCGTGGTTGATGCTCCTTGTTCAGGAGAAGGAATGTTCCGAAAAGATCCAAATGCAATAAAAGAGTGGACAGAAGAATCTCCGCTATACTGTCAAAAACGTCAGCAAGAGATTTTGTCTTCAGCAATAAAAATGCTAAAAAATAAAGGACAACTGATTTATTCGACTTGTACGTTTGCACCAGAAGAAAATGAAGAGATCATTAGCTGGCTTGTAGAAAATTATCCAGTAACGATTGAGGAGATTCCTTTGACTCAATCCGTTAGTTCAGGACGGTCTGAATGGGGAAGCGTAGCTGGTTTGGAAAAAACAATACGTATATGGCCTCATAAAGATCAGGGTGAAGGACATTTTGTTGCAAAGCTGACTTTTCATGGACAAAATCAGATGCATAAAGAAAAGAAGACACGAAAAAAAAGTAAAGTGCAAATGACAAAAGAGCAGGAAAAACTCTGGACGGAGTTTTCAAATGATTTTCATTATGAAGCTACTGGAAGACTTTTAGTGTTCAACGACCATCTTTGGGAAGTTCCTGAGTTAGCCCCTTCTCTTGATGGTTTAAAAGTCGTACGTACAGGTTTGCATTTAGGAGATTTCAAAAAGAATCGATTTGAACCTAGCTATGCATTAGCGCTTGCTACAAAAAAGATAGAGAATATACCTTGCTTGCCGATCACTCAAAAGGAATGGCAATCTTACACAGCAGGAGAAACATTTCAACGTGATGGGAATCAAGGATGGGTTTTGCTAGTATTAGATAAGATACCTGTCGGATTTGGGAAACAAGTAAAAGGAACAGTAAAGAACTTTTTCCCTAAAGGATTGAGATTTCACTGAGTGGATTAGTTCGTTTATTTTTTTGTCTATGCTATGATGGAGATAGATAAAAAGGAGCTGATACTTATGAAAACATCAACAAAAGTAACAATCGGATTAAGCGTAGCAGCCGCTGCCAGTGTAGCGACAGCAGTCGTTGTATCGGGAAAAGTAATGGAAAAGATCCATCATATGACTACTCGGACGAAAGTAAAAAAATTCGTCTATGACAAATTTGATGGAAATGAAAAATTACTAGAAATCGTAGATGGTCTTTCAGATAGTGACTTGGATTCTTTGATGGGAATGTTAGCAAAAATCAAATCAGGAAAAAAGAAAATCTCTGTTTATGGTGATTCGATCAAAGATTCAACCGAAGATGTAAAAGACCGGCTAATGCATTTTGTTGAAAAAATGATGTAAGAGAAACTAGCTTTTGAACACTATTCATTCGAAATAAGGGGTTGTGACAAAATTATTGTCACAACCCCTTTAATCTATCTTTAATTATGTTCATGAATCAATAAAAGATAGCAAAACAGTAAATCGTTGGCTTTTTTTAGATTGAAACCAGTCTGTTCTTGAAATTTTTCGATTCGATATTTTAGAGTATTACGATGAAGAAACAGTGTTTTTGCAGCAGAGCTGACATTGCCTAATTCATTCCATAATTCTTGAATGATCACTTCCATTTCATTTTGTTTGATCAGTTCTATGTAACTTTTGATCAACTTACTATCTTTTACAGTATCTTTTGTATAGTAATGTAAAGCCACATCTTGCATAGAAAAAGTACGGCTGTGAGTATAAAGATTGTTTTGCTCTGTTAAAAAAATTTTTCTTTCTTCAGCAAACAAAGGGACGAGGTCGGTGCCAGGTGAATGGAAAGAACCAACGTATACAGACGTTGTCGTATCAAAATCAGCATCTAAAGATAGAAAAATACCGTTGATTTCAGTAGCATCAAGATAATCACGGTTTATTTGTTCGACTAAGAGCGCATCTGTGTCTGTATAAAAAAAGAAATCAGCAGAATAGCGAAATAATTCCAAAATAGTATCTTGCCATTCTTTTTTTAAGAATTCTCCTTTTGATTCGACGTGAAGCTGGATCAAACGAAAACTTTTTTCTTGAACACAAGAAGCATCTTTAAAAAGATAGTGATACCATGGGTGTTTTTTTTGATCGTTGATTACAGGGAATAACGCTTTCAAAAGGCTGGTTTCTTGTTGAGATAATGAATCTTGTTTGATCCAGATAAAAGCATCATCAATTGCAAAAGAAAGGATATCCGCTTCTGATGCTGGAGAGTTTTTTTTCTGTGCTTGTGGGTAAAGAGCAAGTAATTTATCCATTTTCATCTTGTTCACCTCTTGTATTTATTTTACCATAGAAAAAAAAGTTAGTTACAGCCTTTTTATCATATGCTAAAGTAAAACAAGAAAAAACAAAGGCAGGGAAGGGTAATTGGTAAATACAAATCTTGATGCAGTAGAAAAAGAAAAATGGATGCGCCTTGCATTGGCAGAAGCAAAGAAAGCAGAAATGCTTCATGAAGTTCCGATTGGAGCAGTGGTTGTATTGGATGGAAAAGTGATTGGAAGAGGATATAACCTTAGAGAAACCACGCAAGATGCTACTACACATGCAGAAATGCTTGCAATCAAGGAAGCCTGTGAAAAAGTGGGAAGCTGGCGCTTGGAAGATGCTGCGCTTTTTGTTACCTTAGAGCCTTGTCCTATGTGCAGCGGCGCGATGATTTTGTCTCGTGTAGCAGAAGTTTATTTCGGCGCGTATGATCCAAAAGGCGGAACAGCCGGTACCTTGATGAATCTTTTGGAGGACGAGCGGTTTAACCACCAAGCATATGTAGAAGGTGGCATTTTAGAAGACGAATGTGGGATGATTTTGACTGACTTTTTCCGAAAGCTCCGCCAGCGAAAAAAGAAATTAAAAAAAGACTGGTCAACGAATGAAAAATAAGGTATACTATTCTTTGCCGAAAGGCTAGGACAATGGTGGGCTTGTGAAGCGTGTCAGGTCTGGAAGGAAGCAGCACTAAGCAGGTTCCGCCATGTGTCTGATTATAATGAAACGACAACAGACTTTCGGGTCTGTTTTTTTTATTTTTATAGTACTGTAAAAATGAATGTTCCTGATTTTTTAGCCAGACTGATTTATCGAATATTGTACTTATACAATTTGCTTCAAGGCAGGAAAAACTCTGAAATAGAGCTTGTTTCAATGGAAGAAAAAGCTGCCTATGGTATGATAAAGATAAAGAGAGGCGAGAGGGTACATGGAAAAAATAGTGATTTTACATACGAATGATCTGCATTCTCATTTAGAAAATTGGCCAAGGATCAGAAGGTTTTTGGATCAACGTAAACGAGAAAACGAAAAGAAAGAAAAAACGACAACGATTGCAGTAGATCTAGGTGATTTTGTGGATCGTTGGCATCCATTGTCAGAAGCAACGAATGGACAGGAAAATATCTTGCTGATGAATGAAGTTGGTTATGATGCAGCGACGATAGGAAACAATGAAGGCGTAGGAAATTCCAAAGAAGAGCTGAATCATTTATACGATCATGCTGAGTTTGATATCATCCTGGATAACTTATTCGATAAAAATACGCTCCAGCCACCGGCATGGACGAAACCATATAAAATTATTACAACGAAACACCAGACGAAAATCGGACTAATTGCATTTACTGCTCCATTTCCGCTTACTTATAATCCGAATGGCTGGGACATACGCAATCCTTATGATATTTTGCCAGAATTAGTCGAAGATTTACGTTCACAAGTGGATGTTTTAGTTTTGATGAGTCATCTCGGGATTCAGGATGATTTCCAAATTGCAAAAGAAATACCAGCAATTGATGTTATTTTAGGATCGCACACCCATCATTTATTCAGAGAAGGTCACGTAATCAATGATGTCCAAATAGCAGCCGCTGGAAAGTACGGGCAGTATGTCGGTGAAGTCCATTTAACCATCGATGAAGAGAAAAAAATCCTTAAGCATTCAGCCAAAGCCATCCCTACCGAAACAATGACAGCTTTTACAGAAGATGAACAAGAAATAAATAGTTATCTAGAACGTGGGCATGAATTATTAAAAGAAAAAGAAGTAGCAGATTTGCCATTTTCTCTGAGTCTAGATATCTTCAATGAGCATTCGTTTATCCAAGTCGCCCTTGAGGCGGTGAAAGAACGAGGAAAGACGGAAGCATCAATATTAAACAGTGGTCTGTTTTTAACTGAAATTCCAAAAGGGCGGGTCAATCAGGATCAGCTTCACACTGCGTTGCCACATCCGATGCACTTGTTAAATGTCACATTGGATGGAAATGATCTGATTCGCTTAGTTTTAGAAATAGAAAAAAATCGTAACTTTTTACGTAACTATCCTATGAAGGGAATGGGATTTCGCGGTAAGATTTTTGGGCAGATGGTCTATAATGGAATCACATATGATTCTATTAACCATCAAGTCTTTTGGAAGAACAAGCCAATCGATCTGAATAAAAATTATACTTTTACTACCGTAGATCATTTGATGTTTGTTCCATTTTTTCCAACGATTGAGATTGCTGGAAAAAATGAATTTTTGTTCCCTGAATTTATCCGAAGTGTGGTAGGAGATTACTTGAAAGCTCACTACCCAATCAAATAAAAACAAGGTATAATAAAAAAGATAGGTGGTGAACGTATGTCTGCAAAACAAAATGAACAGCAGAACGTTGAGCATAAAAAAGAAATTGCTAAGAAAAAATCATCAGCTGAACAGGAAACAACAGTCACCGAAGAACTGACAGCTGCTTTGGAAGAAATCGTTGAGGAGCCTAAAGCAGAAAAAGTCAAAGGCGAGCTAGTGACACTGTTAGATGACAGTAATTTTTTGATAGGTGAAAGACATTATCGGCTTGTGTCCGATTATCGTGAAGGATTTAATGCAGAAAAGCTTGGAGAACGTTACAGTGATGTACTAGCCCGATATGATTATATCGTAGGAGATTGGGGTTATGAACAACTACGCCTAAAAGGATTTTTCCAAGCGGATAATCGACGGGCGCATCCAGATCAGCGAATCGATTCCTTGGAAGACTATCTTTACGAATATTGCAATTTTGGTTGTGCGTATTTTGTCATCGAGAGAATCGGCGGTAAAAAAGAAAAGACAACTCAGCGCCGAAAAAAGAAAAAAAACCATAATCGTGCGTATATCGATGAGAAAAAAGGACCAGTCGCATCTAATCGCAAAAAACCGGTTATTAAAAATCGAAAAACAGAGCCAGCAAAAACCTCTGAAAAAGTAAAAAAACAAGAACAACCTAAACAAGTAGAAAAAACAAAAACAGCATTTACGATAAGAAAAAGGGAAGAGTAGTGGATGAATGGACTATAAAGGATATTTAATTGATTTAGACGGAACGATTTATCGTGGGACACAACCCATACCAGCCGGTAAACGATTTGTGGAAGAATTGCAAAAAAGAAAATTACCTTTCTTGTTTGTTACCAATAACACGACTAAGTCACCAGAAACAGTAGCTAATCGTCTAGCAGATGAGTTTGACATTCATGTAGCTCCAGAGACAGTCTACACAGCTACTTTGGCAACAATCGATTTTATGAAAGCAGATGGAAAAGGGAAAAAAGTCTATGTTATCGGAGAAGCAGGATTGATTGACTTGATTTTAGCTGCCGGATTTACATGGGAAGAAGAGGCTCCTGACTATGTAGTGGTAGGCTTAGATAATTATCTGACCTATGAAAAAGTAGTTAAAGCAACACTTGCTATTCAAAAAGGTGCTACTTTCATTGGAACGAACCCAGATAAGAATATACCTACTGAACGCGGCCTTCTTCCTGGAGCAGGGTCAGTCATCTCTTTTGTAGAGACAGCAACCCAAACGCCGCCGATCTACATCGGAAAACCAGAAGCCATCATTATGGATAAAGCCGTTGAAGTATTAGGGCTGCAAAAAGAAGAAGTAATCATGGTTGGAGATAACTATGAAACAGATATCCAAGCTGGGATACGCAATAATATAGATACTTTGCTCGTTTTATCAGGTTTTACAAAAGAAGAAGATGTACCTGGGTTGCCTATCCCAGCTACCTATGTGAAACAATCACTGGATGAATGGAGCTTTTAATATGAAAAATTCGAGATGGCAGTGGATGGAATATGCTGGATTGTTCAGCCTATTTCTGACACTGATCAGTCTGGCAGTTGGTGTGACGATCAACTTTCGACCACTATACGTATTTGATATCGGACATTTGCAAATTTTGGATTATACTTCTTTAGATCAAGAGACATTACTGAAAAATTTTGATCACCTAATGAATTATCTCAATAATCCCTTCAAAACCATCCTAAGCTTGCCAGATTTCCCAGTTTCTGCTAGCGGAGCCCATCACTTTTATGAAGTGAAAATTTTGTTTTTAGTGGATTATGCTGTGTTTTTCATCACTTTGATCCCGAGTATTTTGTTTATCAAATATTTGCAAAAGAATGATCGGCTTTGGCGGTTGATTCGTCCGTTTCAAATCGGCATGTTACTGCCAGTTGTTTTCGGTTTTTTCATGATGGTAGGATTTGATCGCTTTTTTATCCTTTTTCATGAAACGTTTTTCAAGAACGATGACTGGTTATTCGATCCCGTTACTGATCCAATCATCAATGTACTTCCAGAAGAATTTTTCATGCATAGCTTTATCTTATTTTTTGTATTATTAGAATTATTTTTTGCTGTTTTTCTTTTCTTAGGAAAAAATAGCTTGAAACAAACAAAAAAGAAAGAACTCGTCTAAATAGACGTTTTCTTTCTTTTTTTGTTGAATTATTGAGTAAGGCGACTTCTTTTTTCTGGTTCTTTGTGTGCTAATCGACTGGCAGCAGCAGCGGCGATCGCTCCGACGATATCATCTAAGAAGGTATGGACATGAACGCCATCGCGGCTGTTTAGTTCTTTTAAAATACCAGGTTTCACCTTGTCGATATAACCATAATTCGTAAAGCCGATCGTACCGTAAACATTCACGATTGACAAGGCTAGGATCTCATCGATACCGTAAAGGCCTTCGTCATCTTCGATAATATGTTGCAACGGACTCATCAATTTTTTCTTTTCTGCTAATATATCTAATTGGATTCCAGTGATAATGGCGTTATGTACTTCACGCTTTGTTAGCACGCTGTTGACACTTTCAGTACAATCCGCCAAAGTCAAATCAGAAATATAGTCTTTTTGTAAAAACATGACAAGTTGTGCGATATCTTCTACAGTTACGCCACGTTCCTTCAATAGTTCTCTTGCCTTTTCTTCTAAAGTCTCAGTTTTGACGACCATATTATTGCTCCCCCTTTATTTTTTCTTTCTCTATTTCATGTTAACGGAACATGAAAAAAATGCAAGAAACTGCTTTCGGGTTTAACTTGAAATGCAAAGAGATATAAAAAATCAACTAGGACGAAGATTTTTATCGTATAAGCTTGTGCTGTGACCAGGCTGAGTTCGTTCTTTTGGATTAATATAGTGTAAAGCATTGTTCACTGCAGTAGGTGCTTCACCGAGCCCAGTAGCAATCAATTTCACTTTTCCTTCATAGGTACAGATGTCACCAGCTGCATAAACGCCTGGAATAGAAGTAGACATATCTGATTTTACAGTAATGGCATTTCTGGTACTATCAAGTCCCCAAGAAGAAAGATGTTCTAAATTAGAAGAGAATCCATAATTGACGATCAGAGAATCAATCATCAAATCAATCGTCTCGTCACTTTTCACTTTTTTTAACCGGATATCTGTCAGTTCCCCATTATTGCCTGATAATCCATCGATGAGATAGGGAGTAAGCAAGTTGACAGATGAAGATTTCAAGCGTGATACACTATGTTTGTGCGCACGAAATTCCGGGCGACGATGAATCAAGTAAACTTCGCTTGCAATAGGCTCTAACATCAACGCCCAATCGATAGCAGAATCACCACCTCCAGCAATAGCGACTTTTTTTCCAGCATACTTCATCAAATCATTCACGAAATAATCCAATCCGTGGTTTTCAAATGATTCAGCATTATCTAAATTCAATTTTCTTGGCTGGAATGAACCATTTCCTAAAGCTAAAATGACTGCTTTGGAATAATGGATGCCTTTATTTGTAGTAATCTCGATAACTTCGTCTTCACGAGTAAGCGAGAGAACTTCTTCTTTTAAATGGAATGTATGGTTAAAAGTAGTTAATTGTTTTTCTAATTGATCGATTAATTCACTTGCTTTTATTGCTGGATACCCAGGAATATCGTAAATATATTTTTCGGGATACAAAGTTGCTAATTGACCACCAAGTTGAGGTAGACTGTCAATGATTTTTGTTTTAGCTTGGCGCATTCCTGCGTAAAAAGCGGCAAACATCCCTACAGGACCTGCACCGATGATTGTAATGTCATAGATTTCCATAAAAATTCCTCCCTTTTCACACTATAGCAGAATTTAATTGAGAATGCTTCTCAAAAATGTTTGAATTCGAAATCGAAACGGTAAGTTATAGAATGTATCTAGTGATGAAAAATAAAAGAAAACAAATCTAGTATTTTTACGAGAGGTTAGGTATTATGTTATTATTATTATGAAGTATGCAAATATTAGGAGGAAACAATATGGCATTCCCACAACTAGATTTAAAAAGTGAAAAAGGACCAAAAGCTGTTATCAAAACAAACCGTGGTGACATTACTGTTCAATTATTCCCTGAACTAGCACCGAAGACGGTTCAAAATTTCATTGAACTTTCCAAAAAAGGTTATTATGATGGCGTGATTTTTCACCGCGTTATTCCTGATTTCATGATCCAAGGCGGCGATCCAACTGGAACAGGAATGGGTGGCGAAAGTATTTATGGCGAAAGTTTTGAAGATGAATTCAGTCGTGAACTGTTCAACCTTCGCGGAGCTTTATCTATGGCAAATTCAGGTCCAAACACAAACGGAAGCCAATTCTTTATTGTAAATAACACAAATGTGCCAGCTAATATGCTTGGACAACTAGAAGGTGCTGGATTCCCATCAGAAATCATTGAAGCGTATAAAGGTGGCGGAACTCCTTGGCTAGATTTCCGACATACAGTCTTTGGACATGTACTAGAAGGGATGGACACAGTAGATGAAATCGCAAATGTACAACGTGGTCCACAAGACCGACCTGTACATGATGTAGTGATTGAAACAATTGAAATTTCAGAATAGTTTGGTATGGTACGGAGTAATTATGAAAAAGGACGAAACCTAGTAAGGTCTCGTCCTTTTATTTTGAATAAATGATTTAATCGATTGTCTCTAAAGCATACTTGATTCGATTAAGTCCTTCCAGTAAAGTTTCTTCTGGACAAGCAATATTCAAGCGCATATGCCCATGACCGGAAGGACCAAACGTGATGCCAGGATTTAATACGACTTTTCCTTTCCGAACAAGAGTGTTCTCCAATTCTTGGTCGTCTGAAATATAGGCGGTAAAATCTAACCACATTAAGTAAGTTCCTTCAGGGTTCATTATTCTCACTTTCGGAAGATACTGTTCAAAAAACTGATTAACTGTTTGAACATTTTTTTCTAGATAAGGAATCAGTTGGCTTAACCATTCTCCACCCGTCTCATAAGCCGCTTGGGTTCCAATCAGTCCAAAAGTGTTGATTTCGTGCTGTTGGTTCATCACTAAATGTTTTTCAAAATCAGCTTTCATCTCTGGATTTTTGATAAATACCATTGAATTTTTGATTGCAGCTAGATTGAAAGTCTTGGTTGCGGAAGTAAAAGCAACTAGTAGATCATCTAAATTAGGATCAATCGTTAGCATGGAAGTAAATGTATGATCGAGTAAAGTTAAATCTTGATGGATCTCGTCACTAAACAGAATCACTTGATGTTTTAAACACAATTCGCTTAACTGTTTCAATTCTTCTTTGCTCCAAACACGCCCTCCAGGATTGTGAGGATTGCATAAAATCATTGCTTTTACATTGTTTTCTTCGATTTTTTTCTCCATGTCAGACAAGTCCATGATGAAATGATTATTTTTTTCTAGCAAAGAGCTTCGAACGATGTGACGTTGATTTGTTTCTATAATAGAGGAAAATGGAGGATAAACTGGGTCATGAATCAAAATAGAATCGCCTGGTTTTGTAAAAGTTTGTACTGCTGCAGCTAAACTAGTTAACACACCACTTGTAAAAACGATATTTTCTTTCGTCAACTCCACAGCATGGTGTTGGCGTTCCCAATGAATGATAGCCTGATATAGTTTATCAGACAGAGTGGCATAACCAAAGATTCCATGTTTGATGTATTCACTAAACGCTTTAGCTACCCCACCGGGAGACAAGAAGTCCATATCTGCTACCCACAAAGGAAGTAAGTCATCCATTTGATATGTCTCAGCAATTGCGTCCCATTTTACACTTTCTGTATCTTTTCTTGAAATCTGTTTATCAAATTCGATCATCTTAAGACCTCCAGTCATTTTCTTCGCTTCTTTTTTTGAGCTATTTACAGTATAATGATAAATGCGAAGAGAGGGAAGTAGATGACTTATAAAATTGGACAAATAATTGAAGGAAAAGTGACAGGGATACAGCCTTATGGCGCATTCGTTTCTCTTGATAACGAGACGCAAGGACTTATTCATGTTTCGGAAGTACAATCCGGTTATACGAAAAATATCCATTCATTGTTAAAAGTCGGACAGCCAGTAACAGTTCAGATCATCGACATTGATGAATATTCCAAAAAAATCAGTTTATCTTTAAGAACGTTAGAAAAAACAAATCCAGCTGTTCCATATCGCAGAAAAAGGTATTTCACGAATAAAAATCGTAAGATCGGATTTACCACTATTGCGGAGCAGTTACCTATTTGGATAGAAGAAGCATTATCTGAACTAGAACGGAAAGAAAATAAGAAATAAAAAGTGTATTTTTTCTGAAAATGTGCTAGAATTTTTATGTAAGCCATAGAACAAGTTGATCGAGGTGGAAATTTTGGCAAGCAAAAGAGTTGCTGGTACAATTATGTTGCATTTGGAGGATGGTACTAAAAAATTTTTGGTCCATTCAATTGATGACAAGTTGGAATTTGCGTTAGCGGAACTTTCTGAAGGAAAGACTGGTTTAGCGAATATACTTAATTTCTTAAAAGAAATAGTTCATATCGATGTTAGCAAGATTAGTTTGATGGAATTGACAAATACACATATTAAAGAGGAAAATGTTCCGTTGTTTGTCTTTGAAACTGAACAAAAGAATCAAAGAGAAGAATTAGGCGAAGGATATATTTGGGAAGAACCAGGTCAAATGCGCTCTGTTCTTGGAACTTACGAAGTAGAGGGAGTGCCTTTCTTCTAAAATACAGATTAAGCGAACAAAGAAGTTTGAATTTTTTTCAAACTTCTTTTTTTATTGTTTGGTCCAAAAAATACAATGAAATGTTCTGCTAAAGATAGTTTTTTAGTGCATTTTATTTTCAAAATATGTAGAAAACGGTTGTATAACGAATAATAATAATTGATCGAAAAATCATTTCACAAAGTAATGCTTAATTTATAGTTGACCAAGGAAGAAATACATGATAAATTTAACAGCGTTGATTCTGAAGTGGATATTATATCACATTTCTAAAAAAAATTAAAAAATAGTTATTGACATGTTGGGAATGACATGATAAGATAACTGAGTCGTTAAAAAAGAACCACTTGCGAAGCTTGATTCTATTGAAAAAAAATTCAAAAAAGTTCTTGACAAATAACAAACGATAAGTTATGATAAATGAGTTGCTGAAAGATTTCGAAAAACGAAATTGAAAAAACTTTTAAAAAAGAGTTGACAATCACTTGTCTCTCTGATATGATATAAAAGTTGCTACGGCAGCAAAAAACGAATCGGGAAACACTCCCGATGAAGTAGACCTTTGAAAACTGAACAAAGTAAGACAAACCAAATGTGTAGGGCGTCTTGATTCAATTCAAGACAACAAACATTTTTAACAAGCAAGCAATATGCTAGCAAACAAATTGAGCTTAACAATCGCAAGATTGTTCGAACTTTTTATGAGAGTTTGATCCTGGCTCAGGACGAACGCTGGCGGCGTGCCTAATACATGCAAGTCGAACGCTTCTTTTTCCACCGGAGCTTGCTCCACCGGGAAAAGAAGAGTGGCGAACGGGTGAGTAACACGTGGGTAACCTGCCCATCAGAAGGGGATAACACTTGGAAACAGGTGCTAATACCGTATAACAATCAAAACCGCATGGTTTTGATTTGAAAGGCGCTTTCGGGTGTCGCTGATGGATGGACCCGCGGTGCATTAGCTAGTTGGTGAGGTAACGGCTCACCAAGGCCACGATGCATAGCCGACCTGAGAGGGTGATCGGCCACATTGGGACTGAGACACGGCCCAAACTCCTACGGGAGGCAGCAGTAGGGAATCTTCGGCAATGGACGAAAGTCTGACCGAGCAACGCCGCGTGAGTGAAGAAGGTTTTCGGATCGTAAAACTCTGTTGTTAGAGAAGAACAAGGATGAGAGTAACTGTTCATCCCTTGACGGTATCTAACCAGAAAGCCACGGCTAACTACGTGCCAGCAGCCGCGGTAATACGTAGGTGGCAAGCGTTGTCCGGATTTATTGGGCGTAAAGCGAGCGCAGGCGGTTTCTTAAGTCTGATGTGAAAGCCCCGGCTCAACCGGGGAGGGTCATTGGAAACTGGGAGACTTGAGTGCAGAAGAGGAGAGTGGAATTCCATGTGTAGCGGTGAAATGCGTAGATATATGGAGGAACACCAGTGGCGAAGGCGGCTCTCTGGTCTGTAACTGACGCTGAGGCTCGAAAGCGTGGGGAGCAAACAGGATTAGATACCCTGGTAGTCCACGCCGTAAACGATGAGTGCTAAGTGTTGGAGGGTTTCCGCCCTTCAGTGCTGCAGCTAACGCATTAAGCACTCCGCCTGGGGAGTACGACCGCAAGGTTGAAACTCAAAGGAATTGACGGGGGCCCGCACAAGCGGTGGAGCATGTGGTTTAATTCGAAGCAACGCGAAGAACCTTACCAGGTCTTGACATCCTTTGACCACTCTAGAGATAGAGCTTCCCCTTCGGGGGCAAAGTGACAGGTGGTGCATGGTTGTCGTCAGCTCGTGTCGTGAGATGTTGGGTTAAGTCCCGCAACGAGCGCAACCCTTATTGTTAGTTGCCATCATTCAGTTGGGCACTCTAGCAAGACTGCCGGTGACAAACCGGAGGAAGGTGGGGATGACGTCAAATCATCATGCCCCTTATGACCTGGGCTACACACGTGCTACAATGGGAAGTACAACGAGTTGCGAAGTCGCGAGGCTAAGCTAATCTCTTAAAGCTTCTCTCAGTTCGGATTGCAGGCTGCAACTCGCCTGCATGAAGCCGGAATCGCTAGTAATCGCGGATCAGCACGCCGCGGTGAATACGTTCCCGGGCCTTGTACACACCGCCCGTCACACCACGAGAGTTTGTAACACCCGAAGTCGGTGAGGTAACCTTTTGGAGCCAGCCGCCTAAGGTGGGATAGATGATTGGGGTGAAGTCGTAACAAGGTAGCCGTATCGGAAGGTGCGGCTGGATCACCTCCTTTCTAAGGAATATTACGGAGACTACACAATTTGTTTTTACTTTGTTCAGTTTTGAGAGGTTTACTCTCAAACACTTTTGTTCATTGAAAACTGGATATTTGAAGTAAATGTAAGTAATACAAACCGAGAACACCGCGTTGAATTTGAAAGCTGAACAAATTGTTTAGCCTGAAGCAAAATAGGCGGACGGCCATAAAATCTTTGATTTTATGAGACGATCGATCTTTTTGCCGTACAGGCTGATTTGTGAGCTGGATAGAGTTTTTTAATAAGTTCAATTGCTTATTTTCTTGATCTAACTTCTATCGCTAGAAGAAGGATCAAAACCCAACCGTAAGGTTGATAAGGTTAAGTGAATAAGGGCGCACGGTGGATGCCTTGGCACTAGGAGCCGATGAAGGACGGGACTAACACCGATATGCTTTGGGGAGCTGTACGTAAGCTATGATCCAGAGATTTCCGAATGGGGGAACCCAACATCTTTAATAGGATGTTACGATTGTGTGAATACATAGCACATTCGAGGTAGACGCAGAGAACTGAAACATCTAAGTACCTGCAGGAAGAGAAAGAAAATTCGATTCCCTGAGTAGCGGCGAGCGAAACGGGAAAAGCCCAAACCAGCAAGCTTGCTTGTTGGGGTTGTAGGACTCCAATATGGTAGTTCTTTCAGATAGTCGAATGACTTGGAAAAGTCAGTCAAAGAGGGTAAAAACCCCGTAGACGAAATGTGGAAGACACCTAGGAGGATCCTGAGTACGGCGGAACACGAGAAATTCCGTCGGAATCCGGGAGGACCATCTCCCAAGGCTAAATACTCCCTAGTGACCGATAGTGAACCAGTACCGTGAGGGAAAGGTGAAAAGCACCCCGGAAGGGGAGTGAAATAGAACCTGAAACCGTGTGCCTACAACAAGTCAAAGCCCGTTAATGGGTGATGGCGTGCCTTTTGTAGAATGAACCGGCGAGTTACGATTGCATGCGAGGTTAAGTTGAAGAGACGGAGCCGCAGCGAAAGCGAGTCTGAATAGGGCGTTTGAGTATGTAGTCGTAGACCCGAAACCATGTGATCTACCCATGTCCAGGTTGAAGGTGCGGTAAAACGCACTGGAGGACCGAACCCACGTACGTTGAAAAGTGCGGGGATGAGGTGTGGGTAGCGGAGAAATTCCAAACGAACTTGGAGATAGCTGGTTCTCTCCGAAATAGCTTTAGGGCTAGCCTCGGAATTGAGAATGATGGAGGTAGAGCACTGTTTGGACTAGGGGCCCATCTCGGGTTACCGAATTCAGATAAACTCCGAATGCCATTCATTCATATCCGGGAGTCAGACTGTGAGTGATAAGATCCATAGTCGAAAGGGAAACAGCCCAGACCACCAGCTAAGGTCCCAAAATATATGTTAAGTGGAAAAGGATGTGGGGTTGCACAGACAACTAGGATGTTGGCTTAGAAGCAGCCACCATTTAAAGAGTGCGTAATAGCTC
>NZ_CP175675.1:1685000-1940000 GCF_030910025.2 Enterococcus sp. SB12 | reverse complement strand
GTTCTTTAGACAGTCATGTTCAATTAGTAGATTTACGACCAGAAAAATTCTCTGGCATGAAACAATAATTTTCTCTTCATTGATCCATGATCCATAAAACTAGTCTCAATCAAGCTGTATTGAAAAAACAAGACAACATTCTTACCATGGTAAATAAAAAAGACGACACATTTTGTCGTCTTTTTTTAAATTAACTATTTTCGATAAAAGATCGCATAGCTTGTGCCATTACTCTATTCAATTCATGTTTTCCGTTTTTAATAAAGAGTAGCCGGCCATTCGTTGAAAGTTTATATAAACGTTTTGCTGCTGGTTTATTCGCATGATCTTTGGTACCACATAAAATCAATTTAGGAAGTCGTGATGTACGAAGCTGTTTTTTGCAGTCTAATGTTTCAAGTGAACGAAGTAGGGTAAGGGTTTGTTTTTTAGATAGACCTAATTTTTCAAATATCTTAGAAGGTACGCAGTAAAAATAAATATTCTGGAAAGTAAGCAATAAGCGATTAGGAGACTCAAATTGTGGAGCGACTAAAACAACCTTTTTTAAATATGGAGAAGGAGTTGCAAGATAGTTTAAAGCAATAACAGCGCCTAAAGATAATCCATATAAAATAAAAGGTTCCTTTATCTGATTCAATTGTACTTCGATGTATTTGGTTAAGTCGTCTAAAGTAGCAGTGTCTGTGCTGTTTAAATGATTGAACAATGAAAGACTTTTGCAAGAATAACTATTGGGTAGATAAGAGATTACATCTTTCCATGATTGTTCGTCTTGGCCTAGACCATGCAAAAAAACAATTTTCATATTGCTCTCCTTTTTATAGTTATCATATAGACTTTCTTTGTACTATTAAAATATAAACATTCATTTCTTATGTCATAAAATAAAAAAACAGCGCAGACACATTGTTAAACCAATATGCTACACTGTTTAAGGAAGCCACTTGCCGGGCTTGAACCGGCGACCTCTTCCTTACCATGGAAGCGCTCTACCAGCTGAGCTAAAGCGGCATTATCATTAATACAAATAATAGGATAACGAATATTAATGTATTTGTCAACAGAATTTTTTCGAAAAAATGTGTTTCTCTAATAGGAAAACAGATTTTAGAAAAAATAAAAATAACAAAAAATGCGAACGGTTTCTTTGATAATATAATAAAAAAATTCAAAAAAAGTATTGCGTTATTTAGAAGAAATTGATATTATATTCATGTACTTGATTCCGGCATAGCTCAGTTGGTAGTAGCGCATGACTGTTAATCATGATGTCGTAGGTTCGAGTCCTACTGCCGGAGTAAATAAAAGCTTACACAGCTAAAAAAAGAAATCCATTCACTTGGATTTCTTTTTTTTACGATAAATAAATTTTATCTGAAAATTATCGATACCGTATGAAGTTTTCCTTCATGAAATTGTAAGTATATTCTCATTCAAGTGAAATTTTCATCATAGAAGAGATTGTATTTCTAAATTCTTAAGAGTAAAATACGAAGTATAACTTGGATTTGGAAGGATGATTGGATGAAAGCTATTACGCCTGATATGACAACAAAATTTAACAAACAGTTTCAAGCAAATATCAAACAGCAGGCATTGCAGCGGGCAGTTGTGAAGAACGGTATTACCGCTTCTGCTGAAAATGTTTCAGCACATGTGGAGAATACACCGGTATTTTCTATAGATTTGGCTACGGGGAAAGTGGCTAATCAAATGCAATCGGGGCGTTGCTGGATGTTTGCTGCACTGAACACATTCCGTCATAAGATGCTGAATCAATTCCATTTAAAAGAGTTTGAATTATCACAAAATTACACTTTTTTCTGGGATAAATATGAAAAGGCAAATTATTTCTATGAAAACATCATTGCAACAGGAAAAGAGGCAATCGATAGCCGGAAAGTAGCTTTCTTACTCGCTACTCCTCAACAAGATGGCGGCCAATGGGATATGATCGTTTCATTATTCCAAAAATATGGCGTTGTGCCTAAATCGGTGATGCCGGAAAGTGCGAATAGTTCAAATTCTCGAGATTTGAATAACTACTTGAACAAATTACTGCGTAAAGATGCAGTAGTGTTACGGAAAATGGTTGCTCAAGGAGAAACATTAGACGCTATTGAAGAAAAGAAAGAAGAAATGCTAGAAAGCATTTATAACTTCTTATCTATCTCATTAGGAACACCTCCAAAAGAATTCGATTTTGAGTACCGCGATGAAGAAAAGAACTATCATCTTGACCGAGGACTGACACCACAAATTTTTTATGATAAATACATCGGTGTAAAATTAGATGATTATGTTAGCGTGATTAATGCACCAACAAAAGACAAACCATTCAATCGTTCTTATACAGTAGAGATGCTAGGAAATGTCGTTGGCGGGAAAGAAGTCAAATATCTGAATGTTGATATGGAAACTTTCAAAAAATTAGCGATTGCTCAGCTTGAAGAAGGAGAATCTGTTTGGTTTGGTTGTGATGTAGGTCAATCTTCTACTAGAACTAGTGGCATCATGGCCTTAGATGCTTATTCAATGGATGATCTATTTGATACGGATTTTACAATGACTAAAGCTGAACGTTTAGATTTTGGAGAAAGTCTGATGACCCATGCGATGGTATTGACCGGTGTTGACTTAGTAGACGGGCAATCAACAAAATGGAAAGTCGAAAATAGCTGGGGCGAAAAAGTTGGAAAGAATGGCTTCTTCGTTATGAGTGATGCCTGGATGGACGAATATACGTACCAAATCGTTGTAAGAAAAGATTTATTGACGAAAGAGCAATTAAATGCGTTCAATGAAGAACCAATTGTTCTATCTCCGTGGGATCCAATGGGTGCTTTAGCATAGACGAGTATTTCAATGAAGAGTATGTATTAAAGATAAAAAGAGCTGGCTTAAGCCAGCTCTTTTTATCTTTAAAGTCCATTCCCTGTTTTTTATGATCCCTGTGCTATAATTCTAAATAAAGGATAAGGATTGGAAATAATCCTTTTATCATTAAAATATGATGACGAAGTAGAATAAAATTGGGAGTAGGGGGGAAAGTCATGGATATCCAAACTGTTTTATCTGATCTGAAATTAAATGGTAAAGTGATTCCAGTTGTTGGTGGCGATGTTAATCAGACCTATCGTATAAAAACCGAACATCGTGCTTATTTTTTAAAAATCCATCCGAATGTAAAAAAAGGATTTTTTGAAGCAGAAGTAGACGGATTAAAAGAACTGTCAGCATTCGTACGTGTACCGGATACGTATATGCTAGGTGAAACAAGTGAAGGCGCTTATTTGTTAATGGAATGGATCGAGCCGGGAAAAGGGGATCAACGAGATCTTGCTGCAGCTTTAGCTAATCTCCATCAGCAAACAGCGCCACAATTTGGTTTTCGTAAAGATAACTATTTGGGTACACTTGTTCAGAAAAATTCTTTTGAAGAAGATTGGTGGACTTTTTTCTTTAAAGATCGGCTTGAATCCCAGATTTCTTTGGCAGAAGAAACGAATCGATGGAATGTACAGCGTCAAGAAAAGTATCTGCGATTTAAAGAACGTGTATTGAAATCGGTTGAACCAAAAAAGATCACTCCACGCCTCTTGCACGGAGACCTGTGGAGTGGTAATGTGTTCTTTGACCAGCAAGGGCATCCAGTTTTTGTCGACCCAGCTGTTTCTTATGGGAATCGGGAACAAGATATTGCAATGAGCCAGTTATTCGGTGGTTTCCGACCGGAATTTTTAGATGCTTATCAAACTATATTTCCATTAGAAAAGGGATGGAAAGACCGACTGCCGATTTACCAGTTATATTATCTTTTGGCACATTTGAATATGTTTGGAGAAAGTTACGGTTCCCAAGTAAATCAATTACTAGAAAATTTTTAAGAGGAGGGCGTGTTTTTGGCAAAAAAATATACCAAAAAGCATGAAGTTTCATATTATGAGTGTGACATCAACCAAACGATGACATTTCCTTCGATGTTAGGAGTAGTTATCAAAACGTCTGAAGATCAAAGCGACCAGTTGGGAAGAGGCAGTGAATTCGTCAATAGCTTTGGACTTACTTGGGTCATCACGAATTATTCCATGGAGATTAATCGTCTCCCTAGAGTCGGTGAAGTAATCTCAGTAACGACTCAAGCCATGGAGTACAATAAGTTTTTCTGTTATCGGAACTTCTGGATCCATGATGAAGATGGGAAAGAATTAGTCAAAATAGAATCTGTTTTCGTATTGATGGATTTTGTGAATCGAAAAATGAGCAGTGTTAATGAAGAGATCATTGCTCCTTTTGAGAGTGAGAAGATCAAGAAAATCAAGCGTCAGGAAAAAATTGAAAAGATTGATTCGGGCTTCATGTTGCCATATCGTGTTCGTTTTTATGATATCGATAGTAATCAGCATGTTAATAATGCGATGTATTTTAATTGGATCATTGACGTATTAGGATATGACTTTTTGACCACGCATGTTCCAGAAAAAGTAATTATTCGATTTGATAAAGAAGTAGAGTACGGGAATGAGATCGAAAGCCATTTTGAACAAATCCCTATCGAAAATGGTGTCAAAACAAAACATGAAATCCGAATGCAAGAACAGCTGTATTGTGAAGCAAATATTATATGGAAAAATAAATAAAAAAGAGGTTGTGACAGAAGGGGTCAGCTTCAAGAAATAAGAAGAAATTTACGAAAATTGTTTCTCAAATTTTTGTAAATTTTCGACTTAGTTTTCGAAGAAGCTATTTTTGTCACAGCCTCTCTTTTTAAGTTTAGCTATTAGATACTGATGTTTAGTTTTGGATAAACGAAATCAATTCTTCACCCGACAAACCATAGTTTACAGCAATCAATAGTTTTAAACGTGCTTTTTGACTATTAATACTGTTACAGAAAATAATCCCCATTTTTTCTAGTTCTTTTCCCCCGCCTTCATAATCATAAACAGGCTCAGCTATTCCATTGAAACAACGAGAAACAAGTACTACAGGGATTTTTTGGACAAGAAGCTTTTCCAAAGCAGCTAAGGCTTGTGGAGGGAGATTCCCCGCACCTAAAGCTTCGATTACTAAACCGTCTACTTTCGTATGGGCGATGGCTTCCAATAAGTCCCCTTGCATCCCAGCATATGCTTTAACGATCGGGATAGTCCCATCTACAGCGGAAATGTCCAGTCGCTTTGTTTCTAAAAGTTCCTGCAAGAATAAAATTCGATTCTTAGTTACTAAGCCGATGGGACCCAATGTAGGTGTTCGGAAAGTAGCAACATTTGTGGTATGGGTCTTTGTCACGTAGCGTGCAGAATGGATCTCATCGTTCATGACCACCAAAACCCCCTTATCTAGCGCTTCTTCACAACTTGCGACACGAATCGCACTTTCAAAATTATAAAGGCCGTCACTTCCAAGTTCATTACTTGAACGCATTGCCCCAGTCAAAACAATTGGTAATTTGTCGCCAATCGTTGTATCAAGAAAAAAAGCAGTTTCTTCTAATGTATCTGTACCGTGTGTGATCACCACTCCGGATATACCTGATGCATAAGCGGACAAGATACGTTCTTTTAATACCAACATGTGAGAAGGCATGATGTGTGGTGAGGGAAGATTGAAGATATCTTCAACTAATAATTCTACATGCTTGGGGATTGTGATTTCTGCATCTAATAATGGGTTTGCCACATCAGGACTAACACCGCCCGTGAGCATGTTTTCTTTCATGGCGATCGTTCCGCCGGTGTGTAGTACAAGTATTTTTTTCATTTTACAGACTTCCTTACGAATAATTTTGCATAGCCGTTAAATCTTATTGTATACTATATAAAAGAGTTTTGCTATCAGTGAAGAATAACGAATAGCCTAACTTATCATAAAAAAGCTGACCTTATTAAAATGGAAAAGACTCAACCTTGACCTCCTAATACAATGGAGTATCTGGTTGAGTTTCTTTTACAAGAAAGCAGCCAAGGAAATCAATCACGAAGGTGGCCGGAAATGATCAGAATCGGATTAACATCGTTTAAAGAACATGACAAATTAACTGGTAAAAAGAATAACACTCTTTATGAATATGCAGGGTTTCTACCCTTAGTGGAATTAGATACTGCCTATTATGGAATTCCCCGAAAGTCCTCAGTTGATAATTGGATAAATGAAGTACCTGAATCATTTCGCTTTGTAGTCAAAGTCTATCAAGGAATCAGCGGTCAAGGAGACTGGAAGCCTTATTATCAGACCGAAGAAGAGATGATTGCGCATTTTTTAGATGTTATGTCGCCGATGGTAGATGCTGGAAAGATGTTTTGCTTTTTAGTCCAATTCCCCTCATCATTCAAATGTACGAAAGAAAATGTCCAGTACTTGCGCAAACTTAGAAAGTGGTTTGAGGGTTATCCTGTTTCTATAGAATTACGGGATTATTCTTGGTACAGCGATGAATTTCTTGAACGTACAAGAAACTTTATGTCTAGAGCCGCTTTTTCTTTAGCCATCATCGATGAGCCACAGTTGCTGAATACAACGATTCCTTTTGATCCATTTGTCACCAATCCGAACTTTGCTCTTTTTCGATTCCATGGTAGGAATGCGCAAGGATGGCAAGCAAATGATAAAGAGTGGCGTAAAAAAAGAACGTTATATCGTTATTCAGAAAAAGAACTGCAAGAACTAGCACATGAAGTCAAAGTAGTTGATTCTAAGACAAAAGAGGTAGGTGTGATTTTTAATAACAATTCTGGTGGTGATGCGGCTGAAAATGCATTAGCACTGCAAAAAATATTAAATATCAAGCCAGATGGACTCAATCCAACCCAAATGGATCTGTTTTAAGGGCTTATTTTATTCAAGAAAGGGGCGAAGTCTATGATCAAAGCTATTTTTTTTGATATTGACGGAACATTGGTCACCAATCGTTCAAAAGCGTTGGAATCAACAAAACAAGCAATTGAATATGCTAGGAAAAACGGCATTTTATGCGGTGTAGCAACGGGGCGCAGCCCAGTAAAGATCAAAGAAATCATTGATGAATTGGAATTAGATATGTATGTCGTGTATAATGGTCAACTGGTTTTTACTGCAGATCGCACGATTATCGACCACCCTTTTGAACAAAAAGTATTGGAACATATTGTTGAATTTGCAGATGAGAACCATCGACAAATCGTTTTTGGTGCGAGAAATCGGTTAGATGGATCAACGACGATGCTATTAGGACAATCGATTTTTATCAAGCGACTAGTCAGCTTTTTACCGCGTAAATTCCCGGTACGTCTGATGAAAAAAATCCTCCAGGTTTTTAGCCCTCACCGACAAAAGGATCGTTATGAAACGTTAGAGATATTAAAAGAACCAATTTATCAATGTATATTGCTCAGTCCGGAGTCAGAACAGAAAAAGTTAGAACATCGCTTTCCCGAGTGTACGTTTCAGCGTTCAAATACGTATACTGTAGATATCATCCCAAAAGGTGGTTCAAAATTACTAGGCATCCAAGCTTTCGCAAATGCTGTCGGAATTGAAATGGAAGAAATTATGGCATTCGGCGATCATTACAATGATATCGAGATGCTGAAAGGTGTAGGAATTGGAGTGGCCATGGGGAATGCTCAGATCGAAGTAAAACATGCTGCAGACTTTGTGACTCAATCAAATGAAGAAGATGGGATATACGAAGGACTGAAACACTTCGGTCTGATTTATTAGTCAATGAAAGAAGGAAAAAATTAGTATGGAAGCAGAGACACCTTTTCAAAAAGTAGAAACATTCCACAAAACTTTTGATCCAAGAAGACCAGAGATACCCACGGCTTTTACAGAAAATGAAGCTCATACACGTGCTGCGTTCAAAATAGAAGAACTTGTTGAATTTGTTGCAGCTACTTCACCTAATAAAGAACAACTGCATGAAGCTGTTATGCTGCTGCACGAAGCATTAGATAAAGCAGAAGAAAAAATACTTGGTAAAACACAGTGGGGAAGTGATCCGCTGATTGAACAAGTAGATGCACTGACAGATATCCTTTACTTTACTTATGGTTCTTTTTCATTACTAGGAATAGTGCCTGATCGAATATTCGAAATCGTCCATCAGGCAAATATGGGGAAATTATTTCCAGATGGAAAACCTCATTATGACCCTGTAACAAATAAAGTGTTGAAACCTGAAAACTGGCAGATGGAATATGCTCCAGAACCTAAAATCGCGGCAGAAATCCAACGTCAGATTCAAGAAGCGATTGCTAAGAAAAAATCCGCTGATATAGGCATGTGCACAAATGAAAAAGAGTGATCAGAGTTTTACTATTTTTGTTATCTTTATACGATGGAAAAACAAAAGATTTTCGTTTAAGTTAGTGAATGCATGAAAATAGTATGCTATAATCTAGAATAGATGTCTTTTGCACGAGAGACGTATTATTTGGATTTATGCCAAGCAGAACGCCATCTGTTGCATAAAAGATGCATACTGAAAACGGAGGAACCATAAATGGGAAATAATGTTATCATCGGAATCGTCATTGCAATCATTATAGTCGCCATTGTCGTCTTTTTGGTTAGTTACTTGATGAAGAAAAAAAACCAAGATCGATTGGATGCCTTAGAAAAACGCAAGGAAGAATTATTTGACTTGCCAGTGATTGAAGAAGTCGATGATGTTAAAAAAATGCATCTGGTTGGGCAAAGCCAAAATACCTTTCGTGAATGGAGTCAAAAATGGAATGACATATCTACTTCCTCATTCGCTGAACTAGAAAGTCAAATTTTCGAAGTGGAAAACCTCAATGAAAGTTTTCGGTTCTTAAAAGGAAAAAAAGCAGTTGTTGAAGCAGAAGCTACAATGGACCAAATGGAGAAACAAGTGACGGAAATCCGTGAAGGTCTAAAGGAATTGCGGGAAACGGAAGAACGCAACTCACTAGCTGTTCAGCAGGCACTTGACGTCTATGAAGAACTGAAAGAAAAAGTCAGAGAAGACGAGCATGAATACGGACCAGCTCTTTTTGAATTGCAAAAACAGATCAAAGTGATCGAAAAAGAATTTACGCAGTTTGTGACTTTAAACACTTCTGGAGACCCTGTTGAAGCCCGCGAGGTTTTGGATAAAGCAGAAAAACATACGTATGAAGTGGAAGCTCTGATGAAAAAAATTCCACCGCTGTATGAGGAGCTCCATACCACTTTCCCTGAACAACTTGAAGAAATCAGTGATACTTACGAGAAATTGATGGAAGAACAATATGTATTCCCAGAAGAAGATCTTGCTGAAGATATCGCAAAAGTAAGTCGAAGAATTGAAAATTCATTAGCCAATCTTGAAAAAACAGAAGTTGAAACGGTCGAATTTGAAAACCGTGAAACAGCTGATTTGATTGATTCGTTATATGATATCTTAGAACGGGAAATGGAATCTCAGAGATATGTAAAAACTAACCAATCAACGATTGCAGAGTATATCAAACATACAACAAAGAATAACCGTCAATTATTGATTGAGCTGGATCACACATCTCAAAGCTATACATTGAACCACAATGAAATTGGCCGTGTACGAGGTTTCCAAACCGAAGTGGAAGAAATGGAACGTCAAAATGAACAGATGATTCCACAGATCCGTCAACACGAAATTCCTTATTCAGAAGTGCGCACGTTCTATAAAACAGTCTTCAAAGTCTTAGAAGATATCGAAAAGCAACAAGTAGAGATCGACGACTCATTACATGAATTGAGAAAAGGCGAAAAAGAAGCGCAAGAAAAGATCGATACATTCGAATTCAAATTGCGCAGTTTGAAACGTTTTGTAGAAAAACAACGTTTGCCTGGCTTGCCGAATGATTACCTAGAATTCTTTTTTGTTGCTACTGACCGTATTGAAGAACTAAGTGTTGTCTTGAATAAAATTCGAGTAAACATGGAAGAGGTCAATCGTTTAGTTGCTCTATGTGAAGAAGATCTAGAATTATTAGATAAGAAGACACATGATTTAGTAGATGCAGCAGCATTAACGGAGCAAATGCTCCAATATGCAAATCGTTATCGTCATACACACGAAGAAGTGAGAGAAGCAATTGATAAAAGCTACTATTTATTCAATAAAGAATATCACTATCAAGAAGCATTAGACGAAATCGGTACAGCATTAGAGCGAGTAGAACCAGGTGCTTTCAAACGCATCGAAGATTTTTATTTCAATCATCCAGACTTAGTATAAAGCAAAAAAAGTTAGTAAACCAGCAAGAGCAAGACGGATTATTGTCTTGTTCTTGTCTTTTTTTGTATATTTGAAAATTGAAACAAGTGAAAATTTCACCTGCTCTTGAAAGCACCTTGGACAACCGTTATAATAGAAAAGAATTTCAAAAAAGAGGGGTTTCTTATGATATATTTTGATAACAGTGCAACAACCCCAATCTTTCCGCAAAGCTTAGATGCATATGTAAAAACCAGTCAGCGGATTATTGGGAATCCATCAAGTTTGCATGATTTAGGCAATCAAGCTAACCGGTTGTTGCAGCAAGCAAGAAAGCAGATCGCTGATTTGATCCATGTAAAACCAGAAGAAATCTATTTTACTTCAGGCGGAACAGAAGGAGATAACTGGGTATTAAAAGGAACGATGATCGAAAAAAGAGAATATGGGAATCATATGATCATTTCAGGAGTCGAACATCCGGCCGTCAGCGAGACAGCAGAACAATTAAAAGAATTAGGAATCGAAGTAAGTATCGCCCCAGTGGATAAACGCGGATTTGTACGTGTCGACGAATTGAAAAAATTAATAAGAAAAGAGACAGTATTAGTCTCTGTTATGGCTGTGAATAATGAAGTAGGATCGATTCAGCCCATCCAGGAAATCAGTGATCTTTTAGATGATTTCCCTAAAATTCATTTCCATGTAGATGCTGTTCAGGCGATTGGAAAAGTACCATTCTCGCAATGGTTGACAGAAAGAGTTGATTTTGCAACATTTTCAGCTCACAAATTCCATGGCCCACGGGGAACGGGTTTCATTTATTGGAAAAAGGGACGTCGTTTAGCACCATTACTGACAGGTGGAGGACAGGAAAGGAATCAGCGAAGTGGGACAGAAAATGTTCCAGGTATTGTGGCTATGGCTAAAGCTTTACGTTTATCATTAGAGATAAAGGAACAAAAACCTGAGCAGACACAACGCTTAAAAGTAGCTCTAATCAATGCGTTGAAGACGTATGAGAAAGTGACGATTTTTTCAGAAGGAACTGACTATGCACCGCATATTTTATGTTTTGCTCTAAAAGGAATTCGCGGCGAAGTTCTCGTCCATGCCTTAGAAGAAAAACAAATATTTGTTTCTACTACTAGTGCCTGCTCCTCACGTAAACATATGGCAAGCAGTACATTGCACGCAATGCATGTACCAAATGATCTGGCTACATCTGCTGTTCGAATCAGCTTAGATGAAAACAATTCGCTTGCAGAAGTCGAGCAATTTATGATTATTTTCAAGCAGCTTTATAAGAAATTTTCTGCAATCAATTAAAAGAGGAGTGTTCTTGTGAAATACAGTGAAATTATGGTCCGTTATGGGGAACTTTCGACAAAAGGAAAGAATCGAAAAAGCTTTATCATGCAACTAGCACAAAATGTCAGACAAGCTTTGAAAGACTTTCCAGAAATCAAAATCCATGCTGATCGGGACCGGATGCATCTTTTATTGAATGGCGCAGACGGGCAGCTAGTTATTCCAAAACTAGCAAAAATATTTGGGATCCAAAATTTTTCTCCAAGTATTCGTGTAGAAAAAGATGTCGAAGTTTTAAAACAAGCTGTTCAAGACATCATGAAAGAAATTTATACTGGGAAAGAAACATTTAAAATTATCGCTAAAAGAAGCGATCACCAATTTGAATTGACAAGTAATGAATTGAATCAAACATTAGGTAATGCTGTTTTTGATATTTTCCCGCATATCCAAGTTCAAATGCGTCAACCAGATATTCCATTACGTGTAGAGATTCGGCGTGATGGCGCTTATCTATCGTATGAAACGATCAAGGGAGCTGGAGGATTGCCCGTAGGAACAAGCGGAAAAGGAATGCTTATGCTTTCTGGGGGGATTGATTCTCCTGTAGCAGGGTACTTTGCCATGAAGCGGGGAGTGGAAATTGAAGCTGTTCATTTTGCTAGTCCGCCGTATACAAGTGAACAAGCACTGCAAAAAGCAAAAGATCTAACAGCCAAACTAGCACCTTATGTGGGAACGATCCATTTTATCGAAGTGCCATTTACCAAGATTCAAGAAGAAATCAAAAAGTCAGTGCCACAAGGATATTGGATGACAATTACTCGTCGAATGATGTTGCGTTTGACCGATGAAATTCGCCGTATTCGTCATGGTTTAGTCATTTTGAATGGTGAATCATTAGGTCAAGTGGCTTCACAAACTTTGCAAAGTATGGTGGCTATCAATGAAGTAACGAATACGCCAATCATTCGGCCTGTAGCGACAATGGATAAACTTGAAATCATTGAAGTAGCAGAACAGATCGATACATTTAATCTTTCTATCCAGCCTTTTGAAGACTGCTGTACGATTTTTGCTCCTCCACAGCCAAAAACACGCCCTCAACTGGAAAAGGTCCATCAATATGAAGAGCGTTTAGCAATAGATGAAATGATCCAACGAGCACTAGCTGGCTTGAAGATGGAAGAGATACAAGCAGAATCGTCTAATGAAAAAACTGAAGAATTTTCAGAATTGCTATAAGAGGTTGTGAAAATAGTGTTTTGACCAGAGTATTAGAGAAACAAAACGAAAAAATAGCTCCATGTATTTTACCGTTTTTGAACTAATGTCGAAGATTAGCTGATTGAATACCATTTATCAAGAAGTTATGGAAAAGCCGGTTCTTTTTTACTAACTGAAAAATAAAATTTTATTTAGAGATCAAGCTACAATTGATAAATGATATAAAAAAGAGAATTTCCCATGAAATAGCGAGATTGTGACAGAAGTGGGCAGCTTCAAGAAATAAGAAGGAATTTACGAAAATTGCTTTTTAAATTTTTGTGAAATTTCGGCTTATTTTTCGAAGAAGTTACTTCTGGAACACCGTGTATCAGAGGTTGTGAAAAAGCTGCCCTGCATCAAGTAATAAGAACAGCCAAACAAAAATAGTTCCTCATATTTTACGTTTGGTTGAGCTTATTACCGCAGATGCAAGCTTTTGAACACCGTTTATTCGGAAAACGGAACTGCGACAAGACTTTTGTCACAGTTCCGTTTTATTTTCCTCACACCCTTTTCCTTCCTACTTGTAACCTTGCTCCCGGGTTAGAAACATGTTACACTAAATATGTGAAATTATTAACAAGGAGCGTCGTTATGCGAGAAAAAACAGATACACTGCCAAAAGCAACTGCGAAAAGATTACCTTTATATTTACGCTACTTGAAGATGCTGGATGACTCAGGCATAAGTAGAATCAAATCAAATGAGTTTAGCGAAATCACCCAAATTCCTTCTGCAACGATCCGCAGAGACTTCTCGCAATTAGGCGAGCTAGGCAGAAGCGGATATGGCTATGATGTCCCTTTCCTTATCGATGTATTCAATAATATCCTTAATACTAAAGAAGAAAAACGAATCGCATTAGTAGGATATGGAAATCTTGGCAAAGCATTGAAACACAACAATTTTAGAAGAAATGAAAATCTAAATATCGTGTGCGTCTTTGATAATGATCCAGCACTGATCAATCGAGTAATTGATGGAGAAATGATCTATCCGATTGATCGTTTCGCGGAGATAGCCAAAGCAAAAAATGTGACAGTAGCAATCTCTACGGTACCAAGTAAATATTCACAATCTGCTATTGATGAAATTGTCAAAGGAAATGTAACCGCTATACTTAACTTTGCACCTGACCGAGTAACTGTCCCAGCTTATGTCAATGTTCAATACATTGATTTGACAACCGAGTTGCAGACGCTTATTTACTTTGATGAGAATTACTCAGAAGTTTTTTCTTAGGAAAATTTGAGTAGGCTTATTGATCTTGCGAGGACTCGTCGTAATTCTTTCAAAAATTTTTTAGTACTAAATGAAGTGGTTTTTTCACGACCACTTGTTGACTAAAAAAAAAAACCATTGTAGAATGAAGCATAACGCTGAACAAGAGGAGTAACTGGCACATTCATTCTTAGAGAGAGAACTATCTGCTGAAAGGTTCTCAATGACAACCAGTGAAGGTAGCTTGGGAGTTTCTGTCTTGAATGGAGTAGAGATAGACGAGTCGTGATCGTTAACTCACTTGAGAGGCAATAATGATTGATTATTGCAATTTAGGTGGTACCGCGTAAATCAAACGTCCTAAAATACGAAAGTATTTTAGGACGTTTTTTAGTTTAAAGGAGGAAAACAGCATGACGGAAGAAAATAACCTATCAACAAAATATAATCCGCAAGAAGTTGAAGCTGGACGTTATCAGCATTGGTTAGAACAAGATTTGTTTAAACCGAGCGGAGATAAAAAAGCAAAACCTTATTCAATCGTGATCCCGCCCCCAAATGTTACTGGAAAACTTCATTTAGGGCATGCTTGGGATACGACATTACAAGATATGCTGATTCGTCAAAAGAGAATGCAAGGATATGATACTTTATGGCTGCCTGGTATGGACCATGCAGGAATCGCGACACAAGCAAAAGTAGAAGCGAAGCTTAGAGAGCAAGGGATTTCTCGTTATGATCTAGGTCGTGAAAAGTTCATCGATCAAGTGTGGGAATGGAAAGAAGAGTATGCGAGCCACATCCGCGAACAGTGGGCTAAAATGGGTTTATCTTTAGATTACAGTAGGGAACGTTTTACATTAGATGATGGATTATCTGAAGCAGTACGTAAAGTTTTTGTTACCTTATACGAAAAAGGTTTGATTTATCGTGGTGAATATATCATCAACTGGGATCCTCAAGCACGAACAGCTCTATCTGATATCGAAGTTATTCATAAAGATATCGAAGGCGCCTTTTATCATATGAGCTATGAACTAGCAGATGGATCAGGCGTAGTAGAAATTGCGACAACCCGTCCAGAAACGATGTTGGGAGATACGGCGATTGCTGTTCATCCAGAAGACGAGCGTTATCAAGCGCTCATCGGCAAAAAAGTGATTCTACCTTTAGTCAATAAAGAAATCCCAATCATTGCAGATGAATATGTAGATATGGAATTCGGGACAGGTGTAGTAAAAATCACTCCAGCACATGATCCAAACGACTTTGAGGTAGGTAATCGTCATGATCTTCCACGCGTAAATGTTATGGATGATGATGGTACGATGAATGAACTAGCAGGAAAATATGCTGGAATGGATCGTTTTGCTGCTCGTAAAGCAATCGTGCAAGATCTGAAAGAAATCGGTCGATTGATTAAAATCGATACGATGATCCACAGTGTGGGTCATTCCGAGCGGACAGGTGTCGTTGTTGAACCTCGGCTGTCTACTCAATGGTTTGTAAAAATGGCGCCGTTAGCGAAAAAAGCCATTGATAACCAAGAAACAGATCAAGCAGTGGAATTCTTCCCTCCAAGATTCAATCAAACGTTTTTACGTTGGATGGAAAATGTCCATGATTGGGTAATCTCACGACAATTATGGTGGGGACATCAAATTCCTGCATGGTATCACAAAGAAACAGGTGAAATGTATGTAGGGATGGAAGCACCAGCGGATAGTGAAAACTGGGTACAAGATCCTGATGTTTTAGACACTTGGTTTAGTTCAGCTTTGTGGCCTTTCTCAACAATGGGCTGGCCAGATACGGAAAGCGAAGATTATAAGCGATACTTCCCTACTAGCACTTTAGTAACCGGTTATGACATCATTTTCTTCTGGGTAAGCAGAATGATTTTCCAAAGCTTGGAATTTACTGGCGAACGTCCATTTGAGAATGTCTTGATTCATGGATTGATCCGTGACGAACAAGGGCGGAAGATGAGTAAATCATTAGGTAATGGAATCGATCCGATGGAAGTAATCGAAAAGTATGGAGCAGATGCTCTCCGCTGGTTCTTATCGAATGGTTCTGCACCAGGACAAGATGTTCGCTTCAGCTATGAAAAAATGGATGCTTCTTGGAACTTTATCAACAAAATCTGGAATGCTTCACGTTTCGTTATCATGAATATCGAAGGAATGACCGTAGAAGAGATCGATTTATCTGGAGAAAAATCAGTGGCTGACCGGTGGATCCTTACTCGTTTGAATGAAACGATCGAACGAGTAACTGAGCTATTTGATCGTTTTGAATTTGGTGAAGCAGGTCGACAACTGTATAACTTTATTTGGGATGATTTTTGTGACTGGTACATCGAAATGAGTAAAGAAGTACTTTATGGAGATGATGCTGTTTCAAAACAAACCACCCGTAGCATCTTAGTCCATACACTTGATCAGATCCTGCGTTTATTGCATCCAATCATGCCATTCGTTACAGAAGAAATATGGGAACATATTCCTCATCAAGGAAATTCTCTAGTAGTGGCAGAATATCCTGTTGTACGTCCAGAGTTTGATGATGAAACAGCTTCTAAAGGGATGGAAGTATTGAAAGAATTGATTCGAGCCGTTCGAAATATTCGTTCAGAAGTGAATACACCATTGTCTAAACCAATTACGTTGCTAATTAAAACAAACGATGCTAAAATCGATCAATTTTTAGTTGAAAATACAAGCTATATCGAACGCTTCTGTAATCCCGAAGAGTTGACGATATCAAGTGAGATCACTGCACCAGATCTAGCGATGTCAGCTGTTCTGACAGGTGCAGAAATCTTCTTGCCGTTAGCAGGATTGATCAATATTGAAGAAGAAATCAAACGATTAGAAAAAGAACTGGAAAAGTGGACAAGCGAAGTAAAACGTGTCCAAGGAAAACTTTCTAATGAACGTTTTGTTTCTAACGCGCCGGAAGAAGTAGTAGAGGCAGAGCGTGCAAAAGAAAAAGATTATTTAGAGAAGCAAACGGCTGTCAAAGAACGAATCGAAAGTTTGCGTACTATTCAATAAGAATAGAAAAAGAGAGTGTGAAATCAGCTAGCTATTACTAAAAGCTAGCTGATTGAACATCGTTACAGGAAAGAGTTTGAGCCTCACTCTTAGCTTCGATTCATAAGGAGATGTGACATAAATTCTGTCACATCTCTTTTTTAGTCTACTCTTATTATGTAGGAGAAGGAGGGAGATGGATCATGTATCAGGAGTCAATAAAGTAGTTGATAAAATCGTTTCTCTTTCTGTTTCTTTTCTCTTTGTCATACTTTTATTTTTCTTATGTGTTCTATTTGTTATAATAAAAGAGAAATGGGGGAATTGTTGATGACGATTGAAGAAGCAATAGAATGGATCCATAGTCGATTACCATTTGGTTCACGTCCTGGCCTTGACCGAGTCGAAGCTTTATTAGAAGTGGTAGGGCATCCAGAGAGAAAAGTAAAAACGATCCATATCGCTGGAACAAACGGAAAAGGTTCTACTGTAGCTTATTTGAGAAGCCTATTAGAAGAGGCTGGGCTGACAGTAGGTACATTTACTTCACCTTATATCGAAACGTTCAATGAACGGATCGCAATCAATGGCAAAAGTATCCCAGACAATGATTTGATCCAGCTTGTAAAAAAATATCAGCCACTGATCAAACAACTTGATCAATTTGAAGCAGTAGCTGGTATTACTGAATTCGAGACATTAACAGCAATGGCATTTGATTATTTTTTGATGAAGAAAGTGGACGTAGCGATTATCGAAGTTGGCTTAGGCGGCTTATTGGATTCTACCAATGTAGCTGTACCAATGCTGACGGGAATAACAACGATTGGACTTGATCATACCGAAATACTTGGAGATACAATTGAAGAAATCGCTGCACAAAAAGCTGGAATCATCAAACAAGGCGTTCCAGTAGTAACAGGAAATATTGCCCCAGAAGCTTTTACTGTCATCCAACAAACAGCTAAAGCAAAAAATGCACCGCTTTATGTATACGGGGAAAATTATAAAATAAACTATCTGCATCCTGATGAGACGTGGGGAGAAGTATTTGAATTTTTTAATGAAATAGGAAAGATCCCTCAATTAACCACTCCGCTTTTAGGGCAACATCAAGCTGAAAATGCAGGAGTAGCTATCGAATTGTATTTTGTTTACTGTCAATTGGAAAAGCTGCCTTTCCGAGAAAAAGATGTTTTGAAGGGGTTGAAGAAATCTCGATGGCCAGGAAGAATGGAGCGTTTGAGTAACGAGCCATTAGTTGTTTTAGATGGTGCCCATAATACGCATGCAATGAACCGACTTGTTGAAAATTTGAAAAAAGAATTCAAAGGATATCAAATCAACATTTTGTTTTCCGCCTTACGAACTAAAAATGTTAGAGAAATGCTAGAACGATTGCAGCAAGTACCAAATGTCCATATTTATTTGACGACCTTTGAACATCCAAAAGCCATCGAATTAAGTGAAGTATCAGATTTAGCAAGTGAGAGAGTATCAATCGTTTCATTGTGGCAATTCGGATTAGCAGATATATTGGAAAAGATGACAAATGAAGACGTATTAGTTGTGACCGGTTCACTTTATTTCATTTCAGAAGTTCGCCATGTATTAATACAATTAGGAGGAGATCATGAAGTATAATGCAGTGATTTTTGACATGGATGGTTTGCTGTTCGACACAGAGTTAGTGTATTACGAAGCCACACAAGTAGTAGCAGACAAGATGGGTTTTCCTTATGATAAAGACCTGTATTTAAAATTCTTAGGTGTTTCAGATGAAGAAGTATGGGCGAATTATCATATGATTTTTTCGGAATTTGGCAAAACAAGTGTACAAAGATTCATAGATGATTCATACCAGGAAACGCTTGAACGTTTTTCGCAAGGAGCGGTACAAATGAAGCCCGGTGTGTTGGAACTCCTCTCTTTTTTAGAAGAACATCAGATTCCCAAAGTTGTCGCTTCCAGTAACCAACGAGCAGTCATTGAACTTTTATTGAAGAAGAACAATCTGTTTGAACGATTTGAGACGATTGTTTCTGCAGAAAATGTTCAACGAGCAAAACCAGACCCAGAAATTTTCTTGTTAGCTAATCAGAAGCTAGGTACAGCGAAGAAAGAAACATTGATTTTAGAAGATTCACAAAATGGTATTTTAGCAGCTTCTGCGGCTGAGATCCCGGTAGTCATGGTACCAGATCTGCTTCCACCATCCCAAGAATTGATCAAAAAAACAGCTGGGGTTGTTTCTTCTTTACATGAAATCCCTGCATTGTTAAAATAAAAATCCATCTCTTTTCGTATCTTATTTTAGATAAGATAGAAAGGAGATGTTTTTTTGGGAAAACGATTGATCAAAGAAGTTCCTACTAGCTCTTTACCAAGGGAACGTATGGAAATTTATGGCGCTGAAGCTTTATCGGATCAGGAGCTTTTGGCAATCTTACTGCGTACCGGTCAACACCCTTATAGTGTGATGTCGATTGCTGGAAATCTGTTAAAAACGTTTGGAGGACTGGCCTCTTTACGACAGGCTACTTTGCATGAGTTAGAAGAGATTCGAGGGATAGGACGCGTGAAAGCAATCGAAATCAAAGCCTTGATCGAATTAGGTCGACGAATTCAGACGGATCATGAAAGAGCGACACCACCGGTTCGTACCAGTTACGAATTGGCCCAGCAATTGATTCTGGAAATGAAAGATCACAAACAAGAACATTTGGTTTGTATTTATTTGGACACGAAGAATCAAGTGATCTTAAAAAAAACAGTGTTCATCGGTTCGCTGAATCAGTCAGTCGCTCATCCTAGAGAAATTTTCCATTATGCTGTACGTTATTGTGCGGCAAGGATCGTTTTAGCGCATAATCATCCTTCTGGTAATGTTATTCCATCGCAGCAGGATATGAATTTTACCAAAAGGATACAAAAGTGTGGAGAAATGATGGGAATCACTGTACTGGACCACTTGATCATCGGACGTAAACGATATTTTAGTTTGAGAGAAGAAGGAATGATGGAAGAGAAGTAAGTTGCTTTCTTGCAAAAAAAATGAAGCAAGTGTACAATTATATTGTAATTTTGTTTGGGAATAGAAGTTGAAACATCTGTTGCACCTCTATCGTACACGAGCAATGTTACAATTTAAATTAGTGCTTTTGGCACGAGGAGGATATTATTATGGAAAACGGAACAGTAAAATGGTTCAACGCTGAAAAAGGATTTGGATTTATCTCACGTGAAGATGGAAGCGACGTATTCGTTCACTTCTCAGCTATCCAAGGTGACGGATTCAAAACATTAGAAGAAGGTCAAGCAGTGACTTTCGACGTTGAAGAATCAGACCGCGGCCCACAAGCTGCAAACGTTGTAAAAGCTTAATTTTATCTGTAAATCAAATTGATGGTAGACATCAATTTTTACGAGAGAACAAAGCGAGTAACAAAAATACCTGCCACAAGAGACAATTTCTCTTGTGGCAGGTATTTTTTTGTATGAAAAAGTAAATAAATTTAAGAGGCTATGAAAGAGCCACCCTGTATCAAGGAATAAGAACAAACAAAAATGGCTTCTCATGTTTTTCATTTGTTTTCTCTCATATTCAGGACAAGGTGCTGATTTCATAACCTCTTATTTATTCTTCATCTGGTGTCATTACCATTGGCAAAATCATTGGATGTCTTTCTGTACGTTCGAATAAGAAAGGCTGAAGCGCGCCAGTCATCGCTTCTTTCAATTTATATTCTGAACAGTCAGGTCCATTCAAACATTCTCTTAAAGCGTGGAATAAGATTCGCTGAGCTTCATTGATCATTTCTCCTGATTCTCGCATGTAGACAAATCCACGAGAGAGAATATCTGGACCAGCCAAGATTTCTTTTTTCTTGATATCCACTGTCGCGACAGCTAATACAAGACCTTCTTCTGAAAGCAGGTGACGGTCACGTAAAACGACATTACCAATATCACCGATCCCGCTACCATCGATATACACATCTCCAGCCACAAAATGCCCAGCAGGACGCGCAGAATCGCTAGTTAACGCTAAAACATCGCCATTTTCCATGATGAAGCAGTTTTCTGCAGGAACACCTACATCTTGTGCTAGAGAAGCATGTACTTTCAACATGCGGAATTCTCCGTGGACAGGAATAAAATATTTTGGCTTCATCAAACGAAGCATTAATTTTTGTTCTTCTTGTCCACCGTGACCGGAAGTATGGATGTTATTGATTTTTCCGTGAATCACTTCTGCACCAGCTTCAGACAGCAAGTTGATCAAATGATTGACACTTGTTGTATTACCAGGAATAGGTGAACTTGAAAAGATCACTGTATCGTCTGGCTGGATTTGGATTTGACGGTGAGTACCATTCGCGATGCGGCTCAACGCGGCCATCGCTTCTCCTTGAGAACCTGTACATAGGATCATCGTTTCATTGGCAGGCAAGCGATTGATTTCGTGTGCATCTACAAATGTGCCGTCTGGAACTTTGATATATCCTAAACGTTGACCGTTGACGATGGCATTTTCCATGCTTCGTCCGAAAACAGCGATTTTACGACCAGTTGCCACAGCGGCATCTGCTGCTTGCTGCAAACGGAAGATGTTAGAAGCAAAGCTGGCAAAAATGATACGTCCTTCGATTTTTGAAAAGATCTTCAAAATAGAATGCCCAATCGTTTTTTCTGATTTAGTAAATGTTGGAATCTCAGCATTTGTACTATCAGATAAAAGGCACAAGACTCCTTCTTCCCCGATACGAGCCATTTTATGCAAGTTTGCTGGTTCGCCAACAGGAGTGAAATCGAATTTGAAGTCTCCAGTCGCTACGATATTTCCAGAAGGTGTTTTCACCACAATCCCTAATGCATCTGGGATACTATGGGTCGTTCTGAAAAAGCTGACAGAAGTCTTTCTAAAACGGATGATCGTATCTTCATTGATCTCATGGAGCTCTGCATCTCGAAGCAAGCCATGCTCATCTAATTTGTTTGTGATCAACGCTAATGCGAGAGGACCAGCATAGATAGGAATATTTGCTTGTTTCAGCAAGTAGGGTATTCCGCCGATGTGGTCTTCGTGCCCGTGAGTAATCACCAAGGCTTTTATTTTGTGTAAGTTTTGTATGATGTAGCTGTAGTCGGGAATGACATAGTCAATTCCAAGTAAATCGTCTTCCGGGAATTTGATCCCGGCATCAATCAAAATGATTTCATCTTGGAATTGTACCCCATACGTATTTTTCCCGATTTCACCTAATCCACCAATAGCAAAGACGCCTGTCTCGTTATTTTTGATGGAAAGTTTCATATTAAAACTCCACTAATGAGAAATCAGCATTTTCTTTTTCGTACTCTAGATGACTTCCTTCTAGAAGTTGAACGAATTCAATATTGTATGGGGTATTTTCTTCCACACGTTGGCGAGCGTCTACATCGCTTTTTGCCTCAATGTAAAGAGATTTTGTTTCTTCCCGTTTAGGGTTGCGTACTTTTGTTTCTTGATAATAAACTTTATAGATCATTGTTTTGTCTCCTTTATCTGCGTAAAGCAGTGATTTAGCTAGTTGATTTTTTTAGACAACACAAAACGAGGGGACAATCCACCTGGTTTTTCATATGCTTTGACTAGAATACTGGATTCGAGTCAAAGAGACAAGCCTCGTTTTTGCTTATCTGTTCGGATATTTTTTCAACCGTACCTTCTGTATAAAAAATATACAACAATTAATTGTTATTCTAGCATAAAACAGCAAATAAGTATAGAAATCAACTAGATTGAAAGAAAAAATCAATGTTTATCATCCCGCTATAATCATAATGACTTTTTTATGAGAGAAGTGTTCTATTAATAGGCTCGTTGTGCTATCATTTTTAGTAATGAAAATGTAACAAAAGATTAAAAGGAGATGAGAAAGTGAAACTAATGTGGCATTATACCATGCGTTATAAGAAATTCTTGTTTTTCAATTTCATATGCGTATTTGGTTTTATTTTGATTGAATTAGGACTTCCTACGATTTTAGCACGTATGATCGATGTAGGAATCCGCAATGATGATTTTGATTATGTGAAGCAACAAGGGATATTTATGATCGTTATTACTGTAATCGGTATTATTTTGAATATCTTGTTAGGTTATTTTGGTTCGAGGATTACGACTAATATCGTAGCAGATATTCGAGATGATTTGTTCGAAAAGATCCAAAGTTATTCGCATCAGGAATACGAAAATCTAGGCGTATCTTCATTGATCACTCGTACAACAAACGATGCTTATCAGATCATGTTGTTCCTGCAAAATATTTTACGTATCGGTTTTATGGCACCAATGATGTTCATTGTCAGTTTGTACATGGTCATGCGTACAAGTGTGACACTCAGTTTGTATGTAGTAGGTGCATTACCTTTACTATTATTGGCAGTCGTAGCGATTGCTAAGGTGTCTGAACCGTTATCTAAAAAGCAACAAAAAAACTTAGATAAAATCAACAGTATCTTGCGGGAAAATCTTTCAGGATTGCGTGTGATTCGTGCATTCGTCAATGAAAAGTTTGAAGAAAAACGTTTTGCTGTAGTCAATGAGAATTATGCTTCTAGTTCAAAAAGCTTATTCCGTTTGATGGCTGTTGCACAACCGGGTTTTTATTTCTTATTTAATATCGTAATGGTATTGATCATCTGGAGCGGGGCAGTGCAAATCGATGCAGGCGAGCTTCGTGTAGGAGATTTGATTGCGTTTATCGAGTATATATTCCATGCCTTGTTCTCATTCATGTTATTTGCCAGTGTGTTCATGATGTATCCAAGAGCAGCTGTTTCAGCTGGACGTATCCAAGAAGCCCTAGATGCCAAACCTTCGATTGTAGAAGATCCAAAGGGTATATCTGATACAAAAACTAAAGGGTATATCGAATTTCAAAATGTAACATTTGCTTATCCAGGCCATTCGCAAGAACCAGTGATTCGAAATGTCAGTTTTACAGCCTCTCCAGGAGAAACCGTTGCTTTTATTGGAAGTACCGGTAGCGGAAAATCTACGTTGATCCAATTGATTCCTCGCTTTTATGATGTGAGTGAAGGAAAGATCTTGATCGATGGAGTAGACGTGAGAGATTATCGGCTAAGCAAGTTGCGAGATAAGATTGGGTTTATTCCGCAAAAAGCGTTGCTATTTACTGGAACGATTGCAGATAATTTGCGATACGGGAAAGAAGATGCTACGCAAGAAGAAATGGAACGTGCAGCTGAGATTGCTCAAGCTTCAGAATTCATTTCTCGAAAACCAGATGGATTTAATGAACATTTATCAGAAGGTGGTTCCAATTTTTCAGGTGGGCAAAAACAACGATTGGCAATAGCCAGAGCCATCATACGCCGTCCGGAAATCTATATTTTTGATGACAGCTTTTCTGCATTAGATTATCAAACGGATGCGAAGTTACGTGCTCGTCTGAAAAAAGAAACGACAGAATCTACTGTATTGATCGTAGCACAACGTGTGGGAACGATCATGCATGCAGATAAGATCATCGTATTAAATGAAGGAGAAGTCGTCGGTATGGGGACGCATCGGGAGTTGTTGGAAAAATGCCCGATTTATTATGATATTGCCGCTTCACAATTATCAAAGGAGGAATTAGCATGAAAAAAACCTTTTCTTCCTTAAAACGTTTAGCTCGATATATCAGACCGTATCGTGGGACTTTTCTTTTAGTGATCCTATTTACAGTTCTGACAGTGGCTTTCAACGTGGCTTTGCCATATGTTACAGGACTTCCTACTACAGAAATCAGCCGTAATATTGCCAATGGCGAATCAATCAATTTTTCTTATATATTCAAATGTCTCATTTGGATCACAGTTGTTGGAATAGGGTATTGTATTTCGCAATTACTTTCTGGTGTTTTGATGACAAATGTCGTTCAAAGTGCCATGCATGATTTGAGAAGAGACATAGAAGAAAAAATCAATCGTCTTCCGGTTTCATATTTCGATAAAAACCAGCAAGGAAATATTTTGTCTCGTGTGACGAATGATGTAGATGCAGTCAGCGGTGCTTTACAACAAGCTTTTATTGGTATCGTAAATGCGATATTGGGAATTACGTTGGCTGCAGCAATGATGTTTTATATCCAGCCGATGATGGCGTTGATCTCTATGATCATGATTCCAACATCGATCTGGATCTCAAAACGAGTGATCAATGCTTCGCAGAAATATTTTCAAAGCATGCAGAATTCTCTTGGTGAGCTAAACGGCTACGTCCAAGAAAATATGACAGGTTTTAGTGTATTGAAAGTATATGGACGCGAAAAAGAAACATTGGAAGGATTCAAAAAAGTTAATCACAGCTTGAAATACTTTGGGTTTCGTGCAGCATTCATTTCTGGCTTGATGATGCCTCTAGTTCAATTAACTGCCTATGCTACTTATATTGGTATGGCTGTTCTAGGAAGCTTTTATGTTATTACTGGGGCGATCGTTGTCGGTCAACTACAAGCATTCATCCAATATATTTGGCAAATCAGTCAGCCAATGGGGAACGTGACACAATTGTCTTCAGTTTTGCAAAGTGCATCAGCGGCAACGAAACGTGTATTCGAGATTTTAGATGAGCCAGAAGAAAAAGAAAACAAAGTAGATGCTTCACTGCCAGAAACGATTTTAGGAGATGTGACATTCGATCATGTCGATTTTGCATATGATCCGAAGAAACCATTAATCCAAGATTTGAATTTTGAAGTGAAAGCTGGTCAAACCGTAGCTGTGGTCGGTCCGACCGGTGCCGGCAAGACGACATTGATCAATCTATTGATGCGTTTTTATGACGTAGACAAAGGAGCAATAAGGATTGATGGAATCGACACCAAATCAATGAGTCGCAGTGATGTGCGTTCGCTATTTGGTATGGTCTTGCAAGATGCATGGCTTTATCAAGGAACGATTGCAGATAATATCCGCTTCGGAAAGCTTGATGCGACAGATTATGAAGTAGTTGATGCTGCGAAAACAGCAAACGTAGATCATTTTATCCGAACGATGCCAGATGGATATGATATGGCCATCAATTCTGAGGGAGACAATGTGTCTTTAGGACAAAAACAGTTGCTGACGATTGCCCGAGCAGTGGTCTCCGATCCTAAAATCTTGATTTTAGATGAAGCAACAAGTTCAGTAGACACCCGTTTAGAAGCGTTGATTCAAAAAGCAATGGATCGCGTGATGGAGGGACGGACAAGTTTCGTCATCGCTCACCGTTTATCGACAATCCGTGATGCAGATCTGATTCTAGTGATGGATCAAGGTCAGATCATTGAAAAAGGAACGCATGAGAGTTTATTGGCACAAGGTGGATTTTATGAAAAACTGTATAACAGCCAATTTGCTGAGGAAGCAGAATAAGTCATATAAGAATAAAACAGTTTAAAACTTATTTTTTGTTCTCTATTCTTGATAATGGTAAAGTAAAGTTATCAAGAAAAGTGAGGACACGGAGATGGAACAGTTTTTAAATGAAAAAATTACTGAAGCCAAAAGAGAAGTTGATCGTTTAACGCACGTCTGTCAGACGAAGCCTTTTGATTCAGCTGATTTTTTTGAAAATGAGTTTCAAATCGAACGCTTGGCAGCACAAATAGAAGTGTACGAATCAATTTTAAAAAAAGTAATAGAAGAAAATATAGATGTACAATAAAAACAGGTAAAACGTCAGTTACCAGATACTGTAAATAGACATCTGGCCTGAGCAGGTTTTACCTGTTTTTTTCTTATGAAATAAATATATGCTATGATATCTTTATTCAATAGGATTAGTTTCTACAAAAAATGAAAGGAGAAAAATAAATATGGAACGGTTTATAGCATCAAATGCCACAGTGATTGGTGACGTGACATTGTCAGAAGATGTGACGATCTGGTATCAAGCTGTTTTACGCGGGGACAGTAATTGGATAAAAGTAGGACAAAGAACGAATATCCAAGATGGTACAATCATCCATGTCGATCATGATGCACCTGTAGATATTGCGGAGAATGTGACGGTAGGACATCAGTGCATGCTACATGGCTGTACAATCGAAAAAGGGGCGCTGATCGGGATGGGGACCACGATATTGAATCATGCGGTTATTGGTGAGAATAGTTTGATTGGTGCTGGATCATTAGTAACAGAAGGAAAAGTTATTCCTCCTAATGTCTTGGCTTTTGGTCGCCCAGCTAAAGTGATCCGTCCTTTGACAAAAGAAGAAATACAAAAAAACAAAGAAAACATCCAGCATTATGTCGAGATAGGTCGGATGCATGCGCAAGGAAAATTCAAGGAGCAAAGATAGGCAGTAGCATCCATAAAATAAAAAAGGATGGTCAGTTTGAGTTGACCATCCTTTTTTATTTGGTTTAGATAAGAGAGCTTAAAAAAGCTTCCTTTGAAACAGATTAATTTAATGAAGAACTGTTTTCCATGACTTCATCGATCAATCCATATGCTTTTGCTTGTTCAGCTGTCATATAGTTGTCACGATCTGTATCTTTTTCAATCACTTCAAGCGGTTGTCCAGTGCGTTCAGCTAAAATTTTGTTTAAGCGTTCGCGTGTTTGCAAAATATGGCGTGCCGCAATTTCGATTTCAGTTGCTTGCCCTTGAGCGCCGCCAAGAGGTTGATGGATCATGATCTCAGCATTTGGTAAAGCAAATCGTTTACCTTTTGTACCAGCTGTCAGCAAGAAGCTTCCCATTGAAGCAGCCATACCCATAACAATTGTTTGGACATCTGCTTTGACAAAGTTCATTGTGTCGTAAATAGCCATACCTGCTGTAACTGAACCACCAGGAGAATTGATATAAAGATAGATATCTTTTTCAGAATCTTGAGCGTCTAAGAAAAGCAATTGGGCGATGATCGAATTAGCAAGATCATCTGTTACTTGGCCGCTTAACATGATGATACGGTCTTTCAATAAACGTGAGTAGATATCGTAAGCTCTTTCACCTCGTGAAGATTGTTCAATGACTGTAGGAATTAAATTCATAATAGAGTTCCTCCTTGATTTCGTTTAGAAATAGTGTACCATAATTTAGTTTCTAATACCTAAAATGTAGTATACATTTTTGGTCAAAAAAGGTCAAATAAAAAACTTAGGCAAATTAGTCGCATAAACCCGCTTTATGGTATGATAAGCAGAGAAACAAAACAAGGAGGAATAACAGATTGATAGTTGGTATTACTGGTCTTATCGGAGTGCTGACAGGTGCTGTAGTTGTCTATATTGGCATGATACTGCAAATGCGTCACTTGGAAAATAAAGAACAGCGTAGACGTGAATTGGAATTGAAAGTCAAAGAAATCGAGACGCTGAATCAATTAAATAAAAAGATCAACGAGATCTTGCAGAAACGGACAACGCTGATGGAAGAATATGTCAGCTTTGATGCATTTGATGATTGTTATATCACGATTGACGATTTTGCGTATCTCCAATCATTTTCAGCGCAAAATAGTTTTTATTTGCCAAATTATATTTTAGACGAGCTATTTAAGAATATCTCCCATCGAAAAGTGATTTTATCTCCAGATGAAACAATGAAGATTGGTGGATATGCTTATAAAGGCGGACGCGTGATTTTAGAGAATTTTACGGATAGTCTGACTGAAATGATCAATGAAAAAAAAGCTCAGTTGAAGACTATGACGCGCCAGCCGATTGGTTTCTTCTCGAAAGATGATGTTTGGAGCTGATATTTTGAAGCATTGCCGTTGCACATGAGAGCGTGGTAATGCTTTCTTTTTTTCTTAATGATACAATAGAACTGAACGGAGTGAAGAAAGATGTTACAAATCTATGCCCATCGCGGAAGTAGCGGCACCCACCCAGAAAATACGCTTCCTGCATTTGCAGAAGCTGTACGAGTAGGTGCAGATGGTATCGAACTAGATGTCCATCTAAGCAAAGATGGTTATTTGATCGTTATGCACGACGAAGAAGTGGACCGGACGACTAACGGTAAAGGGCTGATTCGAGAAAAAACATTGGAAGAACTCAAAAAATTGAATGCAGGGGGCAAATTCAGCAAAGAATTTCCAGCAGCTAAAGTTCCTGAATTGAGAGAAGTGTTAGGACTGCTCCTCCAAAAAAATTACCGAGGGATGCTAATGATTGAAATTAAAACTGATCAGTATGAATATCCCGGTATCGAAGAAAAATTAGCCGAAACATTAAAAAGTAGAGATTGGCCTTTTCAACATGCATATTGCAGCTTTCATTTGGATTCTTTGGAAAAAATCGCATTACTGGAACCGGAGATACAGCTGGACTTATTGATGAGTACTTCTGATAAAAAGATCCAACTAGCAGCAGAAACCCCTTATATAGAAGGAGTACATCCAAAAAATACTTGGTTGTTCGAACATCCAGTCCAGGCAGCTGATTTTCCAAAAGCAATTCGTGCATGGACGATTAACGATGAAGAAGAAATGGCCAAATGTCAAGAACTCAAAATAGATGGAATAATAACTGATTTTCCGGAGAAAGCTCTTCGGTGGAAACAATCAACGAAAAGTAGGTAAAATATGGAAAAAGTATTAGTGATCGTCGGTCCGACAGCAGTCGGTAAAACAGCGCTAAGTGTGGAACTCGCACAACTATTTGGAGGAGAGATCATCAGTGGTGATTCACTGCAAATCTATAAAAATCTGGATATCGGTACAGCAAAAATCAAAGAAGAAGAGATGAATAATGTTCCGCATCATTTGATTGATGTGATCGAACCTACTCAACGTTACTCAGCCGCTGATTTTCAGCATTCAGGTCGACAATTGATTACCGAGATTGCGAACCGAGAGCATCTACCTATCATCGCTGGTGGCACGGGTCTGTATATCCAATCCCTTCTATACGATTACCAGTTAGGGGCGACAGAAGAAGCGAATCCTGAGATTAGAAAAAAGTATGAAACGTTAGCCGAGACAACTGGTTCCCAAGCATTATGGAATCAGTTGAAAGAAAAAGACCCGGCAGCTTCTGAGAAAATCCACTGGAACAATCAACGAAAGGTGATAAGAGCTCTGGAAGTTTTAGAGACGACAGGACATAGTATCACGGCACCTAAAGAAGAGCCAAAGCAATTGTATGATTACCTCATGATTGGATTAGATACGAAGCGTAGTATTCTTTATGAACGAATCAATCAAAGAGTCGATTTGATGCTAGCAGAAGGTTTAGTAGCAGAAGCGCGTAAGGTGTATGAGCTTGGAGAAGTCCAGGCCAGTCAAGGTATTGGATATAAAGAATTTTTCCCTTATTTTGAAGGGAAAGAAACATTGGAAGAAGCAACAGAACAAGTCAAACTACATTCGAGAAGATACGCGAAACGTCAGTTGACGTGGTTTCGTAACCGTTTGGATGCACAGTGGTTTGATCTTATAAGTGAGCCAAATCAAAAAAGTCAGATTGAGCAAACAATCAAAAAATGGCTGGAGGCGGAATAAAATGGAAGAAAAAGTGATCATCGTAGGGGTAGAAACCGAAGCAAACCAGCGTTACTTTTCAGAGTCAATGGAAGAGCTAGTTCAGCTGACGAATACCGCATCAGGAGAAGTCGTATTCACAATTACACAAAAGAGACCACAAGTGGATCGGCAAACGATTATCGGTAAAGGAAAATTACAAGAATTAGTTCAACAAGCGGATGCGCATGAAGCGGATTTGATCATCTTTAATCATGAGCTAACTCCGAGACAGAGCCAACTGATTACCGATGCTGTTGGTCTTCCGGTAATTGATCGCGTGCAGCTGATCTTAGATATTTTTGCGATGCGTGCTCGTTCGAAAGAAGGGAAGCTGCAGGTTGAACTTGCTCAGTTAGAATACCTGCTGCCTCGTTTAGTAGGGCAAGGGAAAACATTATCTCGTCTTGGCGGTGGGATCGGAACAAGAGGGCCAGGTGAAACAAAGTTAGAAACAGACCGCCGACATATACGGAATAAAATTTTTGCTGTTAAGAAAGAATTGAAAGAAGTAGAAGCTCATCGAGAGCGCAATCGCCAAAAAAGAAAAAATAGCGAGATTTTTCAGATTGGACTTATTGGCTACACGAATGCCGGAAAGTCAACTATCTTGAATCTATTGACACAAGCGGATACTTATTCGAAAGATCAATTGTTTGCAACGTTAGATCCATTGACTAAGAGATGGCGTTTTGCTGAAGGATTTGAGATTACTGTAACGGATACCGTCGGGTTCATCCAAGACCTGCCTACGCAACTGATCGATGCTTTCCATTCTACATTAGAAGAAAGTCAAAATATGGATCTTTTGCTACATGTAGTCGATGCTAGTTCTCCAGATCGTATTTTACAGGAGCAGACTGTCCTAAAATTGATGGATGAACTGAATATGAAAGAAATGCCGATACTGACTGTTTACAATAAGGCAGACCAGATCGACCCAGCGATGTTCACGCCTACGCTATTCCCGAACGTATTGATTTCTACTCAGACGAAAGAAGGTAAGATGGCGTTGATCGAAGCAATCAAACGTCAGCTGATGGAACTAATGACCCCTTATACACTTTCTGTGCCAAGCAACGAAGGACAGAAATTAAGCGAGTTGAGAAGACAAACAATGGTTTTGGACGAAGCGTACATGGAAGAAACAAACGAATATGAAGTTAAAGGGTTTGCAAAAACCAATTCAAAATGGTTAAGAAAAAACCAATAAAATTTTGTTTTTTTAACAATAAAAACACTAATAAAGGATAGTACAGTATAATAAAAAATAAAAGATATCTGGTACGAAAATCAACTAGATACCTTTTTTGTTTTCTTATTTTTTGTTATTTTATAAAAAAATAGAGATCTCATGTTAGAAAACCTAACATATGCAGTTGACAATATTTTTTTTAATTGGTACACTTTAGCCAACTTATAAAACGAAAGGGGACGTCTGATGGGAGAAAAGGAATTGCGCCGATCTATGTCCGTATTTCCAATTGGTACAGTTATGAAGCTGACTGATTTGTCTGCTCGGCAAATTCGCTATTATGAAGAACAAGATTTAGTTCATCCGGAACGAAGCGAAGGAAACCGACGTATGTATTCGCTGAATGATATTGATATGCTGCTTGAGATTAAAGACTATCTTTCAGATGGATTGAATATGGCTGGGATCAAACGTGTATACGAAATGGCACAGGCGAAAAAACAAGAAGCAAAAAACAAGAAGCCGTTGACGGATCATGACGTTCGACAAATTTTTCGTGATGAGATTTTGGCGCAAGGCGGGTTAAGCAAAACAGGTCATTATCAGTCGCAAGGATTGCAAAGACAATTCTTTGACTGAATAAATTAAAAAAGGAAGAGGGATACCATGGTAAAGAAACAGATAACAGGTGAAGAAATCAAACGAATCATTGAGGAAGAAAACGTACGATTTTTACGATTGATGTTCACAGACATCTTAGGTACGATCAAAAATGTAGAAGTTCCAGTGAGCCAGATCGACAAAGTATTAGAAAACAAAATGATGTTTGACGGTTCTTCGATTGAAGGATTTGTTCGAATTGAAGAAAGCGATATGTATTTGTATCCAGATCTCTCCACTTGGATGATCTTCCCATGGGAAAGTGCTCATGGAAAAGTTGCTCGTTTAATTTGTGATATCTATAATCCGGATGGGACACCATTTGCCGGCGATCCTCGCGGGAATTTGAAACGAGCATTGAAAGATATGCGCGACCTTGGTTTTACCTCTTTCAATTTAGGACCTGAACCAGAATTCTTCTTATTTAAATTAGACGAAGACGGTGGGATCACAACGACCTTGAATGATAAAGGTGGTTATTTTGATTTTGCGCCAACAGATTTAGGTGAAAATTGCCGCCGTGACATCGTGTTGGAATTAGAAAGTCTAGGCTTTGAAGTGGAAGCTTCACATCATGAAGTAGCGCCAGGACAGCATGAAATTGACTTTAAATATGCAGATGTGGTAGATGCTTGTGATAATATCCAAACCTTCAAGCTCGTTGTCAAAACGATTGCACGCAAGCATGGACTTCACGCGACTTTCATGCCGAAACCGTTATTTGGGATCAATGGTTCTGGTATGCATTGCAATATGTCTTTGTTCAATGATGAAGGAAATGTTTTCTATGATAAAGACGGTGAATTGGAACTAAGTGAAACAGCTTATCATTTCTTAGGTGGTTTGCTGAAACATGCTCGTGCCTACACAGCCGTTTGCAATCCAACAGTCAATTCTTATAAACGTCTCGTTCCAGGTTATGAAGCGCCTGTTTATGTCGCATGGAGTGGCCGTAATCGTTCGCCATTAGTACGTGTACCAGAATCTCGCGGTTTATCCACACGTTTGGAATTGCGGTCAGTTGATCCATCTGCAAACCCATACTTGGCAATGGCAGTATTGTTGCAAGCAGGACTAGACGGTATCCGTAATCAGATCACACCGCCAGCAGCTGTTGACCGTAACATTTATGTAATGGATGAGGAAGAAAGAGAAGCTGCACATATCCAGGACTTACCTTCAACTATCCATAATGCTATCAAAGAATTGCGTAAGGATAATGTAATGATTGACGCATTAGGACAACATATCTTCTCAAATTTTGTTGAAGCAAAACGTCTCGAATGGGCGGCATTCAGACAAACTGTTTCCGAGTGGGAAAGAGAACAATATCTAGAACTTTATTAAAACAGGAATAACGTGAATTAGAGGCTGTGAAATCAGCGTTTTGACCTGAGTATTAGAGAAACAAACGGCAAAATAGTTCCTCATATTTTGCCGTTTTTTGAGCTAATACCGAGGGTCAACTGATTGAACACCGTTTATCAAGAGGTCGTAAGCCTGCCGTTTAACTCTGAGTCACAAGGAGCAATTTCAAAAACAGCTTCTCATGTTTGATGGATATTGTGACTTGTGACCGAGGAGTTGGCAGGAGAACACCGTTTATTTAGAAATAAGGAGGCACGACTTTTGTCGCATCTCCTTATTTTTTACTTATGTGATTCGTTACCTTCAATGAATCCCTACAAGGCACTTTTGTTGAAAAAAAGGTCATCTTTGAAAAAATTAGTGGAACTGTTTTGTTTTTGATATTATTTAATAGAAAAGATATGCCAAAAATCCGAGAACTGTGGACTACGTTTTTTACGTAAAGGAGGTAAATAAGGGTGAAAGAAAAAGATTGTTTCTACGATAAGCTATATAAACTGTTGCTGCAAGTAGGAAAAAGTAGTTCTTTGTTAGGTGGGATATTATCTATCATAATGTTTGTTTTATTTTTTTATCTATTGTTTCACTTAAAATTTTTCAGTAACGATTTTCTGATTTGCTTAGGTTTAACGTTAACTATGTTTATATCAAGCCTATTATGTGGATTAAATTTTTTTGCACTCATAAAGGACTTAAGAAATAATTTCTCAAAGGATATCGAAAAAGAAAAAATTGTAAGCGGATAGTATTCATTTGAGTACTTGACTTTCCCTTAGTCAGCTTGTATTATACACTTTGGGCGCCCTTTTAGAGGGTCAGAAGTTTACAGAAATTTCGGCTCCCTATTCTTATTGAAGAATAGGGAGCTTTGTTTATTTTCTGAGACTTTTCCTGCACATAAATTAAAAAGGAGTTTTTGAACTTATGACAAAATATATTTTTGTGACCGGCGGTGTCGTTTCATCAATCGGAAAAGGGATTGTTGCAGCTTCTTTAGGACGCTTATTGAAAAACCGCGGCTTAAAAGTAACTATCCAAAAATTTGATCCATACATCAACGTGGATCCGGGGACGATGAGCCCATATCAGCACGGAGAAGTATTCGTAACAGATGATGGTGCTGAAACAGATTTGGATCTGGGCCACTACGAACGTTTTATTGACATCAATTTGAACAAATACTCCAACGTGACCACAGGAAAAATCTATTCTGAAGTTTTGCGTAAAGAACGTAAGGGCGAATACTTGGGAGCAACTGTTCAAGTTATTCCTCATATTACAAATGAGATCAAAGAAAAAATCATGCGAGCAGCTAAAATGACTGATTCAGATGTGATCATTACAGAAGTAGGGGGAACAGTAGGTGATATAGAATCTTTGCCATTCCTTGAAGCACTTCGTCAAATGAAAGCAGATGTCGGTACAGATAATGTTATGTATATCCATACAACATTGATTCCTTACTTGAAAGCTGCTGGAGAAATGAAAACTAAACCAACGCAGCACAGTGTAAAAGAGCTACGTGGTTTAGGTATCCAACCGAATATTTTGGTGGTACGTACAGAGCAACCTGTTTCTCAAAGCGTGAAAAATAAATTGGCACAATTTTGTGATGTCGAACCAGAAGCAGTTATCGAGTCGCCAGATGTAGATACACTTTACTCCATCCCATTAGTTTTACAAGCACAAGGAATGGATCAAATTGTTTGCGACCATTTGAAACTAGATACACCAGAAGCAGACATGACAGAATGGAAAGAATTAGAAGAACGTGTCTTGAACTTGAAGAAAAAAGTACGGATTGCGCTTGTCGGTAAATATGTCGAGTTACCAGATGCATATATCTCAGTAGTTGAAGCATTGAAACATTCTGGTTTCGCCTATAATTCAGACATCGAGATCGATTGGATCAAAGCACAAGAATTAACGAGAGAAAATGTAGAAGAACGTTTGAAAGACGCAGATGGAATCTTGGTTCCTGGTGGATTTGGTGATCGCGGAGTAGAAGGGAAAATCGAAGCGATTCGTTATGCTCGCGAAAATGACGTTCCGTTTTTAGGTATTTGTCTTGGTATGCAGATGGCTTGTGTCGAATTTGCACGTAACGTCGTTGGATTAGAAGATGCGTCATCAGCTGAAACGAATCCAGATACAGCAAACAATATTATTGATTTAATGGCTGATCAGGAAAACATCGAGAATTTGGGTGGAACTTTACGCCTTGGATTATACCCATGTAAAATCAAAAAAGGAACGAAGACGGCTGAAGCATATGATGGAGCCGATGTTGTGCAAGAACGTCACCGTCACCGCTATGAGTTCAACAACAAATATCGTCAATTGTTTGAAGAACAAGGGCTAGTCTTTTCAGGTGTCTCACCAGATAACCGTTTAGTAGAAATCGTAGAGCTGCCAGAGAAAAAATTCTTTGTGGGATGCCAATTCCACCCAGAATTGATTTCTCGTCCAAATCGCCCGCAAAAATTAATCAAAGCATTTGTCGGAGCATCATTAGCAGATCATGAAACAAAATAATTTTTGAGCTTGATAGAAAGAGAAAAGTAGCAAGAGAAGGGGATAAGCAATTTTCTTGTCACTTTTCTCTTTTTCTGATTTGTTATTATTTGTAGGAAAAAAGATAGAAATCAAAAGACTTTTTTCGATTAAAGCGCTATTGGATATTTTATTTTTTGCAAAAAACTTCTTGAAAATTTTCATTTTCATTGATTTTAGTAGAAAACTACCGAAATGTTTGGTAAAATAGGGTCGTTGGTTAAGAATTGTCTTAACAAATTTAGTTTTACAAAACTTAGGAGGAATTTTATTATGCCAGTAGTATCAGGAGCTGAATTTTTAAAAGCTGCTCGTAAAGGCGGTTACGCTGTCGGCGGATTCAACACAAACAACTTGGAATGGACTCAAGCAATCCTTGAAGCGGCTGAAGCAAAACAAGCACCAGTACTTATCCAAACATCAATGGGTGCAGCTAAATACATGGGTGGTTACAAAATCTGTAAAGATTTAATCACTGATTTAGTTGAAGCAATGAACATCACTGTTCCAGTTGCTATCCACTTAGACCATGGTGACTACGAAGCTGCTTTGGAATGTATCGAATTAGGCTATACTTCAGTAATGTTCGATGGTTCACATCTACCATTTGAAGAAAACTTGAAATTAGCTAAAGACGTTGTTGAAAAAGCACATGCAAAAGGTATCTCAGTTGAATGTGAAGTTGGTTCAATCGGCGGAGAAGAAGACGGAATCATCGGTAACGGCGAATTAGCTGATATTGAAGAATGCAAACAAATGGTTGCTACAGGTATCGACTACTTAGCTTGCGGTATCGGTAACATCCATGGTCAATATCCAGAAAACTGGAAAGGATTAGCTTTTGACCACTTACAAGCAATTGCTGATGCTGTAGGTCCAGACATGCCTTTAGTATTACATGGCGGATCAGGTATTCCTCAAGATCAAATCGAAAAAGCTATCTCAATGGGTATCTCAAAAGTAAATGTTAACACTGAATTCCAATTATCATTTGCTGCAGCTACTCGTAAATATATCGAAGCTGGTAAAGATAAAGAAGGTAAAGGATTCGACCCTCGTAAATTATTAGCTCCAGGTAAAGCAGCAATCGTTGAAGATGCTAAATCTCATATCGACTGGTTCGGTTCAGCTAACAAAGCGTAAGCATCCACATAACAGATACGATATATAGGAATGGAGAACGACTTCAAAAGTCGTTCTCCATTCTTTTTTACTTAAAACGGCAGACCATGCTCGTTTCTTTTTTTTATCTATGATAAAATACAAGCATATCCATGAAAAAAGATTAATAAACAAGGTGGAAACAGATGAAAAAAATCGTAATCAAAGGAAACCGACCTTTAGCTGGTGAAGTAACGATCAGCGGTGCAAAAAATAGTGCAGTCGCATTGATTCCAGCTGCAATCTTAGCTGATTCCCCAGTGATCTTGGAAGGTGTGCCGGACATACAAGATGTTCATTCATTAATTGAAATTTTAGAGATCATGGGCGCAACTGTCCATTTTTCCAACAACATACTAGAAATCGATCCTCGAGAAATCGTATCGATTCCGATGCCGCACGGAAAAATCAATAGTTTGCGTGCTTCTTATTATTTTATGGGAACACTGCTTGGTAAATTTGGCGAAGCGGTAGTAGGCCTGCCAGGTGGCTGTTATTTAGGCCCTAGACCGATTGATCTACACGTCAAAGGATTTGAATCTCTAGGTGCTGAAGTGACAAATGAACATGGTGCCATGTATTTACGGACAGAAAATAAAGGATTGCGTGGCAATCGGATTTTCATGGACGTGGTTTCAGTCGGAGCAACGATCAATGTGATGTTAGCTGCTGTAAAAGCAAAAGGACAGACAGTAATTGAAAACGCTGCACGAGAACCGGAAATCATAGATGTGGCAACTTTACTGAATAATATGGGGGCGAAAGTTCGAGGAGCGGGTACAGATGTGATCCGTATCGAAGGAGTCGAAACATTACATGGCTGTCGGCATTTCATGATTCCTGACCGCATCGAAGCAGGAACCTATCTAGCATTAGCAGCTGCAGTAGGAAATGGTATCAAAGTGAAAAATGTGATCTTTGAACATTTGGAAAGCTTTATAGCAAAATTGCAGGAAATTGGTGTCCATATGAAAATCAGCGAAGATGAAATCGAAGTTTACCCCTCGAAAGAATTAAAACCCGCAAACATCATGACCTATCCTTATCCAGGATTTGCCACAGATCTGCAGCAGCCACTTACTGCGCTTCTATTGATGACTACAGGCACTTCAGAAATCATCGATACGATCTATGCGAAACGTGTGAATCATGTGCCCGAACTAGCACGAATGGGCGCTGATATTACCGTGGAAGGAAATATGATCATCGTGAATGGTCCAAATAAACTTCACGGCACAGAAGTCGTGGCTTCTGATCTTCGGGCAGGTGCTTGTTTAGTGATTGCTGGACTATTGGCAGAAGGGACAACGACGATTTACAATGTAGATTATATCTTACGCGGTTATGATCATATTATCGAGAAACTAACAGCCTTAGGGGCATCAATTGAAATGATAGAGGAAGTGGGAGCTGAATGAGCGATTATTTGACAATGGCAGAACTAGAGAACAAAACGTTAAAAGAAGTTTATAGTTATGCCAAAGAATTTAAAATTCCTTATTACAGTAAGATGAACAAAAAGGAATTATCTCTAGCTGTGATTCGTGCACAAGCAGAGAAACAAGGATTTTATTATATGGAAGGAATATTGGATATCGTTGGTCAAGATGGTTACGGTTTTTTACGGCCAATCAATTATGGACCAAGTGCAGAAGATATCTATATTTCTGCCTCACAAATCAGACGATTCAGTTTGAGAAATGGGGACAAAGTGGCAGGAAAAGCCCGTCCACCTAAAGAATCGGAACGTTATTATGGTTTGATGCACGTGGAAAGCGTTAATGGAAAAGATCCGGAAGAAGCAAAAGAACGTCCGCATTTTCCAGCCTTAACACCTCTTTATCCGCAAAGACAGCTTCAACTGGAAACAACACCGCAAAGACTATCTACCCGAATGATCGATATCTTTTCTCCAATCGGTTTTGGTCAGCGTGGATTGATCGTCGCACCGCCAAAAGCAGGGAAAACTTCTGTATTAAAAGAAATCGCGAATGGCATCACAGAAAACTATCCGGAAGTAGAATTGATCGTTCTACTGATTGATGAACGACCGGAAGAAGTAACTGACTTAGAACGAAGCGTGAAAGGCGACGTGGTATCTTCAACATTTGATCTGCAGCCGCAAAACCATACTCGAGTTTCTGAATTAGTATTGGAGCGTGCTATGCGTTTAGTCGAAGATAAACGAGATGTCGTTATCTTGATGGATAGCATTACTAGACTTGCTCGAGCTTATAACTTAGTTGTTCCACCAAGCGGACGTACATTGAGTGGCGGGATTGACCCAGCCGCATTGTATAAACCTAAGAAATTTTTCGGGGCAGCAAGAAACATCGAAGAAGGTGGCAGTTTGACGATTTTAGCGACCGCTTTAGTCGATACAGGAAGCCGTATGGATGACGTGATCTATGAAGAATTCAAGGGAACTGGAAATCTAGAATTACAACTTTCACGCGAGTTATCCGAGCGTCGGATCTTCCCAGCCATCGATATCAAAAAATCAGGTACCCGAAAAGAAGAATTATTGATGCCAAGTGAAGAATTAGAAGAAATTTGGAAACTTCGAAAAAATATGACTGGAGATTCATTAGAATATACGGAACAACTGATCCGCTTTTTGCGTAAAACAAAAAACAATCAGCAATTTTTCAAAGAATTTCAAGATGTCTCCTTTGGTAAAAAAAATCCGACCAGAAATCTGAAAAGATAATTGCAACCTTGACTGAAACATGTTAAGATGTTAATGTTGTAAATCGACAAATCAACTCTGGTTCAGCAAATGGAGCAGGGCAAAGGAGCGAAAAAATCATGAAAGAAAACATCCATCCAGATTACCACCCAGTAGTATTCATGGATTCAACAACTGGTTTCAAATTCTTGTCAGGTTCAACAAAAACTTCACAAGAAACAGTTGAATGGGAAGACGGTAATACATACCCAGTCATCCGTGTCGAAGTAACTTCTGACTCACATCCATTCTACACTGGACGTCAAAAATTCACACAAGCAGACGGACGTGTGGACCGTTTCAACAAAAAATACGGTCTCAAAGACGCAAACGCTGCGGAATAATAAAAACGCTGATAACTCAACGTTTAGCAGACTATCTGATAGGGATAGTCTGTTTTTTTATGTTTTTTACCAATTTAAAACTTCGTTTGATGCTGAAAAAGTCGTAGGATCATAATGCACAAAACAATGAAAAACTAGTATATAGTTTTAATTATCCACTTGATAAAAACACCTTATATTAACGAAATGAAGAGGGGTTATTTCGAAGTAAAAAACCATTTACCTAAAATTAGAAGCTAAGCTTTCCTTTCAAGGAAGGCTTTTTGTTTTGTTATAGACTTGCGATTGTTTGTGAGCTAGATCGTTCATTTTAATGACTTATACACGCGGATGATGGGTCTTTTTCCTCTGTTCATTCATAATATTGAACGGTACAGCTAGCGATGCTATACTGACCTCAGTTCTAAGAAAGCGTTAACATTTTTTGTGGGGGAGAGGTTTTTTATGAGGTTTGATCAATTGATCGCAGAAGAACTGATTGTTTTCGATCCATCGATAGATTCAAAAGGATCATTATTTGAGCGAATAGGGGATGTGTTGAAAAAAACAAATAAGGTAAGAAATGTTCAAAAAGTCGTTAAGGCACTATTCAAACGAGAGGAGGAGATCTCCACAGGAATAGAAGATGGATTTGGGATTCCCCATGCAAAAAGCAAATATGTGACAAAACCAGCACTGTGTTTTTTTCATACAGCCAAATTAACGGACTATAGCGGGATAGATGAAATGCCAATTGAATATATTTTTGCCATCGTAGTTCCTGAAAAATCAGCAGATATGCATCTAGAGATTCTCAGCACACTCTCCAGACGATTGATGAATGCAGATTTTAGAAAGGGAATAAAAGAAGCCACTACGCCAGCAGATATCATCAGACAGATTAGTCAAGAATGAAAATAGTAGAGTCTTTGTCCGAGTATCGATAGTGAAGAAAAAGGAGGAAAATAATCATGAAAATCGTTGGTGTAACTGCTTGCCCGACTGGAATTGCTCATACTTATATGTCGGCAGAAAAATTAGAAGTAACAGCAAGAAATCTAAACCATCAAGCAAAATTCGAAACACAAGGTGTAAAAACAGAAAATCAGTTATCTGAACAAGAAATCAAAGAGGCAGATGCAATCATTCTTGCAGTAGATAAAGAAATCGAATTGGACCGATTTGCCGGGAAAAAAGTAAAGCGTGTCTCTACAAGCCGAGCAATCAAAGAACCGCAAGTAGTAATAGACGAAGCATTGAGAGATATTGGCGTATTCGTTGTGTCTAATGAAAAAGAACCAGCTGCAAATGAGAAAAAGCCGACAATCTATAATCATTTCATGAATGGTGTGAATTACATGCTTCCATTTGTGATCGCAGGCGGAATCATCATCGCACTGAGTTTTGCCTTTGGGATTACAGCGGCTGATCCCAACTCAGCAGACTATAATGTGTTAGCAGCTGCATTTTCAAGGATCGGAGGAGATACAGCGTTTGCCATGATGGTTCCTGCGTTAGGCGCGGGGATTGCTACATCGATTGCTGGAAAAGCAGGTTTTGCCCCAGGAATTGTTGCCGGATTACTGGCCTCTACAGGTGGTTCAGGTTTTCTTGGCGGAATGATTGGTGGCGTGCTAGCAGGGTATATCTGTGATTTTCTGGCAAATAAAATCAGCGTAAAAAAAGAATTTTCTGCTATTTATCAGCTGATTGTCGTCCCCCTTTTATCGATCTTAATTATTGGGCTTTTGATGGTATTTGTGATTGAACAACCGATCACATGGGTGTTGGATGCTTTGAAAAATTGGCTGAATAGCTTGGGAAATACATCCGGGCTATTGTTCGGATTACTTATCGGGATCATGATGGCAGCTGATATGGGTGGGCCGATCAATAAATCGATTTCGACTTTCTCGATCGGTTTGATGTCAGCTGGAGTAAATGCACCGATTGCTGCTTGTATGGCTGCAGGAATGACACCTCCCCTAGGTATTGCTTTAGCCACTTTATTATTCAAACATAAATTTACCAAAGAAGAACGGACTTCAGGTCAATCATGCTGGATTTTAGGCGCTTCGTATATTACAGAAGGTGCTATACCGTTTGCGGTATCTGACCCGATCCGCGTGATACCTAGTTTGATGACAGGTTCAGCAGTCGCTGCAGGGATTTCCATGGCAGTAGGAGTTACTTCAATGGCACCTCATGGAGGGATTTGGGTGATGCTAATTCCAAATGTTATGAACAATTTACCTATGTATGTCTTGGCAATTGCATAAGGTACAGTCACTACAGCCTTTATGCTTGGACTATTGAAAAAAACAGTGAAAGAGAAAAAACAAGACAAGTGGACGAAAAATGAAAATCTAACAAATGAGGTGGAAGCGTAATGTTATATACAATGAAAGAGTTATTGAAAGTGGCTAAAGAGAATCAATTTGCAGTACCAGCCTTCAATATTTGCAGCTATGATATGATGAAAGCAATCATCGAAGAAGCAGAGAGATTAGAAGCACCAGTAATCTTAGAAATTCATCCTGATGAAATCGCCTATTTAAGTGATGAGTTTGTTGCGGCAGTAAGAGCCTATGCTTATACAAGTAAACTGCCGATCGTTATCCACTTGGATCATGGCGGTACGATAGAAGATGTCTTACGGGCGATTCGAAACGGCTATTCTTCCGTGATGATCGATGCGTCTTTGAAATCATTCGACGACAATGTACAGATTACGAAAAAAGTGGTTGCGTTAGCTCATGCGGTAAATGTCTCAGTGGAGGCTGAGCTTGGAACGATTGGGAATAATGGTTCTGCTGAAGGAGGTGCTGAAACAATCATTTATACAGATCCTGATCAAGCGAAGATTTTTGTGAAAGAAACAGGAATCGATACACTTGCTGTAGCAATTGGAACAGCGCATGGCTTGTATCCGAAAAACAGAACTCCAAAATTAAATATCGACTTACTGAAAGAATTGAACCAACAAATCGATCTTCCATTTGTTTTACATGGCGGTTCAGGTAATCCGGACGCAGAAGTCAGCGAAGCTGTAAAATACGGAGTTGCCAAAGTGAATTTGAGCTCAGATCTTAAAAGCGTCTTTTTCAATGCTTTGAGAGAAATATTGAGTGAAAATCCATCGATGTACGAGCCGAATGCAATTTATCCAGCAGCTAATAAAAAGGTACAAGAAGTAGTCAAACATAAAATGGAAATTTTGAACACAGTAGGCAAGGCTAGCTTATACTAAAAATAAAAATGTATGATCAAGAGGGTATGACAATAGTCTTGTCATACCTTCTTAACCACACACGATGTTCAGAAGTAGTTTTTTCGAAAAATTTCTTCTTATTTCTCGAAGCCAATCACTTCTGTCACAACCTCTTTTTTCCTGTTACTATATAAAGTAAATGGGGTGATTTTATGTTGAATGAAGTGGAGAATAGACAGCAGGAGATTGTGAATTATCTAAAAAACAACCAATTTGCAAGAGTCACCGATTTGATCGAGTTAGTAAATTATAGCGAAGCCACGATTAAACGTGACCTTGTTTGTCTGGAAAAAAGTGGATTGATCCGTAGAGTTCGCGGTGGCGCCATGCTTGTTGACAATCGAAAAATTGACGTGCCTTACCTGATGAAGATCACCAAATTAGAAGAAGAAACAGAAAAACGTAAGATTGCAGATACAGCTTCTTCTTTGATTCGAGATGATATGGTCTTATTCTTGGATTCCAGTACAACCTCTTTACATTTAGTCAGAAACCTAGCAAGATTTGATGGTTTGCAGATCATTACGAATGGCATCGTCACAGCTGCTATGTTGAGTGAATACACAACGGCAAAAGTATCTGTATTGGGTGGGGCAATTGTTCCGAAACGAGCAACAATCAACGGTTCAAAAGCCTATAACGTTGCATTGTCATATTATGCGGATTTAGCGATAATGAGTTGTCGCGGGCTAGATTTCAGCCAAGGAGTAACAGAAACTCATGAAGGAGAGGCAATGGTCAAAAAAGCTTTTAGAAAACAATCAGACCGGCTTGCCGTTTTAGTTACACAGCAAAAAATTGCACATAAATTCATGCATCAATCCATTGCTTTTCATGAAATCAATTATCTGGTGACAAGTAAAGAACTGACAAAAGAACAGTATGCGAAAGTAAAGGAACACCATATCGAATGTCTGTATGGATAAATTATTACGTGAATATTCTAAGGTGTTTTCCCATTTTTTCGTTTTCTTAGATAGGACCTTATCTTTGCTCGCTTCTCTTAGCCGATGGTATAATAATGAAAAGGTTATCTTGTTAGATAATCTTACTTTTTTATCCAGGAGAAAGGAGTGCAGAAAATGAAACATGTGAAGGCGTTGGTAGTGAAGGCAATCATGATCTGGGCGATTCTGTGGGTCGTGCTGACAGGTTTATACGGTGTTAGCTTTATGGATTCAACGATTGTTGGGGTAATTATTGTAGTCATGATCTATGTGCTAGGGGATCTGTTGATCTTACGTAAAGTAGGGAACATCGCAGCGACGATCGCAGATGCTGGTTCAGCTGCAGTTATCTTGTGGCTCTATCTATATTTTATGAATGATACAGTCGATATTTGGATGAAAGTATTGATTCCTGCTCTATTGATCGGTGTGGCAGAATGGTTCTTCCACAAGTGGTTGCTAAGTCAAGGCATCGTACCAGATGAACGGAAAATGGAATAAAACAACAGTTAAACTATTCTTATCGATAAATGAAAGCTTTAAAAATAAATAGATGTTTAATTAAGTATGATTTGTCAAATTAAGCTAGAATAAAATGCTTCTTGTACATAGCTCAAAAATATTTCGATTGGTGTTCTGTAATTCAATGATTTTCTTGGAATATGATTACGTTGATTGCTGACACTGGAAATAAATGTCTGATTCACTTCTCTAAAATCCATTGATTTCGGCAGTCCATTACGACGCAGAATCCCGTTAGAATTCTCGTTTAATGGGCGTTGAGAAGGTGTTCCAGGGTCCGCAAAATATATATCAATATCATGTTGGTTACTAATGGCTTTCCAGTTAGAAAATTCTTTTCCACAGTCAAACGTAATAGATTTAAAGAAGTTTTTAGGGAAGCGAGAAAACCATTGATTAAGGGCAGTTTCAATATCTAATGCCTTACGGCCGTTGGGTTTAATCGTGATAATGACTTTAGATAATCTTTCAACTAAAGTAATGACGGCACTTTTATGATGAATGCCAACGATCGTATCACCTTCAAGGTGACCAAACTCAGAATTGAAATCAGGATAATTATCAGGTCGATCATGGATTGAGCGCTGATACTGTTGTTTTCCCCGTTTTTCCTGATGGCCATTGGGTTTTCTTTTACCTTTCATCGGTAGTGTGTCAATATCAAATATTCCTTTAGAAAATAAACGATAAAGTGTTCTCATACCGCATGAAACAGGCCTTTCTTTTCGCCCGATAATGACGTCAGGCATCCAACCAAGAGTGACTTTCTCTTTAATGTAATCTACTTCATGAGCAGGTAATTGAATGACTTTTCTACCACATTTTTTCTTATTTTCTTTATACTGGTGCCAATAATCAAGAGCAGTCTTGCCTTGCTTGAACTTATTGACTACATTATAAATAGTTTGTATAGCACGTCCCATTCGGTTAGCGATTTCAACCGGCTTATTATGTTGAAGATAATATGATTCTATCATTGTCAGTTCGTCTATGGTAAGATGTTTGTAGGTCATTTATGGTTACACTCCTTTGTTTTCTTTCGTCGGAAATACAATTTGAGTGTACCATAAATGCCTTTTTATTTTTCTAACTTAATTTTACAATTCGCGAAGAATAATCATAAACTATTTTTACTCAAAAAACCGCTCAGATCATTTTCAGATCTGAACGGTTTTTTTTATCTATTCATCAAGATCAAATTTCATTTTTCAATGATTCAATCAATTCGCCCTCTGCTTCATGACTATGTTTTCGGCCATTAACAAGATAGAGTGCTGTACATATCAATGGAATGACTCCGGCAATCACATACAATCCTCTAAATGAAGTAAGAGATTTTAGCATCCCCATCAAATAAGGACCAACGCCTAAGCCTAGGTCTAAACCAATAAAGTAGGTAGATAAAGCAATACTGATTCGATGTTCGCGGACGATTTTTAAACAAACAGCCTGTCCATTTGACATAAACGTACCATAACCTAGGCCGACTAATGCTCCAGAGATAAGCAATGTCACACTATTCGTCGTTACACTCAGTAAAAATAATCCTGCTGTTAAGAATAAATAGCTAGGATACATCACGTATTGTTCTCCTTTGACATCGAAAATCCTTCCAGTCAATGGACGTGTAAATGTGATGACCAAAGCATATACGACGAAGAAAAATGACCCAGCAGCAACTAAGTGGATTACTTTTGTATAAGAAGATAAAAATGATAAAACACTTGAATAAGAAAGACCCATCAAAAAGGCAATTCCTGTAATGAAAAGTGCTTTCTTTTCAATAAAACTATTGATATTCCATGAGCGAAGAGATATTTTTTGTTCTTCAGATAATGGAATATTTTTTACAGGAAAGACAAGGCAGGCAATCGTAACAAAGAAGACCAGTACAATTGAAAACCAGATAATGAAACGAAAATCAGTCATATTCAGCAAAATCATTCCTAAAAATGGCCCAACAGCGGCAGCTAAACTAGTACTTAATCCATAATAATTGATGCCTTCCCCTTTTTTAGATGCAGGGATATATGCAGTAACGATAGCATTTGTAGCTGTAGAAACTGTACCGTAGCCGAATCCATTCAAGAATCGAACTAAATACAATGCCCCGATAGTTGGCGTATAAAGATATGCTAATGTTGAAAGGAGATAGAAGATCGCGCCGCCTCTTAAGGTAAACTTCCGACCAAATAGTTCTAACTGTTTCCCCATGAATAAGCGTGCCAGCAATGTTCCGATGATATAGATCCCAGAAGCAAAACCTGCTTGGCTCAAGCTGGCGTGTAAGGTGTCTTGCGCAATGACTGCCATGATGACCATCAACAGATAATAAATCAGGTAGACAATAAAATTGATCAATGTGATTCCGATAAAATATTTATTAAATAATTTCTTTTCCATGTATGTTATACATTCCCCTTAAGCTGAATATGCTTTTAATTTTTGTATTTGAACTTCTACATCGTGATAATTGGATGGATAGCGATCAACAAGTTGGCGAATAAATAAATCTCTTGTAGACATAAACAGATTTAAAAATTCTTCGCATTCGTTTGTTGGATTCTCATCCACTGCTTTGATCAATTCGATCGAGTTTTGATACGCATCATTTAAAAAGACTAAAGAAGCTTTCATATCAAATCTTGTTTGATATGCTGTTTCTAATCGATTAATGATTGTGTTCATCCAGTAATTCATGTTTTTTCCCTCTATTCTTAAAAAATTTTACTTCTGCAGTATAACGAATAAAAAAAAGGAAAAAAATCGCATAAGTGATGGAAAAAGGTACTTAACAAATGTTAATATCATTAGTAAAATACCTTTGGACTTTAAAAAGTTTTAAAGTACTGTATGATCTTTTTAGATGAAAGTTTGGATGGGGGAGCATCATTGGATAGTAGAGTCTTAAAGGAATATTTGGATAAAAATGATTTTCCGATTATACGCAAAGGATATCATAAATATTTGACATTCGAAGGGATGGAAGATTCCCATACGTATATCTTGAAAGAGGGAACGGTAAAAGCAAGTGTTATTTCAAATGATGGGAGAGAATTTAACCTTCGCTATATCAAAGATCTTGAAATCGTCTCTCTTTTAAAAGACGAATATTCACAATTCATCGATTCGCCGTATAATATTCGAGTTGAATCAGAATATGCAGAGTTTTATCGAATCAATCGTGTGCGCTTTTGGCAAAATATCAACCAAGACCCAAAGCTACAACACTATGTAAAAGAGTATTACCGCTATCGTCTGCTTTATTCGATGAAAAAAATGCAGCAAATGCTATTAAATGGAAAGCTGGGAGCTGTTTGTACGCAACTTTACGAATTATATGATTTATTTGGTGTGCGGACAGAAGAAGGGATGCTGATCGATTTTTCGATCACGAATGAAGAAATCGCCAAATTTTGTGGCATCTCAACTGCTAGCAGTGTGAACAGAATTTTAAAGCAGTTGAAAAAAGATGGTATTATCACAGTGAAAGATCATCATATCGTTATTTTGAATATGGACTTGTTAGAAGACAATATTATCTTTTGATGAACAAAGAGGTTGTGAGCCTGCCGTTTAACTCTGAGTCACAAGGAACAATTTCAAAAAACAGCTTTTCATGTTTGATGAATATTGTGACTTGTGACCGAGGAGTTGGTAGGAGAACACCGTTTAAGGAAGAGGTTGTGAAAAAGCTGTTCTGCATCAAGTAATAAGAAGAGCCAAGTAAAAACAGTTTCTTATGTTTTTAACTTGGCTGGACTTATCACCGTAGATGTAAGCTTTTGAACGCCGTTTATTTGCAACAAAAGGGGCTGTGACACTGTAGTGACCCCCAAAAGTTAGACTTTTTTGGAGTGGAGAAATCCACTCCTTTTTTCATGCTCTAAAATGATATTTTTACACAACCGTTACGGTTGTTTTACGAAATTGGACGGGACTTTACCAGTTTAATTTCTGTTTTATCCGTTCATTATTGTAGTAATAGATATAGCTATCGATGGCTGATTTTAATTCCACGAAACAGTTATAAACTTTCCCGTGAAAAATCTCTTGTTTTAATAAGCCAAAAAAATTCTCCATAAGTGAATTATCTAAGCAGTTCCCTTTCCGAGACATGCTTTGAAAGATTTTGTACTCCTTCAATTTGTTTCTATAAGCTTTCATTTGATACGCCCAACCTTGATCTGAGTGAAACATACGACGATAGGGACAATCGTTAGTGGTCTGGACAGCTTCCTCCAAACCTTCCATTACCGCTAATGCATTGGGCTTTTCAGAGATACGATAGGATAAAATCTCACTATTGAACATATCCATAAAAGGATCTAGATACAATTTCTTTTGACGGATAATGCCTTTGGCATCCACTTCATGGTATTTAAATTCAGTTGTATCCGTCGTGATTTTCTGATGGCAGATACTGGTGTAGAAACGACGATGGATCCGATTTTGGGCTACTGCTCCGACTTGTCCTCGATAAGAATTGTAGCGCCGTGATTTACGTGTGTATGCCGTTACTTTTATTCCTAGCTTCTTGATCAGGCGCTGAACTTTCTTTTTATTGATAGAGAAACCGCGGTTTCTTAGTTCATTGGTCATCCGTAAACAGCCATAATCCTTGTGCTTCTCCCGAATTTTAAGCATTTCCGCTTCAATCTCTTGATCTGGATTTTTACGGTCCAATCGTTTTTGCCAGTACATAAAGGTTGCCTTAGGGAACTTTAAAGTTTCTAGAAGCTCAACTAATTTAAACGGTCCTCGGAGGCTTGCGATGATTCGTGCGATTGCTTCATTCGTCGTTGTTGGGCTTCCTGTTTTCGCAGCTTCCTCAATTCTTTTAAAAAGGCATTTTCAATTTGAAGGGAACGGACTCGTTTCTCCAACTCCTCGATGCGTTCACGTTCTTTAGACGTTGCTTTAGTTGTAGATTTTTTCTTATTTTTGGGTTCATTTTTCTTAGACAAGATAGGTGGACATCCTTTCGTTTTTGAGAGTCCATCGATCCCACCCTCACGGAATTGACGCATCCAACTAGCGATCAAATTAGGGTTGTTCATGTTAAGTGTGTTGGCAACTTCACGATAGGACAGCTCACTTGTTAGATATAACTCTATCGCATCCAGCTTAAATTGAACAGAATATTTTTTCTTTTGTCGCTTTCTTACTAGACCCTCTTCACCAAATTCTTGATAGGCATTGATCCAGCGCTTCACTTGTGATGGAGCCTTAATGGAATACTTCTTTGCCAGATAATCACTTCCGCCTTTACCATCCAAATAATCATGAACGATCTTTAATTTAAGTTCAAAAGTATACTTAGCCATAAAAAATACCGACCTCCAAAAGTTAGATTTTTTGGTCTAACTTTTGGGGGTCGGTACACACGATTTTTGTCACAGCCCTTTTTTTGCGAACATTCATTTAGCAATTTTTAGAAACTTCTGCCGCCACCGCCAAAAGTACCGCCACCGCTAGAATGGGTAGTACTTCCGCCACCGCCGCTTCCAGGAGGTGGGCTTTTGGGGATTCTTCTTGTCGTGACAAAAGAATTTGTCAGACGATCGGTTTTTTCAGTTAATTTGATACTGGATTTTTCTCGGAATGGATATTTGTAGATGCCTGATTTCAATTGATAACGCGAAACAGTCACAAAATAAAAGACAAGACTAAGGATAAGAGCCAAAACAACAGCAATGATGATTTCTACTGTCGTCAAAACCTTATAGCGTGTAATTTTGCCAGTTTCTTCGTCTACACGATAATGTCCTCCTGGAACTCCGTCTTCCACATATGTTGCTGATTTAGACAGGTAAGCTTTTGCAGCATTGTAATAGGCAGCATTTGTCATCTGATCATAAACATCATCTAAGATCGAATCGATTCTGCTGTCAGTCAAATAATCGATCATATTACCAGAAGTCGAAATGTAGATTTCACGCTGTCCCATATCTAATAGCAATACTGAGCCATTTTGATCATTTCCGACTGCGTCTCTTAAGTAATTATCAGCAAAGTCTCTTGGTTCTTCTGAATTAGATGTAGTCGTTACGATCAAGACTCGTCCTTTGATTTTTTCATTCAGCTTTTCTGCCTGTTGTTCCAAAGATTGGATTTGATCTGTTGTGAATAACCCAGCCTCATCATTTACCGTAGCTGTATCTGCATGAGTAGCCACCGGCCAGCCAACACTTACTAGCAAAAGAAAGAATAAAAAAAATTTTTTCATCATATCAAGTAACCTCCGATCAGAAAGAGGATCGCTAGCCCAGCGAAAATCCCAAGAGCGGTCAGTCCCAATTTTTTCTGGCTGATCGGCAGGACACCGCTGACCTTTCCTGTTTGTCCATTCATTGCGTAGTAGTAGACTTTTTTACTTGAGTCATTGCTTCGATAAGTAACAAGCCATACCGGCAGTAATACGTAATTATTTACTTCGTTTGTGATTGAAGCAGAAGTTCGCACACCGGTCAATGTTGTATATCCATTTGCGGTATCTTTTAACAGCTTCTCTGAATAGTCTTTTAATTCAGATTGAATCTGTGATTTGATTGCCTCATATTCGATATCTCTTTTTTCTGCTTGGAACCCGGCTAAATACTGGCTTTTAAAATCAATTGCTTTATCTAACGGGAAAGGTTGCACGCCTTCGACCATCTTTTGTTGCGTATTTTTTGATAAGGCATTTTTTACTAGTTCTTTAAAAGAAAGCTTGCCTGCTCTTGAAACAGCAAATTGCTTCGTTTCTGTGTATTCGATGTCACCTATCCGCCATATGCGGATAACTGTACCATTCGCCTGCATGGCACCATCTACTTCAGCATCTGTAGCCCAATAAGGGAAATACACACCTGTCAACTTATCGATTTGATCCTTATTGAAAAAAGCTTTGGGAACAAACCATTTTTTCTTGGTCCAAGCGAGAAATCTGTTGATTGCTTCTTCTTTCTCGACAGCAAAAGGAAGTACTTTATTTGGCAAGAATTCTCCGCTTAAACGTCCCGATAGTACGACGGGATTATGGCAGTAGTAACAATAAGTCGCAGCAGTTGTCGCATCAGTCACGATCTCTGCACCACAGTTGGGACAAAGAAAAAGATCCATCGCTGCGGTATTATCTGCAGATTCGTCCGCTGTACCTGAAAAACCGCCTGCCTCGTCAACCGCTTTGCGCTCGGCTTCATTCATATCGGCAAGCTGTTCTTGGGCTGTAAAAGTAAAATCTTCGGTAGGTGAAGGTTCTTCTTTGCTTTCTTCGCCAGCCATACGCGCTTCTTTTTGCTTTTGCTCATATTGGCTGACTTCTTCTTCTGTATAGATATTCAGGCAGTATTCGCAATGAAATTTTTGGTCTTTGGGATCAAAAGTCAACGGACCGCCGCAATTAGGACATTTATGTGTAAGAACATCCATCAGCTGCACACCTTTCTAAATAAATTAATCAACGGGGATTCCTTTAAACGGTTTACCACAGTTTGGACAGAATTTAGGGATGCCGTTGGAAAGATCCACGATCTCATTGCATTCACTGCATCGCATTTGTAGCTTAGGCTGAACGTTTTCTACAGGTTTGGCAGCTCCGCAGTTGGAACAGAATTTTCCGGAATTTTCTGTCCCGCAAACTGGACATGTCCAAGTATCCGCATTTCCTTGTGCAGTTTGTTGATTTTGTTTTTCTGCTTGTTGTTTGATTTGTTCTTGGTTATTTTGAGCTGCTTGAGAAAGATAAGAACCATTTGCATTCATTCCCATACCTACACCCATAAAGCCGGTCATTGCTCCTGCTTCATTTTTTCCGGCTGCTTCCATACCACGTGCAATGGAACCTTGCACGTATCCTTCACGTACGCTAGGATCACCTAGCATCGCCCCTTCGTTACGCATATTGATCAGTTTCACAGAATCATCGGTGTAAGAAATGCTGGCTACAGCCACAGAAACAATCTCCATCCCACGTAATTCACGCCAAGAATCATCCAATGCAGTATCCATGTATTTGCTTAATTCCAAACTCTTAGATGGTACATAAGAAATCCGTTGACCATCTGCAGACATCTGATTGATTGCTGATTGCAGCGCTGTTAGGAATTCAGCTAAATACTGCTCATTGATATCATTGATTTCCACTTGTGTTTTGTTTTTAGGGATTGCGTTTGTATAAAATAAAATCGGGTCAACGACATGAATAGAATAAGTGCCATGTGCCCGTAAGAATAATTCTGCGTTATAGAAATTGTCAAAGTAGTTCAACGGCGCGCTTGTACCGAATTTGATTCCCTTTATTTCTTGGAGATTGATATAAAAAACTTGTTGTTTCTGCGGTGTGACGCCGCCAAATTTAAATCGGTCAAAAGTTTCAGCAATTGCTTCTTTCAGTGTTCCGTTGAACATGGAAGGAGCTGCGTCATTTTTAATGGTGTAATAACCTTCCTCAGCGGTATAATCGATGATTTTTCCACCATCGACCAAAAGCATCATCATGTTTGGATAGACATGGACGACTGTTCCGTCTGTTAAAACATCTTCTGTTCCTTTACGATTGGAGCCACGTTTGTCATCTTTGCGGACTTTGACACCTTTTGTCATGACCGTTGTATCACTCATATTGTCTGGTTCGATGACTTCTAGCCATTGATCTGCCAGACCGCCGCCAACCATACTTGTTGCTGCTTTGATAAGACCCATAAAAAATTCCTCCTCTGATTCAGCTAATGCCAAACAATTATTATTTATTTATTATACCATAGGAAGATGTGAAACTTCTCGGACTAGAGACGGAATTGAAATGGAAAATTGCGTATTGTTTAAATACCTGAAAAAGCCGAGAAGGATAGTAGTTTTTTTACCTAATATCACGTATAATAAGAGATAGTGAATTTTTTAAAAAAGGGGGATCCTTATGGCATATCAAGCACTTTATCGAGTCTGGCGTTCGCAGCGTTTCGAAGACATCGTTGGACAAAAAGCTGTGACACAGACACTAAAAAATGCTATTGTTTCCCACAAAACCTCACATGCCTACTTGTTTACAGGACCCAGAGGAACCGGAAAGACGAGTGCAGCAAAGATTTTCGCAAAAGCAATCAACTGTCCGAACAGTAAAGACGGCGAGCCATGCAACGAATGCGAAATGTGTCGATCAATTACTTCTGGTACGCAAGAAGATGTGATCGAAATCGATGCTGCCAGCAACAACGGAGTCGAAGAAATCCGATTTATCCGTGATCGGGCAAATTATGCGCCTACAAAGGCAGCGTACAAAGTGTACATTATTGATGAGGTACATATGCTTTCAACAGGAGCTTTCAATGCCTTGTTGAAAACATTGGAAGAGCCAAAAGAAAGTGTCATATTCATCTTAGCAACGACCGAACCTCACAAAATACCAGCTACGATCATTTCACGGACTCAGCGATTTGATTTTAAACGGATCAATACGGCAGATATTGTCGAACATCTTGAATTTATCTTGAAAGAATCGACTATCAGCTATGAACCAGCTGCATTGAATGTGATTGCCCGTTCTGCAGAAGGCGGGATGCGGGATGCATTGAGTATTCTTGATCAGGCAATCTCGTTTAGTGAAGGAACAATTACTTTAGATGATGCCATGCAAGTGACAGGTAGCTTAACTGACGAAATGATGGACAGTTACTTGAGCGCTTGCGTGAAAAAAGAAGTACCAGAAGCATTGGAAACATTGAACCAAATTCTCGCAGCCGGCAAAGAATCACGTCGCTTTCTAGAGGATATGTTACAATACTGCCGTGACTTGCTGATGTATCAGCAAGCACCTAACCTAGTTGAGGAACAATCGAGTACGATCAGAAGTACATTTACAGAATTGGCACAAACTGTTTCAGCGGATCAGCTGTTTTCAATGATAAAGATTTTGAGCGATACTCAAAATGAAATTCGTTTTACCAATAGTGCCGCTATTTATTTGGAAGTCGCTACAGTCAAACTTGCACAGCTACCGTCTGCTTCTGTTCCTTCAGCAGATGTAGCATTTGCAGATGATCAGATAGTAAAACAGCTACAACAAGAGATTATGGAACTAAGAAACGAAATCAAGGAACTACGCAGTAATACAGGAATTGAGAATACAAAAGTACAGCCGGTACAGCATACAAATCATAAAAAACAGACAAGTACCTATCGTGTACCGACGGAACGAGTATATAAAGTTCTGCGGGAAGCGACAAGACAGCATCTGAACCAAGTAAAAGAAGTATGGGAAGACTTGCTGATGAGTCTATCTGTCACTCAGCGAGCAATGCTTAAAGCAAGCGAACCAGTTGCAGCTGGACCAACAGGACTAGTGATTGCGTTTGATTATGAGATTGTTTGTCAAAGAGCAGCAAATGACGAAGAATTGCAGCTTTCGGTACACAACAACTTAAGCCGAATTATCAAAGATTATGCGCCTGATCCTGTTTATATTACAAGAGAAAGCTGGCCAGAACTTCGAAGAAATTATTTGACGCAGGCACAAGAAGAGGGAACAGAAAACTCTTTTGCTTCTGAAGACTCAGAAGGAGAAATCGAGTTGCTTCCTCAAGAACAAGAAGTACCAGAAGAAACACTTGTAGTAAAAGCAGAGGAACTGTTTGGCTCCGAAGCTGTTACAGTGGTAGATGATTAATAAAAAGGAGTAGATAATTATGATGCGTGGAATGGGCAATATGCAAGGCATGATGAAACAAGTACAAAAAATGCAAAAAGAAATGGCAGAAGCACAAGAGTTGCTAAATAAAACAGAGTTTACAGGTAAAGCCACCAATGAATTGGTCAAAGCGGTTTTTACAGGCGATCGTCGCATGAAAGATATCCAAATCAATGAAGAAGTCGTTGATCCTGATAATATCGAGATGCTTCAGGATCTTGTCGTAATGGCAGTCAATGATGCGATCGCACAAATTGATGTGGAAACTGAGAAAAAATTAGGGAAATACGCAAAAGGTTTGCCAGGATTTTAGTTTTAAACTGAAGGAGTAATGAATATGCAATATCCAGAACCAATTGCGAAACTGATCGACAGCTACATGAAACTTCCAGGAATCGGTCAGAAAACAGCGACAAGACTCGCCTTTTATACGATCGATATGAAAGATGAAGTAGTAAATGAATTTGCTAAATCTTTGTTAAGTGTAAAACGCGATTTGCATTTTTGTAGTATCTGCGGAAACATCACAGAAGAAGATCCCTGCGAAATATGTAGAAATCCTTCACGTGATCGAAGCGTTATCCTAGTGGTCGAAGAGCCGAAAGATGTAATGGCAATGGAAAAAATGCGAGAATATCACGGACTTTATCATGTTCTCCATGGTGTGTTATCACCGATGGAAGGGACAGGTCCAGAAGACATCAATATTTCTTCTCTGTTGCAGCGGCTGCATGATGCAGATGTAAAAGAAGTGATTATCGCAACAAATGCAACAACAGAGGGAGAAGCAACAGCTATGTATCTCTCACGTCTGATCAAACCCGCAGGTATCAAAGTGACTCGTCTAGCACATGGTCTGTCTGTAGGCTCTGATATCGAGTATGCAGATGAAGTTACTTTATTGAAAGCTGTCGAAGGAAGACGTGAGTTATAAATTTCTAATTAAGTGTTTTTTCAGATACAATATAAAAGCAGCACAAGAGATGGGGGCAACAATGTGAACGGACTATTTATTACAATCGAGGGGCCTGATGGTGCAGGAAAAACCAGCATCTTGAATGAACTTTACCCTCTTTTGAAAGAAGTAGCAAAAACAGAAATCATTCAAACAAGAGAACCAGGAGGCATTCCGATTGCTGAAGAGATCCGAGCAGTGATCCTTGATCCAAAAAATGATCGGATGGATGAACGTACGGAAGCACTGCTTTATGCAGCAGCAAGAAGACAACATCTAGTCGAAAAGGTTCTGCCTGCTCTGGCAAAAGGGAAAATCGTTTTATGCGATAGATTTGTCGACAGTTCTCTTGCTTATCAAGGTGCAGGCCGACGCATCGGCGTTACCGAGATTGCTCGGTTGAATGAGTTTGCTACAGAAGGTACTACGCCGGATTTTACCCTTTATCTTGACGTAGATTCAGACACCGGATTAAGAAGAATCAAGAAAAACAGACAAAATCAAATCGACCGTTTAGATTCGGAAGGTTTGGAATTCCACCAGCGTGTACGTCATGCTTACTTAAAGCTGGCAGAAGAGGATCCGGAAAGAATCCACAAAGTTGATGCAAGAAAAAGCTTTGAAGAAGTGCTGCAAACAAGTTATCATACAATTATTGAACAGTATCCGCAATTTTTTGAAAACTAGGAAGGTGAACGTTTATGAAAATTATTTTAGCGATTATCCAAGACAAAGACAGCAACCGTTTATCAAATGAATTGATTGATGCAAATATCCGTGCCACAAAACTATCATCGACAGGCGGCTTCCTTAAGGCTGGAAACAGCACGTTTATCGTGGGTATTGAAGATGACCGTGTAGAAGAAGCATTGGAAATCATCAAAAAAACGTGTGAATCAAGAAAGCAATTTGTATCTACACCTGTTACACTGGATATTTCGATGGATGGGGGCGTCCCTTATCCAGTAGAAGTAGAAGTAGGCGGTGCCACAGTCTTCGTCTTACCTGTTGAAGGATTCCATCAATTTTAGGAGGAGCTGAGCTATGAATCAAGAAATAAACTTGGCTCAAATGCAACCGATCGTGTATCAGCAGCTTCAACGGAGTTTTGAGCATGGGCGTATCGCTCATGCTTATCTTTTTGAAGGGGAGAAAGGAATAGGAAAACATGAAGTAGGTATATGGCTTGCACAGCACCTGTTCTGTACCCAAATGAAAGACAATCTGCCTTGTGGAAAATGCAACAATTGTCAGCGGATCGAAAAGAAAGAACATCCAGATGTTTTGGTTATTGAACCGGAAGGACAAACCATCAAAGTCGATCAGATCAGACGTTTGCAGACGGAATTCAGTCGCAGCGGTTACGAATCAAGAAAAAAAGTTTTTTTGATCAAAGAAGCTGAAAAAATGAATAGCAGTGCGGCAAACAGTTTGTTGAAATTCTTGGAAGAGCCCCCTGGAGATTTTTTGGCGGTGTTAGAAACAGATGCAGTAGGAAGAATTCTCCCTACTATTCAATCTCGTTGTCAAGTTCTGCATTTTCAAGAACTTTCGAAAGAAGCACTGATCCATCGATTGCAAGAAGAGCAGATTCCATTGGAAAAAGCAAAACTTTTGGCTTTCTTAACAAACAGTTTAGGAAAAGCAGTTGAAATCTCTCAAGATGAATGGTTTAATGATGCTAAGGACTTGATTTATCAATGGTTCGTTTACTTGCAAAAGCAAGATACTCAAGCCTTTATCTATGTCCAAAAAAAATTGGTAAAATCATTTAAAGAAAAAACACAACAGTTTACAGGATTATCTGTCTTGATGTTTTATTATCAGGAAGCACAGCGTCAAGCAGTAGCAAACGGCGAATATGGCAAAGTGAAACAGATAAACCAGATAATTGAACGGATATTGATCGCAGAGCAGAAACTACGCAGCAATGTCAGTTTTCAGGCTGTTGCGGAACAGTTCGTTTTGCATACGATTTTTTAGCTTGCCGCAAAGGATGATGATCAAGGAGGATGGAAATGGTAGAAGTAGTAGGTGTCCGATATAGAGATGCAGGTCATATCTATTATTTTGCACCAGGAGACTCTGAATATGTTTATAATGACAAGGTATTAGTCGAATCTCAGCAATCCTTACATATTGCTACTGTTGTCCTTCCTAAAAAAGAGATTGATCCCAATGACCTTCCTGAAGCTATCCGTCCGATCTTGCATAAAGCGTCACAAGCTGAATTAGAAAAAGACAAAAAAAACAAAAAAGATGCTTATGATGCATTGAAAATCGCAAAAGAAAAAGTGCAGTTGCGTGAGTTGGAAATGAAAATGGTCAAAGCCGAATACACATTTGATCGAAATAAATTGATTTTTTCTTTCACAGCGGACGGGCGAATTGACTTTAGAGAATTGGTAAAAGATCTGGCCGCTGTATTTCGTACTCGTATTGAGCTTCGACAAATTGGTGTCCGCGATGAAGCAAAGATAATAGGCGGAATTGGTCCATGTGGGCGTCCATTATGCTGTTCTTCTTTTTTAGGCGATTTCGTGCCTGTATCAATCAAAATGGCAAAAGATCAAAGTTTATCTTTGAATCCAACAAAAATTTCCGGTTTATGCGGACGCTTGATGTGCTGTCTGCAATATGAGAGCGAAGAATACGAGACAGCGAAAAAAGAACTCCCTGACTTTGGAAAAGTAATTGCTACACCTGATGGTAAAGGGAAAGTCGTAGGGTTGAATCTGCTTAGCCGTATCGTTAGTATTCGGCTGACTGGACGGGAAAATCCTGTCGAATATGAATGGGATGAATTGAAAGAATTTATCCAAGTAGGTGAGATGAATGGATAAGAGATCATTATACGACGGATTGAATCAATTAGAATCAGAGTTGAGAAATACATTAACAGAACTTGTTGAAATGAAGCATGCTTTGCATGAGATCGTAGAAAAAAATACAACTTTGGAGATGGAAAATCAACGTCTGCGGGAACACCTGCGGGAATTGAACCAAGTTGCACAAGCTCCAGCTGAAAATGTGAAGCAGGAACTTTCTAAGTCTCGTATGAATCTTGAAAAAATTTATGAAGAAGGATTCCATGTCTGCTACGATTTATATGGATCAAGAAGGGACAATGACGAGCCTTGTGCGTTTTGTCTAGAAGTGATCTATCGCGAAAGCGGTCGATGACCAATAACAAGAGGAGACTGGAGCGGAGAAATACTGCTCCAGTCTTTTTATTAAGGAGATTGTGACAGATGTATAATCAAAAAAGTTTCAAGGGAAATCCGGTATATGGGGATTTATATCTTGTACCGACGCCAATTGGAAATTTAGAAGATATGAGCTACAGAAGTGTTCGTATGCTGCAAGAATCCGATCTTATCGCAAGTGAGGATACGCGTAATACACAAAAGTTATTGAATCATTTTGAAATCCATACACCCCAAAAAAGTTTACATGAACATAATTATAAAGAACGTGTCCCTCAATTGATTGCTTTGTTAAAAGAAGGAAAAACGATTGCTCAAGTCAGTGACGCAGGAATGCCTTCCATCAGCGATCCTGGACATGAGCTAGTTTTAGCCTGCATAAAAGAAGGGATTTCTGTGATCTCTATCCCAGGACCTACAGCTGGGATGACGGCTTTGATTGCTTCAGGGCTAGTACCTCAACCATTTTTATTTTATGGCTTCCTTCCACGTAAGAAAAAAGAACAGAAAGAAACATTGAAAAAGCTAAAAGAACAGACAGCTACGCTGATTTTTTATGAGTCACCTTATCGGATCACTGCTACATTGACGAATTTCTTAGAAATTTTTGGAAATCGCCAAGTCGTTTTGTGTCGGGAATTGACAAAGGTCCATGAAGAATACCTTAGAGGAAGTACGGAAGAGCTACTCGCTTATATCGAAGAACATCCAGTAAAAGGTGAATGTTGTCTGCTTGTAGAAGGGAATTTGTTCGAAACGCCAGTGACGGAAGTTGATGAAGAGTTGGGAACGTTAAAGGAACAAGTAGAAGCAAAGATCGCTTCAGGCGAAAAACCAAATGCTGCTATCAAAGCAGTAGCGCTGAAAAATGGGCTGAAAAAACAAGAAGTCTACCGTCAGTACCATGAATTAGACTGAGATAGTATAAGTTGTCTATAATGAAAGACTAATGAGGAAATCAGCTACTAACTTTTCAAATCTCTTGAACGCGAACGAATGTTCCTGTATAATAAATAAGAGGTGAGGATGATGGAGCTGCAATTTCCTTTACATAATGATACATCAAGAAAAATCATTCATATTGATATGGATGCTTTTTTCGCTTCGGTTGAAGAACGAAATCATCCTGAGTTTCGCGGACATCCATTAGTAATTGCCAGACACCCCAGTGACACTGGTGGGCGTGGAGTAGTGACTACAGCAAATTATGAAGCAAGAAAATTCGGAATTCATTCAGCAATGAGTGCACAAAAAGCGTATGAGCTTTGTCCGCAAGCCATCTTTAAGCCTGGCGACCATCATAAATACAGCGATATTTCCAAACAAGTACGGGAAGTATTCTATCGTTATACAGATATTGTGGAACCAGTTAGTATCGATGAAGCGTATCTTGATGTGACCGAAAATAAAATCAATTGCAAGTCAGCCATCAAAATCGCCCGAATGATCCAAGCAGATATTTGGGAGAGTGTCCAGCTAACATGTTCTGCGGGAGTAAGTTACAATAAGTTTTTGGCCAAATTAGCATCAGACTATCAAAAACCTAGAGGAATCACGGTAGTTGCCCCTCAAGACGCTGTGCCATTTTTAAAAGCTTTGCCAATTGAAAAATTTCATGGGGTAGGGAAGAAAACTGTACCTAGAATGCATGAGCTAGGGATTTATACAGGAAAAGACCTATATGAATGCACAGAAATGATGTTGATTCGAAATTTTGGAAAAATGGGCTATTCTCTTTATCGTAAAGTCAGAGGAATCCATGATTCTCCAGTAAACGTTACAAGAGAGCGAAAATCTGTGGGAAAAGAGCATACTTATGGGCAGCCGTTGCAAACGGAAGAAGCAGTGCTGACTCAGTTGCGCCAACTAGCTGAAAAAGTAGAAGAAGCACTGAGAAGAGTCCAAAAACATGGGAAAACAGTAGTTTTGAAGGTCAGGTACACGGACTATTCTACTGTGACCAAAAGAGTGACATTGCCAGAATATATCTATAAAAAAGAAGCACTCTTTTATCAAGCAAGCCTTATATGGGAGGAAATCTTGGGAGTAGAAAAAGGGATCCGATTGTTAGGGATTACTTTGACGAATCTGGACCCGATGACTTATGAAAACATCGTCCTTCCATTATGGGAAAATCAAGAAATATAAAAACAGCTTTGAGAGTTGAAACCGGAAATCCGTTTTCTCTCCCAAAGCTGTTTTTATATCAAGTCTTGCTTTTTGATTTGTTCATAGGTTTCTGTTGCATCCGTACATTTTTCCCAAATCACAACTTGATTGGATTCTAAAGATTTTTGGACGTCAATGATCCGCTGGTTGCTACTTCCGCGAAATTGTAGTTTTAGGTCACGTTTGCTTAATTCAAAGCGTCCGTCAACAAGGATATCGATTTGCGAAAGGAGTTCTAATTTATCTTCTGAATCTTGTAGCAATTCATCAAAGGTATAGCCTGTCCATGACCAGATATCTTTTGTCGTACCGAACTCTTTTCGGATACGTCGTACGACTTGCAGACAAACATCTGTATTCAAAAAAGGTTCGCCACCAAGTAAAGTTAATCCTTGCACGTAATCGTTGCGCAAGTCAGCGATGATTTGTTCTTCTAATTCAGGTGTGAATGGTTTGCCATATCGGAAATTTTGTACAGCTTTGTTGAAGCAGCCTTCGCAGGCAAATAAGCAGCCACTAACGTAAAGACTGTTGCGGACACCTTCACCATCGACAAAATTAAACGGTTTGTAGTCAGCAATATAGTTTTGGCTGTAGTCTTTTGCTAACCATTCTTTTGGTTTTGGATTTCTCATAAAAAAACTTCTTTCATTTAAGGTTCAAAGATATAGCTATTGAAGATAAAATCTACTCGACCACATAAATAAGAACAAACTGACCTAAATCCATTGTTCAAGAAAGCTTGTTCTTATTTTGATAGAGGGCGTTCAAAGATACAAAGCCATCGAAAGAGGGTGGTGAAAAAAGACTTGTCACAGCCTCTTATTCTGAATAAACGGTGTTCAAAAGCTTGCATCTGCGGTAATAAGCCCAACTAAACGAAAAATATGAGGAGCTATTTTTGTTTAGCTATTCTTATTACTTGATGCAGGATAGCTTTTTCACAACCTCATTTCATGTGTTTCACACGTGAGGAAATTTCTTTATGGCGGCCATGTACCATCGGACGAGCTTGCGGATTTCCTAAATAGCCACAAGTACGTTTGACTACATCACATGTTTTTGGATCATGATTTCCACATTCTGGACATTCGAATCCTCGTTCTGTCGGTTTGAAATCACCTTCGAAACCACATTGATAGCAATGATCGATTGGCGTATTCGTACCAAGATACCCGATTTTGTCATATGCAAAATCCCATACAGCTTCTAAAGCTTTCGGATTTTGTTGGAGCATAGGGTATTCACAGTAGTGGATGAATCCACCTGAACAATATTTTGGATAATCCTTCTCAAATTCCAATTTTTCAAATGGCGTTGGGTTTTTACGCACATCATAGTGGAAACTGTTTGTATAATATTCTTTATCTGTGATATTTTCGATGATGCCGAATTTTTCTGTATCCAAACGGCAGAAACGGTCAGTTAGACTTTCACTTGGAGTTGAATAGACACTGAAATGATAACCATATTCATCCCCCCATGCATCTGCATTAGCTTTTAATTCTTTGACGATATCAAGTGTGAAAGCTTTTGCTTCTGGGTTTGTTTCCCATTCGCCACCGAAGAAAGCTGAAGCAACTTCATATAATCCAATGTAGCCTAACGATACAGTAGCTCGACGGTTTTTGAATAATTCATTGACAGAATCGGTACGTGAAAGACGTTTCCCGAAAGCACCATACATATATAAAATTGGTGCATTTGCAGGAATGGCTTCTTTACAACGTTCTACACGATAGAGAAGAGCATCTTTCATGATTTCTAAGCGGTCAGACAGTAACTGCCAGAATTTATTCTGATCTCCTTTTGATTCGATCGCGATTCTTGGCAAATTCAATGTAACAACACCTAAATTCATTCGTCCGACATTTACTTCTTGACCATTTTCGTCTTTCCACCCTTGCAAGAATGAACGACAGCCCATAGGTACTTTGAAACTTCCAGTTAATTCAACGATTTTATCGTAATTCAGAATATCAGGATACATTCTTTTCGTTGCACATTCCAATGCTAGTTGTTTGATGTCGTAATTAGGATCTTCAGGGTTTAAGTTCACACCTTTTTTCAAAGTGAAGATCAGTTTAGGGAAGATAGCTGTCCGCTTTTCACTCCCTAATCCATTGATTCGAATCTGTAAAATTGCTTTTTGAATTTCTCTTTCAAACCAGTTTTCTCCTAGTCCAAATCCTAATGAAGTGAAAGGAGTTTGTCCATTTGAAGTAAATAAGGTATTGATTTCATATTCCAAACTTTGCATAGCATCGAAGATATCTTTTTTGGTTTTTGCTTTTGCATATTCTTTTTGGCGTTCTGGCGAATCGATCCATTCTTCCGCGTCTTTTAGATGTTTTTTATAGTTCAATTCTGCAAAAGGAGCAAGCAATTCATCTGTTCGGTCGGCAGAACAGCCACCATATTGACTTGACGCTACATTGGCAATAATCTGTGAGATCTGTGCTGTGGCGGTCTGGATAGATTTTGGCGATTCGACTTCGGCATTGCCGATTTTGAACCCATTGTTCAGCATGCCTTTGAAATCAATCAAGCAGCAATTCGTCATCGGTGTATAAGGATGATAATCCAAATCATGGTAATGGATATCGCCTTTTTGATGCGCATTTGCTATATGTGGTGGCAACATTTTCAGTCCGATTGATTTTCCAACGATCCCGGCTGTCAGATCTCGCTGTGTATTGAAAACATTACTGTCTTTATTTGCGTTTTCGTTCACGACAGTTTGGTCCTTGTTGATTAGCTTTTCAATCGAAAAGTTGATATCTGTTGCTTTACTGCGAGCAAAATCTCGTTTGGTACGATAATTGATGTACTCTTCTGCTAATTCATATTCGTTTTTTTCTAGTAATATATGTTCCACGATGTTTTGAATCTCATAGATTTTGACATTTTCAGCAAACCGGCTTTTGATTTCTTGGACAACCAAGTCTGCAATCATTTGAATTTTTTCGTAAGTAAGTGGTGATAATGAGCCGTGAATTTTCTTTTCTGCTTTGATCAGTGCTTCATTGATCTTTTGTTCATCGAAATCAACATGGCGGCCATCGCGTTTGATGACTTTCATCTGGGATGTCTCTGGCTGCTGAATAACGACAGTTTTTTCTTTATAATTTACTTTCATTATCTTCAACTCCTGCTAAATTGTTCTTGTCTATCATAAAACAAAATCTGGGAAGGAGCAACTAAATATCGGCTATATATAGTATTCAATGTGCTGTATAATTGGATTTATATACTATATGTAGTGTATATTTTATTGTGAAAAAAGGTGAAAACTTGTAGCTGGTGGATTTGTTTTTTTGCATATTTAATTTTGCTGAATAAAATAATTGAATAAAATTTTTTATTCAGTCCAAGTAAAAATGACAAAAACATAAGAGCAAATTATTCGTAGATATGCTACTATGCAAATAAATAGAAATGAAAATTGAAAGAGGAGGAGAAGAATTGGAAAAGATGATCGAAGTGAAACATCTAAGTAAAAGCTACGGCAGCAAACTTTCTCCCGTCAAAGCCTTAGATAATATCTCATTCACAGTAGAAGAAGGCGAGTTTGTTGGGATTATGGGCCCAAGTGGTGCAGGAAAGACAACGCTGATGAATATCTTGTCCACGATCAATTTGCCTACGATGGGCAGTGTCTCGATACAAGGAAAAGAAATCACAAAAATGAAAAATAGTGAGCTCAGTGACTTTCGTCGAAAAAAACTAGGATTCATTTTTCAAGAGTTCAATTTGATCGATACCCTAAATGCAAAAGACAATATCCTATTGCCCCTAGCAGTTGAACGGATGACTAAAGAGGAAATGGAAAAGAGAGTAAGACATGTAGCTCAATTGTTGAATATAGAAGAAATGCTCAAACGGTATCCCGATGAACTTTCTGTCGGACAGAGACAACGAATTGCAGCTGCTAGAGCACTTGTTGTTCAGCCACAAGTGATTTTTGCAGATGAACCAACTGGCTCTTTGGACTCGAAGTCGGCTACAGAATTGTTGAACTACTTGAAGACCATGAATCAAAAAGAAAAAGCAACGATACTGTTAGTCACCCATGATCCATATACAGCAAGCTACTGCGATAGAATTTTATTTATTAAAGATGGTGTGATTTTTTCTGAAGTTGTCAGAAGAGGGACAAGAAGAGAGTTCTTTGAGAAAGTAATAGACATGCAGGCGACGATTGGCGGAGGAGGAAAAATGAATGCTGTATAAACTAGCCGTTAAAAGTTTTTTTCGGCAGTCACGAGGCTATCTTGTTTATTTTTTCAGTTTGACTTTATCCGTAATGATCTATTATTCCTTCAGCGCAATGACCTACGATCAATCTTTAGTCAGAAGAGCAAGTCAAGATACTTCGATAGATGGTGGATTGAGTTTTGGCGGATTTATCATTACTGTTGTTTTGCTTTTTTTCGTATTCAGTGCTAACCGATTTTTCTTGAATAGAAGGCAAAAGGAAATAGGCATCTATCAGCTTTTTGGTATGAATAAACTGCAGATATCAGGTATATATGTGTTAGAAATCATGATAATTGGATTGTTCGCCTGCATTTCTGGGATATTACTCGGTATTATTTTTTCCAAACTCTTTTCAATGATTTTGGTTCGAATGATGGATATGGATCTTACTAGTCCATTTTTTATCTCCATTCCATCAGTAGTAGATACTTTATTTGCTTTTTTCATCATCCTTTTAGCAGTATCTGTATATTCAATATGGAAAATATGGCGCTATCCAATGATTCGAAGTTTTGGAGAAAAAGAACAAGCAGATAGTTCAACAATGCGCTTCAGGACAAGGCACCGATTACTCGCAGTCATCGGGTTACTACTTTTAACGAGCGGATATTTTGGAGCTAGTCATTTTAGGGAAATCACTTCATGGATGATCAGTTATCATTATCTTGATACATTAGTTTTCTTTTTTTCTTTTTTAATTTTTTTCGTTTGTGTGGTCGGTACTTATTTGTTTTTCTGTTATACATTTCGGTTATTTTTGATCATATTGAGTAAATGGAAGATTTATTACTATGGTATCAATTTTTTGATAATGGGTAACACGCAAGTTCATTTGCTCAAAAGTTGGCGTACAAATTCTCTGATTACAGTCATTCTCGGAATTTCTTTAGTGACAATTGGCGGCACGGCTAGTATCTCTACTATTTTATCCTACCAGGAGAAAGTTTCCTCCCTGATGGACTATCAGTTTGATGTTGAGACAGAGAAAAAAATCAAGCCGATTCTAGCAGAGGAAGGGCAGAAGATAACTAAAGAAATCACCTTGCATTATAAAGTCATTGGGAGTATCTATAGTCAAAATCTCGAAGAACCTATGTTTCAAACTGCTAATCTGATCACAGAAACACAATATCAAGCCTTCAGAAAAGTTAATCCAGGTTTGCCGAACATTTCTTTGAAATCACCTGGTCATACTGTTTTGCTTGATCAAATGCAAACTCTTTTTCGGAATATTTCATTATATGGATCTAGTATTGGACTGCCAGATAATCAAGAATTGAAGATTCAACAAATGCTTCCAAGTGTATTAGGTGACGAAACAATGGTATATCTAAGTCCTGTACTGATTGTAGATGATACCGTTTTTGAAAAAGCAAAAGGTGTGGATTATCAAGTAGTCAATGTAGATGTATCAGGTGGAAATAATGAAAAAATAGATGAACGACTGAGCAATGACCTGTCGATAAAGTGGCTCAATGCTGTTTATTATTCTTATGATATCGTAAATGGAAGTCTACAAGGAGAAATTAGCACAAAGAAACTTCCGGATGACCAAATGAAGGAAGCACAATTTAGCCAAGAAAGCTCTCGTTTGAATTTCTCTTCCAGCTATTCGAAATTGCGTGCAGTCAATCGGCGAATCGGTATCAATATTTTTGTCACACTATTTGTCGGGATGATCGTGATTATTGCTACTGGTAGTATTTTGACAGTCCGGAAATTAGCAGAAGCAGAGGAAGAAAAAGAAAATTATCACCTATTGACTAAGCTGGGGATTCCACAAAGAAGGATCAGACGGATGATCTTCGAGCAAAACGCACTTACCTTCTTTCCACCCATGATATTAGGGATCACTCACGCAGTATTTGCAATCAATGTCTTCACTCAGTATATAAAAACTGCCGATTACTGGTTGGCTTATCTTGTGAGTGGCTTATTGATCCTTATCTATCTTTTGCTTTATGTCATTACGAGTCAGTTATATTGTCGGATTATCGAGGAATGATATACGGAATAAGACAAGATAATAAATAGAACTAAATTTTGAATACCATTTATTTGGAATAAGAGGTTGTGACACGATTTTTGTCACAACCTCTTTATTTTTTATATTTTTTAAAAGTACGAGAAATTATAAAGAAAAAAGCAGTGATTTGATGTGCTATTTTTATAAAAGCTATGTGACAAAACTGTTAGTAAAAAAACGGTTTCTGTAAGCTAGACACATGTTTCTTTTTGTCAAAATTAGTTACACTTTGTGTGAGGTTATATGAGGAGGGAATCCAATGAACAAATGGCGTTCTAATCCAAAATTGAATTATTGGGGAAAATTCATCATTCGAACAATTTTTTATAGTGCAGTACTGCTGTTCCTGATTTATCTGTATCACTATAAAAATATTCAAGGAGGAACTTTTATCTATAACGAATTTTAGGAGGAAGAGTATGGAAATCAAAACGATTATTGAAGCAATCGATGATTGGGGAATAAATGAACCTGATCGAGTTGCTTATCAGGCGGATGAGACGCATACTTTTGGTGAATTGAAACAAGCATCAGACGCACTTGCTTATTATTTAGAAAAAAAGGTAGAAGGCGATGGACCAATTGTCGTTTTTGGCAATTTGGAGTTTGAAATGATTGTCTCATTTCTAGGGGTTGTCAAATCTGGCCATGCCTATTTGCCGATTGAAGAGCATACACCCAAGGAGCGTATCCTGTCGATCTTTCGGGTGGCTAAACCATCTATGGTCATCAGTATCGGGGACTGGATAGAAGATATTCCTTCGGTTCCTGTCATAACAAAAAAAGAATTTCAAGAAATCAAGAAGATACCAGTAGGATTTTATCCCAGAAATAGCGTAAAAGGTACAGAAAATTTTTATATTATTTTTACTTCTGGTACTACTGGAGAACCAAAAGGCGTACAAATCAGTCATGATAATCTAGTCAGCTTTGTTCAATGGACGATGGAAGACTTTGGGATCAAGCCTGGTATGCATTTCTTAGCCCAAGCGCCATTTTCTTTTGATTTATCGGTATTTTCTATTTATCCTGCATTAGTTTCTGGCGGAATGCTGAAGCCGTTAAATAAAGCAGTTGTTCAAGACTTTCGTCAATTATTCGCGACATTGCCAGCCTTGAAGTTGAATGTGTGGGTTTCTACTCCATCATTTATGGATATTTGCTTGATGGAACCTACATTCAATGGAGAAAATGTGCCGGAATTGGACATGTTTTTATTTTGCGGAGAAGAATTGACGAAAAAAACTGCAGAAAGTCTACTTGATCGATTCCCAAATGCACGGATATATAATACTTACGGTCCAACAGAAGCAACTGTAGCTATTTCAAGTATTCAGATTGACCAGCATGTACTAGATAGTTATGACCGACTACCGATTGGCTACGTAAAAAAAGACACGAAAGTTTCTATTGTCCAAGAAGGCAAACCTGTTTCAAAAGGAGAAACGGGTGAAATCATTATTGCAGGACCAAGCGTATCAAAAGGTTACCTGAACAATCCCGAAAAGACAGCTGCTGCGTTCTTTTGTCAAAATGACTTAGCAAGTTACCATACAGGGGATGCAGGTAGACTAGATGAAGATGGGCTTTTATTTTATGAAGGACGTATGGATCAGCAGGTCAAATTACATGGATACCGGATTGAACTCGGGGATATCGAACATTATCTGCTCCAAGACAACCGAATCAAACAAGCTGTCGTCGTACCAAAATACCAAGGAACAAAAGTACAGCAGCTGGTTGCTTTTGTCGTATTAGAAGACAAAACGAAACAGCCGGATTTTCAGTTGACTAAATCTATCAAAGAACAATTACTAGAAGTTGTGATGGATTATATGATTCCTCAGAAGTTCCATTATGTCGATCTGCTGCCTCAGACAGTTAATGGAAAAATCGATCGAAAAAAATTAACAGCTGAGGTGAATCCTGAATGATGTTACCTCATATGATCCCTTATGCAGAGCCGTTTTATTTTTTTCTTTTAGCCATTGCGCTTGTACCGATCGTTCTATCTTTATTGATATGGGAAAAAAGATTACCAGTTTATCAATCAGCAGTGACACTTTTCTTTTTATTTGTCAGCTTTGGAGGTAATTATTGGCAACAGGGAGCGGCGCTGATTGGGTATGTTTTGTGGCAGACGATACTTGTATGGGGCTATTTTGTTTATCGGCAAAGGAAAAATCAGACAGGATGGTTTTTTGCCGCCGTTATTTTAGCGATAATTCCACTGTTTTTAACGAAAGTGACTCCTTTTTTTGAACATGGAAAAGCATCGTTACTTGGTTTTTTAGGAATCTCTTATTTAACCTTTAAATCTGTACAAATGATCATGGAAATAAGAGATGGCATGATCAAAACATATAAGCCATTTCGTTATATCCAGTTTCTGCTGTTCTTTCCAACAATCTCTTCTGGACCAATCGATCGCTATAGGAGATTTGAAAAAGATCAGCTCCATCCGCCTGTTCGTGATAAATATGTTGATCTTTTGGGAAAAGGCGTCCAAAATATTTTTGTCGGTTTTTTATATAAATTCATTATCGGTTATTATTTTGGTCAAGTACTGCTTCCTGTAGTGGGACGCATTGCCTTACAGCATGGTGGTATTTCATGGGCATTAGTAGGTTATATGTACGTGTACAGTATGTATTTGTTTTTTGATTTTGCTGGCTATAGCTTATTTGCAGTCGGTACAAGCTACATGATGGGATATCAGACACCAATCAATTTCAATAAACCTTTTTTATCATGGAATATCAAAGAATTCTGGAATCGTTGGCATATGACGCTGTCCTTTTGGTTCCGTGATTATGTATATATGCGATTGATGTTCTTCATGATGAAGAAAAAATTTTTTAAAAGCAAGATCGTAATGTCAAATATCGGTTATTTTGCTTTGTTTCTTCTAATGGGTATATGGCATGGATTGACATGGTACTACATCGTATATGGACTGTATCATGCTTGTCTGATCTGTCTGACAGATGCATGGATCCGATTTAAGAAGAAGCATAAAGATCAGTTGCCTTCTAACAAATTTACGCATGGCTTAGCCGTATTTTTGACATTTCAAGCAGTATGTTTTAGCTTCCTGATTTTTTCAGGATTTTTAGATAAACTTTTTTTTAGCTAACGAATAGTGACATATTAATTTATATAACAAAGGAGAAAAGGAAAATGGAAGAACAAATTTTATCAATCTTAGAAGAAATAACAGGAACAGATGAAGTAAGAAAAAATCGTGATATTGATCTATTTGATGAAGGGTTGCTTGATTCTTTAGCATCTGTTCAATTATTAGTCGAGCTAGACGGAGAGCTGGATATCCAAGTCCCTGTATCTGAATTCGAGCGAGAGGATTGGAGCACACCGAATAAAATCATTCAACAAGCAACTGCATTGAAGGGTTGAGTATGAAAAAGAAACTTTTTGCTATTTTCGGCCCGGTTGTTTTAGCTGTTGGCTTACTGTTTGTGTTTTTTACCTCCTCCTATCAAGTAGATATCTCTAATCCAGAAACGATTAGACGTGCCTCTTCTTCCATGTCAGTGAACGTGTTGAAAGGAGATGCGATAAAAAATTATGCATTATCTGAAAAACAATATATTCCTTTTTTTGGCTCAAGTGAATTAAGCAGAATCAGTCCATTTCATCCGTCTGTTCTGGCAGAAAAATACCAGCGAAACTATCGTCCATTTTTGCTGGGAGCACCCGGGACACAATCGTTAAGCCAATATATGATGATGCGTTCTGCAGGAGATGCTATGAAAAACAAGAAAGTCGTCTTTATTATTTCTCCTCAGTGGTTCGTTAAAAATGGTGTAAAAACTGATTACTTTAATACGTATTATTCTGAACTTCAAACATACGACTGGTTGTTTTCAATGAAGAAAGTAACGCCTGCTGATCGCTATTTAGCTAGAAGATTATTAACTTTCTCAAAAGTAAAAGAGAATGATACGTTGACGGCGATTCTGCAAACGATCAAAAAAGGGAAGCTACCTTTACCTGAATCTTTGAATCAGCTGCGCAGCCAATGGAACATGCTGAAGAGAGAGGATGAAGTATTCAGCAATATTGGGTTGAAAGATCGACAGCAAAAAATCGATCATGAGTCAAAACGATTACCAAAACAATACCAAGAAACAGAATTATCCATTTTAGCAAATCAAATTGGAGAACGAGAAACGACGAATAATCCATTCGGGTTGAAAAACGATTTTTATACGCATCGTATCCGAGCCCACGAGCCAGAGCTCAAACAGTCACAAAAAAATTGGGATTATCGTTTTTCGCCAGAATTTTCTGATTTTCAGCTGGTCTTGGATCAATTAGCAAAAAACCATAACGAAGTATTGTTCATCATCCCACCGGTTAACGAGAAATGGAGCGATTATACCGGACTATCTCAAGAAATGTTACAAGGATTTGCCAAAAAGATCAAATTTCAATTAAATAGCCAAGGATTCAATCGAATAGCTGATTTTGTCAATCAAGCGGGTACCAACTATTTTATGGAAGACACGATCCATCTAGGCTGGAAAGGCTGGTTGGCTGCAGATCAACAGATCAGACCGTTTTTAGAAGAAAATCATATTACTGCTAGTAAGTATCATCTTGACGATGCTTTTTTTAGCAAATCTTGGCAACATCAAATACCAGATAAACTACAATTAAAATAAAGAAAACAGGCGAGTGTTGCTCGCTTGTTTTCTTTATTTTTGAATATTCTGAATAAAAGATAAAAATACCAAGTTTGCCTGAACAAAAATCATAAGCAATGGTATAATCACAATATGAATATAGAAATGGGGGAAAACATTTGGATACAAAAGAAGAACAGCTACTTATTGATTTAACTTCTGCAAAAGGAGTACCTGGAAATGAAGAAGAGGTAAGAGAAGTATTCAGAGAATATGCCAAACCATTCGCTGATGATATTTTTTATGACGGTTTAGGCAGTGTGATTGCCAAACATGGTGCTGGCGGAGGCCCCAAGGTCTTTATTTCTGGTCATATGGACGAAGTTGGTTTTATGGTAACAAAAATAACCGAAAAAGGCTTCTTGGAATTCCAAACTCTTGGAGGTTGGTGGGGGCAAGTCATGCTTGCTCAGCAAGTTGAAATCAAAACACGTGAAGGGAAAATCGTCCACGGTGTGATTGGTTCCAAACCACCACATGTTTTAACACCTCAAGTAAGAAATAAACCTTATGAAATAAAGGATATGTTCATTGATATTGGCGCATCAAGCCAAGAAGAAGCCAAAGAGTGGGGCATACGTCCTGGAGATATGGTCACTCCATATATTGAATACAAACGAATGAATGGCAGTAAATATTTACTGGCAAAAGCATGGGATAATCGTATCGGGACAGCTGTTTCTCTGCGAGTATTAGAGAATCTATCTAAAGAAGCACACCCAAATGTTTTATTCGCAGGAAGCGATGTGCAAGAAGAAGTAGGCTTGCGAGGTGCTCGAACAAGTACACACCTTGTAAATCCCGATATTGCTTTTGCTTTAGATACTGGTACAGCAGGAGACACTCCAGGAATGACACCAAAAGAAGCAGATTCGATTTTAGGAAAAGGCCCACAGATTTTGATTTTTGATGCATCTATGATCCCGCATAAAAAATTATTGAATTTTGTTATTGATGTAGCAGAGGAAATGGATATTCCATTCCAATATACAGTGATTTCTGGCGGAGGAACTGATGCAGGACAAATGCATTTGACAAGAGATGGTGTTCCGTCTGTAGCCATTACCGTTCCTGTTCGTTATCTGCATTCCCATACATCAGTGATTCATGAAGATGATTATTTGAATACAGTGAAACTAGTCACAGAATTAGTGAAACGGCTTGATAGTGAAACAGTTGAAAAAATTCGGAGTTATGAATAATGAATAATAGAATACCTATTTCTGAATATCGGAAAAAAGCACGAGTTTCTTTGGAAAATCAATGGGGAATCAATACTTGGCTTGTTTTCTTATCTATAATATTTACGAGCGTCATCCAGAACTTTTTTGACGGTTTCAGTCCTTTTCCGGAAGAAAGCATGCAGCAGCACTTATTGAGTTTTCTAGTCGATAATTTACTTTTATTCGCATTCAACTATGCATTGTTTTACATTGCGCTAGTAGTTGTACGGGGTGGCAGACCAAAAAGTAACCTTTTATTTTCAGTTTTCCAAAGAAAGTATTTTGGTTCGATACTTGGCATCAATTTGATCAATTCAGTCATCAACTGGCTACTCAACAGTTTAATCTTTCTGCCCATGTTTTTAATCAGCGGAGTGAGTACTTATATGCAGCTGCTTTTCAGTTCAAATGCGGTACCTACGGGTGTCATGCCAGAAGATTTTCTTGATATCAGCTTTGTTTTATCGATGATAGGGATGATTTTTGTTTCAGCACTCATCATGAGTATTGTTGGCGGTTTATTCCAATTTGCTGCATGGACAAAGTTCGACTATCCTGATTTGTCGGTTATTCAATGTTTGAAATATGGCTGGTTTTTATTGAAAGATAGAATTGGTACGTATATTTTGTTGCAGCTGTCTTTTATCGGCTGGTATTTGCTAGGAGCAATCGCTTTGTTCATCGGTCTTTTGTGGGTCATTGTTTATGTGAATGTGTCAGTTGCAGAATTTTATGAACAAGCACGGATTGAAAAAGGAGGTCCAGACGCCTATTTTACTTAGCATGTAAGCAGTTTATTCATCAAAAAAATAACTTTTGTGGTAGGATAAATCTTTGAGGGGGAATGTACGATGAAATTAACTGTTTTAGGATGCTTAGGAGCGTATCCTTATAAAAATCAAGGGACAACAGGTTATTTGCTTCAATCTGACGGGTTCAATTTGTTGATCGATGCAGGTAGTGCTACGCTGATCAAATTACAAGAACACCTTGATCCACTTGATCTAGATGCTGTGATCCTTAGCCATTATCATCATGATCATATTGCTGACCTTGGTGTATTACAGTATTACTGGCAACTTCATCCTAAGAGAAATCCGGAGACATTGCTTTCAATTTATGGACACACAAAAGATTCCATTCACTTTGAAGAACTGACGATGGAAAATGTCTCAAAAGGACATCCTTATTTTGAAGCTGAAGAATTAAAAATTGGTCCTTTTCTGATTACTTTTATGGAAACAATCCATCCAGTAGTATGTTACGCCATGCGTATCGTAGAAGAAACAACGGGGAAAGTATTCGTATTTACAGGTGATTCAGGTTATTTGGAAAGTTTCGCTGATTTTGCGAAAGATGCTGATTTGTTTCTAGCAGATACCTATCTTTTTGAAGGAAATGAACATCATCATGCCCATTTCACTTCAAAAGAAGCTGGAGAACTTGCGAAATCAGCTAACGTAAAGAAACTTGTACTTACACACCTACCTCAGTTTGGTGATTTAGAACAATTGAAAAATGAAGCGCAAAAGGCAGCAGGTAAAGGGATTGATGTAGAACTTGCTGCAGTTGACAAAGTGTTTAACATTTAGGAGGAAGAACATGATTTTTGTACCAAATGAAAACAACGACCCAAGAATCAATTTAGCAATTGAACAATATTTGCTGCAAGAAATGCCTTTAGATGAACCTATTTTGCTCTTTTATATCAATGAACCTTCAATCATCATCGGCAGAAACCAAAATACGCTTGAAGAAATCAATCGAGATTATGTGGAAGAAAATGGCATTCATGTTGTCCGTCGCTTAAGTGGAGGCGGAGCTGTCTACCATGATTTTGGAAACCTGAACTTTAGTTTTATCATGCCTGATGATGGGGATTCATTCCGTGACTTTGCGAAAGTAACACAGCCAATCATCCAAGCACTTCATGAATTGGGTGTTGCTGGGGCGGAATTGAAAGGCCGAAATGATCTAGTCATTGATGGCATGAAATTTTCTGGCAACGCGATGTATGCTACCAACGGTCGGATGTTTGCTCATGGAACAATTATGTTCGACTCTGATATCAATGAAGTAGTCAATGCATTAAAAGTAAAAAAAGACAAAATCGAATCAAAAGGAATCAAATCGATCCGTTCTCGTGTAACGAATATCAAACCATTTCTTCCAGAAGAAAAGCAAAAAATGACAACAGAAGAATTTCGTCAAGAAATCTTGTTGAAAATTTTCGGCGTAGAGTCAGTAGAAGAAGTAAAAACGTACGAATTGACTGATGAAGATTGGAAAAAAATCAATCGAATCTCTGAGGAATATTATCGAAATTGGGATTGGAATTACGGGAAGTCTCCAGATTTCAATTTCTCTCGCCAAAAACGTTTTTCTATCGGTTCGATTGAAGTCCATTTGAATGTCTCAGAAGGAATGATCAAAGAAGCAAAAATCTTTGGCGATTTCTTCGGACTAGGAGATATCTCTGACGTGGAAAAAAAATTGGTTGGACAGAAATATGATAAAGCATCTCTATCAAAAATAGTCAGCCAAATTGATGTGAAGAAATATTTTGGTGCGATAGAACCAGAAGAATTGCTTACCTTACTTTATTGAAAATAAAAAATAGCGGAATCCACATATATGGATTCCGCTATTTTTTATACAGGATTCGGGTAATTTCGAGAGAGTTGAACAGTGATCCGATCAATGAAAGTATCTTTTTCCTGCGTTAGTGTTCCTGTGTAACGATCCGCTACGTCTTTCATCATCATTAAGTCAAAACGTTCCTGATCATCTAATTCTTCTGTGATGCCTCGACTAAATAGGTTTGTATCGTAATGTGCACTATGTTCGCAACAAATGACGAAATGTTCCTCTTGTTCGTGTATCGACAAATAAATTTTTCGATACAGTGGATTTTCGATGGCATGAGTTTCTCTAAAGGAATGCTCTAAAGCGTGGATCAAAAGTTGAGCCAGATCGTCATCGTTGATAGGAAGTTCTTCGGGAAGATCTGCTTGGAAGGTTATCTGAATATTCCGTTTGGCAGCTAACTTCTGGTAACGCGCTAAGATAAGATTTGTCACCTGGTGGTTGCAAAAAGAACACAGCATTTCGAAATTTTTTGCTTCTTCTAATATCTTTTCCACATAGTTTTTAGCTTTTGTTTGGTCCGTATGCATTAAATCTTGCAGATTCTCCATCTCTTGGACAAATTCCAGGCGAAGTGTATTTACTTCTTGGATATGCTGTCGAAGCTGCTCATAATGTTGCTCCAACAAATCATTTTTGATTTTTAAGAAATCTACTTGTCTCCGATCTTTGTCGGTATTTAAGATGTGATCGATTAGATTGTAGCTGATAATAACGATTAGAATGATAATATATAAAATCGTAGACCAATTGATCGTTGTTTGATAGATACCTAATGCCGTTTGGATGTAAATCAAGCAATGGATAATGGCTACCAAGACGATCCAAGGTGTACAAGCTACATAAAAACGGTTATTCTTATATGCTTCGCCAATGCATGCAAGTGAAGTGACTAAAGTGCTTATAACACTAGCAATATTAGCAATCGGCATTAATTCAGGAAGTTCTGCAGGAGTAAAAGTTGCATAAAGCAGAACGCCGATAAAAATCAAAAGTTGGAACGTACAAAAAATTCCGTACCATTTTTTATAGTAAAACATTCGGCTCCAATAGTAGCAGATGATGAAAGCTGACGTTAAGATAATAAATAAATGAGATAAAAAAGAATGAACGAATGGTTCAAAAAGAATACCACTTAAAATATCTTCTGATACAGCTTCAAATCCTAATGCCAAAGCAAAGCAACTTAAGAGAATAAGTGAGTATTCAAGACGTTTTTGTTTATACATCAAGTAGATCGTATAGAAAAAGGTCCCTATAGCGATAAAAACAGCGATTATCATCGTCAATACTTGCGGCACTGATTGTGAATAAATAAAACTAATCAATGGTCCAGTTGTTCCTAGATAAACTTTCGGTGGCAGTCCAGCATAGTTCTGATAAGGAGATGAGACTGTAAGGGTCAATTTTTTTCCGATATAATTTGCTGGTAAATCTATCACAGCCAATGAGAGTCCGGGATTGCTTTCTTCCTGATAATTTTTCCGTTGGTATAAAATCTTTTCGCCTAGATATACAGTAATCCATTGATGGTTTCCTTTGATTAGTAAATTTGCTTCGTCCAACGGTTTTTCAAGTGTCGTTTCCATAATGAATGTTTCGTCTTTATCCACGGTAGGAATCGTACGAGTGTACTTGCTGTCAAACTTAAAATCAGGATCATCTTTTGTATAGAAAACCCACGAATCTTTTATTTCTTTCATTTGATTGCTGTCCGCAGGAGAAAAAATAAAATAAAAGAAATAAGCAATTCCTGTTAAAAATAACAATGATAATATAATGATTATGCTCCACTTTATACGTAAATAAAAAGATTCTTTTTTATTATATATGTTATTAAAAAAAGCCATAAAGGTATTCCTTTCTAAAACTTGTAATGTTAGGGTAAACGTTTTTTAAACTAACGTCAATTATTTATAATAAAAAATGAGATAAAGATGAGGAAATAGAATTAGAAACATGTAATTATTAAAGGGAAACATTTTTACAGCTATAATTTGAAAAAATTTATCGTTATTATATGATTAAGAAGGATTGAATAAAGAAAGAAGTTGAAAACGATGCCTGATTACAAAAAAATAACTTTTATAAGTTCTATAACGTTGATTATATTTTTAATTCTTATTCTTCTCGTCGTCTTGGTTCCCCGAATTTTTGGTTTGACTCCTTATATTATTAAGGACAAAGAAATGAGTCCATATTACGCACAAGGAAATCTGATATATGTACGACCGAAAAATACAAATGAGATTTTAGTCGGAGATATTATTACATATTATGAAAATTCAGGAAAAAAAATCTCGACGCGTCGTGTAATAGCCGTTGAAAACAACCACGAAGATTTTTATATAAAAGCTGATACAAAGACTTATATTGAGCCTGGAGTAGTAAAAAAGAGAAATATTATCGGTAGTCCCATCTTTCAGATTCCATATATTGGACTAGTCCTTTCAAAAACGGCATTTGCATGGATTCAGGGGTTATTCTTTACGATTGCTTTTTGCCTAACAGGAATCACAGCATGGAATACTTTTGTAGAGTTGAAAAAGAAGCGGAGACGAACACAGAAATTGTTGTAAGAATGTTAAAAACATAAATGTATTCCAGAGATCCAACGACTCTTCTGAACATGAAACACGAGAAAACACTCATGCAGCTTGTAGATTTAGTCAGTTGTTCGTATAATGTGTAAAGAGGAGGAGTAGTATGCGCAATGAAATGATGCATCGTCCTGTAGTCAAAGAAGAACTATTGGATTTTATGCGTACCCAGCAAAAAAAATTACCGGGTGAGCTAGGCAAACTGGAAGAAGAAGCTCATGTAGCAGAAGTACCAGTTATTCCCCATGAAACAGTTGTATTTTTGAAATTTTTACTTGGACAGCTTCAGCCTGAACGAATCTTGGAGATCGGAGCAGCTATCGGTTTTTCATCAAGTGTCATGGCCACGACAATCGGAGAAAACGCTCATGTTACGACAATTGATCGTTTCGATGTCATGATCGAGAAAGCTAAAAAAAACTATGAACGTCTAGGACTGACAGATAAAGTGACTTTGCTTGAAGGTCAAGCAGCAGATATCTTGCCGGAGTTGTCTGGTCCGTATGACTTTATTTTTATGGATAGTGCAAAATCAAAATATATTGAATTTTTACCTGAATGCTTACGTTTGTTAAGAAAAGGTGGCGTTTTGATGGTAGATGACATCTTCCAAGGAGGAACGATCTTGCTCCCAGATGAAGAGATTCCCCGTGGCAAACGAGCTATCCATCGTAAATTAAATGAATTTCTTCGTGTTGTGATGGATCATCCCGATTTGACATCGACAATCTTGCCATTAGGTGATGGTGTGATCTTAATGACAAAGGAATCAGAAACAATTGAGTTGTGATACATGATTATGGCAGCCTGTAGATAATCGATTGAATCGAGGGCTCAATTCGAACTTGATGTAAAAGTTTCTATATTTGTAAGTCAATTAAAGGATACAGGAAATCTAAATAAACAGGAGTAGCATGAAGTCAATGTAGCTCCTGTTTTCAATTGATAACCTTAGAACAGCTGAAGGAGAATGTCTCGTTTTAAAAGATTGATTTAGTAGTTGGGCCAAAATAATTCATTATTTGCTAATTAAATAACTATTTCGTATTGACAGAAGCAATTTAATTATCTATAATTATTGATGTTCCGCTGATTCTTGTCATAGTAGCTCAGCTGGATAGAGCATCCGCCTTCTAAGCGGACGGTCGGGGGTTCGAATCCCTCCTGTGACGCTAAAAAACCGTTAGAAACTGAGGTTTCTAACGGTTTTTCTTTGTTTTTTGTGCCAATATTGTTTGTTTTCAAAGGCAAATAAAATAAAAAAACATCCTTATCGAGTACAATTATAAGGAGCAAAAAAATAAAATTCATCAGAAAAGAGGAAGAAGATATGACGATACTATCGAAAATTTTAGTGACTCTAGTTGCAATTGAATTTTTTTATATCATGTATATCGAAACGGTGAGAACTGATTCTGACACGACAAGTAGGGTTTTTAAAATGAGTAAAGAAGAGTTAAGCAGAAAATCTGTTCAAACATTGTTTAAGAACCAAGGAGTGTACAATGGACTATTAGGAGTGGGACTACTTTATGGAGCTTATCTTTCTTCTGCATCTAAAGAAATCACAAGTATGCTATTAATATCTATTTTTTTTGTTGCATTATATGGCAGTTTGACTAGCGATCGTTGGATTTTACTCAAACAAGGTGGGCTAGCTCTGTTGGCATTGCTTTCTATTTTCTTATAAATATAGAAAAAATAAGAATTTATCTAACAGGAAACTTTGTGAAAAATATTACTTTATCTCATGAAATATGATATTCTAATGAATGGTATTTTAGAAAATTTCATGAAAAAGGAGTTAGATAGGTGTTCAAAAATTATGTTTCCTCACTAAAAAAAGAATTTTCAGGTTATGATCTTTCAAGATTTCAGAAAGATCTTTTGGCTGGGATCACAGTAGCTGCTGTAGCATTGCCTTTAGCCTTGGCTTTTGGGGTGTCAAGCGGAGCTGATGCGGCCGCAGGTTTGATTACGGCTATCATTGCCGGTATCGTTATTGGCGGTTTATCAGGCGGTTTTTATCAAATATCAGGTCCGACAGGTGCGATGGCAGCTATCTTGATGTCTATTGCGGCAACAAAGGGAATGCAAGGTGTATTGCTTGCTACTTTTTTAGCGGGTCTATTTTTACTTGCAGCAGGACTTTTCCGATTAGGAACACTGACTTCTTTTATCCCAGCACCCGTAATTACGGGGTTTACTTCAGGTATTGCTATCATTATTGCATTAGGTCAGATCGATAATTTATTTGGTGTTCACTCGGAAGGTACAAACGTTATTGAAAAACTAAGTAGTTATCAAACGATAGGATTTCCGATAAACACAGCCTCTTTGATCATGGGAGGGCTAGTCATTTTAGGGATGTTTATCTATCCAAAAAAATGGGCGAAACGAATGCCTAGTTCGCTGCTGGCTATCATTTTGGCAACAGCAGTTATGCTATTGTTCCATTTACCAGTAGCAACTGTGGGTAAGATTCCACAAACATTGATCAGTAGTAATCGTTTGAATATGGGAGATTTTAGCTTTTCTGCCTTGCAACAAGTGGCAGTTCCAGCTATTAGCATTGCTTTATTAGGAATGATTGAAAGCTTGCTATGTGGTGCTTCGGCTGGCCGAATGGCAAATAAGCCCTTAGATAGCAATCAAGAATTAATGGCGCAAGGAATTGGAAATCTGTTGCTTCCTTTCTTTGGCGGGATTCCTGCTACTGCGGCCATCGCCCGTACAAGCGTGGCCATCAAATCTGGTGCACAAACTAGATTAGCTGGTATGATACATGCAGTTGTCTTACTGCTCTCCATGCTTGTTTTTGCGCCAGTGATGTCACAGATTCCAATGCCAGCACTTGCAGGTGTTTTGATCGTGACGGCTTGGCGTATGAATGAATGGGAAACGATCAAGGAGCTATTTACTAATAAATATTGGTCAGCAGTTCTATTGTTTATCCTTACGATGATTTGTACAGTTATCTTTGATTTAAGTATTGCTATCGTGATCGGGGTGATCGGCGGCTGTGTATTTTTTGTTGTCAAAAGCGCTGCTATCACGATTTCATTAGAAACGATCGATTGGCAAAGAATGGGGCTGCCAGAAACGGAAAAGCTGAATAACTGGACAGTAGTGTATATTAGTGGTCCACTGTTTTTTATGTCTTCAGAAAAACTCAAAAATAAATTGGAAGAACTAAATCATCACGATGGTGTCATTTTCTCCATGCGAGGCGTACCAAGTATTGATTTGACGGCACGTGCAGTTTTTGATGAATTTCAAGAAAAAGCAGAGCAAAGAGGACAAACGATTATCTATACTTCCTTGCAGCCAGAAGTAGAAAAACAACTTTCTCACTTGTGGGAACATACATTCACGCATCAACATCAAACAGTTGCTCATGCGTTGACAGCTTTACATGCGAAATATACTGCAATTAGCCGTTAAAACAATGAAAAAGAACAGACAAGACTGTAAACTGAAGATTTTATGGTCTTGTCTGTTCTTTTTAATCTTGCTGTAAAAGTGAAGCTAGTACTTGCCAGTCTTGATGGATAACAGGTACAAGGGAGCGATTGTAGAAAATAGCTGCTGGATGAAAAAGTGGAAGAATTCGATAGTTTTTTTCTGACCATTCGTAGGCATCCTTTTGTTCTGTTAATTGTAAGACAGGCCCTGTATAGAGTTGACCATGATTTTTGGTAACCGTATATTCTTTGCCAAGTAAACGTTGAAGACCAATGTTTCCAAGTGTCGAAATTAATTTTGGCTGGACCTTCATCAGTTCGTAATCCAATATTGGTGCATGCGCAAATACTTCGGAACGAGTAGGTGTCCGATTTGGGTAAACAGTTTCTGACTGTTGTGTCCGTTTATTGATCCGATGAGTCACGCGATACGGGCGGCTCCTTACAGCACTGGTGATATACACCTCTTCTCGTGTTAAGCCAGTTGAAGAAAGTGCCTGCATCAATTCTTTTCCAGCTTGACCGCTAAAAGGAACATGCGTATCAATCTCTGTTTTCCCTGGGGCTTCTCCCACGAGCATCAGTTTAGGATGAAGAGGTCCTTGCCCAGCAACAAATCCTTCTACAGGACGGCCGTTCATTCTTAAAGAAGCTTCTTGTATCAGTTCTTTTGGGTATTCCATTTATGCTCCTCCTTTTTCTTTTATTATAAGAATAAAAGAAACACAATGCGACTATTTTATTTGGTAGAACTGGGAGGATAGAAAATCAGAAGTATTGCTTGAATTTTTGTTTTACTTTTTGATTTTAAATTTAGTTGACTAACGGTTGCTGTTCTGGTAAGCTAGTACTGTTGTAATTGTGGACTCCACAGCTACAACCGCTCAGAACAAGTAATAAGCACAGCATATGCTGTCACTTCGGATGGCGAGTCTAAGTATATCAGAAGGAGGTGCTTTATAGCATGTACGCAATTATTAAAACTGGTGGTAAACAAGTAAAAGTTGAAGTGGGACAAGCAATCTATGTTGAAAAACTTGACGTTGAAGCAGGAGAAAAAGTTGTTTTTGACGAAGTTATCTTAGTAGGCGGCGAATCTACAAAAGTAGGCGCTCCAACTGTTGCAGGTGCAACTGTTGAAGGTACTGTTGAAAAACACGGCAAACAAAAGAAAGTCGTTACTTTCAAATACAAACCTAAAAAACATTCACACCGTAAACAAGGTCATCGTCAACCATATACAAAAGTGGTTATCGACGCGATCAACGCTTAATAGCGTTTGAGAAAGAAGGCCTATATATGATCAAAGGAACATTTAAGCGAAATGACGCAGGTCAGATCGTTTCATTCACTTTGACCGGGCATGCTGATGCTGGTCCTTATGGAAGTGATATCGTTTGTGCAGGTGTTTCTGCGTTAGCGATCAGCACTGTCAACGGGATTGCCTCATTAGCCGGTTTTGAGCCGATTGTTGAAATGAATGAAGAAGAAGGCGGTTATCTTTATACCGAAGTCACTTCAGGAATGACACAAGAACAAAACAATATTGCTGAGATTCTATTAGAAAATCTTTTATTAGGATTACAATCGATAGAAGCTGAAAACTCAGAATATATCCAAATTAAAACAATTAATGATAAATAGGAGGTGCAGACCATGTTGTTATCTATGAATCTACAATTATTTGCCCACAAAAAAGGTGGCGGTTCTACATCTAACGGCCGTGACTCAGAATCAAAACGTCTAGGTGCTAAACGTGCTGATGGACAAACAGTTACAGGTGGATCAATTCTTTACCGTCAACGCGGTACAAAAATCTATCCAGGTGTAAACGTGGGTATCGGTGGAGACGACACTTTATTTGCAAAAGTTGATGGCGTAGTACGTTTCGAACGTAAAGGCCGTAACAAAAAACAAGTGTCTGTTTATCCAGTAGCTCAAGAAGCTTAATTGAATCTTGTGATTAAAGAGGTTGTGACAAGACTTTTGTCACAGCCTTTTTTTGTTTATAAAAATAAAAGTTGTAGTGGAGGCTACGAAGTTTACTTTGTCTTTTTACACTTAATATTTTTTTGCCATCTTGTAATCAGGATGTTTTGATAACTATTGTTTTTATTGATGAAAGCGTTATTTTTTGCTATCAGGAGCATCATTGTAGGATGAATAGTGTTCTTTTTCTTGTTTCCGATATAAAAATGTAATTGATATTTTGTGTTCTTTTATCTTCATTACGCTTGTCCCTTCGCTTGTTATCAACAAAACAAAATCAGGTAAATAGTTGACGAAACAGAAATAAATACATAGTATTATGTTTTGAAGCCTAAGTACAACAGTCTATAGAAAAGGAGCGATACCATTGGCAAAACGCATTGACCGAATTTATATGTATGTCAAAGAAAAAACCGCTCATTTAACAAAGGCAGAATATGATCAAGGAGTAACAACACAGGAAATTGCTGAAGTGTTAGGGATTCAGCGAACAAATAGCAGTAAAGATCTGAATCAGCTAGTGCGCGAAGGAAAACTGATAAAGACAGACGGACGACCAGTACGTTACATATATCAAACACTCGTTACGCACGTAAAGCCAGTTACAAAACATGTAGTCAGTTACAAAGAAACGCCGGTCTCTGAAGAAAAAAATACACTCCAAATAGATACTAAGGATATCTTTGCAAAAATCATTGGAGCTAACGGCAGCATGAAAAATTCAGTGGAACAGGCAAAAGCTGCGATTTTGTATCCGCCAAGAGGATTAAATTGTTTGATTACAGGACCTACCGGATCAGGAAAGACTTATTTTGCACACGCGATGTATCATTTTGCAAAAGCGCATCATGTAATAGATGAGGAAACGGAACTGATTGTTTTCAATTGTGCTGATTATGCCAATAACCCTGAGCTTTTGATGAGTCATTTATTTGGGTACGCAAAAGGTGCTTTTACAGGCGCAGATGAAGAAAAAATGGGGATTATCGATCAAGCGGATGGCGGTATGCTGTTTTTGGATGAGATTCACCGGTTGCCACCTGAAGGACAAGAAATGATCTTTTACTTTATGGATCACGGAACTTACAGTCGTCTTGGGGAAACAACGAAATCCCATGAAGCAAATGTACGGATCGTAGGTGCGACCACAGAAGACCCAGGTTCTTCTCTATTAGAAACTTTTGTTCGGCGTATCCCGATCAATATCAAACTTCCGGCTTTTGAAAAACGTCCTGCAAATGAGAAAGTCGATTTAGTAAAAATCATGATTGCCCACGAAGCAAACCGCACGCAGCGAAAGATTTCTTTGACAGAAGATGTAGCAAAAGCATTGATCGGCAGTGTGACCTATGGAAATATAGGACAATTGAAGTCAAATATCCAGTTAGTATGTGCACGAGGATTTCTAAATCATATGCAATCACCCGAAATCTCGATCACAATCGATGATTTGACAGAAGGGATTCGTAGCGGATTGATTCAATTAGCAAGCAACCGCAGTGCAATGGCAGAGCTTTCTAAAATATTGGAGCCAAAGATAACTGTAGCACCAAATGATACGATCATGAAAATCCAATCGGACTCCTATGAGTTACCTTATAATCTATATGATATCATCGGAGATAAAGCAGCTTTACTGAAGTCGGATGGTTTGGATCAAGAAGCAATCAATCATTTCATTTCTACAGATATCAACATCCATCTGAAGTCTTTCTATAAAGACCATGGTTTTTCTTTTAATGCAGACAGCAAATTAGCAGAATTTGTAGATCCGAAAATCATAGAAGTGACCAATCAGATTTATGTAATGGTCAAAAGATCTTTACAATATGAGTTTCAGCAAAACTTTATTTATGCTATGAGCTTGCATATCAGTTCTTTTTTGAAAAAAATCAACTTAGGAGAAGAACGGCATACGAATGATAACATCCGTGAGATGGCTTTTGATTTTCCAGATGAATATGCTGTTGCGAAAGAAGTGCGTAGTTATATCGAAACGTATTTTCAAGTGGAGATTCCAGAAAGTGAAGACTATTACTTGACCGTTCTACTCGTCTCGTTACGGGCAAATCAAGCAAGCGGCAGAATCGGTGTAGTCGTTGCAGCTCACGGAAACAGCACAGCAAGCAGTATGGTCCAAGTTGTCCAACAGTTGTTAGATGCAGAGAACGTACGAGCAGTAGACATGCCTTTGGATATGGATCCGAAAACAGCATTGGATCGAATTGAACGCAATGTACAAGAAGTAGATGAAGGAAGCGGGGTCATACTCTTAGTAGATATGGGGTCCCTTGCGTCGTTTAATTCGCAAATTCAAAGAGACACTGGGATTCCAGTACGTACTGTTGATATGGTAACAACTTCTCTAGTTTTGGAAACTGTACGAAAGGTCTCAGTATTAGGGACAGATCTAGATATGTTGCATGAATCATTGAAAAATTTTCGAGGTTACGCAGAAATATCTTCTGTAGAATCTGTTCAGGAAGCAAAACCTATTCATAAGAAAAAAGCTGTTTTGGCTATCTGCGCATCTGGCGAAGGTACAGCACAAAGAATCAAAGAATTGATCGAACGAGCGGTAAACAAGCGTCAAGAAACAGAATTAGAAGTTCTAGCTTTGTCGATTGTGGAAGTGAAAGAAGAACTGCCAGTTATCCAAAAAGAATATCAGATCATAGCTACTACTGGGATTACTGATTTGAATATCCAAGCCCCATTTATTCCTTTAGAACGTTTTATTGATCAAAATATCGAAGTCATTTTGGATCAGTTGCTGATGGAATCAGAATTGGAGGAAACTGAATTCATCTTCCTAGATGAAGAGTCAGCTAAAAATACGTGTGTTGAGTTTATCTCTGATAACTTCATCTTTATTAATGGTAGTAAGTTAATCGATCCAATGTGGCAATTTTCTACACAAATCTCTCAGACGACGGGAATCGGCGATGAAGAATATGGATTCAAAATCAACCTAGTGATGCACACAGCAGGAATGATCGAACGTATTATTCGGAATGAACCATTGACTGTGGAAGAAAACGAATTGACAAATACAACGAATGATCCTCTTTATAGCCAATTGGCAACTTCAGTTGTTCTGTTAGAAGATCAGATAAAAGTAAAAGTGCCGATAGAAGAAATGTATTACCTGCTACGTCTAGTCCATAATCAGTTAGATAAAAAAGAATACACTGTGCCATGAATACACAAAAACGATACACTTTTATAGTGTATCGTTTTTGTGTATTGGTTAAGAATCCTTTAAATTCAATTAGTGTATCGTAAAAAAGTTGGCACGCTTTTTGCTTATAGTAGTGTGTGCTAGGAGGTGGTTGTTCACACAGAAATGATAGGGGTTTCTGTGAAGTAGTGAGGAAGAAGGAGTTTTGCAGATGGATATTCGATTGGCACGTATAGATGATCGTTTAATCCACGGGCAAGTCGCAACAGTTTGGTCGAAGCAAACAGGTGTTGAACGTATCATTGTGATCAGCGATGTAGTTGCTCAAGATAAATTGAGAAAGTTTCTACTAAAAGAAGCTGCACCGCCGGGGATCACAGCAAATGTAATAACCGTGCAGAAAATGATTCAAATCTATCATAGTGGATTATTATCACGAGCAAAAGTGATGCTTTTATTCACCAATCCCCAAGATGTTGAAGCGGTTGTCCGCTGCGGTGTACAGTTGAAGTCGTTGAATATCGGCGGTATGAGTTTTACTGAAGGCAAATCAATGATTACCAATTTTGTTTCAGTAAATCAACAAGATATTGATTCCTTTCGTTACTTGAACAGTCAAGAAGTGGAGTTAGAGATTCGAAAAGTACCTGCTGACAGGAAAATCCTTTTGATGGAACTACTAGCGAAAATCAAAAAGGTGTAGCAAGAATGGTTGTTGGAAAAGGTCAAATAATTCTGTTGTAATGGTTAGCAATTATTAATATTTTTGAATTTGTTACAACAAAAGTAAATAGGAGGTATAAATATGGTAGGGATTATCCTAGCAAGTCATGGACAATTTGCTGAAGGAATCTTACAATCCGGTTCAATGATCTTTGGCGAACAAGAAAACGTCAAAGCCGTGATCTTGAAACCAAGTGAAGGTCCAGATGACTTGAGAGCCAAATTGGAAGAAGCGGTTGCTTCTTTTGATAATCAAGACGAAGTGTTATTCTTAGTTGATTTATGGGGCGGAACACCGTTCAATCAATCAAACACATTATTCGAAGAGCACAAAGATAAATGGGCAATCGTAAGCGGTTTGAATTTACCAATGTTGATTGAAGCCTACGCATCACGCTTTTCAATGGAATCTGCTCATGAAATTGCAGCACATATCATTGAAACAGCAAAAGACGGTGTAAAAGTAAAACCGGAAGAATTAGAACCGGCAGAAGCACCGAAAGCAGCAGTTGAAGACGCACAACCTAAAGGAGCACTTCCAGAAGGAACTGTGGTCGGAGACGGGAAAATCAAATATGTATTAGCACGTGTTGACTCACGTCTGTTACATGGACAAGTTGCGACAGCTTGGACAAAAGCAGTGCAACCAAACCGTATTATCGTTGTTTCAGATGCAGTATCAAAGGATGATCTGCGTAAGAGACTAATCGAACAAGCTGCTCCTCCAGGTGTAAAAGCAAATGTTATTCCTATTAGCAAAATGATCGAAGTGGCAAAAGACCCTCGTTTTGGAAATACCAAAGCATTGCTTTTATTTGAAAATCCTGAAGACGTATTGACAGCTGTTGAAGGTGGCGTAGAAATCAAAGAATTAAATGTTGGGTCAATGGCGCATTCGGTTGGTAAAGTCGTTGTAAGTAAAGTATTGTCTATGGGACAAGAAGACGTTGAAGCGTTTGAGAAGCTTGAACAAAAAGGTGTGAAATTCGATGTACGTAAAGTACCTAATGATTCACGCGATAACATGGATGATATTTTGAAAAAAGCAAAAGCTGAATTAGCAAAAGCGTAATAAATAATATTAAAATTTATAGGAGGCTTATCATGTCTATTATTTCAATAATTTTAGTCGTATTAGTTGCCTTTCTAGCTGGTATGGAAGGTATTCTTGATGAATTTCAATTTCATCAACCACTAGTGGCATGTACATTGATCGGTTTAGTTACCGGTAACCTCGAAGCTGGTATCGTACTTGGCGGTACGCTTCAGATGATCGCTTTAGGTTGGGCAAATATCGGTGCCGCTGTAGCACCAGATGCTGCATTAGCATCAGTAGCATCAGCAATTATTTTAGTTTTAGGTGGACAAGGTGTTAAAGGTGTTCCTTCTGCAATCGCGATTGCCGTTCCTTTGGCTGTTGCAGGGTTGTTCTTAACAATGATCGTACGTACAATCGCTGTTCCAATCGTTCATTTGATGGATGCGGCTGCTGAAGAAGGAAACATCCGTACGGTTGAAATGTGGCACATCATTGCTGTGTGTTTACAAGGGGTTCGTATTGCGATCCCGGCAGCAGCATTGCTATTTATCCCAGCACAAACTGTGCAATCATTCCTTGAATCAATGCCAGCATGGTTAACAGATGGTATGGCTATCGGTGGGGGAATGGTCGTAGCTGTAGGTTATGCTTTGGTAATCAACATGATGGCTACAAAAGAAGTATGGCCATTCTTCATTATCGGCTTCGTTGTAGCTGCAATTTCTCAATTAACATTGATTGCTCTAGGTGCTTTAGGTGTTGCATTAGCTCTTATTTACTTGAACCTTTCTAAAATGGGTGGTTCATCAAATAATGGAGGCGGAAGCAACTCTGGTGACCCTTTAGGCGACATTTTGAATGACTATTAATCTTGAAGGAGGAAAATAAAATGGCAGAAGAAAAAATCAAATTATCAAAAAAAGATCGTTTAGCTGTTGCATGGCGCTCTACCTTCATTCAAGGTTCATGGAACTACGAACGTATGCAAAACGGTGGCTGGGCATTTTCTATGATTCCAGCAATCAAAAAATTATACAAAACAAAAGAAGAACGTTCTGCAGCATTAAAACGTCACTTGGAATTCTTTAATACACACCCATACATTGCTTCTCCAATTTTAGGGGTTACATTGGCACTGGAAGAAGAACGTGCGAATGGCGCACCTGTTGATGATGTAGCGATTCAAGGGGTTAAAGTAGGTATGATGGGTCCTTTAGCTGGTGTTGGTGACCCAGTGTTCTGGTTTACAGTACGTCCAATGCTAGGTGCACTAGGTGCTTCATTAGCTATGGGAGGAAATATCCTTGGACCAATCATCTTCTTCTTAGGTTGGAACATTATTCGTTGGGCATTCATGTGGTATACACAAGAATTTGGCTACAAAGCTGGTTCTAAAATTACTGATGACCTTTCTGGCGGATTGTTACAAGACGTAACAAAAGGTGCTTCAATTTTAGGGATGTTCGTATTAGCTGCCCTTGTACAAAGATGGGTATCAATCAAATTCTTACCAGTTGTATCAACTGTAAAATTAGATAAAGGTGCTTACATCGAATGGGATAAATTGCCTTCAGGTGGTGAAGGAATCAAGAGTGCATTTGAACAAGTTAATAATGGCTTAGCCCTTTCTCCTGAAAAGGTAACAACATTACAAGACAACTTAGACCAATTGATTCCTGGTTTAGCTGCATTAGGATTAACATTGTTATGTATGTGGTTGCTTAAGAAAAAGGTTTCTCCAATCGTTATCATCCTTGGTTTATTCGTAGTCGGTATTGTTGGACACGTCATCGGACTTTTATAATCCATAAAAATATAGCTCGGGCGTTGTCCCGAGCTTTTTTTATATAGTATACTGTTCATAAACAAATATCTGGAGGGAGAAAATGGTTCAATCAATCAATACAAAAGTAGACTTGGTAATTGATGCTACTTCGTTTACGGGTCTGACAGATTACGGGCAAATCATGATAGGTGATAATGGTTTTGAGTTTTACCATGCGCGAGATAGACGCAAATATATCCAAATTCCATGGGAAGAAGTGGATTATGTACTAGCATCAGTCATGCTAAAGGGAAAATGGATTCCTCGATATGCCATTCAAACGAAAAAAAATGGTACATACACATTTTCTTCCAAAGAACCTAAAAAAGTGCTTCGTGCGATCAGAGAATATGTAGATGAAGATAGAATGGTACAATCATTGAGTTTCTTTGATGTAGTGAAACGTGGTATTCGTAGTATGTTTAAACGCAAGTAAAAAATAAAGAAAACTTCTAAGAGGAGGTTTTCTTTATTTTTTTACTTTGCAGAAGAAAATATGAAATAGCAAAACCAATTATTTGTCCCCTTTAAATCCCATATGCTAAAATTGATTAGCAAAGAAGGAGGTTATATTATGAGTTGGTTATGGACATTGATTGTTGGAGCCGTGATCGGAGCAATTGCAGGTGCAATCACCAGTAAAGGAAATTCGATGGGCTGTGTAACGAATATCATTGCTGGACTAGTCGGTTCAAGTATTGGACAAGCAATTTTCGGCGAATGGGGACCAAAAGCTGCAGGTATGGCACTTATTCCATCTATTTTAGGCGCAGTGATTTTGGTAGCAGTTGTCTCATTTTTCTTTGGAAAACGATCATAAGTTTTTACAAAATAGTAAACTAAAGGAGTTGCAGCGAGACTGTGACTCTTTTTTCTTTACTTGTTTTTAAGAAAAAGAAGTTTTCCAGAAATTTTTATTTAACTGTCGTGTATGAAGAAAAGTTTGCTATAATAGAAAAAAGCGTGCAAAGAAAGAGGGAGTTTCATTATGATGCTACGTGTAGAAAAATTGCGCAAAAAAATGCAAGAAGAAAATTTGGATTCATTTTTGGTCACCAGTCCGTACAATCTTCGTTACTTAACGAACTTTACAGGTACGACAGGATTAGCTGTTATTACTTTGGAAAAAGCATTTTTTATTACTGATTTTCGTTATACCGAGCAGGCGGCAGCGCAGGCTCAAGGGTTTGAAATTATTAAAAATGTCGGACCTATTTTTGATGAGGTAGCAAACTTAGTACGCAAAGAAGAACTGCACTCATTAGCTTTTGAGGAAACAACAGTCTCATTTTTAGAATATTCGGTTTTAGAAGAAATCATCGATGCGGAATTAGTACCTGTTTCACAGATGATCGAAGAACTCAGAGAAGTGAAAGATGAAGAAGAAATCGCTATTATCGAAAAAGCATGTCATATTGCGGATATGGCATATGATCACATCCTGAAAATGATACAACCGGGCATGACTGAGATTGAAGTCGCAAATCAACTAGACTTTTATATGCGTTCTCTTGGCGCTTCAGGTGTTTCTTTTGATACGATCGTTGCTAGCGGATTGCGTTCGGCTATGCCGCATGGTGTAGCAAGCAAAAAAATCATCGAACAAGGCGACTTGATCACATTGGACTTTGGCTGCTATTACGAAGGGTATGTTTCCGATATGACACGTACATTCGCTATTGGTGATCCTGGGGAAAAATTAAAAGAAATTTATCAAATAGTCTTAGATGCTCAATTAGCAGTTATTGATGCTGCAAAACCAGGAATGACTGGTGTCCAATTAGACGCAGTTGCTAGAGATTATATTTCAAAACATGGTTACGGGGAAGCATTTGGACATTCTACAGGACATGGGATCGGTCTAGAGATCCACGAAGGACCAAACGTTTCTTCTCGTGCAGAAAAGCAATTTGTACCAGGAAATGTGATCACTGATGAACCAGGGATCTACTTACCAGGAATCGGTGGAGTACGTATTGAGGATGACTTGTTGATCACAGAAGATGGAAATCGTGTGTTGACTCGTTCACCAAAAGAATTGATCATCTTATAGTTTCATCAATAGAAGAAGTAAGCGTAAAAATCAGTGTTCACAGACTTTGTTATAGAAAATCACTCGATTTAATGATACACTATAGAAGAACTTTTAAGCTGTAAGAGATAATAAAGTTGGGTGTTTTCTCCAATTCATAGCAGTTTGCAGCTGATCGGCGGCAGTTTTCTTACCACGTGATCACTATAGCCGCATCATAGGGAATTCGGATGTATCTCGTGCTTAGGCAAAGGGAGGAATAAATAAATGGCAGATGAAAAAAATTTGATTTTAAACGCAAACCAAGATTTAGGAGAGATCGTGATCGCTCCTGAAGTCATCGAAGTAATTATCGGGATTGCAGCTTCTAAAGTAGAAGGCGTATACGGAATGCGCGGAACTTTTGCCAGCAATGTCACTGAATTATTAGGACGTGCAGCTCACGGAAAAGGTGTTTACTTAGCAAACGAGGAAGATGGCTTGAAAGTAGATCTTTACTGTTATCTAGAATATGGTGTTTCAGTTCCTAAAGTAGCAATGGAAATGCAGGAACGGGTCAGCCAGCAAGTCCTTTTCATGACGGATATCGATTTATCTGAAGTCAATATCCATGTAGTAGCTGTTGTTCCTGAAAAATTAGAACAACCAACAATCGAAGAACTTTTTGAAGACGAAGAGGAAGAGAATGAATAAAGAATTATCAAGACACGAGATTCGGGAAATGGCATTGCAGGCTTTATTTCCATTAGACTTCAATGCAGACCTAACAAAAGAAGATGCGATTTTCAACGCAATCGAATTAGACCACCGCGACATGATCAACGAAGATGAATCAGAGTTTGTTCCTGTTTATCTTGATACGCTAGTTGGCGGTGTCTGTGCAAAAAAAGATGAATTGGATAAAGTGATTGAAAAACATTTGAAAAACAATTGGCACATCAATCGGATCTCAAAAATGGATTTGGTGATCTTGCGTATCGCGATTTTTGAAATGACTTATGTGACAGATGTACCAGCGGCTGTTGCTTTAAATGAAGCAATCGAGTTGGCAAAAACATTTAGTGATGACCGTTCACGTAAATTCGTCAACGGTGTTTTATCCAATGTATTGAAAGAATTAGAAGCTGGGGCGTAAGTCCTAGCTTTTTTCTATGAATCATCATAAACCTGTTATAAATCGGGAAAATTCTATGGTAGAATGAAAACACAAAAAATATCTGGGAGTGGTTAGATGGCAGAATTGATTAACGGAAAAGAATTAGCTGAAAAAATGCAGGCAGAGATTGCTGAAAAAATCCAAAAATTGAAAGATAATGGTATCCATCCCGGATTAGTCGTTTTATTGGTAGGGGAAAATCCAGCCAGCCAAATCTATGTAAGAAATAAAGAACGTGTAGCAAAAGAAATCGGAATCCATTCATTGGTAGAGCGTTATCCTGAGACGATTTCTGAAGACGAACTACTTGCAGAAATTGAAAAATACAATCAAGATCCTAGTTTTCATGGTATATTGGTCCAATTACCATTGCCAAAGCATATAGATGAAGAAAAGATCCTGTTAGCTATCCGCCCTGAAAAAGACGTAGACGGTTTTCATCCGATGAATTTAGGCAGACTCCTTGCGGGTAAACCGGACAAGATTCCTTGTACTCCATACGGCATCATGAAAATGTTTGAAGCTTATTCTATCGATCCGGCGGGTAAACGAGCAGTAGTTATCGGACGAAGCAATATCGTCGGTAAACCGATGGCTCAGCTACTCTTGATGGCAGATGCAACTGTTACTGTTACTCATTCTAAAACCGAAAATCTGGCTGAACTGGCACAAGAAGCAGATATTTTAGTCGTAGCAATAGGACGTGGACATTTTGTCACAAAAGAATTCGTAAAACCAGGTGCTGTAGTGATAGATGTAGGGATGAACCGTGATGCTAACGGTAAGCTGATCGGTGATGTGAAATTTGATGAAGTGGAGCCTATTGCAGGCTGGATCACTCCTGTGCCAAAGGGTGTAGGGCCAATGACTATCACGATGCTGATGTATCAAACCGTAAAATCTGCCGAAGCTTTTGGAGCAGGTGAATAGATGGCACAAGAATATTTAACTGTCACTACATTAACGAGGTATTTGAAACGTAAATTCGATGCCGATCCTTATTTAGAACGCGTATATTTAACAGGCGAAATATCGAATTTCCGTTTACGTGCCAATGCCCATCAATATTTCAGCTTAAAAGATGACCATGCAAAAATATCTGCTATTATGTTCAAAGGAGCATTCCAAAAATTACGATTCCAGCCAAAAGAAGGAATGAAAGTCCTTGTCGTTGGTCGTATTTCATTATATGAAGCGGGAGGTTCTTATCAAATCTATGTAGAGCACATGGAGCCTGATGGAATAGGTGCTTTATATCAAGAATTGGAAGAACGAAAAGAAAAGCTGATGAAGGAAGGCCTTTTTCAAGGGCCTAAAAAAATGCTGCCACGTTTCCCAAAGCGAATCGCGGTCCTTACCAGTCCAAGCGGAGCGGTTATCCGCGATATCATCACGACGGTGAAAAGAAGATATCCAATTGTCCAATTGGTTTTGTTCCCAACAGTTGTACAAGGAAACCAAGCAGCGGACAATGTTGTCAGGAATATCCAGAGAGTAGAAGAGATGGGCAATTTCGATACAATGATCATCGGTCGTGGGGGTGGTTCGATTGAGGATTTATGGCCGTTTAATGAAGAGCGGGTTGCTCGGGCGATTTATCAAGCTAATACGCCGGTGATTTCATCTGTAGGACATGAAACAGATACCACGATCGCTGATTTAGTAGCAGATGTTCGGGCTGCTACTCCAACAGCAGCTGCAGAATTAGCTGTTCCTGTTTTGTCAGAAGAGTTGATGCGCATGCAAGAACGGCAAGCTAGATTGCAGCAGGCGTTTGTACGCCAGATCCAGCGCAAACAAGAACGGTTCGAGCGTGCTCGACGTTCCTATGTATTTCGGCAGCCTGAAAGATTGTATGAAGGTCAGACCATCAAATTAGACCAGTTGAAACAGCGATTATATCAAGCTACACAGCAAATTTATCATGCGAAAGAAAAACAAACGATCGCATTAAGCCACCAATTGGAACAAGTGGCTCCGCTTTATCGAGTTAAAGCAGCTCGCCAAGAAACTGCTTATCTAGAAAAACGCTTAGAAGAGAAAATCCAACAATATATGAAACAACAGCAGCAGCGTTTTGCTCAAGCTGTTCAATCTCTTGATTTGTTGAGTCCATTGAAAATCATGGGAAGAGGCTACAGCTATACGACGTTAAATGATCAAGTAGTAAAAAGTGTCTCTGAGCTTCATCAAGGGGATTTGCTGACGATCCATTATCAAGATGGAATCGTTAAAGGACAAGTACAAGAGATAGACAAAGGAGAATAAAAATATGGAAAATCCAACTTTTGAAGAGTCACTGCAAGAATTAGAAAAAATTGTCATGCAGTTAGAACAAGGAGACGTTCCATTAGAATCAGCTCTAGATTCGTTTAAACGAGGAATGGAATTAAGCAAACATTGCCAAGATACATTAGCTAAAGCAGAAGAGACCTTGACGAAAATGATGACAGAATCAAATGAAGAAGTTGATTTTGACGGAAACGAGGAAAGCTGAGATGAGATTAACTGACTTTTCAGCTATTCATCTACCTGCTGTAGAAAAAGAAATCTTGTCTTTTTTAGATGAGCATACAACGGATAGAGGACTCTATGATGCGATGAGTTATTCAGTGAAAGCAGGCGGGAAAAGAATACGTCCCTTATTACTTTTAACGGCCGTTGCTTCCTTTGATGAGCCTATTGATGTTCCCGTCTATCAAGTAGCAGCTGCTTTAGAAATGGTGCATACGTATTCCTTGATCCACGATGATTTGCCTGCGATGGACAATGATGATCTTCGTAGAGGAAAACCTACCAATCATAAAGTATTCGGCGAAGCATTAGCTATATTGGCCGGAGATGGTTTGCTTACAGGAGCATTCCAGCTAATCAGTATGGCACACTTAGGTAATTCTCCTAAGCTTCTGCTGCTTCAGCAATTAGCTGTTTGTGCGGGATCACAAGGTATGGTTGCTGGGCAAGCTGCAGATATCGAGGGCGAATCGAAAAAGCTTTCTTTAGAAGAATTAGCATTTATTCATGAAAGAAAGACAGGGCATTTGATTCGTTATGCCTTGCTGGCTGGTGGCATATTAGCGAAGCAACCTGAAGAAATCTTATTGCTACTTCAACGATTAGCCGAACATTTAGGTTTAGCTTTTCAGATAAGAGATGATCTACTCGATGTGATTGGTACAACGAAAACATTAGGGAAAACAGCTGGTAAAGATGAACGTATGGAAAAAAATACTTACCCGCGTTTATTAGGCCTAGAAAAGACACGTGAGGCGTTGGAGATTGAGCTGTTATCCGCCAACAAGATCATAGACAAATTAGAAGAGGACGTTTTTTCTTTTGATGGCGGGCTGATGCGCCAGATGATCAAGCAATTTGATGTGGAGAAATGAGGGAAAGAATGGAAAAAGAACGCGTAGATGTATTAGCGGTCAAACAAGGATTATTTGAAACAAGAGAACAAGCCAAACGTTCAGTGATGGCTGGTTTGATTTACAACGAAAAAAACGAGCGGTTTGATAAACCGGGAGAAAAAATTCCAGTGAGTAGTGAATTAAGAGTCAAAGGTAAAAAACTTCCTTATGTTTCTCGGGGGGGATTAAAATTAGAAAAAGCACTCAAAGCATTTGATCTATCTGTTGAAGGAAAAACATTGTTAGATATTGGTGCTTCCACTGGCGGATTTACTGATGCAGCTTTGCAAAATGGCGCAAAAATGAGTTATGCTTTAGACGTTGGCTACAATCAGCTAGCTTGGAAAATAAGACAAGATCCTAGAGTCGTCGTAATGGAAAGAGTGAATTTTCGTTATGCAAAACCCGAAGACTTTACCTTAGGAATTCCAGAAGTTGCTGTTATCGATGTTTCTTTTATTTCACTAAAACTGATGCTGCCTCCATTACATGCTATTTTAAAAGAAGAGGGAGAAGTGATTGCTTTAATCAAACCCCAATTCGAAGCAGGCAGAGAAGCTGTAGGGAAAAACGGAATTGTTCGTGACCCTCAGACCCATCAAAAAGTTTTAGAAGACATTTTGTCATTTGCGGCACAAGGTGGATATGATGTGCTGGAATTAAGTTATTCTCCGATCACGGGGGGAGAAGGAAATATCGAGTTCTTGGCTCACTTGAGGAAAGTACCCGAAAGCGGAACAATCAATTCAGCTATTAATATGGCAGAAGTGGTTTCAAATGCACACGAACAGTTTGACCATAAATAAATTATAACTGTGAAAATCAAGTGAGAAGTATGCGGATTCTTCTTTATTATACCAAGGAAATAAGCTATCATTGATTAAGAAGAATATGCTAAGGAGCGAAGACGTAATGAGAAAAAAAGATCGGCATCGTTTGATTACTCGATTGTTGAGTGAGCAAGATATCCGAAAGCAGGAAGAATTTGTTGAAATCCTGAAAAGCAAAGGAATATCTGTTACTCAAGCTACGATTTCCAGAGATATAAAGGAACTGAAACTGATCAAGGTACCGGCCTCAGATGGCGGCTACCGTTATAGCATACCAGCTGAAACAAACGAAGGTGTAAATACTAAATTGGAAAAACTATTAAAAGACGCTTTCGTGGCAGTTGACCAAATGGAAAAATTTGTTATTTTGAAAACATTGCCGGGAAATGCTTCGGCAGCAGCAAATTTGATTGATAAACGTTACAAGAAAGAATTATTTTCGATTATCAATGATGACGATAATGTTTTGATGATTACACGAACTGAAGACCAGGCAGTTTTATTGAAGAAAGACTTCCTGCATTACCTTTAAGTTGAGGAGCGAATGTGATGCTACAAGAAATCAGTATTACTAACTTTGCGATTATTCCGGAATTGCGGCTTTCTTTTCACGAAGGAATGACCGCGCTGACCGGAGAGACTGGTGCGGGTAAATCCATTATTATCGATGCTTTAGGTCTGTTAGCAGGAGGAAGAGGTTCAAGCGATTATATACGTCAAGGAGCAGAAAAATGCGTGCTTGAAGGGTTGTTTGAACTACCAAAACAAGAAGGATTCTCTGAACTGATGGTTGAATTAGGGATCGAAACAGATGAGGACAATCTGATTGTTCGACGGGATATGTCCTTAACTGGAAAAAATGTTTGTCGAGTGAATGGTCATATCATCACATTAGCTAATTTAAGAAGAATCGGCAGTTATTTAGTAGATATCCAAGGACAAAACGAACATCAGGAACTGCTCCAGCCTGAATCACATCTTGCTTTATTGGATCGTTTTGGAGATGTAGCTTTCCAACAGAAGAAAAAGAGTTATCAGCAAGAATATATCTCTTATCGTGAGCTGGAAAAAAGGGTACGAAAAGTGCAGCAAAATGAAAAATCCTATGTTCAGAGAATAGATATGCTCCATTTCCAGCAAGAAGAAATAGCTGCTGCTGATTTGCAAGTCGGAGAAGAAGAGAAATTAAAAGAAGAAAGAGAAAAACTTAGCAATTATCAAAAAATTGCTGATGGATTAGCTGCAGGTTACGGAGCACTGACGAATAATGAACAAAACAGTGTAGATGGTGTTGGCTTGGCCGTTTCAGAACTGCAAGGGATCGCCCATCTAGATGTGGAGTATGAAGCAATTTATGAAAATATCCAAAGTGCTTACTATTTGCTGCAAGATGCAATCGGCGATATGAGTCGTCAGATTGATTTATTGGAGTTAGATGAGAGTCGTTTAGAAGAAGTTACGCAACGTTTAGAATTAATCCGACAGTTGAAACGTAAATACGGCGAATCTATTGAGTCAATATTGGCTTACTATGACGAAATCACCGAAGAGCTAGCTTCTTCTGATTTTTCAGAAGGTCAATTGGACAAAATGAAAGAGGAACTAGAGCAAAAAGAGCTTCTACTTCAGCAACAAGCCGCAGATCTTCATGAAGCGCGTAAAAAAATCGCAAAAGAATTGGAAAAATCCATTCTACATGAATTGAAAAGTCTGTATATGGAAAACACTGAGTTTGAGGTACGTTTCTTAAAAGAAGAAAATAGACAATTGAATCATGATGGATTTGACCAAATCGAATTTTACATTACGACCAATCCAGGAGAGCCACTGAAGCCTTTGGTGAAAGTCGCTTCTGGTGGCGAACTGTCTCGGATGTTGCTTGCTTTGAAAACTATTTTTTCTTCTGAGCAAGGTGTGACAAGTATTATTTTTGATGAAGTGGATACAGGTGTGAGCGGAAGAGTTGCACAAGCCATCGCAGATAAAATTTCTCAAATATCGAAATACTCTCAAGTTTTGTGCATCACTCATCTGCCTCAAGTTGCTGCAGTCGCCGACTATCAATATTATATTGTGAAAGCAGTGATTGATGGACGTACGCAAACTTCTGTTTCAGAGTTGAAAACAAAAGAAAGAGAAGAAGAAATTGCACGTATGCTGGCTGGAAGTGAGATTACAAAACTCACACTCGAACATGCAAAAGAACTATTGAAACTCGCAAAAAGGACCTGAGCCACCTCGCAGTGGTTCAGGTCCTTTTCAGCAGCTGATAGCTATATTTTATTTTTACATGACACTCATTACAGCAGTCAATACAACAGATCCAATCGTTAAAATCAGCATTGTCCAAATGACAAATTTTGTTACTTTAGCAAAAGTACTTGTTTGTTTTTTTTCACGCATTGTTTTCAACCTCGTCATTAATTAGTTGATTCAAGTGTACAATCTTTTTGCCATTTCCACAAGAGGGCTTTTTTATAAAAACTTCCCTTTTTTTAAATAATAGGTAGTTACGATACAAATAAATAATGTTAATAGAACTAGCCATATAAAGGCATCATCCCTTTCAGCAATAGGTAACTTAATGTTCATTCCATAGATACTGCCGACGATTGTCGGTATAGTTAAAATAATCGTTAAAGAAGTTAAAATTTTCATAATATTATTCAGATTATTCGATACGATTGCTGAAAAAGTCTGATTCATTTGTTCTACTAGTTTTAATTGAATGCGAGAAGTAGTCATTGCCTGCTCTGTTTCCACCAATACATCACGTAAATGATTTTTCAAAGCATGATTTTCTTGGAAAAGTTTATTTTGCGCTAGTTCTTTCAATGCATCTAAATTAGCAGAAGTCGCTTCTCTGAAATAAACGAGGCTTTTTTGGATATCCATGATTTGATAAAGTTGTTTGTTTTCAGTGGATACTTGAAGTTTGGCTTCCAAAGTATCGCATTGAGATTGAAGCGTAGCTAAATAACTGTTGTAAGAGAGTGTGACCTGCCAAATGAATTGAAAGAAGATATTGAGATTAGGCGAAATATCACTTTTTGGAAAGGTCTGGCTAAAGACTTTCTTTAAAAACAGTGGTTCATGATTCGTAATTGTGATAAGCTTCTTTTTGGGCGTCAAAATGATAGAGAGCGGGTATGTATCCACTTGAAAATAACCGCTAGGACTTGTTTTAGCAAAAGGATATTGTAACAATAATAACGCTGGCTTTGTCAACTTTGATTGATTGAATTCTTCTGTACGGGAATTTTCTGCATCGTCCAATATGGAAGTGATGTAATCTGACGGAATTTCAAATTGATGTGTCAGCTGATGAATCTCTTCTTGATTAGGATGTTCTACACAATACCAGATCGTTTGGTCAGTTTCCTTTCCGGTATTACGCAGTTTCTCATTATCTAATGTAAAATATTTGATCATGATTTTCCTCCTGTTGCCTGTTTCTTTTATTATAACGGATAGGGAATTGGAATACATGGAATGTGTTTGTAAGATATAGAATATAACTGCATAAATTTAAATAAAATGAAACAGTTGTGTAAAGTATATACAGTATACTTGAAGCAACGATAAAAAAGGAGTTTACGTTCATGGGCACATTCACACCACTTATCTTGTTTTGGTATATTTACCCGGTAATCGTTTTGTTTGGTTGCCAATTTCTTGTAAAATTATTTTCGTTAAATCGTCGTTTTAAAATAAAAGCCCCTGATTTGGCGATTCCTTTTTTGTGGGGCGGTATGCATACATTGTCTAGAAATACAGGGACAATTTCTATCTTGCCGTTTTTCTTTATTTCTGTTTTGCTAATGGGAATTTGTATTGCTGTTTTCCAAGCATATTATTATGAAGAAATTATTTATCCGCGTTATTTCAAGATGACTTGGCGTTTGGTTTTTCTGTTGACAATCGTCTTGTACGCTGTCTTGATCATTGTGAACATACTTTCTTACCTATGAAAAAAATAGAAAAGCTGCAAAAAGTCTTTTAAAAGGCTTTTTGCAGCTTGATTTTTAAAAAAATGTTTATGAATAAAAAAAGTTGTTCCCGGATTTCCCAGAAAAGGTGGTAGAAAGTGGGGGATTGTGGTAGACTAATTTTAGTTAGTGGAGGAATGGGGGGCTTTCAATGTTGATGGGTGAATTCCAACATAATATTGATGCAAAAGGACGTTTAATCGTGCCCTCAAAACTTCGTGAAGAACTTGGCGAAAAGTTTGTTCTGACACGCGGATTGGATGGCTGTCTTTTCGGCTATCCGATGAGCGAATGGGAAAATCTGGAAGCTAAACTGAACGAAATGCCGTTGGCTAAAAAAGACGCACGTACTTTTGTGCGATTCTTCTATTCGGCTGCCACTGAATGCGAACTTGATAAACAAGGACGAATCAATATACCCGGCACGTTAAGAAATTATGCAGCTTTGACAAAGGGTTGCGTAGTCATCGGTGTATCTAACCGAATTGAAATTTGGGATGAGACACGATGGCAAGATTTTTCTGCAGCAGCAGAAGATAACTTTGACGAAATTGCTGAAAGTATGATTGATTTCGGACTATAAGAATAGGAAGAGGCTGACTAATGACTGAAACATTTCAACACTATACAGTCATGTTGAAAGAAACGGTAGATGGATTGAACATCAAACCGGATGGCGTTTATGTAGACTGTACACTCGGCGGTGCCGGACATAGTGAATATTTATTAAGCCAACTAAGTTCTAAAGGGCATCTGTATGCGTTTGACCAAGATCAAAAAGCAATCGATCACGCCAAGCTGCGTTTAGCTTCTTATGTCGAACAAGGTATGGTCACATTTATCAAAGCGAATTTCAGAGAATTAGAAGAACGCTTGAGTGAACATGTAGATAAGGTAGACGGCATTTTGTATGATCTAGGGGTTTCCTCCCCTCAGCTAGATGAAGCAGAACGTGGATTTAGTTATCATCAAGATGCACCGTTGGATATGCGTATGGATCAGTCAGCTCCTTTATCCGCTTATCACGTAATTAATGAATATTCCTACCATGAATTAGTAAAGATTTTCTTCCGCTATGGCGAGGAGAAATTTTCCAAACAAATTGCTCGTGAAATCGAACGAGTACGAAAAACAAAACCAATCCAAACAACTGGTGAGCTTGTCGAAATCATTAAACAAGTCATCCCAGCTCCCGCAAGAAGAAAAGGCGGGCATCCTGCAAAAAGAATTTTTCAAGCTGTGCGGATTGCAGTAAATGACGAACTCGGTGCCGAAGAGGCCTCTTTAGAACAGGCAATCCGGTTATTGAAAGTCAATGGAAGAATCAGCGTAATCACCTTCCATTCATTGGAAGACAGAATTGTCAAAAGTATGTTTAAAGAATATAGTACGGTACAAGATCTACCACCGGGACTTCCTGTCATACCTGACGAATTCCAACCAGAACTGAAAGTCATTACTCGTAAACCAATCCTTCCTTCAGAGGAAGAGCTAGCAGAAAACAATCGATCACGCAGTGCAAAGTTACGTATTGCAGAAAAAATAAGAATGAAAGAGGAGTAGAATGATGGCAGAATTAAAGAAAATGCAAGATTACGAATATGATTTACCTGAATTGGTGGATCAGCCAGAACAACAAATGCCTGATTCTTCTTCGAATCAAGAAATCATTCTTCCACAATCACCGGCAAAACGATTGAAGCAGATTTCTGCTTTGGAAAAAATTGCTGTGGCAAGCGTGGCGATTGCTATTGTTGCTTTATGTGTTTTAACAGTTATGCTGCGCACAAATATCAGCGGAGCTGAAAAAGAAATCACGTCAATACAAACAGAAATCAATGATAAAAAGCAAGAAAAAACGAGTTTAGAACAAGAAAAAAACGAACTTTCTCGTACTGAACGGATTAAACAAATCGCAGAAGAAAAAGGATTGTCTATTAATGACGACAATTTAAGGAAAGTGAAGTAAATGAGTCTTAAAAATAAAATTCGGCGGTTTATGGAAAAGAAAAATCTAAATCCGATGAACAATCGCAAAAAAGTAGGTATCATTTTATTTGCTACGAGTATTGGATTGTTCTTTTTATTTGCCGTCCGTTTCTCGTATATCGTTATTGGAGGTCATGTTGCTGGTACCTCATTAGCTGAAAAAACAAAACAGTTGTACCAAGGAAGTGAAGTAGTAAAAGCAAAAAGAGGAACGATTTATGATCGTAACGGTGTGGCGCTCGCAGAAGATGCCTCCTCTTATTCAATTAAAGCGATACTCTCAAAAACATATACCTCTGGGGATAAAAAACTGTATGTTGAAGAAAAGAATTTTGATAAAATAGCAGAAATCCTGCATAAGAATCTTTCTATAGACAAAAAAGATGCACTGAATATTTTAGAAGACGGCGCAAAAAAAGAGCTGTATCAAGTTGAATTTGGTAGCTATGGGAAAAATATCTCCCAAGAAACCAAGCAAAACATCGAAGCGGACATGAAAAAAGAAGGTGTCGCTGGTCTTTACTTTGTCGACCATCAGGCTCGGATGTATCCAAATGGCGTCTTTTCTTCTCATTTTATTGGATACGCAGTTCCAGACAAAGATGAGAATGGCTTAGTTGGTAAACTAGGTTTGGAGTCTGCTTACAATGATATCTTGAGCGGTAAAGATGGTAAGATTATTTATCAAAAAGATAATTTTCAAAATCCTCTGCCAGGTACAGTGGCAGAAGAAGAAAAAGCTGTCGACGGACAAGATATCTACACGACTTTAGACAGCAGACTACAAAGTTATTTAGAAACACTGATGGATCAAGTAAATGAAGAATATCAGCCAGAAGAATTGACAGCAGTCCTGATGAAAGCAAAAACCGGAGAAATCTTGGCAATGGGACAACGACCTACTTTCAATCCTGAAACAATGGAAGGATTGACTGGAAAAGATGCTATCTGGCGTAATTTCTTGGTACAAGATAGTTATGAACCAGGATCAACCATGAAAGTTTTCACTACTGCAGCTGCTATCGAAGAAGGAGAATTCAACGAGAATGAAACCTTCCAATCTGGAAAAATCCAAGTAGAAGATGCTACGATCAATGACCATGACTTTGGTGAAAAAGGTGTGCTGACCATGCGTCAAGCTCTTTCATGGTCAAGTAACGTCGGGATGGTCATACTGGAACAGCGATTAGGCGGACGATGGTATAACTATTTACAAAAACTAGGATTTGGACAAAGTACTCATTCTGGACTAGATGATGAAGTAAACGGTGCTTTACCTACATCAAATATTGTCGACCGAGCAATGAGTGCTTATGGACAAGCGGTAGGTGTGACGAATTTCCAAATGATGAAAGCTTTCACTTCTATTGCGAATAACGGTACAATGATTCAACCTCGATATATCAGCAAAGTGGTGGATCCCCAAACTGGAGAAGAGCGAACAACTCAAACAGAAGTTCTAGGGCAACCTTTTTCAAAAGAAACAACAGAAAAAGTCCGTGAATATATGAGAGATGTTGTCGAAAGCGAAAACTACGGTAGTGCTTATGGTGTATATAGTGTACCTGGATACAATGTATCGGCAAAAACCGGAACAGCCCAAATCGCTTCTGATAAAGGGGGATATCAAACAGGAGATACAGCCTACCTGTATTCGATTGTGGAGATGGTTCCTTCTGAAGATCCAGACTATGTCTTGTATCTAACAATGAAACACCCTAAGACATATGATCGAATGGCCTTGGCTAAAATCGCAAATCCATTGATGAAACGGGCAATGGATTTTAAAGAAACTGAAGAAGATTCAGATACAGAAACAAAAACAGAAAAAGTATCCGTAGCCGATTATCGTAATCTTGAAGCGGACGTTGCAGCAGCTGATGCTCAAAAAAGTGGACTGCAACCTGTAGTGATCGGTAATGGTAAAAAAGTACAAAAACAATCTACTGCCAACGGTGATCAGTTGATCTCTGGAGAAAAACTGATCCTATACACTGGTGGTGATAAGCTGATGCCTGACGTAACAGGATGGTCAAAAGCAGATATCATGAAGCTGGGGAAAATCCTCGGTATTGAAGTTAGTTTTGATGGAGATGGTTATTGTGTCAAACAAGAACTTGCTCCATATGAAAAAATCACTGAAGACAAACTTAGTTTTACTTTAGAAGAATAAGAAGAGAAATAGGAGAGAAAAGAGCATGGAATGGACACAAGCATTGATTCCCATTGTCAGCAGTTGTGCAATGACAATTGCCGCAATGCCGCTATTTATTGGTTACTTTCAAATGAAAAAGCAAGGTCAGGCGATTCGTGAGGAGGGACCAAAGTGGCACAATAGCAAAGCCGGAACTCCTACAATGGGCGGCTTAGTGTTTCTGATCGGCTCTATTTTGACAGGAATTTGGGTTGGAGCTTGGCAAAAACAGCTAACTCCTACTCTTTTCATCTTGCTTTTTGTTTTAGCGTTATACGGAGTAATCGGCTTTCTTGATGATTTTATAAAAATATTCAAGAAAAGAAACATGGGACTGAACTCGAAGCAGAAATTGATTGGACAGATTCTAGGGGGAATCATCTTTTATCTTGTTTACCGTTCTGAAGATTATCCAGGTGTATTGAATTTCTTCGGACTAGATCTACCTTTAGGAATCATTTATGGTATTTTCGCTCTCTTCTGGCTTGTTGGATTTTCAAATGCGGTAAACCTGACAGATGGCATCGATGGATTAGTTGCTGGCTTGGGAAGTATCTCTTTTGCAGCTTACGGTCTAATTGCTTGGCATCAGCATCAGTATGATGTATTAATCATTTGCTTAAGTGTTTTAGGAGGTTTACTGGGTTTCTTCGTCTACAACAGAAAACCTGCCAAGATTTTTATGGGAGATGTCGGTTCATTAGCGTTGGGCGGACTTTTAGCGGCAATTTCTATAATGCTAAACCAAGAATGGACATTGCTTTTGATTGGTTTGATCTATGTTATGGAAACAGCAAGTGTGATGCTTCAAGTTACTTCCTTTAAGCTTACAGGAAAACGAATTTTTAAAATGTCTCCAATTCATCATCACTTTGAAATGTGCGGATGGTCGGAGTGGAAGATTGATACAGTTTTTTGGTTGATCAGCATTGTGACTTCGTTGATCACATTATGGATCGTTTGGTAGGAGATGACGGGAAATGAAAAAAATATCAACATATGAAAATAAGAAAGTGCTTGTCTTAGGACTCGCAAAAAGCGGAGTAAGTGCGGCCAAATTATTACATGAATTGGGCGCACTTGTCACCGTTAATGATGGAAAACCTTTTGACGAAAATCCGGAAGCACAAGAGCTGCTTTCTTTAGGGATAAAAGTAATAACAGGTAGTCATCCAATCGAATTGTTGGATGAAGAATTTTCATTGATGGTCAAAAATCCAGGGATTCCCTACAGTCATCCTTTAGTAGCAAAAGCCCAAGAAATGGGTATTCCGGTAATTACGGAAGTTGAGCTAGCTTACGAAGTAGCGGAATGCCCAATTATTGGGATTACAGGAACGAACGGAAAAACAACGACAACAACGATGACAGGACTACTACTGAATGCAGGAGCAGATCAAGGAATTGCACGTTTAGCAGGAAATATTGGGTATCCAGCAAGTGGTGTCGCGCAAGAAGCGAAACCAGAAGATAAAATCGTGATGGAGTTATCTAGTTTTCAACTCATGGGAATCACAGATTTCCGCCCTCATATAGCGGTGATTACCAATATCTATGAAGCACATATTGATTATCATGGTACAAGAAAAGAATATGTCAAAGCTAAATGGAACCTTCAAAAAAACATGACAGAAAAAGATTATCTGATCCTTAACTGGAATCAGTCAGAACTACAAGAATTAGCGCAAAGAACAAAAGCACGCGTACTGCCTTTCTCGACAAAAGAAGTGTTGGAAGACGGTGTGTATGCTGACGATTACTCAATATACTATAAAAAAGAAAAAATAATGGAAATATCTGAACTTGGCGTACCAGGTAAGCATAATGTAGAAAATGCACTAGCTGCTATTTCTGTAGCAAAATTGTATGGTATATCAAATGAAGCTATACGAGAAACGTTGCATTTTTTCCATGGCGTACCACATCGTACGCAATATGTAGGAGAAATCCAAGGCAGAAAATTTTATAATGATTCAAAAGCAACCAATATTTTAGCGACTAAAATGGCTCTAAGTGGATTTGAAACGACTAAGGTCGTGTTATTGGCTGGCGGATTAGACAGAGGAAATACATTTGATGAATTAATTCCTTCATTAAAAGGAATCAAAGCAATGGTCGTATTTGGCCAAACAAAAGAAAAGTTGATGGATGCTGGAAAAAAAGCAGGCATCGAGACAATAGTAACAGCCGATTCTGTAGAACAAGCAGTTCCTTTAGCATTAGAAAACAGTACAGATGGTGATGTAGTTTTATTATCACCAGCGAATGCCAGCTGGGATCAATACCCAAATTTTGAAACTAGAGGAAACAGATTCATGGAAGCTGTGAACCGATTAAAATAGAAAAAGTAGAAGCGAGCGATAAAAAATGAAAATTTTGGTTACAGGCGGAGGAACAGGGGGACATATTTATCCAGCTCTTGCCTTTGTCAATTATGTAAAGACTCAAGAACCGAATGCTGAATTCATGTATGTGGGAGCAAAACGAGGTCTAGAAAACAAAATCGTGCCTGATACAGGAATGCCTTTCCAGACCTTGGAGATTCAAGGATTTAAACGAAAAATTTCCATGCATAACATCAAGACGGTCCGATTGTTTCTTAAGAGTATCCGTCAAGCAAAAAAAATCCTCAGTGATTTTCAACCAGATATCGTTATCGGTACTGGAGGATATGTTTCCGGAGCGGTAGTGTACGCTGCAGCCAAAATGGGTATTCCAACAATTATCCATGAACAAAACAGTGTACCAGGTGTTACCAATAAATTTTTAAGCCGATATGTGGATCGGATCGCTCTTTCATTTAAAGATGCGGCTTCCTTTTTTCCTGAAAACAAAGCAGTTCTTGTAGGTAATCCTCGAGCACAAGAAGTAGCAGATACTAAAAAATCAGATATTTTGAAAACATTTGGTTTGGATCCAGAAAAGAAAACAGTCTTGATTTTTGGCGGTAGTCAAGGAGCACTTAAAATCAATCAAGCAGTATCAGTTTTTTTAAGTGAATATATTCCTTCTTCTTACCAAGTTTTGTATGCTTCAGGAGATAGATATTATGAAGAGATCCTAAATAAAATAAATCCTGAAATACAAAATATTAGTGTCCAGCCTTATATCAAAAATATGGCAGAGGTCATGGCTTCCAGTGATCTGCTGGTGGGGCGTGCTGGTGCAACTTCGATCGCAGAATTCACAGCTCTGGGGTTACCGGCAGTGTTGGTTCCCAGCCCATATGTTACGAATGATCATCAGACTAAAAATGCAATGAGTCTTGTTCACGCAGGAGCAGCAAAAATGATTGCAGATAATGAACTAACAGGTGAATCACTAAGTCAGACAATCAACGAAATCATGGGTGATGAAGAATTTCAAAAGCAAATGTGCCGAGCTTCTAAAGAACAAGGAATCCCTGATGCTTCAAAACGTCTTTATGACTTAGTAAAACAAATAATCAAAAAATAAAGGCGGTGGTCTTAGTGAGTAAGAAAAAAGAACCAAAAAAATTGTCTCATCCGTCTTCTGATGAAAACAATTTGACTCCTTGGCAAAAGGCTAACCGAAAATATCTGGCAGAACAAGAGATGAAAAACCAAGAGCCAAAAAAAGAAGACATAACATTAGATACACCCCTTTCAGATTCTGAAGAAGAAAAAACGGTTCAAGAGGAACAGCAAGAAGAAAGCCAGTCCGAGAAAAAAATCGAATTTTTTGAAGAGATCAAGCAAAAGAAAAACGGTGGGCCATACAACGGTTCTTTTTTGAACCGGCTGCCCAATTTAAAAAGTCAACGGCACAAAGTACTATTTCGTCGGTTAGCTTTGATCATCACTATATTGGGTATACCGCTGATTTTTTTGATCTATTATGTTTCTCCTTATAGCAAATTACAAGCAGTTGCAGTATCAGGCAATAAGACAGTCAACAGCCAAGAAATCATCTCTGATACAAAATTGTCATTAGGAGAAAATGTCTGGGGACAGTATTTTCATCGATCTACTTATATCGATCGGCTTAAAAAAGCACAGCCAAGAATCGAAACAGCAAGTATACATTTCAAAGGGATGAATGAATTCGATTTAGATGTAACAGAATATAAAGAGATTGCTTTGATCGCAAAAAATAATCAGTACTACCCAGTGATTGAAAATGGAACAGTATTAGATGAAAAAGTAGCAAATCCTACAAAAAATCTCCCTATCTTGGAAGAGTTCAAAGACTCTGCAAAAATCAAAGAATTAACAAAGCAATACAATCAGTTATCATCAGAATTACAAAAAGCAATTTCTGAAATCAAGTACACGCCAAGAGCAAGTAATAAAAATCTGATCCAATTGAATATGAATGACGGCAATCAAGTTATTGTAAATATCAATAATCTTGCGAACCAAATGAAATATTATTCGCAAGTAGCCAAAGATATGGATGAAAAAGGTGTGATCGACATGGAAGTTGGTATCTTCTCGCATCCTTACGGTAGCACTCAAGAAACGGAAGAATCGGGCCAATCGGAAGAAACAACTGAAAGTGAAGAAAATGCGGATCAAACAAACGAATCAAGTGAAGAGGCAGAAACGCAAGAAGCACAAACACCTGGATCGTCTAACACAAACGGATCATCTGATTCAAATGATTCAAGTGAAACAAGTCAAATAGAAGATAATCCAAGTACAACTCCGTCAAGTTTAAATGAAAATTGATAAAACAACTTTAAAAAGTAAGAATGTACTTTCTAAAAACCAGTAATTTATGGTAGAATTGGAAGCAGTGAATATATCTATTAATAAGTATATTTTAAAACGGACGCTAGTTGTTCGCTTGTATATGGAATAGTAAGTAGGAGGGAATCCCATTCATGGCAAAAACAGGAATGTATGTAGGCCTTGATATTGGAACGACATCTGTTAAAGTTGTCGTGGCTGAATATATCGACAGCCAAATGAATATTATTGGAGTAGGAAACGCAAAATCAGAAGGGATTAACCGAGGCATTATCGTTGATATCGATAAAACGGTCCAAGCGATACAACGAGCAGTACGACAAGCAGAAGAAAAAGCAGGTATCCAGATCAAAGGCGTAAGTGTCGGTTTGCCAGCAAACATGCTTGAAGTAGAAAATTGCCAGGGAATGATTGCAGTTAACGGAGATTCAAAGGAAATCACCGATGAAGATGTCAGAAATGTGGCTTCAGCTGCCCTTGTTCGTTCAATACCTCCTGAACGTCAAATCGTGTCAATATTGCCACAAGATTTTACTGTCGATGGGTTCGAGGGAATCAAAGATCCTCGTGGAATGATCGGCGTAAGATTAGAAATGTACGGTCTGTTGTTTACAGGACCTAAAACGATCATCCATAACATACGTAAATGCGTGGAAAATGCCGGATTAATCGTCAACGAAATGGTGATTACTCCTTTAGCGCTGACTGAATCAATTCTTTCTGACGGAGAAAAAGATTTTGGTACGATCGTCATTGATATGGGTGGCGGCCAAACAACAACGGCTGTTATGCATGATAAGCAATTGAAGTTTACCAATCTTGACCAAGAAGGTGGCGAATTTGTCACTAAAGATATCTCTATTGTATTAAATACGTCATTTAACAATGCAGAAGCGTTGAAAATAAACTACGGTGATGCATACCCAGAACGGACATCACCAGATGAAGAATTTCCAGTAGATGTGATTGGTCAGTCAGAACCAGTGAAAGTCGATGAACGCTACTTGTCAGAAATTATTTCAGCTCGAATGGAACAGATTTTCAACAAAGCAAAAGATGCATTGGACCAAATCGAAGCATTAGAGTTGCCAGGTGGCGTCGTATTGACAGGCGGAGCTGCTAGTCTTCCTGGTGTTGTGGACTTGGCACAAGAAATCTTCGGCGTAAATGTAAAATTGTATGTTCCAAATCACATGGGGCTGAGAAACCCGGTATTTACAAATGTAATAAGTATCGTGGATTATTCAGCAAACTTGAGTGAAGTGTATCAATTGGCAAAAATTGCTGTTACGGGTGAAACCTCAGCAGCTCGTCAAATGGTAGTTGAACAAGAAACAACAAACACATATGAGAGCTATGAAGCACCTGAAGAAACAATCTACGATGAGCCGGAACCAAAAGAGTCCGGAGAAAATGTAAAAAATAAAATCAAGGGTTTCTTTACAAATATTTTTGATTAATTCATCCAGGGAGGAATAAGATATGGAATTCTCAATTGATAATAATATCAATGACGGCGCAGTAATCAAAGTCATCGGAGTCGGTGGTGGCGGTGGAAATGCTGTAAACCGAATGATTGAAGAAAACGTTAAAGGTGTTGAATTCATTACAGCCAACACAGACGTGCAAGCATTAAAAAATTCAAAAGCTGAAACAGTTATCCAATTAGGCCCCAAATATACTCGTGGTTTAGGTGCTGGTTCTCAGCCAGAAGTTGGACAAAAAGCGGCAGAAGAAAGTGAACAATCCTTACGCGAAGCTTTAGACGGTGCAGATATGATTTTCATCACTGCAGGAATGGGTGGAGGAACCGGTACAGGTGCTGCACCAATCGTTGCAGGTATCGCGAAAGAATTGGGCGCATTGACTGTTGGTGTCGTGACACGTCCATTCACTTTCGAAGGACCGAAACGTGGCCGTTTTGCTGCAGAAGGTATCGCTCGTTTGAAAGAAAATGTGGATACATTATTGATTATCTCAAATAACCGTTTATTAGAAGTTGTAGATAAAAAGACACCGATGCTTGAAGCTTTCCGTGAAGCAGATAATGTTTTACGACAAGGTGTACAAGGTATCTCTGATTTGATCACAGCGCCAGGTTACGTTAACCTTGACTTTGCTGACGTGAAAACAGTGATGGAAAACCAAGGTACAGCATTGATGGGGATCGGTGTGGCTAGTGGAGAAGATCGCGTAGTAGAAGCAACGAAAAAAGCAATCTCCTCTCCATTGCTTGAAACATCTATTGATGGAGCTGAACAAGTACTTCTTAACATCACAGGCGGTTTGGATATGACATTGTTCGAAGCACAAGATGCTTCAGATATCGTAGCAAATGCAGCAACTGGCGATGTAAATATCATTCTAGGTACATCTATCAATGAAGAAATGGGCGATGAAATCCGTGTGACGGTCATCGCAACAGGTATCGATGAATCAAAAAAGGAACGCAAGTCTAGCCGACCAGCTAGACAAGCACAAATGCAATCACCTGCTCAAAAGACTGTATTAGATATGGATCAAGCTAAACCAACTTCTTCAGAAGAAGAAAACAGTTTTGGCGATTGGGATATCAGACGTGAACAAAATGTTCGTCCTAGAGTTGATGATTCCAATTTTGACAATATCGAAAAAAAAGAATTTGATACATTCAACCGCGAAGAAACAAAATCTCATGGCGATGATGAATTAAATACGCCACCGTTTTTCCGTCGTAAAAAATAAAGGAGAGGAAGAGCACATGATTGCTGACAACTTGCAGAAAATCAAGCAAGAAATTCAGGATTCGTGTGCTCTTGTTCATCGTGATCCGAAAGAAGTTACATTAGTAGCTGTAACAAAATCTGTTGAATCTGCTCAAGCTGAAGAATTGGTTAGAGCTGGCGTTATGAATTGTGCAGAAAACCGAGTAGATAAATTATTAGAAAAGAAACAAGATTTATTTGATTTTCCTGAAATAAAGTGGCATTTAATTGGTAATTTACAGCGCAGAAAGGTAAAATTGATTGTAAATGAAATTGATTACTTTCATGCGTTGGACAGTTTAAGATTAGCAGAAGAAATCCAGAAGCGGTTAGAGAAAGAATTATCCTGTTTTATTGAAGTAAATGTTTCTGGTGAGGAATCAAAACATGGAATTTCACCAGATGAGCTTTTACCGTTTGTGGAATCTTTAGCTGCCTGCACAAAAATCAAGGTTGTTGGGTTAATGACTATGGCGCCTAAAGAAGCTTCTGATGAGCAAATCCATAAAGTGTTTGGTACGCTGAAAGAATTGCGTGATCTTGTTCAAGCAAAAGGTTATGCCCATGCACCATGTAGTGAATTAAGTATGGGGATGAGTCAAGACTTTCAAATTGCGATTGAAGAAGGTGCAACATTTATCCGTGTAGGAACAGCGCTATTCAAAGACGAATAAAGGAGGAACAAAAATGCCGCTTTTAAACAGAGGAGCAATTGCTAATTTTTTCGGATTAGCTGATGAGGAAGAGTACGAATACCAAGATTATCCTGAAACAACAAAAAAGGCTGTACAGCCAACTAAAAAAAATACAACACAGAACCAATCAACTCATTCTGTATCTGCTGCGAATACTCATGAAAAACAAAAAACGGCGACTTCACGTCCTGTAACGCATGAAAGTATTCAGCCGGCTGAAAAGAAAAAAGTAATTGAACTACATCAATCACCTACAAAAACTGTAGCGAAAGAAAGAACAGCTTCAAGAACCTCTACACAACCTAAAGCAAATCTTGCTGGAAAAATCACTGTAATGGAACCAAGAGCTTATTCTGAAGCTATGGCGATTGCTAAACGAATCATTGCTGGAGAAGCAACCTTAGTGAATTTTCATTTAGTAGAAGAAAAACAAGCGAGAAGAATCGTTGATTTTCTAACAGGAACAGTTTATGCACTAGATGGAGATATCAAACGTGTTGGAGATGAGATTTTTCTTTGTACACCGACTGGGATGGAGATTGACAGTTCAACCGCTCAATCTTTTGCAGATGCGAATTTGTTTGATCTGTAAGAGGAGGAACTACGATTTATACTATTGCACTATTACTTCATTTACTTCAACGGGCAGCCTATTTCTATAGCATTATCTTGATGGTATATGCATTGCTCTCTTGGTTTCCAGGCGGGTATCAATCAGGGCTAGGAGGATTATTAGCTAAGATCTGCGAACCGTATATCAGTTTGTTCGATCGTCTGCCTTTGAGGATTGGACCCTTGGATTTCACAATTTTAGTGGCAATCCTGACCTTGAACTTAGCCGTACAAGGTTTAGCACAGATCGTTATATGGATAACTGTCCATTTAGTTTATTGATTGAAGCAACAAAATCTTTATTCTCAGAATAGATAGGAGGGGAAAATTTTGGATGCAAATGTATACCAGCACTTTCGGGCAGATGAACGTACATTTATCGATTCGGTAGGCGATTGGATTGAACAAGTTCAAGGACAATATGCACCCTATCTGACCGAATTTCTTGACCCAAGACAATCTTATATTTTAGAAACACTGATTCGACAAAGCAGTAATTTGCGTTTCATGTTTTATGGCGGATATGAACAGGCAGAAAGAAAAAGATGTTTGATTTTCCCCGATTATTACGAACCTGTAGAGGAAGATTTTGAAACAGCATTGTATGAAATCCATTATCCTAGCAAATTTGCCAGCCTAAGTCATGGGAAAATCCTTGGAACTTTAGTGGGAACGGGGATCAAACGCTCTTACTTTGGCGATATCATCTCGGACGGTGATCGCTGGCAAGTATTTATTGCAAATGAGGTGGATCATTTTGTTGCTGCACAAGTAACAAAGATTGGAAAGGTTGCTGTACGCTTGGAACCAATCAAATACACAGAAATGATTATGCCGAAAGATAGCTGGACACAAGAAAGAGGAACAGTTAGTTCCATGCGACTAGACAGTGTGATCTCTGAGATTTATAATATTTCCAGACAGCGGTCCAAGCAGCTGATCGAAGCTGGTAAAGTAAAAGTGAACTGGACAGAAAATACAAGACCTGATTTTGTACTTGAACTATTAGATATTATTTCAGTCAGAGGTTATGGCAGAGTCCAGATCCAAGAACTTGAGGGGAAGACGAAAAAAGAAAAGTACAGGGTACTGTTCGGTGTATTACGTAAATAAAATAAAAAGGTGGTTTACTCATGGCTTTAACTCCATTAGATATCCAAAATAAGACATTCCCGACAAAAATGCGGGGATATAATCAAGACGAAGTAGATGATTTCTTAGATTTAGTTGTTCGTGACTATGAGGAATTGACTCAAAGAAATCGAGAATTAGAAAAAGCAGTCAAACATTCTGAAGAAAAACTTGAGTACTTCAATGAATTAAAAGATGCTTTGAACCAATCAATCATCGTAGCTCAAGATACGGCTGATAAAGTAAAAACAAGTGCAAGCAAGGAATCCGAAGTGATCGTTACTTCTGCACAAAACAAAGCAGATGAGTTAGTTGCGAACGCTGAAAAACGTGCACATCAATTAACAACTGATGCAGAAGAAAAAGCAAGAAAAATTTTGACAGATGCAACAGAAAAAGCAAGACAGCTTGCGACAGAAACTGAAGATCTTAAGAAAAAAACACGAGTATTCCATCAACGTATCAGCTTGATGCTTGAGTCTCAATTAGAACAAGTGAAAAGTCCGGAATGGGATGAAATTTTACAACCATTCTCCAGCTACGTGACTGACAGCCATGAAGTGATCAAAGAAGTTTTAGCAAAACAGCTTGACAATGAAAATGATACTGATGTAAACTCAGACACAGGAGTCATAGAAGCACCTATGACGGCATTTGATACACAGGCTATTGATATCTCGATCGTGCCTGGTGAAAATGAAAACGAGTAGAACAGAAAAGCACTTTGTTATTCTTAAAGCGAGCCGATGAGAGTGGAAGTTCGGTAAGACACTGCATGGTGAAAGATCCTCTACTTGAGACCTGCTTTTCCGAAATTAGAGTAAGAAGCAGCGGCTGACCTCGTTATTGGTCACAGAGAGTTTGCACTAGATAGATGCAACTAAATTTGGGTGGTACCACGGCATGTTCGTCCCTTGCGGCTGAACATGCTTTTTTGTGTCCGGAAAACAAATAAAGGAGTGTATGGTTGAATGAAAATGAAAGAAACCTTGCAATTAGGAAAAACAAAATTCCCTATGCGTGGTAATTTGCCAAACCGAGAAGGCGAGTGGCAAAAAGAATGGGAAGAAAATCGAATCTACCAAAAAAGACAAGAGTTGAACGAAGGAAAACCTAGCTTTGTTCTTCATGATGGACCTCCATATGCCAATGGTAATATCCATTTAGGACATTCATTGAATAAAATCAGTAAAGACATTATCATTCGTTCAAAATCAATGTCTGGCTATCGTGCACCATATGTTCCAGGATGGGATACACATGGATTGCCGATTGAACAAGTATTGGCTAATAAAGGCGTGAAACGTAAAGAAATGTCCATGGCAGAATACTTGGAAAAATGTCGTGAATATGCACTTTCCCAAGTAGATAAGCAACGAGCAGATTTCAAACGCCTAGGAGTTGCAGGAGATTGGGAACATCCTTATGTTACATTAGATCCTTCTTATGAAGCTGCACAAGTACGCGTATTTGGTAAAATGGCTGAAAAAGGCTATATTTACAAAGGATTGAAACCAATTTACTGGTCTCCGTCAAGTGAGTCTTCTTTAGCGGAAGCTGAAATTGAATATAAAGATGTAAAATCTCCATCTATTTTTGTAGCTTTCAATGTCAAAGACGGCAAAGATATTCTTGATGAAGATACAGCTTTTGTCATTTGGACGACAACACCATGGACATTGCCAGCAAACCAAGGTATTGCTGTAAATCCAAAATTTACGTATGTATTGGTGGAAGCCGATGGTCGTAAGTTTGTCGTAGCGAAAGATTTGCTAGAAACAGTCCAATCAGAAATCGGTTGGGAAAATGTAACAGTTCTAAAAGAATTTGCTGGACAAGAAATGGAATATATGACTGCAAGTCATCCATTCTATGAACGTGAATCACTTGTGATTTTAGGCGATCATGTTACTTTAGACGCTGGTACTGGATTAGTCCATACTGCTCCAGGACATGGGGAAGATGACTATATCGCTGGTAGCAAATATAAACTATCTGTAGTGTCACCTGTAGACTCAAAAGGATTGTTTACAGAAGAAGCACCTGGATTTGAAGGAATCTTTTATGACAAAGCAAATCCTATGATTACTGATCTATTAAAAGAAAAAGGAGCTTTGCTGAAGCTAGATTTCTTTACTCATAGTTATCCTCACGATTGGCGGACTAAAAAACCTGTGATCTATCGTGCAACTCCACAATGGTTTGCATCTATCGATAAATTCCGTCAGAATATTTTGGATGAAGTAGAAAAAGTAAAGTGGGTTATCCCATGGGGTAAAACACGTTTGTATAATATGATCCGTGACCGCGGCGATTGGGTAATTTCCCGTCAGCGTGCATGGGGAGTACCACTTCCGATTTTCTATGCTGAAAATGGAGAAGCAATCATCACACCAGAAACAATCGAACATGTGGCAAAATTATTTGCTGAACATGGATCAATTATCTGGTTTGAAAAAGAAGCGAAAGAACTTCTTCCTGAAGGATTTACCCACCCAGGTTCTCCTAATGGCGAATTTACAAAAGAAAAAGATATCATGGATGTCTGGTTTGATTCTGGTTCTTCTCATGAAGCTGTTTTACGTCAGCGACCAGAATTATCATTCCCAGCAGATATGTATTTAGAAGGATCAGACCAATATCGTGGCTGGTTCAACTCAAGTATCACGACTAGTGTGGCTATCAATGGTGTAGCACCATACAAATCAGTTATTTCTCAAGGATTTGCTTTAGATGGTGAAGGCCGTAAGATGAGTAAATCTTTAGGAAACATCATTGCACCAGAAAAAGTGATCAAACAATTTGGTGCAGATATCCTTCGCTTATGGGTATCTAGTGTAGATTATGAAGCAGATGTTCGTGTTTCTATGGATATCTTAAGTCAAGTGGCAGAAGTATATCGTAAAATCAGAAATACGATGCGTTTCTTATTAGCGAATACAGAAGATTTCGATCCTAAAAAAGATACTGTTTCGTACAATGATTTACGTTCTGTAGACAAATATATGACCGTTCGATTGAACCAAGTAATCAAAGAAATCCGAGAAGAAGGGTACGACAAATATAACTTCATGCATATTTACCGTACAGTTATGAACTTCTTGACGGTTGATCTATCGTCATTCTACCTGGATTTTGCTAAAGATGTAGTTTATATTGAAGCAGAAGATGATTATCAACGTCGTTGCATGCAAACTGTTTTCTATCAAACAGCTGTAGCTTTGACAAAATTATTGACTCCTATCATTCCGCATACAGCAGAAGAAATCTGGTCATTCCTGAAAGAAGAAGAGGAGTACGTTCAGTTAAGCGAGTTTCCTGGTTATGAAGAGTTTGCAAACCAAGAAGAATTGATGGATACCTGGACTGCTTTCATGGACTTCCGTGATAATGTCTTAAAAGCATTGGAAGAAGCAAGAAACAGCAAATTGATTGGTAAATCTTTGGAAGCAAAACTAACTGTTTATCCAAAACAACAAGTTCGTGAAATGTTAAAAGCTTTGGATGCAGATATTGCACAATTATTGATCGTTTCACCAGACTACTTTGAAGTTATGGCAGCAGATGAACAAGTGCCAGATAACGCTATGGTATTTGATGATGTTGCTATTACAGTGGAAAAAGCAGACGGGGAAACTTGCGATCGCTGTCGCCAAGTTCGTAAAGATGTAGGAGTAGATGAAAAACTTCCTCATCTATGCGGTCGTTGTGCAAAAATCGTTGAAGACTTCTATCCCGAAGCTGTAGCTGAAGGATTCGAAGAAAAGTAAAAGGGAAAAGGGGGTGTGACATGTTCTTTGTCACACCCCCTTTTGTTATCAATCGTTTAATTTTCCACGTTCACGATACCAGTTATCTGGTTGCCAGATCCATTCGAATCCGTCTTTTTCAAGTAGTTCGAAAGCTGCTTTAGGTCCCATTGATCCAGCTTTGTAGTTGGGAAAATCCGGTTGTGTTTGGTCCCAAGCTTTTCGAATGACATCCACGATATGCCAAGATTGAGCGACTTCTTCCCAATGAGAGAAGTTCGTTCCATCACCATTCAACGCATCTAATAGTAATTTTTCGTAAGCTTCTGGGCTATTTTCAACCATTTCTGCACTATTTCTAAATTCCAATTTGATTGGTTCCGTTTCAAATCCTTGCCCTACTTCTTTCCCATTCAAGGATAAAGAAAATCCTTCAGTTGGCTGAATATAGATCGTTAGAACATTAGGTGGAAGTGTCGTATCGTCACATGGTTCATCGACAGATGTTTTGAATACATTAACAGGAACTTGTTTGAATACGATGTTGATCCGAGTCCCTTTTTCAGTCAAACGTTTGCCTGTACGTACATAGAAAGGAACACCTGACCAACGGAAGTTGTCGATAGTGAATTTGCCTGCGACGAATGTTTCAGTCTCTGATTGAGCATCCACTTTGTCTTCTTCGCGATAGCCCTTGAATTGTACACCATCCAATTCACCTTGAGCATATTGCCCGCGAACGAAGTTTTCTAACACTTCTTCTTCGTTATAAATGCGGATAGCTTTCAATGCTTTGATCTTTTCTGTACGGATTTCTTTTTCGGAAAATGCTACTGGCGGTTCCATTGCAAGTAATGCTACAACCTGTAAAATATGATTTTGCACCATGTCTTTAAGTGCGCCACTATGATCGTAGTAGCCCCCGCGATCTTCTACACCGAGGTTTTCGCCAAAAGTAATTTGGATATTGTCGATATAGCGATTGTTCCATTGAGCCTCAAAAATATTATTGGCAAAACGGATAGCTGAGATGTTTTGGATCATTTCTTTTCCTAAATAATGATCAATCCTAAAAATATCTTGTTCTGGGAATACTTCTCTGATTTGCTGGTTCAATTCAAAAGCAGACTGGTAATCAGAACCGAACGGTTTTTCTATGATCAAACGATTGAAGCCATTTTTTGTCATAATATTTTGTGATTTCAAATGAGAAACGATCGTTCCAAAAAATTGAGGTGCCATAGCCAAATAATAGACACGATTACCGTTTAATTGATAGTGTCCATCTAATCGGTCAGACAATTCTTTTAATGTCTGATAATGCGTTGAATCATTTACATCATGGGATTGATAGTAAAAATGGCTTGCAAAGGTAGTTGCTTCTTCATCTGAAGGATTCAATGCACGGATTGTTTCTTTGACAACTTCACGGTAGTGCTCATTGCTCCAGGGACGGCGAGCGGTTCCGATTACAGCAAAATGCTCACCTAAATTTCCTTTTCTGTAAAGGCGGAACAAAGACGGGTACAATTTACGCTGGGCTAGGTCACCTGTACCGCCGAATATCGTAAACAATACATTTTTTTCATTAGACATGTGGATACACTCCTTTATATTTTATCGACAAAAATTGTGCTGGCCGCCTTGAAGCTGACGGGGATTTTCTTTCTATCATTTTGGATAGTGATCGGTCCTTCATAAGCTGCGATGTCAACGATCTCATATTCTTCGTTGATATTCAGGTCAATAGTGACTAAGTAATCCAACAATTCTTTTTCATCAAGCACTCGCGCGATACGCACTTTTGTACCGACAGGATAGGACTCCAATGTTTGTCGGCGTTCTTCATGGACGACTTCCTCTTTTTTAGGAATCGATCCTCCATGAGGACAATGTTCAGGATGATTCAAATAGTTTTCTAAATGATCTGCAAGATGTTCCGAAGTCACATGTTCCAATACTTCAGCATCATCGTGGACTTCATTCCAGCTATAGTCTAAATGTTCAACTAAAAAAACTTCCCATAAGCGATGTTTACGAATCAGACTGCTAGCTTTTTGCAGTCCGCTTGCAGTCAATTGTACACCTTGATAAGGGGAATGTTCTACAAGCTCTTCTTTCACAAGTTTAGAAATCATTTCACTGACAGATGCAGCTGAGACATCTAGACTAGATACGATTTGTTTATTGTTGACTTTCGTTGTATCTCCACCTAGTTCTAAAATGATTTTCAAATAATCTTCTCGATTTGGTGTCATATTCGATCATCCTTTCATGGTAAAAAACCATCATTAGTAAGTGTAACAAAAAAAACGTTAATTGACTATTTTTCTAAATAAAAAACAAAGGATTTTTAGACGTTTTTACAACAAAAAACGAAAGATGATAGAGAAGACTCATTCTTTCGTTTATAAAGGATATATATATACATTGGGAGGGATCTATTTTTCAGATAACAACTTATATGAAGTGTCTGCAGATTCGTCATAAAGAGTTTGTTCGGGATAAGAAAAGATAAGATAAAAACCATACTGATCACGTACGACTAAACGATATTCATCTATTTCTACCACAGATGTGCCAAGAGACTGACCGTTGATCAAAAACGTGTAATCAGATGTAATCTGTAATTGTTGTTTTTGCTGGCTATCACTAAAGAACCATGTACCTTGATACTTTGAGAGTCCTTCTGACTTTTCCGCTTGTTTTTTCTTTTTCAAGTAAATAAAACTTGAGAAAACGGTAATGAGTGAACCAAGAAAATAGATCATTTTTTTTATCACCAAATCACTCCTTTATGAGAAAATAATCGTATAGAAACATTCTTTCTTCTTTAATTTATTGTACCGAATAAAAGCTAAAATTTCTCTAAGACTTTCGACTGGTTTTTTTACTGTTTTTCTACAAATTATGATAGGATACATAGTAGGAAGAAAGGTGACATAATTTGAAGTATCAGCAAGTGGAAATAGCTTTTTTTATTGACCGCCCGAATCGGTTTATAGCACATTGTATGAAAAAAGACGGAGAAATAATTATTGCGCATGTCAAAAATACAGGTAGAGGAAAAGAGGTCCTGATACCAGGCGCTGAAGTGGCTATTGTATTTGCTCCTGGACCTAAACGGAAAACCGCCTATGATCTGATTGCTGTAAAAAAGAAGGGTGACTGGTTTAATATCGATAGTCAATTGCCTAATCGGCTGGCAATTGATGGTATTTTAGACGGCACGATCCTTTTACCAGGATTAACTGGTCCATTTACGGTATACAAGCGTGAAGTAACTTATCTTCACTCCAAATTTGATATTTATTTAGAGACGGTGGTCGGACAAAAAGCATTTGTTGAAGTCAAAGGTATGACACTTGAAAATAAAGCGATTGGTGCTTTTCCTGATGCGCCCACACTCAGAGGATTGAAACATATAGGAGAATTAACGTATGCCGCACAAGATGGTTATGCCGCTTATGTCTTGTTTATTGCTCAATTCGAACATCTTCATCTGGCAACGATCCATGAAGAAATGCAACCAGCACTAGCTGATATGGTTCGACATGCGCAGCAAAGCGGAGTTCAAATCCTCGCCTATAATTGTCAAGTATCGGCAGATGAGGTAACTGTCAAGCAGGCCATTCTATTTGATGTAGATATCCCTTATGAAGATCCTATACAATAGAAAGAAGGTAAAATAATGATCAACTTAGGTATTATCGGAACAAATTGGATTACTCATCAATTTGTCCAAGCAGCTTTAAGAACAAAAAAATATGAATTGACAGCGGTATATTCTAGACATTTGGAAAAAGCACAGGAATTTGGTTCTCATTATGAAGGGGATATCGAATTCGCAACAGATTTGAAGACTTTTTTCAATATTACTCATATGGACACCATTTATATTGCTTCTCCGAATAGTCTTCACTTTAGTCAAGCTAAGCAAGCAATTTTGGCAGGAAAAAATGTGATAGTTGAAAAGCCAGCTTTTTTGACGCCAAAAGAAATGGATGAAATCATCCATTTGGCAAATGAACACAATGTGTATTTTTTTGAAGCAGCAAGAAATATCCATGAATCAGGTTTTAAAAAGATTGCCGATTACTTACCATTAAAAGACGAGATAATCGGTGCAAATTTCAGCTATATGAAATATTCTTCGCGCTATGACCAAGTATTAGATGGAGAAGAACCGAATATCTTCTCGACTCATTTCTCAGGTGGTGCATTGATGGATTTAGGTGTTTACCTTGTATATGCAGCTGTTGCTTGGTTTGGAATGCCAAAAGAAGTCCATTATTTCCCAAGAAAGATTTCTACTGGTGTAGATGGTCTTGGATGGGGGATCTTACGTTATGAGAATTTTGATGTATCGATCCAGCCAGGTAAAATCGGTGATTCTTATTTACCGTCAGAGATTTATTTTGACTCAGGAACGCTAGTGATGAATGGAGTCAATGCAATTGAACAAGCACAATTTCATGATCGCGCGCACAAAGAAATCATTGATTTGGCGGTAACAGCTGCAGAAAATCCAATGGCAGATGAAGCAGAGGATTTTGCCAATGTCATGACTCATCCGAAAGATCCAGCTTGGGGATTGTTGTATGAAGAGTGGATCGAGCTAGCTAGAAATGTGAACCAAGTGATTTATGATTTAAGAAAAAATGGCGGCATAAAATTCGATGCAGATAATGAGGAAGATTTTTAATGAACGAATTTGTACAAGTATTTCCCGAAAATTGGCAGAAAAAATATGAGGATAAAGGGTTTGTCTCACCTTCTCTTATTCAACGAGCAGTTTTTCAGCCACTAAGTAATAAACAAAGTATAGTAGCGGTTTCTCCTACAGGTTCAGGTAAAACACTGGCTTATCTTTGGCCTCTACTACTAAACGTGGAACCAGGTGAAGCAAGTGCGTTGGTCATTTTTGCTTCTTCTCAAGAACTAGCTATTCAAGTAGCAGATGTTGCACGTGAATGGGGAAAAGACAAAGAGTTGAAAGTCCAATCTTTGGTGGGCGGAGCCAACGTCAAACGTCAGATTGAGGGGTTGAAGAAAAAACCAGAAATCTTGATTGGTACACCAGGAAGAATATTAGAATTGATGAAAGCAAAAAAAATAAAAGCACATCAAGTGAAAACAATGGTATTTGATGAAGCAGACCAGCTATTTGACGCTGGGAACAGCCAAATCATTGATCAAATTCTTCATCAAGCTCCAACAGAGTATCAGCTAGCTTTTTTTTCAGCGACAGCAGATCGTTCCCTTGAAAGCATTGAAAAAATCACTGGGAAAACGTTTGAGACAATTGACGTGACAGCAGAGGACGATTCTCGAAAAGGACTGAGACATTACTTTTTACGTGTACCGATACGAAAGAAAGATGACTACTTGAGACGTCTCACGCATATAGAAGATTTTCATGGTCTGATTTTCTTTAATCAACTGACTGAATTAGGCGTAATGGAAGAAAAATTGCTGTATAGAGGTGTACCGGTAGGAAGTCTGGCCTCTGATCAGAACAAGCTACTCCGAAAAGCAGCGCTAGAACAATTCAAAAAGAAAATGGTCAGAGCACTTTTGACCACAGATGTGGCGGCTAGAGGTTTAGATATTACAAGTCTTCCTTATGTAGTGAATGCAGAAGTTCCGTTAAGTGAAGAAGCTTATTTGCATCGTTCGGGAAGAACTGGTCGAATGGGTAATGAAGGAATAGTAATTACACTCGTACAAGATAATAATCTAAGAGATTTAAAACGGCTTTTACGTCCATCAAATATAACACTTGAAGAGATTTTTTTATACGGAGGTAAGCTGCAAACTGAGCAGCCAACCAAAGAAGATGCAGCTCCTGCAGTAAATAAAAAGTATGCGAAAACTTTTTCTGGAAAGGAGCAGAACCCAGAATATAACAAAGAAAAAATAAGAAAAAAAGTTAAAAATAAATCAAAAAAAGAGAGAAATAAAGGAGCAAGGCGCAAATAAGCGCCTTTTTATGCTATGATTATGAAAACGGGAACAAAATTGGTTGCCAGAGGAGGGGTTATGTGAAAGAACGTCAAGAAGAGATCTTGCAGCTATTGACAGAAAACCAACAAGGATTGACAGCAAGTGATGTAGCTGAGCGCTTAACTATCGATCGAAGCAATGCAAGCCGATATTTAAGTGAACTATACAAGGCCCATCATATTGTAAAAACCGCTGGCCGACCAGTCGTTTACTCTTTGCCAACGGAAAAGTCAAAATCTGATGAAGTGCATGTCGACTCTTCTACGCAAGTGACTTTTGAAACACTCGTTGGAGAAAATGATTCTTTAAAAGTCAGCATACAGCAGGCAAAAGCTGCGATTCTTTATCCACCGCGGGGGCTGCATACGATTATTTTTGGAGAAACTGGTACAGGGAAGTCGATGTTTGCTGAATGTATGTATCATTTTGCAATCGATTCAGAGTTGCTTTCTGCAGATGCGCCATTTGTTTCTTTCAATTGTGCGGATTATGCTCAAAATCCGCAACTGCTCTTTGGACACATCTTTGGGATCAAAAAAGGGGCTTACACAGGAGCAGCTCAAGATAGTCCCGGTCTAATAGCCAAAGCAGACGGCGGTATATTGTTTTTAGATGAGATCCACCGTTTACCGCCGGAAGGGCAGGAAATGCTGTTTACTTTCATTGATAAAGGTATTTACCGTCCGCTTGGAGAAAGTGCACAAGTACATGAAGCATCTGTTCAGATCATTGGGGCGACGACTGAATCTTCAGAAAGTTTCTTATCTACGTTTAATCGACGGATTCCTATGGCAATCACCTTGCCGAATCTTGCTTCACGTTCACTGGATGAGCGTTATGAAATCATCTCTCTTTTTATCAAACAAGAAGCGAATCGTTTGAATCAACGTATCGATATCGAAAAAGAAGCGATTCTTGCCTTCATGCTTTATGATGCGGAAGGAAATATCGGTCAAGTGAAACGAGACTTGAAACTAGTCTGTGCAAAATCTTTTTTACATTACCGTACTCATCATGAGAAAAAGCTAATCATTCGAAAAGAAGAACTTTCCCTTCAAGTACAAAAAGGATTACTGAAAATCAAGGAAATACCGGAACGTCTCGACCGATTCATGGACAGCAAAAGTCAGTATTTGACATTTGAACCAGGATTTGCTGATGTTGTCTGGTCACAAGATCCAGAACGAAACATGCAGGTCTATAACGATATTGAGGAAAAAGTCACTTCTCTTTCCGAAACCGGTGTGGAGAACATTGATCTAGAGACCCTCATTTCAAAAGATGTGGATGCTTATTTCCAGACATATGTCAAAGAATTGACTAAAAGTTCGATTCCCAAAGATCTTTTGCCAGATGAAATCTGGCGGTTAACCAATCAATTGTATGATGTGGCTGAAAAACGGTTAGACCGTATTTATAATGAAAAAGCTCGTTTTGCTTTTGCTTTGCATCTGCAAAGTACATTGGATCGTGTGAGAGAAGGTCATATGATCGTCCACCCAGATTTGAATAACGTACGGAAAAATTTTAAGAAGGAATTTCAAGTAGCAATCGATCTTTCAACGATCATTGAAGAAGAAGAACAAGTTGAGATTCCTTTTGATGAAATCGGCTTTATTAGTATGTTTCTTTCTATCAATCTAGGAGAAAGTGAGCCTGTTAAAGAAAACAAAGTAGATGTTCTCGTATTGATGCACGGCAGACAGACTGCTTCAAGCATGTTGGAGATGGCACAAGAACTATTAGGAACAAAAGTAGGGAAAGCTTTTAATATGCCACTGGTTATGGAAGTTCAAACAATGTATGAAGAAGTGTTACAATATGTCAAAAACTATCAAGAGCATTTGACGAATGGCCTACTCTTGTTAACAGATATGGGATCATTAAACACCTTCAGTGATTTGATTTATGAAGAGACTGGCATTCGGACGAAAGCTATCACGATGACAAGTACCATGATTGTGATAGAAGCGATACGGATGGCAAGTGTTGGAAGAAGCTTAGAAGACATTTATCAAAATATCCAGCTTTCCTTTGAATCGATCGTACGTGATCAGTTCAAAGCGGAAAAATCTGAAACTTTACAGCGTAAAAAAGCCGTAATCGTGACATGCTTTACTGGTGAAGGAGTAGCTGCCAAATTATATCAGCGTATTATGCCAGTGATTAATCAAAATAAGGTAGAACTGATCCAGATGCAGTTTTTAGAACGTGAATCATTCAAAAAACACATCGATGCCTTATTGGAAGAATATGAGATCAAAGCAATTGCGGGAACAGTTGATGTTGATTATCAAAATATCCCATTTTTTTCAGCCTATGACGTTTTTGATGATGAAAAACTAAATATTTTAAAGCGTATAGCTGATGATGAGATCCCGACAGCTAAAATTGTCGATTCACTTTCTGGATCATTAAGCGATGTCTTTTCTATTGATGAACTGATCCGTTCATTGCAAAAGACAGTTCAGCAGATCCAGACCGATTTGTCGATTATCGTGGAACCTGGAGTAGATACTGGAATCGTTATCCATTTAGCCTTCATGTTAGACGGATTGATCAAACAAGAAAGCCATCGGCAATTTGAGAAACTGTCTATTTTCTCAAAAATTTATCGTTTGGAAATGGATATCGTTCGGGCAAACTTGATGGCACTAGAACGAAAATATCAGGTAAAAATTCCAGAAGATGATATCGCATTTCTTACACAAATGTTTCTTGAAAATAAAATAAAAAAATGAACACACTAATCATACTGTTTACACACTAAACATCTGTGTGCGCACTATAAAAAAGAGCTAAAAAGCATGAAAACGCTATTTCAGCTCTTTTTTTATTGGCATGCTTCTTGCGTTATATAAAAGTGTAAAAAAATAAAAGGAGTGTTAAAAATGGCAAAAAAAACAATCATGTTAGTTTGTTCAGCAGGGATGAGTACGAGTTTATTGGTCACAAAAATGCAAAAAGCAGCAGAAGAAAAAGGGATGGAAGCCGATATTTTTGCGGTCTCTGCCTCAGATGCAGATAATAATTTAGAATCTAAGAATGTCGATGTATTATTATTAGGTCCTCAAGTACGTTTCATGAAAGCTCAATTTGAACAAAAACTTGCGCCTAAAGGTATTCCATTAGATGTCATCAATATGCAAGACTATGGCATGATGAACGGAGAAAAAGTTCTTGCACAAGCAGAAAATCTAATGAAATAAATCAAGTATGCAGTTGGGGGTATAACAACGTGGAAGATCAACAAAATCTAGAAGCCATCATGGGGTTAATCATGTTTGGCGGTAATGCAAAGAGCGATGCAATGGAAGCGATTGCGGCTGCTAAAATCGGTGATTTTGAGTTAGCGGATAGGAAAATCGCTGATGCAGAAGAATCACTTATACAAGCGCATCATGCACAAACAGACATGTTGACACAAGAAGCACAAGGAAATCATATGCAAGTGACATTATTGACTGTTCACAGTCAAGATCACTTAATGACATCTATTGCGTTTACTGATTTAGCAAAAGAAATCATCGAACTTTATCGTCGCGTATACAGCGAATAAATACAACTTCTTTTTTGAACGGAAGAAGAAAAATTTTTGAAAGGATTTTTTATTTTGTTATAAGGAGAACTCTCTTTATATAAAAAACTTATAGGAGGAAGTAAAAAATGAACGGACTATCAAGTTGGATGGAGAAATACATCCTGCCGGTTGCCGCAAAAATCGGAGCGCAAAAACATTTAGTTGCTTTGCGTGATGCTTTTATCGGCACACTGCCCGCAACAATGGCGGGATCAGTCGCTGTAATGATCAATGCAATTATTCGTGATTTACCGCAACAGTTTAACAGTACCTATGCTGACAGTTTAGCAGCAGACAAAGGAATCTTTGCCGTATTGAATGTCATCATCGGAATCAATGGTTTTGTCTGGAACGGTACACTAGCAATCGCCGGATTGATCTTTGCCTTTTCTTGGGGGTATAATCTTGCCCGAGCTTATGGAGTAAATGATCTAGCTGGGGGGATCGTTGGTTTAGCTACCTTGATTCAAGGTATTTCCTTTGGTCCAGCATTATCAGCAGCATTAGATGTGAATGTTCCTTCAAATGTCGCAGATGCAATTAATAGTTCTGAGATTGGTGCAACGATTGCAGATGGCACACTGTCAGTTGGATTATGGGGTTGGCTAAAACTAGATCATTTGAATGGAAACGCTTATTTTACAGTTATGATCATGGGAGCTATTTCAGTCATTATTTTTTGTAAATTGATGCTTGCCAACATTACGATCAAAATGCCTGATTCAGTACCACCAGCAGTATCTAAAGCATTTGCAGCCATTTTACCAGCGACGATCGCTTTATACGTCATTGCTATTATCAATTATATCGTAGGTCGTGTAGCTGATGGGCAACTGATCATTGATTTGGTGCAAAAATATATTGCAGAACCATTCCTAGGATTATCTCAAGGGTTGGGAGCAGTATTGATCGTCACAGTATTTGTTCAAGTATTCTGGTTCTTTGGTATTCATGGACCAAATGTATTGGCACCAGTGCTAGAGGGAATCTGGGGACAAGCACAACTAATCAATATTGATATTTTCCAAAAAGGTTATAACGGAAAAACTGGTACACCAGCCGTGTTAGATGCAATCGAAGATGGAAAAGCTTATATGTGGGTCCGCGGATCGTTCGATGCTTTTGCATGGTTTGGCGGATCAGGCGGAACGATCGTCTTACTGATAGCTATCTTGATTTTCTCTAAACGTGCAGATTATCTAACAGTAGCTAAATTATCCATTGGGCCTGGTATCTTCAATATCAACGAACCAGTGATGTTTGGTCTGCCAATCGTATTGAATGCAATCATGTTTATCCCATTCTTGATTGCTCCAGTAGTAGCAACAGCAATTGGATGGACAGCTACTTATCTTGGCCTAGTCGCTCCGGTATCGCAGCAAGTCACATGGGTAGTACCGCCGTTCTTATTGTCATTCTTAGCAACAGGTGCGGATTGGCGGGCACCGATCGTAACATTAGTATGTATGGTCGTGACTTTCTTGATTTGGGCACCATTTGTCATCTCTGCAAACAAAATGGACCCTGCCACAGGAGAACAACAATAAGATGAACGTGAGGAGCGGAATGCTTTAAGTTTCGTTCCTCATAATGAATTTTCGAGGAGGAACTGAAATGATTACAATTGCCAGTGCAATGCAACAAGATGAAATCAAAGAATTGTTAGAAGGATACAATGAAGAAGGAATGACTTTTACATTTAAAGAAAAACAAGGAATCAAGCTGTTCTTTGAAACAAGTGCAGAAGATCCGGAAGTTGCGGCTAAAAAAGCAAAGGAACTGATCAAAGCACAGCCTTGGGGAACAGTGCTTTATTTTCAATCAACAGCTGTTTAGAAAATGGTTTAAAAAGATAGGATGGTTGAGATGATAAAAAACGGTTTATTTTTATGTAGTATTGGTTCTTTGATCGTGTTGTATAGTTTGAATCCACATTCGCAAAGGTATGATTTGTATAGTATGGTCACAGGTCTTTTTCTAACAGGATTAGGAATCTATTTCTTCATGAAGGGAAAAAAAAGAGAAGAAGCAAAGGAGAAAAATAACTAATGGAAATCACGAAAAAATTAAATATTCCAGCATCGTTTTTTTACGATAAAGTTATGGACTCTGTCCTTTTCGATGTACGTAAAGCGACCGGCAAATCAGTAACTAGAAAACAGCTGAAAAATTTGGAGTACGTCAAACAATTCTCGCAAAATAACCGGGATCGCATAAAAATCGAAGAAGTCATTGAAAACCAGTCTTATAAGTTTCGTACATCGACAACGAAGAATGAATTCGTTGTTCATTATCAAATCAAACCAGTAGACGATTCGACCTGTGAGGTTCATTACACAGAAAAAATGGAGTCTTATGGCATGCTTCAAAAGTTGAATGATATGCTTTTAGGAACAATCTTGATGTATTTTAAACGGAGACGTTTCAAAAAAATGCTAGATATGATCGAAGCAACGTATTAAATCAATGAAACATGGTACTATTTAGTTATTGAAAAATGAAGTAAGCTAGAAGGAATTTTTCATAGGAAGATAGGTCTTTCCTGTGAATCCTCACTAGCTTTTTTGTAGGAAGGGGCAGCAAAATGACAAACAAAGTAAGAGAGCTAGGTGTATCTTCGATTGAGGAAATGTTTGATTTAGCCACTTATGCATTTAATGGGGCAGATACACCTGAAAGGCGAGAACGTTTTCGTACACTTGCGGAGAATTCTTGGAATTACGGATTTTTTGATGAGGAGGATCGGCTAACAAGTCAAGTCATGGCGACCCCTTTTCCAGTGAATTTTTACGGACAAGAGTACCTAATGGCCGGCATTGGCTATGTTGCTTCTTATCCAGAAGCAAGGGGACAAGGCGGGATCAATCAGATCATGGAAAAGATCCTTGAAGATTGCCGTGATCGTAAAGTAAGCTTATCTTATCTGGCGCCATTCTCCTATCCCTTCTATCGGCGCTATGGCTATGAACAATCATTTGATAAAATCAGTTATCAACTAAACAGTCGTGATGTGCCGTTTATCAAAAAAAAATCTGGAAAAATAAAGCGTATGGATTTTGAAGATGCAAAAGCTGCAATCAGAAGAATTTATGAACAGATGCCGGAAAACCAACGAGCTGGTCTGAAGCGCGAAGACTGGTGGTATACGTATAAATTCAAGCAAAAAGGCAATTACCAGTTTGCTTTGCATTTTGATGATAATGAGGAAGCAACGGGATATATCGTTTATCAGCTTGCAACGTCTTCCTTTATTATTGCGGAGTGGGGATTTTTGGATCATGATGCTTTTTGCAGCCTTGTTCGCTTCGTAAGTTCTCACAATGGTGCTTTTGAAACATTTGAATATTCATGCGGCTACGGCGGTAATGATCAAAATTATCTATTAGAAAATCCATTTGCTTCTGTAATGATCACACCTTATATGATGGCGAGGATCGTAGATATTTCTTTGTTTTTGGAAAATTATCCATTTAAAAAGAGACAAGCTGCATTTGCCCTACAAATAGAAGAAGATCATTATGCGAAATGGAATGAAGGAATCGTGGAAGTAACAATCGAAAATGGAAAAAATCATCTCTCAAAAGTAGAACAAACAAAACTCCCAATCGTTCGAGGAAGTATCCAACATATCACGCAGCTATTATTAGGGTATCGTAAAGTGGAAGAGTTGGTATTCCAAGAAAGAATACAGGTGACAAAAGAATATGAAGAAACGTTAAGCTCAATCTTGCCACAGCAACAGCCAATTCTTAATGACTATTTTTGATAAAAAACGGGTGATGACAATATTTTTGTCACCACCCTTTTGTTTTTCATTTGGCATTTGAAGGAAAATGTTAAAGTAAATCCTCTTTTTTCGTAAATTTGAATTTTTTGTTTTCTTTTGTTTTAGGGTTTTCTTTTTTGTGGTCTTGGATTGCTTCTTTCGTAATCTTTTCCCGATTTTTTTTAGATGAATCTAAGCGTTCTGCGTATACTTTTTCTTTTGGCTTATCATTCATTGGAAAGAACCTCCCTACATTATTTCATTCTACCTCTAGTTTATCATCTGTTAAGGACTAGTGGAAACGTTTTGCCTAACTTATAAGCTGATTTTTTTAGCAGATAAGCTTGCAAGTAAAAAACAAACAAGCTACAATTGATTTATTGAAATTGTTCCTGTAGCTCAGTAGGATAGAGCAATCGCCTCCTAAGCGATAGGTCGCTGGTTCAATTCCAGTCAGGAACGTACAAATAACCCCTGTATCCTTTGCGGTACAGGGGGTTATTTTGTATAAGTAGACATTGTAGTTTCTAAACTGCTATGTCCTAAACGTTTCGATACGCTAAGTATATTTACTCCTTGATAAAGTAAAATAGATGCATGCGTATGTCTTAGTCCATCAATAAACAGTCGAAGAGAAAATAGGGAAAAATTGATTACTAAAGAAAAACTTACTAGGTCGACGGTGTAGTTGATTTTCATACTTCAATAGATTCGAATTAAACGATTTCGATTGGCTTATACCAGTCCTATCCAACGAAAGATATATCGTTCTTAACTCTAGCGGTATAACTTGAAGCTTTACGTAAAGCCAATGGGAATGAACTGGAGATGACTTTTTATTATTTTTAGTAATAGCTGATGGGTTAATACTTACAACTTTCCTTTTCAAAGTACCATATAAAAAAACGGTGGGGTTGTTTAGCGAAATAAAGGATCTAAGCCAATAGCTTAGATCCTTTATTCTATGCTTTATATTATTTTTTGCATGTGTGCGAAAGTATACTCAAGCCCAATCGCCATTTCGGAAAATCGGTACTGTAGAGCCATCTTCACGGATTCCGTCGATATCCATCTTGTCAGATCCTACCATAAAATCTACGTGGGTTTGACTTCTATTCAATCCAGCTTCTGCTAATTCTTCATCGGACATTTCTGTACCGCCTTTCACACTGAAGGCATAAGCAGAACCTAGTGCTAAGTGATTCGATGCGTTTTCATCAAATAATGTATTGAAAAAGATGATGCCAGATTGAGAAATAGGTGAAGGGTCAGGTACAAGTGCGACTTCTCCTAAACGACGCGCACCTTCATCTGTATCAAGCAGTTTTGCTAAGACATCTTCTCCTTGTTCGGCAGAAAAATCAACGACTTTTCCATCTTTAAAAGTAAATTTCATACCCGAGATGATGGTGCCAGCATAACTCAGTGGCTTTGTACTTGAAATGTAACCATCTACTCGATGACTGTCAGGTGCTGTGAACACTTCTTCCGTCGGCATATTTGCCATGAATTTTTCTCCACGAGCATTATAGCTTCCAGCGCCTTCCCAAAGATGGTTTTTAGGCAATCCGATAATGATATCTGTACCGGGAGCAGTATAGTGCAGGGCAGAAAATTGTTCTCGATTCAATTCTTCTGCTTTTTTTGCTAATTTTTCATCATGCTTCTTCCATGCTAAGACAGGGTCTTCTTCATAGACACGAGTCGTTTTGAAAATCTGATCCCATAATGCCTCAACTTGTTTTTCTTCTGGCAGTTCTGGGAAGACTTTTGCTGCCCATTGTTTACCAGCCGCAGCCACGACAGTCCAACTGACTTTATTTGCTTGAGTTGCCTTGCGTAAATTCATTAGTGCTTTGCCAGCCGCTGATTGATAAGACGCTACTCGATGGCTATCTACACCGGCAAATGCATCGGGGTCGGCAGAAACAACACTGATCCTGCTTGCTCCTTTTTCAAGCCATTCATCCGCTTGATCGATTTTAGATTGTGGTACATTCTCAATACGATCCGTTGCAGCATGTAAAAGAAATTCTCTTTGGATCTGGTCGTCAGTCCATTGAACGATAACCTCAGCGGCTCCTAGTTTATAAGCTTCTTGTGTGATCAATCGAGCAAGGGGTGCCTGTTCCACGCTGATCTGTAAAACAACTGTGTGTCCTTTTTCTGTGGCTACGCCAGTTTCTGCAATTAAGCGTGCATATTTTTTTAGAAGTTCATTAAAATCAGATAACATAATAAAAATTCCTCCTCACCATTTTTTCTGGTAACTATTAGCATGATACCATTTAATTATGATTCAAACAATGAGGCTTTAAATAAAAAAAGGAGGTTATTTTTTTAAGGTTAAGTTTCATGATATATGTTACTACTTGCTATTTCAGCTTGTGAAGAAAATCAAAAACTAATTTTGCATATCAAAAAAAACATGTTACAATGAAATTAATCAATGGTGGAAGCGTTATAAAAAAATTAAGGAGATTAAAAAAATATGGCAAGAAAAAAGACGATTACTAGAGAACAGATTTTGGCAGCTGCTTATGAAGTAGCTGCCACCGATGGATTTACACGATTTACTGCGAGAAACATCGCGAACAAAATGAATTGTTCCACGCAACCGATTTATCTTGAGTTTAAAAATATGGATGACTTGAGACAAGCTCTTTTTGAGCAGATCTATGATCATTTACAATATGAAGTGTTCACTGTTGAGCATACAGGGAATACGATTATCGATCTTGCTTTTAATTATATCCATTTTGCAAGAAGAGAGAAGAAGTTGTATCGTTCACTGTACTTAGAAGAATATGGTGGAGGAAAAGAGATGCAGAATTTCTCTTATACTTACTTTGTGAATACAGTGAAACGCGATCCAGCTTATGTGAATCTTTCAGAAGAGCAGATCGAATCTTTGTATAATGGGACATGGATCATAGCTACTGGGATCGCAGCTTTGATGTCTTCAAGCATCATCCATCCAACTGATGAACAGATTGAAAAGATGATCCAAGACAGTATAGATGCTATCTTGAAATTCAAAGAACCAATCGAAATCGATTGAATATACTCAAAAGTTCCACAAATCAGTAGGTAACAAGAGATGTGTCAAAATAAGGAAAAGTTCGTTTTTCTTACAGCGTATGCATTTTTAACTCCCGAAGAACTCTTCCATGAATGCAATGAATAAAAGAGCCATCCAGATTGAATAAATCTGGATGGCTCTTTTATTGCAAGTATATTAAATTTTTGCGACTAGTTCTTTAGCGAAAGCTTCTAAATTTTCGATATCTTCTTCTTCAGCATTCAGATCCACTTTAACATTTTCGGCTCCTTTTGATGCGCCTGTTTTTGCAAAAGCAGCATCGAAATCATCCACCGATTTGCAGAATTCATCGTAAAAAGTATCACCAGATCCGCAGACACCGTAAATTTTTCCCAATAGATCCAATTCTTGCAAGTCTTCATAAAAGTCTACGATCTCATCAGGCAGATCGCCATCATCGTATGTATAAGTAGCTACTACGCAAATATCTGCCTCCTCGAATTCATCTGCATCTACTTGGGTACATTCGTTGATTTCGACTTCGATATCCAGATTTTCAAATGCTTCTGCAACAATATCGGCGATTTCTTCAGTGTTTCCTGTCATGCTAGCATATACGATTTTTGCTAAAGCCATGATGTGCCTCCTCGTTTATAATTATTTAACAATTATGAATTATACCAAAACATCATTGAAAAGAAAATAAAACCTAGAGACACCTGGGGAATGTCATTTGGCTAAATGTATGCCGCTATGTTAAAATGAGAGGGATTTGTAAAAAGGAGACGAAAATATGATTACTTTAAAATCAGCACGTGAAATTGAAATGATGGCAGAATCTGGAGCTTTATTAGCAGATGTACATAAAAATCTGCGTGATTTTATAAAACCTGGAATCACAAGTTGGGATATTGAGGTATTTGTCAGAAACTATATCGAGAGTCATGGCGGAATTGCTGCGCAAATTGGCTTTGAAGGGTATGAATATGCGACTTGTATCAGTATAAATGATGAAATTTGTCATGGATTCCCTCGTAAAAAGCCTTTGAAAAACGGTGATTTGGTAAAAGTCGATATGTGTATCGATTTGAAAGGCGGCATTTCTGATTCTTGTTGGGCCTATGTAGTTGGAGAATCTACACCTGAGATCGACCGATTGATGGAAGTAACGAAGAAAGCTTTGTACATCGGTATTGAGCAAGCACAAGTAGGGAATCGGATTGGTGACATCGGTCATGCTATCCAAACTTATGTAGAAGGCGAAAATCTAGCGATCGTTCGTGATTTTATTGGTCATGGCGTTGGTCCTACGATTCATGAAGAACCAGCAGTTCCTCATTACGGAGAAGCTGGAAAAGGGTTGCGGTTGAAAGAAGGCATGGTTATCACGATCGAACCTATGGTTAATACCGGAACTTGGAAAATGAAAATGGATCCTAACGGCTGGACTGCGTATACAAGAGACGGCGGACTTTCTTGCCAATATGAACATACATTGGCTATTACTAAAGATGGTCCAAGAATTTTGACATCACAAGGAGAAGAAGGCACTTATTGATCTAGCCAGTCAATAGGTACGGGAGAGGTACATGAAAGTTTGGAACAAAATAAAACAAAATGAAAATCTGATGCGCTTTATTGAGACGACTCAAAAGCGCATCACTGATTCAGAAATGAGTACGACCTCTGTCGTCGTTGCTTATTATTTACTCTTGTCTTTATTTCCATTGATTATTGCTTTTGGTAATATTTTACCGTTTCTCCACATCGATCAAGAGACTGTACTGACCTATTTACGAGAAGTGATTCCTGAGACCGTTTACCAGTTTATCGGTCCTGCAATCAAAGACCTTTTGACACAAAGTTCAGGAGGCTTGTTATCCGTTTCTGCATTAGCGGCTTTATGGTCTGCAAGTCAAAGTATCAATGCTTTGCAAATTGCGATGAATAAAGCGTATGGCGTAGAAAATAGAAAAAATTTTTTGATCGTCCGTTTCTTCTCACTAATTGTCATTGTCTTGTTCATGATTGCTATTAGTGGGGTAACTATCGTTCTTGGGTTGGGACAGCTGATTTTGGATGCTATTCAGCCAATCGTACAAATACCCGTGAACTTTATCGATCAGTTCCAAACTTTGAAGTGGCCAATCACATTGGTAGCTTTATTTGTCATCATGTTCTTGATTTATTTAATTGTCCCTAATGCTCAGTTGAAGTTGAAGACGATCATTCCGGGCACGATCTTCGCTACTGTCGGCTGGATGCTGTTATCACAAGTGTTTAGTATCTATGCTAGGTATTTTGCAACGAGGATCAGCGGTTATCAGATCATAGGAAGTTTTATTGTACTCATGCTTTGGCTTAATTTTGCTGCTACGATCATCATTTTGGGCGGAATCATCAATGCAGTTGTTCAAGAATACGTGACGGGTCATCAAATCAAAAAACGTCGAGATCCAAGCCGAAAATGGTTCAATAAATTGAAAACTAAATTTTCTCATAAAAAAAAGTAGAAACAAGAGTTCTTATTGTAAATTTATATCAGTAATTTATAATAATTATGACTCTTAATTAAAGTAGGTGCCCATATGCTTGTTTCTTTTAGTATGGTTATAAGATTTTTTCTGACAATTTTATTATCACTGATATTAACACCTGTATTCAAAATCATTTCAGTACAAACAGGTATGGTCGACAAACCAAATGAAAGAAGAATAAATAAAGTTCCAATGCCTTCAGCGGGCGGACTGCCTATCTTTATTTCATTTGTTATATCGACTTTATTCTTATTCCGTAAAATTATCCCTCAATCGTATATTGTACCGATCTTGATTGCTTCTTTAGTAATCATAGTCACAGGAGTGCTCGATGATAAATATGAGCTGACACCTAAACAAAAGAGTATAGGGATCTTGATTGCTTCTCTTATTATTTATTTTGTAGCAGATATACGTATTGATTCCTTCACGCTTCCTTTTATTGGATATATCCAACTAGGCTGGCTTAGTTTTCCCGTAACGATTTTTTGGATCTTCGGTATCACGAATGCGGTCAATCTGATTGACGGTTTGGATGGGCTGGCGGCAGGGATTTCATTGATCGGTTTAATTACGATAGGAATCATTGGATATTTTTTCCTCCATGCTTCTACAGTGTATATTCCAGTTGTTATTTTCTGTCTTGTAGCAAGTATTATCGGTTTTTTTCCTTACAATTTTTATCCGGCAAAGATTTATTTAGGCGATACAGGAGCTCTATTCCTAGGGTTTATGATGGCCGTCCTTTCACTACAAGGGCTGAAGAACGTGACTTTTGTTTCATCGATTTCTTTGCTGATCGTCATGGGAGTGCCGGTAACAGACACGTTTTTTGCTATCATTAGGAGAAAAGCAAACCGTGTTTCTTTTTCTACAGCAGATAAAAAACATCTTCATCACCGACTAATCAGTTTAGGCTTTACTCATAAAGGTGCTGTCCTGACGATTTATGCGATGGCTTTGATGTTTTCTTTCACAGCTATGGTCATGAATTATACTGGAAGAATCGGAACGATCATATTGATTATTGCCATGTTGTTTACTGCAATTTTATTATTTGAATTGATTGGTCTGATCAATGAGAAACATCAGTTTATTTTAAAAACATTGCGATTTTTAGGGAATAAAGAGTACCGTACGCAAGTAAAACAGAAATATTTGAAGAAATGGAACCGTCATATAGATGAATAACAAATTAAACCAGCCGATCCTTATTAGTATTGTGACGGCAAACAGTGATAAAATTTTTCGGACACTAGATAATTTTATTTCAACTGTAAAAGATGAAACAGCAGTAAAAATCCGAATTTTTGACAACAATTCACTTCCCGAGTACAAAAAAAGACTAACAAAGTATAGGAAATATCCCTACATCGATATCTATTTTCATGATGAAAATTCCGGATTTGGTTATGGACATAATCACAATCTGATAGCTAGCGATTCTCGCTATGGCATTATTTGTAACCCAGATATTTTAGTGGATGAAGAGACAGTTACAGCATTGGTCTTGTTATTGAAAGAACATCCGGAATGTGCGATGTTAGCACCTAAGATTCTTAATGAAGATGGAACAACTCAGCACCTCATCCGTGAGCAGCTGGCTGTTTTTGATTACGTTTTGCGCTTTGTGCCTTTCAAATGGGTCAAAAAAAAGTTTGACAAACGACTGGCTGTGTTTGAATGCCGAGGATTGCCTACTGATGCTAATAGTTATGTACGGATGATCTCAGGTAGTTTTATGGTAGCTGATATTGATAAATTTAAAGAGATAAAGGGGTTTGATGAGCGTTTCTTCATGTACTTTGAAGACAACGACTTGTGTTTGAGTTTTGAAAAAGCAGGTTACAAGTTATTGTACACACCCTTTTATGCAGTTATCCATTTTTACGGGAAGGGTGCGCATCGAAATGCAAAACTGTTTCGCGTGTTTTTGACTTCTATGATGAAATTTTTCAATAAGTGGGGGTGGCGTTTTTTCTGATGAAACCAGAAATATTAGTAGTCGTTGTGCTTTATCAGCAACTATTCAGTCAATCTCCAGCTTATGGACCATTAAGCAAAGCACTTAGCGAAAAGCAAATTCAGCTTATTGTTTACGATAATAGTCCTCAAAGGCAGCAAAATGAGATGTTTGAAAAAGAAAATATCGTTTACCATCATGATCCGCAAAATCCTGGTTTAGCGGTGGCTTATAATTTTGCGTTGTCTCAAGCATATGAAGGAACACGTTGTCTCGTCACTCTGGATCAGGATACGAGGCTAGACGACGATTATTTTGAACTATTGCGTAAAGTAACCTTTACAGATGAATGTGTTGCTGCAGTTCCGATGATTTTTTCTGGGAGCCGACAAGTTTCTCCCCTATATTCAGATCGTTATATCAATCGTACAGCTCAAGCAGTAGAAGTTGAAGGCCCAACAGCTGAACGAATCATGGCAATCAATTCAGGTGTTGCCTGGTCTGTCAAATTTCTAAAAAAGATTGGCGGGTTTAATCCTGCTTTTTCTTTAGATTTTTTGGATCATTGGCTGTTTTGGAAAGTGGATCAGTTGGAAAAAACTGTGGAGATCCTTCCTGTACGAATGGAACATGATCTTTCGGTTTTAGACTATGAAAAAGTTTCAAGTAATCGATACCGTTCTATTTTACAAGCAGAAAATCGATTTTATCATGAATATGATCAAAGGCATTTATCCAGTCACCGACGACAATTATTGTTAAGAACAGCTAAACAGTTCTTGACCGTCAAAAACCGGCATATCTGGCGGATGACTTTGCGCTCATATGTTAAGAATTGGAAGGTGTGAATTCGTGCGTTCGGTTTGTATAGCTACCTTTAATGGAGGCAGATATTTAAGAGAGCAGTTAGATAGTATTTTATCTCAGCTTTCAGCAGAAGATGAAGTAGTCATTTCTGATGATGGGTCAGTAGATGATACATGGGATATATTAACTGAATACGCAGAAAAAGATAAGCGAATCCAGCTTTTTTCGGGGCCTCGTCAAGGATTGATCGCTAATTTTGGTTATGCGATCCAGCAGACGAAAGGAGATCTAATCTTTTTGGCAGACCAAGATGATGTTTGGTTGGAGACAAAAGTGAAAAAGATCACTGACTATTTTGAGCAGAATCCGGATCAGCTAGTAGTAGTTTCTGATTTGGTCATTGTGGACAGCGAGCTGCAAGAGATCCATGATTCGTATTTTTCGTTTCGAAATTCCAAAGAAGGATGGCTTAATAATGTGATAAGAAGTCACTATATTGGTGCTGGTATGGCTTTCCGGTCTTCTTTAAAACCCGATATTTTGCCGATCCCGTCAGAAGTGCCGATGCATGATATGTGGATTGGTTTGCTGGGAGGAAAGAAGACTGGGTTCCTAAGAGAACCGTTAACTCTGTACCGAAGACATGATTTAAACGCGAGTGAGATTGAAACACATTCTAAATTACGGCAAAAAATTTCTTGGCGTATTCATCTGATTACGGCGTTGATCAAACGAAAATGGTTTAAACGTTGATAAAAGATGTTTAAATCCTTAATATTTCCATGACAAATATAACAATTGATGAGATAATAACAAAGTGAAATTTGAAATCAAAAAGGAGAACATATATCCATGAAGGGAATCATTCTTGCTGGGGGCAGCGGAACACGTCTGTACCCTTTAACAAAGGCAACATCGAAACAATTGATGCCAATTTATGACAAACCAATGATTTATTATCCAATGTCTACTCTGATGTTGGCAGGAATCAAAGAAATTCTGATTATTTCAACGCCACAAGATACACCACGTTTCAAGGAATTATTTGGAAACGGAAATGATTTAGGACTGCAGATCGAATATGCAGTACAAGAAAGTCCAGATGGATTGGCACAAGCGTTTATCATTGGAGAAGAATTTATTGGAGATGATAGTGTCTGCTTGGTATTAGGGGACAATATTTACTATGGTGGCGGTCTGTCTAAAATGTTGCAACGAGCAGCTTCAAAAGATACAGGAGCGACAGTATTTGGCTATCATGTCAATGATCCAGAACGCTTTGGTGTAGTAGAATTTGATGAGAATATGCAAGCTTTGTCGATTGAAGAAAAGCCTGCTCAGCCAAAATCAAATTACGCTGTAACTGGCCTTTATTTTTATGACAATGAGGTAATTTCTATCGCTAAAGGTATCAAACCTTCAGAACGTGGAGAACTAGAGATTACGGATGTCAATAAAGCATATTTGGATAAAGGAAAACTATCCGTAGAACTTATGGGACGCGGATTTGCTTGGCTTGATACAGGAACACATGAATCATTGCTTGAAGCATCTACCTTTATCGAAACAATTGAAAAACGTCAGAACTTAAAAGTGGCTTGTTTGGAAGAAATTGCTTACCGTATGGGCTACATCGATAAGGAACAATTGCTGGCCCTTGCACAGCCATTGAAAAAAAATCAATACGGTCAATATTTATTGAATTTGGCCGCTGAATAAGGAGTCCTTACAGATGAAAGTAACAGATACAAAATTAACAGATGTCAAAATCGTAGAAATGGATGTCTTTGGCGATCATCGCGGTTTCTTCACAGAAAGTTATTCAAAAGCAAAATTTGCAGAACATGGATTGAAATATGACTTTGTTCAAGACAACCATTCACTATCAGCTGAAGCTGGTGTCCTTCGGGGGCTTCATTTCCAAAAAGGAGAAGCTGCACAGACAAAATTGATTCGGGTAGTCACTGGAGCAGTTTTAGATGTAGTAGTGGATATCCGCAAAGGTAGCCCGACTTATGGTCAATGGGACGGATTTATCTTATCTGAACATAATCATCGACAGTTGCTTGTACCTAAAGGATATGCCCATGGATTCGTTACTTTGACACCAAATGTGAACTTCCTTTATAAGTGTGATAATTACTATAATGCAGAAGCAGATGGGGGCATCGCATTTGATGATCCAGATCTAGCGATTGATTGGCCAATTGATCCATCAAGAGCGATTATGTCGGAAAAAGATCACCGTCATCCGACATTAAAAGAATTTGAAGCAGAAAATCCATTTGTTTACGGAGAAATCTAAGAATTAAGGAGAAATTTTCTTATGAAAAACATCATTGTTACCGGAGGTGCCGGATTCATCGGCTCTAATTTCGTTCGTTACGTGGTAAACAATCATCCAGAAGTGCATGTCACTGTTTTGGATAAACTGACTTATGCAGGAAACAAAGAGAACTTGGCTGGACTTCCTAGCGATCGCGTAGAATTGGTCGTAGGAGATGTTGCAGATGCAGAATTAGTGGACCGTCTAGTAAAAGAAGCGGACGCAGTTGTTCATTACGCGGCAGAATCCCATAACGATAATTCATTAAAAGATCCTTTCCCATTTGTACAAACGAATATCATTGGTACGTATACACTTTTAGAAGCTTGCCGCAAGTATGATGTACGCTATCATCACGTATCTACTGACGAGGTTTACGGCGATCTTCCATTACGTGAAGACCTGCCAGGACATGGGGAAGGCGAAGGAGAAAAATTCACTGCGGAAACACCATATAATCCTTCAAGTCCATATTCTTCTACAAAAGCTGGTTCAGATCTGTTAGTAAAAGCATGGGTGCGTTCTTTTGGCTTACGTGCAACCATTTCAAACTGTTCAAACAACTATGGTCCTTATCAGCATATTGAAAAATTTATTCCTCGCCAAGTAACGAGTATCTTAAGCGGTATTCGTCCAAAATTATATGGCGAAGGAAAGAATGTTCGTGACTGGATCCATACGAATGATCATTCTTCAGCAGTGTGGCTGATTTTGACGAAAGGCAGAATTGGCGAAACCTATCTGATCGGTGCAGACGGTGAAGAAGATAATAAGACCGTGATGGAATTGATCTTAGAAATGATGGGCCAACCAAAAGACGCATACGACCATGTAAACGACCGTGCAGGGCACGATTTGCGTTATGCAATCGATTCGACAAAATTGCGAGAAGAGCTAGGTTGGCAGCCTGAGTTTACGAACTTCCGTGATGGGTTGGCTGACACGATCAAATGGTACGAAGAACATGAAGACTGGTGGAAAAAAGAAAAAGAGGCCGTTGAAGCAGCATATGCCAAAAATGGACAATAATACAGAGGAAATTTCACTGTATTAATGGAAAAACACATGTGAGGCAGGCGCTCGCCTGTCTCTTTTTTAAAATAAAAATCAAGGAGCGGATAACCATATGTTTTTATTAACTGGAGGAAATGGACAATTAGGTACAGAATTGCGCCATTTATTAGATGAAAAAAATCTGCCATATGTTTCAACAGATGCAAAAGACTTGGATATCACAGATGCTGAGAAAACAATGGCTTATATTACAGAATTAAAACCCGATGTTATTTTCCATTGCGCAGCTTACACAGCAGTAGATAAAGCAGAAGAAGAAGCAAAAGAATTAGATGAGAAAATCAATGTCGATGGCACAAGAAATGTAGCACTTGCAGCAAAAGCTGTGAATGCACAATTCGTCTATATCAGTACAGACTATGTTTTCGATGGAAAAAACAAAAATGTAGAATACGAAGTAGACGACCAAACGAATCCACTAAATGAATATGGTCGTACGAAATTATTAGGCGAAAAAGCAGTAGAAGAGATTTTAGAAGACTATTATATCATACGAACTTCTTGGGTTTTCGGGATCTATGGACACAATTTCGTCTTCACGATGCAACGCCTAGCGGAAACCCGCGACAAACTGACTGTAGTAAATGACCAGTTTGGGCGACCAACTTGGACACGTACTTTGGCAGAATTTATGGTATATGTCATCGAAGAAAAAGCACCATTTGGTATTTATCATTTGTCGAACGAAAATAGCTGTTCTTGGTATGAGTTCGCAAAAGAAATATTGAAAGATACAGATGTAGAAGTTGCACCTGTTACGTCAGAAGAATTTCCGCAAAAAGCAACACGTCCGCAGTATTCAGTCATGAGCCTGAAAAAGACAGAAGCGTTAGGTTTTGTCATACCAACTTGGCAAGAAGCACTTGCGCAAATGCTGGAAGCTGCCAAAAAAATGAATAAGTAATTTCCTTTTTATCAAATAGAATTTGGAGCATGATATGGAAAAACAAACAAGAAGTGCACGACGAAAAGAAAAGCCAAAAGCGAATCAGGCAGATTCGAATTTGGTGCTTGACCTGTTTCTAAAACTCCGCTATCTTATTGGCGTTTTAGTCATCGTGGTCATCGTTACTTTTAATTTAAACGGAAGTTCACTTGGTGTTTGGGATAAATATGTGTCGCAAAGAGACGATGGGAAAAAAACTGATGTGATTTTTGGACAGAATCGGGAAGTGCGGTCAGACGAATGGCTGGTGCAGACACCTTTTTACCTCTCACAAGCTGAAGAGGACTTTCCGTTGGTGAACGAGGATTATTCATTAAACGGACAAAACATGATCATTGCGTATAATTCTCCTGTAAAGGATATTACGGTTATCGGAAAACCATTCAACTGGGGATTCTTTTTCCTCGGAAGAGATCGAGGACTTTCCTTTTATTGGGCGATGAAATTAGTCGTCATGGTCTTGCTTGGATTCGAAGTACTGATGATATTAACGAAGAGGAAAAAAGCTCTATCGCTAATCGGTGCATTTGCGCTGACATTTTCTCCAGCAGTCCAGTGGTGGTTCATGCAACATGTGGGCGATTTGATTTTCTTTACTTTGGGACTGATGATTGCTTTTTATCATTATTTCTACAATCATGATAAAAAATGGCTACGAACGTTGATGATGCTTTTGGTGGTTATTTTCGGTATTGGGTTTATTTTAGTGATTTACCCAGCCCATCAAGTGATGCTGGCGTACTTGCTGATTTTTTATTTTGTTGGCCTGCTTATTTACTATAGCAAGAAAGTTTCATGGGATCTGTTGGATGTAGTGTTGATTGGAGGGGCAGTTTTATTTATTGGCGGAGTCATGGTTCATTTCTGGCTAACGTCAAAAGACGCATTGTTAGCTTCTTTGAATACCTTATATCCAGGAAAACGGGTAAGTACTGGAGGAAAGTGGACGATTGGCGAATTTTTTTCTTTCCTTACAAATTGGAAAATTCCTTTTGAAGATATCAACTATTCGAATAACTCTGAAGTGGCCCTGTTCTATCACTTTTTTCCAACTGTATTCCTAGCAAGTCCATTTGTGTTATTTGGCAAAAAAGATAGCGAACAAAAGTTACTGGGACGTATTTTGATGATTTTTTGTCTGTTTTCTATCTTTTGGATTACCGTTGGGTTGCCAAAATGGCTAGCAGAAATCACTCTGCTGTCTTATGTTCCTCCATTAAGAGCCATCCTTACTTTTAGTTTTGCGGCTTGTTTATTATCGATCTGGTTTATCGCTTATATTTGGAGAGAAGATGTTATTCCTATTTGGTATAAATTCATTTTGTTGGCAGTAAATGCATGGTCTTATTTCTATGCGATTACGCATTCGAAAATGGATAATTATTTTTCGGATTTTGAAACCATCGCAGTTGCTGTGTTGGGAACAGTGATTTTAGCTTTTGCATTATTTGGCTGGAGACGCTTGTTTTACCTCGCTTTTGCCGCCTTAGTTATCGTATCTGGCTTTTTCGTCAATCCAGTCGTAGAAGGTACAGGAGCGATTTTTGAAAAAACACTGGCAAAAGAAATCCAAAAAATCGATCAACAAGATCCTGGTAAAGTTTGGTTGTCTGAAGATGAATTATATAACTTCACCCCAACATTGGGAGTGAAATCCTTCAATACAGTACGCTTTTATCCGGATATAGCTGCATGGAAGAAAATCGATCCGAAAGAAGAATATGAGAAATATTATAATCGGTATGCTCATACAAGAGCTTTTATCGCTAAGGAGGATACAAAGTTCATTTTAGATCGTCCAGATATGTTTTCGGTCACGTTGAATTTTGAAGACGCAGAAAAATTAGGGATCGACTATGTGATCAGTAAACGACCATTAACTGATTACAACCAATTATATGAAGCGCAGTTCACGCAGCTATATGGACCGGATAAAGACGGTTATATGATTTTTAAAGTAGAATATCCGGATTATCCAGATGTACCACAAACACAAACTCAGGAAAATCAGCTAGTCGTACAGTAATAGGCTAGCTGAGAATAATCCTGAAATATTAGTAGAAAGGAGAGTGGAGATAATTCAAGCAATCGTACAAAAATTTGTCAACAAAATGAGTGTCGGTTTCTTGCTTTTGTTGCTGACGCTAGTCTTTTTTGTTTGGACAGCAGGGTTAGGTTTTCCAGCAACTTTGTTTATATATAACAATAGTTCATTTCTTATCGCTTTTAGTGTGGCTATTTTGCTCATTTTAAATGTTTATAAAGCAAAAGGCGTCGATTTTCTTTATCTAGGTATTGCGCTTGCCCTTTTCCTTTTCTTTTCTTACTTTCGGGAATTAAGAAATGAGTCTTTATTTGGTGATTTGCTGTTTCCTTTGATTATTTTATTTTGTTTAGTAATTAAATGGATCGAGTGGACAAAATGGGATCGCGGTATTTATCTGATTGTCTTTTCGGTCTTCCTCGGAATCACGTTATATCGTGTATTTACAGAGATCCAAGTACCAGAAGGACAAAGTATCTGGGCTCCGGGTAATACACTTTCTGATATTTGGATCAATACGAATACAATCGGAAGTTCTTTGATGACTCTTGCTTTACTGATCAGCGGATTTGCCAGTTCTTTTGAACGATGGTATGTTCGAATCATCGGTGGGATAGCAGTCGTTGCAGCCTTTTTAGGTATTTGGGTCTGCCAATCTAGAGGTGCATTAGTCGCGTTGATTGTTTTTGCGATATTGGATCTTTTACCTAAATCGTTGATGAGTGTCATTCGTGCGCCATTTATTGCCTATACGGCTACGATTCTTTTGGCTTTACCGATTTCTTATCTAGCCGCTGTTTCCGAAAAAGTCAATTTGTTTACCGGTCGAGAAGATATTTGGCATAAATTCTATCAGACGCTAGGAGAAAAATCTGAGCAAGTTTTACTAGGAATGAAAACATTTATCTTCCAGCGAGGAAACCAATTTTTAGGAAACCACAATAGTTATAATTCTATTTTGAATATCTATGGATTGATAGGATTTGGGATTGCTGCTTTGCTGCTTATCCTTTTTATTGGTCGCTTAACGTTGAAAGCAGATTTATCCAACGGGCAGATGACTTTTATCTGGGCCTTTTTTGCGGTGATGATGCAGTCATTTATGGAGGATACATTGACTTCATACCCATGGGTTCCGATTATTTATATCCTGTTGGCTATGTCCGTTCATCGTTATGATGAACCAGAAGTTGCGGAGGAATTCTATGTTATGGAAGAGGCATATGACGATATGACTTATGATGATACATCTTATGAGGAACAACCAGATAGCGCTCATTCTTCCAGGATCCAACGCTATCATTGATAGGCACAAAATACGAGAGAGGCTGTGACAACCGTCGCAGCCTTTTTTGGTTTATTGCAATTGTCTAGCATCTTCTGTAAAATAGAAGCGTTAGAGAAAATCTTGTATCATAGAAAATTAAGAAAGAAATAAGAACGCAGCTCGGTACCAAAAATATGGTAAAATGGCACTTGACTGTAATTCACTGAAAATCGCTTGGAGGAACACAAATGTTTAAAGATTTGTATTTATTTATGAAGGACATTTATCAGAACAGAAAATTACTGCTACAGTTTTCGATCAATGACTTCAAATCAAGATATGCAGGATCGTTTTTAGGAATCTTATGGGCGTTTATCAATCCGCTATTTACTGTATTGATTTATTGGCTGGTATTTGGTGTTGGACTGAAAGCACAAATGATCGATGCAAAATACCCATTTATCGTATATTTAGTTACCGGGATGATTCCCTGGTTCTTCTTCTCAGATGCATTTGCATCAACTACGGTTGTTTTTCGGGAATATACTTATTTAGTAAAGAAAGTCGTATTCAATATTCGTATCTTGCCCACGACGAAAATTCTATCCAATCTGTACACCCATTTATTCTTCATTCTGATTGGCATAGCTGTCGCGCTTATAAATGGTATATATCCTTCAGCAATGTCTTTACAGCTGATTTATTATTTATTTTGCATGTGTGCTTTCTTGACAGGATTGACTTGGCTGACGGCATCGATCCAACCATTTCTACCTGATATCATGCAATTAATTACGATCGTGCTGCAGTTGATCATGTGGACATTACCGATATTATGGAGCCCTAATCAGTTTGATTCAGGTCTTGTAAGCATATTGAAATTAAATCCGCTGTACTATGTTGTTCAAGGTTATCGTGAGTCATTTTTAAGTGAAGCTTGGTTCTGGGAGCATGGAACATATACTTTGTATTTCTGGGTTTTCACGTTAGTAATGTTCGTAATCGGCTCTGCAGTGTTCCGTAGATTGAAACCACATTTTTCAGATGTGCTGTAAGGAGAATAGCTATGACAGAATATGCAATTAGACTAAAAGATATCACAAAATCTTATAATATGTACGCAAAACCTTCGGATCGATTTCGTGAAGCCCTCAATCCTTTTAAGAAATCCTATCATGATGTGTTTTATGCGTTGAAAAACGTGAATGTAGAAATAAAAAAAGGTGAGATGATCGGTTTCGTGGGAGAAAACGGATCAGGAAAATCTACAATGTTGAAAATCATTACGGGAGTACTGACACCAACATCCGGCACGATGGAAATCGAAGGAAAAATCTCAGCTTTGCTAGAACTAGGATCAGGATTCAATCCTGAGTATTCTGGCTATGAAAATATCTATTTAAATGGAATGGTTCTAGGATTTTCAAGAGAAGAAGTCGATGAAATGGTCGATGATATCATTGAATTTGCTGATATTGGCGACCATATTTATCAACCTGTAAAAACCTATTCAAGTGGGATGTTCGTTCGTCTAGCTTTTGCTGTAGCGATCAATGTGAATCCTGATATTTTGATTGTGGATGAAGCATTGGCAGTAGGAGATCTTGAATTCCAACTGAAATGTATGGAAAAATTTACAGAAATTAAGAACTCGGGAAAAACGATTTTATTCGTTTCTCATGATATTAGTTCGATTCGCCGTTTTTGTGATCGTTCCTATTGGTTGAAAAATGGAGAAGTTGTCGAATATGGTGATACGATGGAAGTAACGACGAATTACGAAAACTTTTTGAAGAAAAAATCAGTTAAAACAGTAGATCGAAATAAAAACCAAGTAGAACGCTTCGCAGCTCCAGATATCGTAGACGTGACGAAAGCCGAATTGTTGGATAAAAATAAAAATCCAGTGGATATGCTGGAACAAGGAGAAAAACTATACGTTAAAGTAACCTATGAAGTAAAAGACGATACAATCAAAAATCCAGTTTTAGGAATTGCTCTGCGTACAGTCGACAATTTTTATGTGTGCGGACTCAATACTCTACTAGATAGTATCAAGATCCCTTGGAAAAAAGGTGAGAATATCTTTTATCTGGAGTATGAAAAGTTAGGTTTGTTAGCTGGTGAATATTATTTTGACGTTGCGGTCTTTGAAGAAAATGCAACGGTTCCTTTGGTATACAAGACAAAATACATGAACTTGTTTGTCAGTGGTTCTTATATCGGAGAAGGCATCGTGGTCTTAGACCATAAATGGGAAGAAGGGACTCATAGCAATGAAATATGATTTTGAAATGGACCTAGATGAACAAAGCAGTGTGGGAAAAATTGCCGCACAGATCAAACCAGGAAGTAAAGTTTTAGAGTTTGGTCCCGGAAACGGCCGATTAACGAAACATTTGATCGGAGCAAAACAATGTGAAGTGAGCATTGTCGAGCTAGATAAGGAATTGTTCGATTTTGTCAGCGAATTTGCCCAAGATGGATTTTATGGAGATATCGAAAGTTTTGAATGGGCAAACTATTATGCTGGACAGACATTTGATTACGTTTTGTTTGCCGATGTTTTAGAACATTTGGTAGATCCTGGAAAAACGTTGAAGAAAGTTAGAGAATTTTTGAATGAAGAAGGAGAAATTCTAATTACATTCCCTAACTTGGCGCATAATTCTGTCATGATCGATTTGTTCAATAACCAATTGCCGTGGGCTTCTTATGGTCTCCTAGATGAAACCCATAATTCTTTTTATACTCATGATGGCTTCCAAAAAGTTTTTGAAAAAGCTGGGCTATATGTCAATATCGAGGATTACCTTTATTTAGCAGTAGGAGATACAGAGTTAAAATCAACGTATGGAGAGTTACCTGAAGCGGTCCGTTATGATTTCAAAATGCGCCCATTCGGAGAAGTTTATCAGTATTTCTTCTCGTTGATGAAACATCCAGTGGAAAAGAACAAAGTTTCTGAACCGCAAAATTCAAATTATGTACGACTAATGGACATGAAACAAAAAACTGCCAGTCAAGAAACGAGTCAAACGATCCCATTCAACAATCATACCGGTGAAAACCAAGTACTTTCTTTTTCTATCCCAGAAGATGTAAAAACTGTTTCCTTCTTGTTTGAGGAACAACCAAGTACCATTGAATTTCAAGTGGAGGTTTCTGGGGAGAAAAGCGAGTATCTTCAAACAAATGCGGTGATCCGCACACCAAGTGATTGCTATTTATTTGATGGAAAAGAACGACCAATGTTCCTTCTTTCTAATGTTGCAGGGAAAGAGATAACGGTTCATTGCCATTATCGATTCATTGGTGAACTAACTAAAACGATGGAAGAATTGCTAGCTACGATCAAACCATTAGCAGCAAACCAACAGCAACTCGAAACAAGAATCGATATGCTTGAAAAAGAAAATCAGCAATTAAGAATCGATAAGACGACATTAGATCATTACTTGCAAACAACCACTACTCGTTATTATTCGTTATTAGATGAACAAGAGTTCACGATCAAATCACGTGGAAAACGACTAAAAGAAACACCAAAGAAAATCCAAGCAAAAGAACTATCTTTATGTGTCGATAGTCGATCATGGAATCCTGAAACGAAACTATTGACGATCATAGGATGGGGGATTTCGAATAGTGATCGTAAACCGTTAGCGTATCATTTGTCAGAAAACCAATCTCCTTATTTTAATGTGTTACAGGTTGAACGTCCTGAAGTCAATCAGGCAGAACAACTCCCAGCAGGAATGAAAGCTGGTTTTGAGTTACAGATACTAAGTGAGCAAGACCAACGCTCATTTATGGTCGAGTTGACAGCTGAGAATGGGCAAACATGGTTTGTAGAAATCTGATCACATTTATTCAAGAAAGATAAAGGAGAACGGAAGATAGTGCAAAAAAAAGAAATTGCCGTATTTATTGATAAAATCACTCGTGAACGAGCAACGGGCGATTTGCTGATCGTCGGTTGGGCAGTCGATGAGGTTACAAAAGAGATTCCTCATATCAAAGTAGATAAAGAAAATGTTATCGCAGAGGTAACAAATGTCGTTCGACTCGATATCAATCATTTATACAACTTAGATGTGAAAACACCAAGCGGTTTTTCGATCCGCTTATCTGGACGATTAAAAGGCAGAGCAATCCTCGACTTCCAGACCAAAAAACATCAAAATGGGATCGCTGTGAAACTAAATAGTCGTTACCCTTATGATGATGGACTAGAAACTGGTTGGGAAAAGAAAAAACGGTTATTGAAAAAAGGCATCAATTATGCCCGAACACATGGTGTAAAAAAAGCAATTCGCCGAGTAAAACTAGAACTAAAACCAGGTTCAATCGATTATGCAGAGTGGATCACTCGCCACGAAAATATCGATTTGAAAAGTCAACAAGAGCAGTCTAAAAAATTTGACTATCGTCCGCTGATTTCCATAGCGATGCCCGTTTACAATGTAGAAATCAAATGGCTAGAAAAGTGTATCGATTCTGTGATAAATCAAACTTATGATAACTGGGAACTGTGTATCAGTGATGATGCATCTACCGACCCCAAAATCAAGAAATGTTTAGAAGCTTATGAGAAAAAAGAGCCACGGATCAAAGTTGTCTTTCGAAAAGAAAATGGGCATATCAGTTTAGCGACAAATTCTGCATTAGAAATCGCAACTGGTGAATTCATTGCTTTGCTGGACAATGATGATGAATTACCACCTCATGCACTTTTTGAAGTAGTGAAAGTTTTAAATGAGCGACCTGAACTTGATGTGATCTATAGTGACGAAGATAAGATCGATGCTGAAGGGAATCGTTTCGATCCACATTTCAAAGCAGATTGGTCACCAGATACTCTAATGGGAAATAATTACATTTCACATTTAAGTGTTTATCGTTCAAGTATCGTCAAGTCCCTTGGCGGATTTAGAAAAGGATATGAAGGATCGCAAGATTATGATTTAGTCCTACGAGTGACAGAACAGATCCCTGAAGACCATATTTACCATATTGATAAAGTACTTTATCATTGGCGAACGATTCCAGGTTCAACAGCCAGCAGTGGCGAAGCGAAAAGTTATATCTATGATTCTGGCGTGAAAGCCTTAACTGATACTCTAAATAGAAGAGGAATCAAAGGAACCGTCCGTCCCGGTTTGATCTCAGGTTTCTATGAAGTCACTTATGAGGTATTGCAAGAAGAGCTGGTCAGTGTCATTATCCCAACAAAAAATGGGTATGATGATCTGAAACTATGCGTCGACTCAATCATTGAAAAAACAAGTTATCCAAATTATGAGATCATTATTGCAGATAATGGGAGTACAGATCCTAAGATGCAAGAGCTGTTCGCTGAATACAAAAAGCAATTGAACGAACGATTTATCGTGGAGTTGATCGATATTCCTTTCAATTATTCTCGAATAAACAATTTAGCTGCAGAAAAAGCAAGTGGTAAATATCTCTTGTTTTTAAATAATGATACCGAAGTCATTGAACCAAATTGGATGACGACAATGGTTTCTTATGCTCAGTTTGATCGTATCGGTTGCGTTGGAGCAAAGCTGTATTATCCAGATGATACAACTCAACATGCAGGTGTACTTGTCGGAATTGGTGGGGTTGCAGGGCACGCGTTGAATAACTACGATCGTACCCACTGCGGTTATTTTGGTCGGTTAGTCATCGATGTGAATTATCTAGCGGTCACGGCTGCTTGTATGATGGTTAAAGCAGCTGATTTTAAAGCTGTCAATGGATTCGATGAAACGCTAGAAGTGGCATTCAATGATGTCGATCTATGTTTGAAAATCTATGAATTAGGTAGATATAATGTTTATGCACACCAAGTAGAACTGTATCATTTTGAATCAAAATCCAGAGGGTATGAAGATACCCCTGAAAAGCAAAAACGATTTGCTGGTGAAATCAAAAAAATGCAAGATAAATGGCCAGCATATATTGCGCATGATCCATTCTACAATGATAATTTAACAAAAGAAGGAATCGGCGACTTTTCGTTGAGACCAGATTAAACTATAATAAAAAGCTGTTATGTTGTGATTCGCTCGCAAATAACGGCTTTTTATAGTTTTTTGTCAAAAAAGGCAGAAGGTGCCGACTCCAAAAAAATAAGTCGAGGGAGTTACTTTTTCTTATTCATGCTCAGAGCACCAATAGATACAAAATCATAGACAAAGTTTCACGAACCCTAGCTGTCAAAGAATCAATACTTTATTTTAATATAGGCTATTTTAAAATAAATGGTTTAAGGTATTCCTCTACAAAAGGCACTCTATCAATTATCATGGGTTTAAAATAAGAAGTGATAGAGATAACCAGATTATTTTTAGCGTCAATATAAAGTACATTCCCACTATTGCCAATTGCTGAATATATTTCGTTCCCAGAATCTAATATCCACCATAAATAGCCATATTTCATATTTTGTAAGTCTTCTAAAGCACTGGTTCTAGGTTTGAACATCTCGTTTATACACTTGAGTGGTACGATTTGTTTTCCTTTATACATCCCTTTATTTAGGCATAATACACCAATTTTTGCCAGATCACTTGCCGATAAACACAAACCATATCCTGCCGTCCCGATATTTAGTGGATCACAAAACCAGACATTGGTTTTAGGAGACTTATCCATTGTAAACTGCTTATGTTCTTCAGCTGTTTTAGCATAATAATTGACATGGTTTGGTATCCCTATAGGATCAAATAGATACTTATTAGCAAAATCAATAGTTGTCAGCTTACTTGTCTGATACAACAAGCCAGTTAATATGTGTAAACAGACAGTTTGATAGTTGAATTCGCCGGTTATACCTTTTCTTCCTCCCAATAAATCTAGTGATGTTTTTGTCCAATCTTCACTTGAACAGACTTTTGTCCATGGATCGCCTTTACATTTGTAGGGTGCTTTCATTGTTAGCAAGTGCTTGATTGTAATAGCGTAAATAGTTTTCTCCCCACGTTTCACTTTATATTCTGGAAAATAATCTAATACTTTATCATAGATACTTTTGATTAATCCTTGTTCTAAAGCAATGCCGATCAGCAAAGATACAATACTTTTCGTTGCTGACATGATATGACAAGTATCGTCTTTTTTATAACCATTCCATTCATCTGTATAAACTTCTGCCCCATCCTTATATGCAACAATTTGACATATATTGGGTTGTCGAAAACCAATAAAATCATGCAACTCTTGTGTATTCATAAGATACTACCTCACTTTCTTCTATAAGCATAATGCCATTAAAAATCGATTTCAATTTTTTCGATTCTCCATGAAATACAGGTATTCTTATGGGCTAGACAGTGCTTTGGAAAGGTGGAGTATCTGAAAAATATAGAGGAGCGTGGGACAAAACTAAAAATCAGTTTTGCCACAGACTCTAACTCCGAATAAACGGTGGGAGCAGAAGCAACTCCTTCGGAAATAAGCGAAATTCACAAAAATTTGAAAAGCAATTTTCGTGAATTTCTTCTTATTTCTAGGAGTTAAACACTTCTGTCCCAACCTCAAGTGGATAAAAGAAAAAGCAGCAAATACTTCGACTTCTTTAATTTACCAACAATAGTGAAAATCGATTCATCTGGAGATTTGTACTTTAGCGTTCTTGTCTTGATTAGAGGTGCATAAAGCATTTTATTAGACATTTTTAAATTCCATTACAATTTGCTTATAAACTAGGTTTTTAAAGGCGGCTATGGTAAGATAATAGAGGTATTATTTTGTGATTAGGAGTGTATATATGAATAAAAATGGAGAATGGAGTGCTGCACGACGGATATTCATTATATTAATGGATGTTATTGTATACAATGCAGCAGTATATAGTAGTTTCTTACTGAAGTTTCGTGGAGAGATCCCATTACGAAATTTAGAAACTTTCCAACACTCGGCAATTATTATTTCAGTGATTTTTATTGCGTTGAACATTTTGTTGGGTGTATATGTTTTTTATAATCGAATGATCAGTGACATCGTGTTTGTCACAGTCATCGGCCAGGTATTGATGACACTAGGGATCATGGTAGTGACTTTCGCGGGCCGTTGGTTTGCTTTTCCACGTCTCGTTATCTTACTTTCATTTGTCCTTGGTACGCTTTTCTTAAGTATCTATCGTATTCTCGTATATAAACTTTATTTACGAGTAAGCCGAGATAAAAAGGTCGTCATCATTGGGTTAGAAAAGGATGTCGCACCAGCAATCCAAAATTTTGGTTCAAAGAAAAACAACAAACATAAAGTCGAAGCAGTCATTCTTGATAACTATTATGCAAACATCAAAAATATGATTAAAGACATCGATATTGTCTATCTTGCTTCTCATATCGAAGAAGCTGAAAAAATCAAAATCTATCAATTAGTTACTAAAAATGAAAAAAAATTGTTTTTGAATACAACATTTGAAAACTTGACATTGATCAATCCAAATATTATGAATTTCGAAGATGAAAGTATCATTGAAGCATCTGGATTTAGAATCCAACCTGAATATGAACTATTCAAACGTTTGTTTGATATCATCGTTTCGCTTGTTTTACTAGTTATTGCTTCACCATTTATGTTATTCACAGCAATTTTAGTCAAAGTGACATCACCGGGACCAATCATCTATAAACAAGTGCGGATCACAAAAAATCAAAAGGAATTTTCAATCTATAAATTCCGCTCGATGACTGCCACAGCCGAAGCAAAATCTGGACCAGTTTTAGCTAAGAGCAATGATGCACGAGTAACGCCTGTAGGTAAATTTATTCGAGCTGTCCGCTTTGATGAATTACCACAAATCTTCAATGTGCTGAAAGGCGATATGTCGATCGTAGGACCACGTCCTGAACGTCCTTTCTTCGTCGATCAGTTCAATGCAGAAAACCCTCATTACTACTTACGGCATAATGTTCGTGCTGGTATCACTGGGTATGCACAAGTCTATGGGAAATATGTCTCTGATTACAACAGTAAATTACGTTTTGATTTACTTTATATCAAAAAATATTCATTGATGCTTGATTTAAAGATCTTGCTGCAAACCATCAAGATCCTATTTGATAAAATGTCCTCTCAAGGACTTGAAGAAGACGAAAATGTGATCTCATTGGCAGAAATTGCTTTTCCAAATGAAAAAATCTTTCGCTAAAAAAATTATTTGAGAAGAAAGCAGGGAGAAATTTGAAAAATAAAAATATCAGTATGTTGCTTTCTTTGTATGATAAAGAAAAGCCGGAATATTTACAAGAAGCGCTCACTAGTATTTTTGCACAGACACTTTTACCTGATGAAATTGTGCTAGTTTATGATGGACCAATCAATAAGAATTTAGAAATAGTAGTAGAGACGTTCGAAAAAAGATACCCTGACAAATTTAAATTAGTTAAATTAGAACAGAATCAAGGGTTGGGAGTGGCGCTAGCTAAAGGTCTGGAACATACGTCGAATCGACTAGTTGCTAGGATGGATACGGATGACATCATGGTAGAAAATCGTTTAGAAAAACAACTAGCTATATTTGAACAACACCCAGAGATTTCTATTGTTGGAAGTAATATCGATGAATTTGTTGATAATAAGGAACACATAATCGGAAAAAGAATTGTTCCAGAATATAATCATGAAATATGCCAATTTTCGAAAAAAAGGAATCCATTTAATCATATGACTGTGATGTTTGATAAAAATGCTATATTAAGTGTTGGTAATTATCAGCCATTGATTGGATTTGAAGACTATTACTTATGGGTAAGACTTTTGAAAGCAGGATTCCAAGGGTATAACGTGCAAGAACCTTTAGTTTATGCTAGAGCTGGCGCAGACATGTATGCAAGACGTGGAGGTATAAAATATCTTATGCCAGGATTAAAGGGACGTTATCATATCTGGAAAGCTGGCTTAGGTACAGCAAAGGATTTTTTATTTGTTTCATGTGCGCATAGTCTAGTGTGTTTATTGCCTAATAATTTAAGAGGTAAAATTTACCAGTCACAATTGAGAAAATAGGAGGATGTTTGCTTGTATAGTAGTGATCCTAAAATGGAAAAATTACAAAAAGTTACATTAAAAATGGCTCAAGAGATTGTTGATTTCTGTAAGAAAAAACAACTTATTTGTTACTTTTGTGGTGGTGGTGCAATCGGAGCAGTGAGAGAAAAAGGATTTATTCCTTGGGACGATGATCTTGATTTTTTTATGCCAAGACAAGATTATGAAAAATTTTATAAGCTTTGGTATGAATCAGAGTTAAATAAAAAATATCCAATTCAAAAAGCTTCTAAAAATTATAATGATCATAATTCTTTTACAACGATTCGAGATGCGGACACTACCTTTATTAAAACTTATCAAAAGGATCTTGATATGGTACATGGAATAACGATTGATATCTTTCCTTTAGACGTTGCTCCAGATTCTAAATTAAGTAGAAAAACACAAAAAATGTGGGCTCTAATATACGCTCTATTTTGTTCGCAAGTTGTTCCAGAAAACCATGGTGGAATCATGGCTACAGGTGGAAAAATATTGTTAAGTATTTTCAAGAAACAAAATATCCGTTACTATATTTGGTCTTTTGCAGAACGACAAATGACTAAGTATAATAAAAAACCAACTAAGTATGTAACAGAATTATGTGTTGGACCTAAATATATGGGAAACATTTATTATGCAGAGGACTTTTCAATTGCAAAGTTTGTGCCGTTTGAAAATACCGAAATGCCCATTCCAGTTGGTTATGATCGTTATTTAAAAACCGCTTTTGGTAATTATATGGAAAGACCATCCAAAGAGAATCAGAAAACAATTCACGATTCGATTTATATTGATCCAGATTGCTGTTATAAGGAGTATAGAGGGAAATACTATCTTACTGAAGGAGCGGAAGAAAAATGATCACAGCTATTATAATTGCCGGTGGGGTTGGCAAAAGAATGGGACAAGACATCCCAAAGCAATTTATTACAATTGATGGAAAACCAATCATTATTTATACTTTGGAATCATTTCAGCATCACCCACAAATTGATCGCATACTAGTTGTTTGCAAATCAGGTTGGGAAGAAACCATGTGGGCTTACATCAAAGAGTTTAACATTAGTAAAGTACAATGGGTGATCACCGGTGGATCTAAAGGACAAGAATCGATTAATAATGGCGTGCAGTTCTTAAAAGACTATTCTGAGGATGATGACACAATTATCATCCACGATGGTATTCGTCCATTAGTAGATGAGTTAGTATTATCTGATGTGATTGTCAAATGTAAAGAATATGGAAATGGTGTGACTTCTTTACCATATAATGAACAAATATTTATCAAAAAAACAGAAGAAACAACGGAACAGTATGTTGACCGTAATACATTACGACGTGTTTCAACACCCCAAGCTTACCAATATGGCAAGTTGTTATCTGCTTACAATCGTGCAATCAAAGAAAATATTGGGATGACAGACTCATCTTATACAAACACAATGATGGTTGATCTTGGTGAAACTCTCTATTTTGCTGCGGGTTCTGATAAAAATATTAAGTTGACGACAACAGACGATTTAGAATTGTTCAAAGCATATTTAAAAATGAAAGACTAGGTGATGAGCGTGGCTTTAAATGAGAATCCGATATATCGTAATGACTTAATGAAGGTAATTAAACACACCAAAGATTTAAGAAGCTTAGATGGAAAATCGCTATTGATGATCGGAGCTTCAGGAATGATTGGTTCATTTCTAGTTGATGTTTTGATGGTGGCAAACGAATATTTAGAAACCAATATCAAAGTATATGCTATGGGTAGAAATCGCAATAAGTTGGAAAAACGATTCCAATCCTATGTCAATAATCGTAACTTTGAAATAATTGAAGGGGATGTTACGCAGCCATTCCCATCATCAATTACGGCTGATTATATTATTCATGGTGCTAGTAACACCCATCCAAAAGCCTATGCAACTGATCCTATCGGAACAATTATGACCAATCTTGCTGGAACTGAACAAGTCTTGAAACATGCTGTGGCTACGAAAGCAAGCAGAGTTCTTTTTCTTTCAACTGTCGAAATATATGGTGAAAATCGTGGAGATGTTGAAAAATTTACTGAAGATTATTGTGGCTACATCGATTGCAATACGTTACGAGCTGGCTATCCAGAAGGCAAACGGGTAAGTGAATCTCTTTGTCAAGCTTATATCGCGAAACATCATTTGGACATCGTTATTCCGAGATTATGTCGAACCTTTGGACCAACGATGTTGTTATCTGATTCGAAAGCATCTTCTCAATTTATTTTAAATACAGTGCATGGAGAGGATATCGTCTTAAAAAGTGAAGGCAACCAGTATTTTTCGTACATTTACGTAGGTGATGCTGTTTCTGCAATTCTTCATTTATTACTTCATGGAGAAAGTGGCGAAGCGTATAATATCGCAGATGAAAATTTTGATTTGCATCTTAAAGATCTTGCCAAAAAATTAGCAGATATTGGAAATAAAGAAGTACGTTTTGAATTACCGGATGAGATCGAAAGTAAAGGTTTTTCAAAGGCGAATACAGCTATTTTAGATAATCAAAAAATTACCAATAGCGGTTGGCAACCATTATTTTCATTAGATGAATCTTTGACCCATACCGTACAATTAGTTAAGGATGAGATATAAATGTGTGAGATTAGTATAATAGTTCCCATATATAACGTAGAACAGTATTTAAGAAAATGTGTAGATTCTATTTTAGCCCAAACATTTACGGATTTTGAAGTTATATTAGTAGATGATGGTTCTCCAGATAATAGTGGAGCAATTTGTGATGAGTATGCAAAATTAGATAGTCGAGTGCGAGTTATTCATAAAGAAAATGGTGGCTTAAGTGATGCTCGTAATGCAGGAATTGAAATAGCTAAAGGAAAATATTTAGGATTTGTTGATAGTGATGATTTCATTGATAAAGATATGTATGAAATATTATACAATGCTTTTAGTGTAGCAGATATTGATATGTCAATTGTTGGTTATTATGATCAATATGGCGATTATATATTAAATACTGATAAGGATATTGAGGATTTTAAGGTTATAGATAATATTCAAGCTGTTGAAGAGATTCTTAAAGGAAGAAAATTAACTGCAAATGTTTGGAACAAGTTATATAAAAAAGAATTATTTCAACATATCAGGTTTCCAAAAGATGTTATAGCTGAAGATGCCTTTGTTATCATTGAACTTTTACTATTAGTAAATAAAGTTGGTGTAGATACTAAACTTAAGTATCATTATATGCACCGAAAAGAGAGCATTACATCTGCTAAATTTAATCCTAAAGATATAGATACCGTATCTGCATGGCAATATAATTATAATTTGATAAAGACTAACATCCCAAGTTTAATTAGTGATGCATATGCACGAGTAATGTGGGCAAATTTCTTCGTCATCGATAAATTAGCAATAGTGAAAAGAACACAAAGAGAAGATAAATATTACAAAGAAATAAAGTTAACATTAATTAAAAATTTTCTTAAAATTATTAAAAGTAAAAACTTTACATTAAATAGAAAAATCAGTTTTCTTACTTTACTCTTTTCAAATAGATTATATTCGTATCTTGTGAAAAAAAATAATAGTAATAAATGGAGATAAAATGATTAGTATAATAGTTCCTATATATAATTCTGAAAAAACATTGAGAAGATGCTTATTATCAATTAAAAATCAAACTTATCAAAATATAGAAGTAATCTTGGTTAATGATGGTTCAGTAGATAATAGTGTAGAAATATGTAACGAGTTTGTAAGAGAGGATTCTAGATTCACTCTTATAAATCAAAAAAATATGGGGGCCGGAGGTGCTAGAAATACCGGTTTAAAGGCTTCCAAAGGATCGTATATTGGATTTGTGGATAGTGATGATTTAATAGATATCAGAATGTTTGATATCTTATTAAAAAATCTCTTAGAGGCTAAAGCGGATATATCCATAATCCAGTTAGAAAATATTTATAATCAAGAAAATGGGTCTTATTCAATAAATAAGCACGAAGAAAGAAAAGGTAAAATTATCTATTCTCAATTTGAAGCTTTAAAGAATATTTTAGACGGAAAGACATTTGGAACACATTCGGTTACAAAACTATTTAAAAAAGATATATTCAACAATAAGAATTATCCTATAAGTAGCTTTGCTGAAGATTCAGAGTTGATGATTGATATTTTTTTAGAAATAAATCAAGTAATTTATGAGAGTACCCCTTTATATTTTTATATTAGAAACAGCGATAGTTCAACTGAAGGAAAATTTAATGCTGAAATGTTCAATATAATAAAAGTTTGGACTAAAAATGAAAAAAAAATTATGGAAAAATTTCCAGATTTATACGAAAATGCTCATAGCAGAGTTTGTTGGGCTTACTATTCAGTTTTAGATTTAATCATTAAGTCTAATGTACAAAAAGAATATAAAGAAGAAGTCAAACAAATAGTAAGTTTTCTGAGAAAAAATATAATTTTCATACTTTTTAAAAGTAGACTTAGCTTGAATAGACGAATTGCAGGATTATTTTTACTAGTTAATTTGAGAATTTATAAATTATTGACACAATTGCAGTTTAAATTAAGAAGGTGAGTAGGATGCTAAAAAAATATTTTACAATAAGAAATGCTATAAGTTTAATAATAATTGTTACTGGATGTATTCTATTTTTAATTGGAGAATTATATAATAGCTATGAATTGCAAGTATTTGGGATCACATTCATATGGTTAAATAATATATTTTTTTCTTTATATAATATAAAAAAGAGAATAATTTTCTTTTTTCTTAATATAACTATGTTTACTCTTTTAATAAGTAGACCATTGATAGCAACAGTTAGAGGAAGTAAATTTTGGTATTTTCCTTACGATAATATCAACTTTGCATTGACAGGTGTTTTCTTTAGTTTACTTTTTTTATTCATAGGATCATTAGTAGCAACTATATTTACTAAGAAAATTATTAGTGAATCAATCTTGATAAATCAAAATACTCACGAAAATGAAAAAATTCATTTGTTGCGAATTACTTCTGGGGTTCTTTATATTACTTCTATATTGTCTACATTACTTATAAATATTGAAAAATACTTATATGCTAGGTCAACTAGTTATCTCGAATTTCATGCTGGTTTTACTTCTCACTTACCCTTTTTTATCAAGGGATTTTCATTGTTTAGCACATTTGCTTTATGTATATTTTTAGCAACATATCCTACAAAAAAAAGAAGTATTATTATGTTAGCATTATATGTTTTAACCACTGTTCCTACATTTCTGATGGGAAGTAGAAATAGCTTGGTATTGAGTTTTCTCTTTGCTCTAGTGTATGTCATAATGAGAAGTTTTTATGATAAAAAAGAAAGTTGGTTTGGTAAAAAAGAAGGAATCATTATTGGTGCCATGGTGCCTCCTGGATTGTTTGGTTTGGGAATAATGAATTACTTACGTGCAGGAGAATCTGCTCCAAAAGGGATATTCTCTATTATTATTGACTTTTTTTATAAACAAGGAACAACATTTGATACGTTGAGTATAGGCTATAAGTTTATGGACAAACTTCCATTTTCAGAAATAAAATTATATACATTTGGACCTTTTCTTGATGCATTAAAGTATGGTGTGATAAGCCAAACCATCTTTGGAATGAGAAGTATGAATGAGGGCAATAATTATTACCGAGGAATTGCTAGTTATCAATTAGCCAATAATTTAGATTATGTAAGTAGATGGAAGGATTTCTTTAAAGGTAATGGATTTGGTTCATCTTTTATACTTGAAACGTACTTGGATTTTGGCTATATTGGAGTGATTATTTCTAGTTTTATTTTTGGAATATTAACTATTTTATTTATAGTATATTTTAGAAAAAACAAAGTATTTGTTAACATATTTATACTAACATCTTTAATAAGTTTTTTCTTTTTACCACGGGATGCTACGCTTAGATGGGCAGTATTTATTTTAAAACCTTCTTTTTGGATGAGCGTTTGTTTTTGTTATGTTGGAGCATTTTTACTGAGTAAATTTAAAAGTAAGAAAATAGTAAAATATTTTAGCACTTTATTTAATTAGGAGGATATTTTGAAAAAGAAAAGTAGAATGCAGTACTCTCTTATTAATTCGAGTGTTTCAGCGACTATATATATTTTTAACATTTTAATTAAATTTATTTCTAGAAGTGTATTTATTTATTTTTTAGGAGCTGAATATCTCGGGTTAAATGGATTATTTACAAATATTTTATCTATGTTGTCTTTAGCTGAATTAGGAATTGGTACTTCAATAGTCTATTCTCTATACTCACCAATTGCAAAAGGTGATGAAAGTAAAATTAATTCGTTAATGCATCTCTATAAGAAAATATACACATTTATTGGCTTAGCAATAGGGGTGTTAGGAATTATGTTGGTGCCTCTCTTGCCATATATGATTGGTGATGCAAGATATATCAAAAATATTTACGTGATATATTTCTTATTTTTACTAAATTCTGTAAGTAGTTACTTTTTCACTTACAATAGATCGTTGCTTATTGCAGATCAAAAATCATATATTCCTGTGCTATATGATTTTTTATGTAATTGTTTTGTTACAATATTTCAATTTATAAGCCTATACTTTTATCAAAATTATATAATTTTTTTATGCATACAAATATTAGGTACAATTACAGCAAATGTACTATTGACTTTTAAGGTAAAAAAATATTATCCGTATTTGAGAAAATTTAAATTTTATTCTTTAGATAATGAGACTAAGGAAACTTTGAAAAGAAATACAATAGGGAATTTATCTTCCAAAATTGGTAGCGTGGTGGTTAATGGTACTGACAATATTTTTATTTCCTCCTTTGTAGGTATTAGCACTGTGGGGATATACTCAAATTATATTTTGATTGTTAATAGCATAAGAGGGCTCTGTGGGCAAATAACTAACTCAATTACTTCAAGTATTGGTAACGTTGCTGTTGATAAAGATGATCATTTAAGTATTAAAGTATTTGAGCGGCATAACTTTGTGAATTTCACTTTGACATACTATTCAAGTATCATACTAATTGCTACAATAAATCCATTTATTGATTTTTGGGTGGGGCCAAAATATAAATTATCTCCAATAACAGTTTTTTTTATTATCCTTAATTTTGTGATATTAATGATGAGAAACTCATCAATAGTTTTCATCGAAGCATTTGGTTTGGCATGGCAACAAAGATGGAAATCTGTGATTGAGGCAGTTCTTAATATCGTATTTTCATTTTTCTTTTTGTTAGTTTTTAAATTAGGTATTAATGGAGTTCTTTTTGCTACAACAGTATCATCTTTAATGACTGTTTGTTGGATTGAACCTTATGTAGTGTATAAATATGGATTACATTCTTCTATCTATAATTATATAAAAATTATCTCAAAGCAGTTAGTTACATTGGCAATTGCAGCAACAATTATATTTTTTGTGATTACGGGGAGGTTCTCTTCTAATCTGACAGGAATATTACTATATGCAACAACAAGTTTTTTGGTGGGTACTATTATTTATCTATTGGTCTATTTTAAATCTCCTGAACTGCGATTTTTTTATGTCACATTGATTAATATTGTTCGAAAGAAGTTGATTAAATGAATGTAGGATTTATATCTGATAGTTTTCCAATGGGAGGCATTGCTAGAGTAGTTACATTAATAGGTGATGGTATGGAGAAATTTGATAATAATTCATTTTATTTAAGTGCATCTGGAGATAGCTCAAATTTTTATAAAATACCTTCAGGTAAGCTTACTATCTCTAAGTATAAGATTAGAGAAACTAAAATTTTAAAGTATACAACTTATATAAAAAAATATACTGAACTAGTATTGAATAATAAAAGTGTAAACCTGGCTAATTACATGAATAAACAATATATGGCAATTTCAGAATTTATAAAATCTAATCATCTAGACATTATTATAATCTGTAGATACGATCTTACTTTTTTAGTTTCAAGATTAAAAGAAAAGTTTCCTAGCTTAAAAGTTATAGTGTGGATACACGGACCTGTAAATATCTATACGGAAAAGAAAGAGAGACTCAAGTATTTAGAATTTTATAAGGATAATCTTTTAAAAAGTGATGCAGTTGTATGCTTAACTGAATATGATATTGCTGCTTTAGCAAAAATAAATATTGAAGGAAGAAAAATATATAATCCGATTATTTATGAAAAAGACGATGACTGTATAAATACTGAAAGAAATAATAATATTTTATGTGTTTCGAGGCTTGATATAGAGAGCAAAGGGATAGATATTTTAGTAAAATTGGCAGATAAGCTACCAGATAATTGGAATGTTAATCTAATAGGAGATGGTACAAAGTCACAAATAGAAAAATTTCAATATTTGTATTCTAAAATGAAATATCCATCAAAAATAAATTACTTAGGACCTAAAAATTCTGATGAATTAGCCGCATATTATAAAAATTCTAGAATTCTAGTCTCACCTGCCCTATATGAAGGTTTTGGATTAACACTTGTTGAGGCAATGAACTTTGGATTACCTGTTGTCACTTTTGAAACGACAGGTGCAATGGAAATAACTCAGAATGGTAAGTTTGGATATCTTGTGAAAGATTTTTCAGAAAATAATTTTATAAAAGGTACGATTGATTTAATTAATAATGAGAAAATTTTAGCAGAATATACTGAACTAGCTCTTTTAAGAAGCAATACTTTTTCATTAAATTCTATATTACAGCAATGGGAAGAGTTATTAAAGTATGTGACTTCATAATTAAGAAAGTGTAGGAAAAGTAATTGAAAAAAATAATTTATTTAATAGGGACCATAAGTCTATTTTTAATTTTAGTCGGTTGTACAAAAAATGTGGAAAATGCCCACTTGTCATTTGATGAACCTGCTTTTTATGCTGATAGTGAGGGTAAAGTTGAAATAACAGGTACATTGAAAAATGGTGAAAATGGAATTTTAGATGGTAATATTAATACGAAAAATATTAAAGTAAAAGTAAATCCAAAAGGTAAATTTAAGATATACTATACTATACAAAATATTCATGATGATAAAATATATTTAGGGTTAAAATCAAATGGTACTATAGTTGGCGATGAAGCTGATATAATTATCAGTCCTAAAACTAGAGACGATTATTTGGTTTCAGCAAATGATATAATAAATCAATATCGTGAAGATGGTAATATGGTTTTAAATCCATCTGAAATTAGTGGAAATGACATGGCTAATGTTGGTTTATCCATGAATAAAATTTCTCCGATGACATCTATGCAATTTGAAGTCAAAACAATTAGCGATTGTGATGCAAAGGTGAGAATTTTTACGTTTAATTCATATGAAGAATTAAATAATGCCTATCTGTACTTAATTCAAAATACAAGAAGTTTAATAAATTTTGACGGTGTAAATTTAAACATACCAGATACACATGATCTTATTCCTCCAGTTATTAATGATATTAAAACAAATAATAATCCTCAGCTATCTGAAAAATACTCTTATTATATTAACAACGTTAATAAAGAACCTTTACTGTTTTCATGGGTTTATGAAGCTTGGATTGAAGATTCTGGATATGTCCTTATACAACAGGATCCTGAAATAAGCAAAACTATGGCGGGGGAATATGAGAGTGGAATAAACTTATTATTGAACAGAAATAAGATTAATGAGTCAGAAGTGGAGTGAATTTCATGAAGAAAATATTGATCACTGGTGGGGCTGGCTTCATTGGTTCTACCTTAGCTAATCATTTAGGAGAAGAACATGTGGTAATCGTCGTTGATGACTTATCAATGGGAAAAGTAGAAAATCTTGATATGACGAAAAATATCACTTTTATTGAGGGGGATGTTGCAGAGAAATCCTTGATGGAAGAGATCATGAAAGCTAATAAATTTGATTATATCTTTCATTTAGCAGCAGTTGCCAGTGTGGCGGACTCAGTTGCTAGACCGGTGGAAACACATCGTGTGAATTTTGAAAGTGTATTAATGATTTTAGAATTGATCCGCAAGTATCAACCTGATTTAAAACGGATCGTATTTAGTTCTTCAGCGGCTGTTTATGGCGATGAACCGACTTTGCCAAAAAAAGAAGAGTCCGTGATTCGCCCATTGACGCCTTATGCGGTTGATAAATTTGCTGCAGAACAATATGTGCTAGATTATTGTCATTTATATGATGTACCTGGTAGCGCAGTTCGTTTCTTCAATGTCTATGGCCCAAATCAAAATCCCAATTCTCCATACAGTGGTGTGATTTCTATTCTCGTAGATCGCTACAAGAAACAAATCGTAGGAGAAACAACTTCATTTACGCTATTTGGTGATGGAAGTCAGTCTAGAGATTTTGTTTATATAGATGATGTGATCCAAGCGTTACTTTTAGTTGCAAATGAGGAAGCCGCACTGGGGAAACAATTCAATGTTGGAACGGGTAAAGCAACTACACTTTTGGAATTGATCCATGCAATCAATGAAATTCTCGGTGTAGAATTGACACTTGAATACAAAGAAGAGCGTTCGGGTGATATCCATGATTCTCTAGCAGATATTACTAAGATTCGGTCGATTGGTTACCAACCAAAATATGATATTTTAAGTGGAATGACTAATTATTTAAAAACTGAAATTAACAAGAAAAGGGAATGACAAGACCTTTGTCATTCCCTTTTCTTGGCTCTTTTTTGAACAAATGCTGTTCAAAAAAGTAGTATTTCCTAGCTTTTCATCATATCAGCTAGTTGCTAACTTATTCGTTTCTTCCATTAGATCATAGATTTGATTTCTTAAATAACCTGTAGGGAGTTTAATAGTTTTGTCCGGTTTTACATTGCTCTCCATGATGACCGCATCCTGTGAATCTTTACTAAATACCGAGGCCGTATCGAAAGAGTCGATATTTCCTTGTGATAGGATATAGTTATCTCCGCTATATACCCCACCACTATATGGATGTCCATTCGCATTTTCACGCCATAGTGAGAAGAGTATGTCTTTGGAAACTAGTTTTCCAGATAAAACTTGTGTAAACAGCGTATCTAAATCATAGACGGACATACTGATATTACCAGTCCCTAATTCGTTATGGATCTCTGTTTCAGATTCTGTCAGTGGTTTAAAGTAATCATCCTCTTTAGACATTTGATAGGATAGTGCATGATTGGATGAATTTTTGACTTGGTCATAAAATTTTGTATGCTGTAATCCTAAAGGTTGAATGATATCGTCGGTCAACAATTTTTCATAGGGTTGATTTGTTAATTTGATCAAAATTCCAGTCAATATGGTAAAGTTTAATGGTTCGTAATGATACGTCTGGTAGTCTGTAAATTTTAAGTGCTGAATCGCAAATTGAACGACTTCTTCATCAGTCATCGGTATGGTTGGAGAAGCAGTTCGGTGCAAGCCTGAGCGCATATACAGCAAGTCACGGATAGTAATTTGCTGGCTGCCAGCAATTTGTGGATAGAATTGAGACAGCTTAGTATCTAAAGAAAGGTGCCCACGCTCGACTTGTTTTAAAATCAAAAGAGTAGTCAATGCTTTTTGAACCGAACCAATCTGATAATAAAGAGAAGGATCATTTGGTTGTTGCGTGAGTTTATTCGCATAGCCATAGCCCTTTTCCATGATGATGCGATTATTTTTCTTTACGTAAATTGAGCCAATATAATCATTTTTTCTTAATAGTTGATCGATTTTTTCAACGAGCTGTTGTTCATTGGTAGTCAGTATCAACTTTTTTTGAGCTGATTGAGCATGGGCAACTATCTGAGAGTGTTCATTATTGTAAAATTGCCATCCAAGAATAGTTCCTGTAGAGAACGCACTAAGGCTAAACAACACGACAACGATCATTAAAAATGAATATTTTCTTTTTTTAGCATGTTTTCCTTTTTTCATAATAGTTTATTTAGTCTCCTTTCTTTTTTACAGAAAGAATAAAGCTAAAATAGCTTGTATCTTGATAACATTTATTTTAATCTTATAGTAATGGATTTACTACTTACATTTTTGATAGAATATTTAAATAAAATCATTCACGCCAATTCAAATATCATGTATAATGAATAAAGTTACGAACTTGATAGTAAGGAGGAGTTGTTTTGTCAGAAAACAAACAACACCCAAGTAAAGATAAAAAAGAAGCCAGTAAGGCAGCTACAGCAGATATAATCGACAAGCGGAGAAATCTGCGTAAAAAAGAAGATAAGATTGTGAGGAAGATCATTTTAGTGATTGCTCTTACATTATTGATTATTGGCGGATTTCTTGGATTTACCGTGTATCGTTATGTAGATAGCGGGTTGAAGCCTTTAGATAAATCAGATGACCAATTAGTCCAAGTCGAGATCCCGAGTGGCTCTTCTAACAAGCAGATTGGTGAGATTTTGGAGAAGGACAATATTATTAAAAGCGGGATTGTTTTCAATTATTATACAAAATTTAAAAATTTAACTGGCTTTCAAGCTGGCTATTATCAGTTAGCGCCTAATATGACTCTTGACGAGATTGGCAAACAGTTGCAAGAAGGCGGTACTTCTGAGCCAACAAAAGTTGCAGATGGGAAAATTGCCATTCCAGAAGGGTACGATATCGATCAGATTGCTGAACGGGTAGCGAAGGTAACTGGTAAAGACAAGAAAGAATTTTTAGATTTAGTGAATGATGAGACTTTCTTTAACGAGTTGCACCAAAAATTCCCAGAACTGTTGGAAAGTGCATCTAAAGCTGAGAACACAAAATACCGTTTGGAAGGTTACTTATTCCCAGCCACATATGATTATTACACGAGTACTTCGCTTAAGGATCTAGTGATTGAAATGGTGAACAAGACGAATACGGTCATGCAAAACTATTATTCAGCTATCAAGCAGAAAAATTTGACTGTACAAGAAGTTTTAACTCTAGCTTCTCTAGTTGAAAAAGAAGGCGTAAAAGAAAATGATCGTAAAAACATTGCACAAGTCTTCTTTAACCGAATCAAAGCAAATATGCCACTTCAGTCAGATATCTCTGTTTTATACGCATTAGGTGAACACAAAGAATTAGTGACGTATGAAGATACAGCTGTAGATTCACCATATAATTTGTATACCAATACCGGCTATGGACCTGGACCTTTTGACAATCCAAGCGAAGAGGCAATCAAGGCAGTATTAGAACCAGCAGAAAATGACTATTATTATTTCGTAGCAGATACGAGCACTGGAAATGTTTATTTCGCTAAAACTTATGAAGAACATATGGAATTAGTGGAAAAATATGTAAATAATTCTTAAAAAAACAGGCTCTAGACATTGATCATTTTTAGAAAAACATTTACATTTGAAGAAAAGCGTGGTAATCTTTTTTGGACTATATTCCTCAAAAGATTACCTTTTGCGGTATTTTATCGAAAAAAGGAGACGTTACACATGGTAGAGAAAGTTTATCCAATGACTCTAGAAGGTAAAGAAAAATTAGAAAAAGAATTAGAAGAACTAAAAACAGTCAAACGCGGAGAAATCATTGAACGAATCAAAATTGCCCGCGGTTTCGGAGATCTTTCCGAAAACTCTGAATATGAATCAGCGAAAGATGAACAAGCATTTGTTGAAGGAAGAATCACAACAATTGAAAATATGATTCGTTTTGCTCAAATCATCGATAACGACGGTGTAGATGCAGATGAGGTATCAATTGGTAAAACAGTTACATTCATCGAACTACCAGATGGAGAAGAAGAAGAGTACACGATTGTCGGAAGCGCTGAAGCAGATCCGTTTTCTGGCAAAATTTCCAATGATTCTCCTATTGCGCAAGCATTGATTGGCAAACGTAAAAATGATGAAGTAACTATTGCTACTCCAGGTGGCGATATGTTAGTTAAAATCGTCAAAGTAGAACAAGCGTAGTCTGACTGAAAGATCTAGAGAGTTCATCTTACTGATGATACACTCTAGATCTTTTTCTCTTTGTGTATTTTAGATTTCAACAAACGATCTTACATCTAAAGTCCTATAGCCAACAGTTAAAAAAATAGGTATGATGAAATGAGAATGTGTCAGGAGGGAGAAAGAGCGATGAATAGTTCTTGGCGTTTTTTTGTGGTAGTTGAAGCACTACTGCTGTTATTTGCTGTTTGGCAAATCGTAAACAATACTGGACTTTTGCTTTTAGTGATATTCGGTATTTTCAATATATATCTAGCTATGCGCAAACATCCTCGTACTAAATTTCAAAATTTTCAATTGATATTAGGAAGTTTGGTCATTTTTTTTAGCTTAGTCAACAGTCCTGCTTTATGGATGATGGCTGTATTTGCCGTTTTATTTATTGGTCTGAAAGGTGTAGAGATTTCAGGGATAGATTTAACCAAAAATGCTTTTTGGCGAAAGAAACAGATCATGATGATCCAAACAGAGCAATTAAAAACACATAATAATGAGCGGAAAAGACAGCAATTATTCGGTAACCAACGTATTGGAAACGACGTCTATGAATGGGACGATATCAACATCGCCGTCATTTCTGGTGATACTATCATAGATTTGGGCAATACGCTTTTGCCAAAAGATGATAATATTGTGATTGTAAGAAAAGGGATAGGCAGAACACGGATCTTAGTACCTTTGGGCGTAGCCATCCGATTAGAGCATGCGACATTAGTAGGAAATGTCTTGTTTGAAGAAGAGCAATTTTCTTTGAAAAATGAACAAATCAAAATCTACAGCAGTGATTATGATGAAAATCCTCGCAGATTGAAGATCATTACCAATACCTTGGTTGGAGATGTCGAGGTGATACGAATATGATGGGAAGAATATCCAAAGCAATGCTAGCTGTTTATTCGGGGATTGCGGCTTTCCTTATTATTCTATTTTCACTTTTCACTTATTTTTATGCCAGTAACCAAAGTCATTGGTGGGGAGAATTGCTGCGTGCGCGTTTATTATACGTTCCGCTTATCTTCCATTTGATGGCAATTTCATTAGGTGTAGGATTGATCGTATTTCTATTGTTATCACTTATTCAAAAGGCAAAATACGGGAAAATCGAAGAAAAGCTTCGTGCACTTTCTTCTGGCAATTATGAATCCAAACTTTTGCATCAGCCGATCCCAAGCGCGTCGGATGATCTGTACATCAAAGATATTGATATGGAAATTACTAAAATAAAAGAAAAAATGATCGAAGTATCCAGTGAATTACAGATTATGACTAGCCGTCCTCAATATGTAGATGGACAAACCAAAGAAGAGATTTTAGAATTAGAAAGGCATCGATTAGCTCGTGAGCTTCATGATTCAGTTTCACAGCAATTATTTGCAGCGATGATGATGATGTCGGCATTGACGGAGCAAGCAGAAAAAAGTGAGACACCAGAAATGTTCCGTAAGCAGTTGAAAATGGTGGCAGAGATCATCAACGCTTCCCAGTCTGAGATGCGTGCGCTGCTTCTTCATCTGCGTCCAGTCAATTTAGAAGAAAAAAGTTTAAAACAAGGCATTGAGCAGTTATTGAAGGAATTGCAGAATAAAATCCAGATTTCGCTAAAATGGGATGTAGAAGATGTAAAATTAACTAGTTCCATTGAGGATCACTTGTTCCGAATCGTTCAAGAATTGTTATCAAACACATTAAGACATGCTAAGGCTAATGAATTAGAAGTCTATTTGCATAAAATAGATAACAATCTTTTATTACGTATCATTGACGACGGGACAGGATTTAATATGAATGAAACCAAAACGGGAAGTTATGGATTGAATAATATCAAAGAACGAGTAGCTGGTATTGGTGGAACAGTAAAAATCATTAGTTTTAAAGGGCAAGGTACGAGCGTGGAGATCAAGGTCCCTTTGATGAAGGAGGCATAGATAAAGATGATAAAAGTTTTATTAGTAGATGACCATGAAATGGTACGCTTAGGCGTCTCTTCTTATTTATCTATCCAAGAAGACATTGAAGTGATTGGAGAAGCTGAAAATGGACGTCAAGGCTATGAAAAGGCGATGGCACTTCGACCAGATGTCATTTTAATGGATCTAGTCATGGAAGAAATGGATGGCATCGAATCAACAAAAGCAATCTTAAAAGATTGGCCAAAAGCCAAAATCATTATCGTCACAAGTTTTATTGATGATGAAAAAGTTTATCCTGCAATTGAAGCAGGAGCAGCAGGATATTTGTTGAAGACGTCTACCGCACATGAAATAGCTGATGCTATAAGGGCTACGCAACGCGGCGAGCGAGTATTGGAACCTGAAGTGACAACAAAAATGATGGAAAAAATGAGTCGGCGAAATGATCCAGTATTGCATGAAGAATTAACGAATCGAGAAAATGAAATTTTGATGCTGATTTCTGAAGGGAAAAGTAATCAGGAAATCGCGGATGAATTGTTTATCACACTGAAAACAGTTAAAACGCATGTGTCGAATATATTAGCTAAGTTAGAGGTAGAAGACCGAACTCAAGCAGCTATCTATGCGTTTAAACATGGTTTGGTGAAATAAAAACGATGATAAAGAGGATAATCAAAAGCTGAGAAAATAACTATTATTTTTCTTGGCTTTTTTACAATAATGATGCTTGCTTTTGTTTTTGGAAAGGCTTTGTTATACTGAGAAAAGAAGATACTAAAGGAGGAAAATGGTGAAACAAAATTTTGCAATTGTAGGCCTTGGACGATTTGGCGGAAGCATCTGCCGTACACTGATCGAAGCTGGACAAGAAGTACTGGCTATTGACAGTAATGAAGATCGAGTCAATGAATATATGAATATAGCCACTCATGCTGTTGTGGCAAATGCACAGGATGAGATGACACTTCGTTCATTAGGTATAAGAAATTTCGATCATGTAATTGTCGCTATTGGAGAAGATATCCAAGCCAGTATCTTAGTTACTCTGATGGTAAAGGAAATGGGCGTACCGAATATTTTAGCAAAAGCCCAAAATGAGTACCATGCCCGTGTACTAGAGAAGATCGGAGCAGATCGTGTCGTACACCCTGAGCGAGACATGGGGATACGGATTGCACATAACTTAGTATCAAAGAATATTCTAGACTACTTAGAGCTGTCAGATAAATATTCTTTAGCAGAAATCCGAGTCTCCAATCCTAAATTTTTCAACAAAACATTAGCTGAATTAAATTTCAGGCAACGTTTTGACTTAACAGTAGTCGCCATACGAAGAGTAGATCAAACGGTTATCGCTTCTCCTGCAGCAGATGAATATGTTCGCGAAAATGATAATCTACTGGTGATTGGAGAGACAGGCGATGTGGATATTCTAGACGATAAGATGAATCAATAGAAAGAAAAGAGAAAGTAGGTTGTTGGGATGGAATTAACGGTAACGCCAAAAGCACAAAAGTGGTTTGACTCAGAAATTGATCTGCCAGAAACTTACGGAATACGTTTTTTTGGAAAAGTCTACGGCAAAACAGAGGTTCATGATGGTTTTTCGATTGGAATGTCAGTTGAACAGCCAGAACATCCTGTAAAGAAAGTGGAAATGGATGGGACACTTTTTTTTATCGAGGAAGCAGATGAATGGTTCTTTAAAGGATATGATTTACTTGTTGATTATGATCCCAACCTGGAGGAGCCAACCTATCACTTTAAAAAACAATAAAAAAAGAGAGGGTGACACAAGTTTTGTCACCTTCTCTTTTTTCTTTTGAAAATATTGTTTTCAGCTATTAATATCCTGCAGACAATTTTACTTGATTGGTTTGAAGCTCATGGGTGGCAAAGTAGCTTTTCAGATTGGTTAAAAAAATAGCCATTAATTTCTTTTGAAAATCAGGTGTCAAACCTGCAATGTGGGAAGTAATCAGTACATTGTCCATTTTCCAAAGAGGATGATCTTGTGGAAGAGGCTCTTCCTCAAAAACGTCTAATGCTGCAAAGGAAAGTTGCTGGTTATTTAAAGCCTGCACCAGATCTTGTGTCTTAACAGAAGCACCACGGCCAACATTGATGAATACAGATTTTGGATCAAAGTGTTCAAACATATGCTGATCAAAGAGCCCAGTTGTTTCCTCCGTTAGAGGTAAGATATTGACTACGAAATCTACTTCAGGAAGAACTTCCTTTAGTTGATTTAAAGAAAAAGTCTTTTCCATTCCTTCTGCTGGATGACCGGATGTATTGATTCCATAGCAGTTCATGTCTAATGCTTTGCATTTTTTTGCAATCATTTTTCCAATATGGCCAGTTCCAATGATTAGTATTTTTTTTCCTTGGATAGATTGGTAATGGACCGATGAACCTAACCATTTCATGTCACTCTGTGCTTTTTGTGCTTGAAAAAGACCACGAGAATACCCAAGGATGATTCCTAAGACATGCTCCGTAATCGATTCACTGTGGATGCCACTACCATTTGAAAGTAAAATATGTTTCTTTGAAAAAGTCTCAAGGGGTAGCTGATCAACACCAGCTGAGATAGATTGGACCCATTTCAAGGTAGAAGAGGCTAATAGTTTTTCTTGGTAGTCTGAGTTCCAGCCCAAACTGATCTCTACATTTTGTAGATCCTCTGGTTGTAATTCTGTTTTAAAGATATAACCAGGCGCTATAGTATGGATTTCTTCGATAAATTCATCACGAAATGGACGATCTGCATAAATGATTCTTTCTGACATTGTTAATTTCCCGCCTTTCTTTACTCTAAGTGTAGCGCATACAAGAAGAACTTTGAAGCGCCTTGCTTGTTTTTTGAGAAAGAAATATTTTTCAAATAAAAAAGGGGCTGTGACAAAAAAATGTCACAACCTCTAAAAGGGTCTATTGAAGTAGAAATAACGAGTTGTCTTTATTTCTTAATTGATCGATATTTTTGCCCATCCTTTGACAGCTTGAGCAAAAATAAAGATTCCTGCAAAAGCAATGAAGGCGCTTGTGTCAAAAGAAGGAAGAAAGACCATCAAGATTGTTGCAATTATAGTAGGCAATGAAATTGAATAGATCAATGTTTTTAAACAATCAAGAAAAGTAGCTTTTGTTAGTCGAAAGCGTGCATAGAGAAAAGCAGCAATGTTGGTAAATAGCAAAGTGATCAGCAGATTCAGAAAACTAGGATAAATAGAAAATATAAATGTCAGGACTTTTATCCAAAGTGGTATAGATGCTTTACTTAAAAAAGAACGGAGCTCCTTACCTGTTAAGTTTTTTAAAGATTCATTGGTGTAGGGAAGTTCTAATTGGTTATTGTTCAACAAAGCAGAAGTCGTGCCTGTATTAGGAAGAGCTATGATAAGTTTGTTTTTTAACATCCCGACACTAACAAAATTCCCCATCAAATCAGTAGAGATGTCCTGTTCTGTTCGTTTTCCCTCTGGATCAAATGTGAAGATAATGGAGTTTGTTTGGTAAATGAATCCTTCTTTTTCTTCGGTTTGAAGCTGCCCGTTTTGGATTGTAAAATCAGGAATGCGAGTAGCAATCTTTTGCCCATCCAATTGAATGTTGTTTAAGACTTGAAAAACTTGAAAAGAGATTGGCAAAGCCATAATTATACTCAAAACTAAAAGATAGACAATGGCTTTCCAAAATGGGACATTTCTCGTCTCCTTTAGGTCTTTGAATCGTATAAAGGAACTGATAATTAATTGTTTTGTTGTCATAAGTACTCCTCATCTAGTAGTGTCATCACTTGCAATTCTAGCGAAGTATCAAGTGAAATACAAGTGCTTTAGGGAAACAGCTGAATGATTGGTGAAATATCAAAAAAATGTTATTCTTGTCTAAAGACTATCCAATATAAATAAAATGGAGGAAGGAATAGTGCCTACACAGCCACAGAGATCATCAAAAAAACTATTTGGAGTAGTGGTTTTGAATGCGGTGATCACTTTATCAGAATTTATTGGAGGGATTATGTCAGGGAGTTTGTCTCTTGTTTCAGATGCTTTCCATAACCTTAGTGATACATTGGCAATTATTTTTTCTTACGGGGCACAAAAAATGGCCCGAAAAGAAGCAAATAAAAAACGTACGTATGGCTACCAGCGTTTAGAAATATTGAGTGCTTTCATCAACTCATTCATATTGATCATATTATCCTTGTTTTTAACCGTTGAAGCATTCAAGCGGTTCACTTCACCAGAAAAGATAAATAGTCATTTGATGCTAACAGTAGCAGTTATTGGATTGCTCGCGAATTTGTTCTCAGTATTATTATTACGACAAGAAGCAGATGAAAGTTTGAATATAAAATCTAGTTATTTGCATTTGTTAAGTGATACACTGTCTTCGGTAAGTGTGATTATCGGAGCAATTTTGATCCGTTTTTTCGATATCTACTGGATCGATCCAGTTATTACACTGATCATTTCGATATATATATTGATAGAAGCGATAATGGTGATCAAAAAAGCTGCCGCTATTTTGATACAAAGTGCACCTGCTATCGACTATGAAAAAATGGAACAAGAAATTGAAGCAATCGATGGGGTAAAGGATGTTCATCATGTCCATATTTGGCAGTATAGCGAAAAGATAATTATTTTCGACGGACATATTGATTTTGAAGATCAGCTACTAAGCGAGATTGAAAAGATATATCCTCGTATAATTTCTTTATTAAAATTAAAATATGGTATTACACATGTGACGATCCAAGCAGAGACAAAGGCAAAGGATCAAAAAAAATTAATTTTTTTAAATAAAGATGAAAGTTATTGAAATATAGAGTATGATAAATAAGAATTTTTAATAAGGTAGGTTGGCTCATGAAGCAGTATCGACAGTTAAAAGGATATTTAGAAGCAAAAGGATATTGGGAGATACTAGTCTATCTCTTTTTTGGTGGTTTGGCTACGATTGTAAATTTTGTTAGTTTTGCTCTCGCACGCCAATATTTTGATTTAAGTATGGCCTTATCCAATTCTATTTCGTGGTTTTGTTCTGTATTGTTTGCTTTTGTAACGAACAAACTTTGGGTATTCCATTCAAAATCACCGAATTTTACACATGCACTTATTGAATGCGGTAAGTTCTTCTTCTACCGTATCCTTTCTTACGGATTGGACATGGGGGCAATGGTATTGTTGATCAATGTTATGAACAGCAATGAGTATGTGGCGAAAATCATCACTCAAATTATTGTTATCCTAGCGAACTATATTTTCAGCAAGTTGTTTATTTTTAAAGAAACTGAGGTTTTTGAAGAAGAAGTAGGTCAAAGTGAAAAAGACGACTAGGCATAACAATTGAAGAATTTCCTTCTCTTTGTTACTCTTTGTAATGTAGACATTATTAAGAAAACATTGAGGAGGAATTTTTTTATGACTTACACATTACCAGATCTACCTTATGCATATGACGCATTGGAACCTTATATTGACGAAGAAACGATGCATCTGCATCATGATAAGCATCACAATACTTATGTGACGAATTTAAATGCAGCAATTGAGAAATACCCAGAATTAGGCGAAAAAACAATAGAAGAATTATTATCTGATATGGACGCTATTCCAACAGATATCAAGACAGCTGTACGTAACAATGGTGGCGGACATGCTAACCATTCATTTTTCTGGGAAATCATGGCACCAAATGCTGGTGGCGAACCTACAGGAGAAATAAAAGAAGCGATTAATGAAGCTTTTGGTGATTTATCTTCTTTTAAAGAAGAATTCAAAAAAGCAGCCGCTGGACGATTTGGTTCTGGATGGGCTTGGCTTGTAATGGAAAATGGAAAATTAGCTATTACCTCTACTGCAAATCAAGATTCTCCATTGATGGAAGGAAAGACACCAATTCTAGGTTTGGACGTTTGGGAACATGCTTATTATTTGAAATATAAAAATGTCCGACCAGATTATATTGCAGCATTCTGGAATGTTATTAATTGGGATGAAGTAAACAAACGTTTCGAAGCAGCAAAATAACCATTTCCTCCGTCATATCAGTCTTAAAAATAATTTGGAAAATAAAAGAGCGAAAGCTTGCTAGCGTTTTCTAAATTGGGTATAATGTTCTTGCAAGGTTACTTGCAAGAACTTTTTTGGAGGCTATACATTTATGGAACACGGAACGGTTAAATGGTTCAACAATGAAAAAGGATTTGGGTTTATTACAGTAGACGGCGGAGATGACGTATTTGTTCATTTCTCAGCAATTCAAGGAGACGGCTTCAAGAGCCTAGAAGAAGGTCAAGAAGTAGAATTCACGATTGTTGAAGGTGCACGCGGACCTCAAGCTGCTGAAGTGACTAAATTATAATAATTTGTTGAATAAAGACACGACTTCTTAGAGAGTCGTGTCTTTTTGTCTATTTATGAAGTTTTTAGATTTTTTGGCTAAGTAAATGCATTTGTTCACTTGACATGTCCTAACTAATTATCAAGCAAGGAACATTTTCTTCGTTAGTAATGGATTTTAAAGAAATTTCAGTTTTTTGGATGTTGAATAAAAGACCATTTGTGAAACCACTAGTATACATACTCATTCTCATGTCAATTCTATTACTTTAAAAGAAAATCGTTTTACTTTGAAGAGGAGCATATCTATCCATTAAAAGATGATGGTAATGCAATCACTAGTTCGAGTCATTTTAATAGCCATGCAGTGAGCTGGAAATAAAACGAATAGAAGATGGGTTTAACAAAAGGAACAGTCATAGGAAGAAATTTTCGTGAAATCGAATGATAATCTGAACGGTAGGCAAAGACTGTTAAAAAGATGAGAAAGGTATGTGCGATCATTTTACTGCACGATTATTTGGAAAATACCTTGTTGTTCGCTTTTTCTGGAAAAAATACATAAAAAAAGATAAAACGATTGCGAACTGCGTGTATTCGGTCTTTCGATCTTTTTCACGGTATGGTATGATAGTTAAGAATTTTGAGAAATTTTAAAAAATAATAATCGTTACACAAAAATGTTTTTTAAAGTTTTCTTATGATTAAAAAGTGAATTTGCTGATTGAACAGTTATATGAGACAATATTTTAGAAAATGTGAAACAGAGGTGTATTATGAAGCGATGGCAAAAAGTTCTATTAACCTTGTTAGGGGTATTCGTTTTGCTGATTGCCGGATTATCAGCATACGGAATCAGATTTATGGGAGAAGCGAGCCAAACAGTAAACAAAATTTCTAAAAACTCTAATCGAATATCCTCCAAACGTTCTGAGAGAGTAAGCATTGATGACAAAGAACCTTTTTCGGTTTTGCTATTAGGTTTAGATACCGGTGGATTAGGAAGAACGGAACAAGGACGTTCTGATACGATGATGGTAGTAACAGTTAATCCGAAACAAAAAAAATCAACGATCATCAGTTTGGACCGAGATATTTATACGAATATCGTAGGTTATGGAACGGTAGATAAATTAAATCATGCCTATGCATTTGGTGGTGTCGAAATGGCCATGGATTCAATTGAGCAACTGCTCGATATTCCTATTGATCATTATGTAACGATCAATTTGGATGGCATGGAAGATTTGATCAATGCGGTCGGTGGCATCAAAGTGAATAATAAAATTGACTTTACTTTGGATGGTGTCCATGTACCAGTAGGTGAACAAACATTGAATGGAGAAAAAGGTTTAGCCTATTCTCGAATGCGACACGAAGATCCAGAAGGCGATATCGGTCGACAACGTCGTCAGCGGGAAGTAGTGACGAAAATCGTCAATAAAGTTTTAAGTTTAGATGGCGTAAGCAATTATAGAAAAATTTTAAAAGCAGTTGAGAACAATGTGACGACGGACTTAGATTGGGATGACATGCTTGATGTAGCGACGAACTACACCCCGGCGTTTGAAACAATCAAACAAGACCAGTTGCAAGGCGAAGGACAAATGATCAATGATATCTACTATCAAATTTTAGGAAAAAATGATCTTCTTTCGATCCAAAATGAACTGAAGAAACAATTAAATATAAAAACAAGCGATACATTACCTAATTTGAAAAATGAGAATGCTTCAATGATGTTCTTTGATGATTCGGAAGATGGCGATTCGACAAACGGTGATGGATCGAATAGTGAAGGGTACACCGATTATTCTTCCTATTCAGAAAACACATATGATCAGTACCAAGATCCGAATACCTATTATCAGCAAACAGAAGATACAAGTCAGTACTATACACCAAGTCAAGATACTCAAAGTTATGATCCTTACGCTGGACAGGAACAAAATGGTTATGGTTATGACCAGAATAATGAGTATGGAACAACAAGTGGGTACTAGAAAAAAATAGTTTGGTTAATAAAGAGTGCCACCTAAATTAGACAAAAAATCTAACTTAGGTGGCACTTTTTCTATGTGTTAAATTACAGGACGTCTCTTTTTAGCGCTTAGTTTAAAAAATAAATTGAATAATTCAATAGAGTTGCGAATAGTACCCATAAATAATAAGGAATCATGAGCCACATTGCCAGGCGATGATGCAGCCACAACTGATACATAAGCACTGACAAGAAAATAACTAAAAGTGTAATATCGATTGCTGCAATGAAAATATTTCTTAAATTAAAAAATAGAGCAGACCATATAAAATTAAAAATGAACTGAATCACAAAAAGACCGACAAGATTGTTTCGCTGTTTTTTGTTGTTGTGATTAAGTAACAAATAAAGAGAAATACCCATCAATATATACAGTAAGGTCCACATCGGCCCAAATATCCAGCTAGGTGGTGCAAATGGTGGAAGTTGCAAAGAATAGTAATATTCTCCGGGATTTCCGCTAAGCAACCCTGATAAAAAGCCTAATATGACAATTCCTATAACACAAACCCAAAAACGAATATCTTTTATCATCTTCATTTTACTAACTCCTTTCTATAATAGTAGTTTACCATGAAGGCTCACAGCAAGACCTGTATTTAGTTTGTGAAGTAAGAAAAAAATTGATAATTGTTGTTATTAAAAAGTTGAACATTTGTTTATATGAATGATGTTTTTGAAAAAGATCATATGATTTGATTCTCATGTTTTCTATTTGTACTTTTCTCGTCTACTTCTGTTATAATCTGCATCTTACTTTTTTCACCTTTTTTACTTCAACATAAAATTATAAAATCATAATGTTTTTGTTAATGCAATAAAGCGTTTACAATGTGGTTATCAAATGAAGGAGGTTTCTACATGAAAAAGATTAGTACGTTATTGTTTATTGGGTTAGTTAGTTTAGGGTTGTTCGGTTTTAGCATTCCAGGTTTTGCGCATGGTTATATTACTTCTCCAGGAAGCCGTGCATACCTAGGAACATCAGCAGCAGGAAACTTAAATCAAAATGTCGGAAGAGCACAATGGGAACCGTAAAGTATCGAAGCTACCAAAAATACATTCATTGATGGAAAAATTGCTAGTGCAGGAGTCAGCGGCTTTGAGCCTTTAGATGAACAGACATCTAACAGATGGCATAAAAACATGGTTAATCCAGGAACATTAAATATTACTTGGAATTTAACAGCACAACATCGGACAAGTACTTGGGATTACTACATTACCAAACCAACTTGGAATCCTAATCAACCTTTGAAATTTAGTGATTTTGAATTGATCACAAAAATAGACGACAAAGCAACTGTTCCACCAAAAACAGTCAACCAAACGATCACACTTCCGCAGGATCGAAAAGGATATAATGTGATTTTAGCAGTATGGAATATCAGCGATACGACAAATGCATTTTATCAAGTGATAGACGTGAATATTCAATAATAATCAAAAAGGGCTGTGACAAAAACTATGTCACAACCCTTTTTTTAAATAAATAGTGTCCTCCTGTTAACTCTTCGGTCACAAGTACAGTATTCATAAAACATGAAGAGCTATTTTTGTTTGGCTGTTCTTATTACTTGATACAGGGCAGACTTTTTCACAACCTCTTTCATTTAGTCAGCGAGTCTCGTCATCTTCACGACAACTTCACAACGTGCAGTCTGAGGAAACATGTCGACAGACTGTAAATATTCAATCTTGAACTTTTTACTTAAATCAACCAGATCTCTGGCAAGTGTAGAAACATTACAGGAAATATAAACAAGTTTTTTTGGAGGGTATTTCAATAATGATTGGATCAATGCGTTATCCAAACCCGTACGTGGTGGATCTACGATGATACCATCAGGCTGAAAACCTTCATTCAACCATTTAGGCAGAACTTGCTCTGCTGTCCCGACTTCATATCGAGTGTTGTGATATCCTAATCTTTCCGCATTTTTTTTTGCATCAGCGATTGCTTGAGGAACGGTATCCATTCCCCGTACTTCTTTGGCTTGTTTTGCTACACTTAAGCCGATCGTCCCAACTCCGCAATAAGCATCCACGATCGTTTCATTAGGCTGGACATCTAATGCTTTAATTCCTTCGCCATAAAGCAATTCGGTCTGCTGAGGATTGAGTTGAAAGAAGGCACGAGGAGAAAGATCGAAAGTCACTTCATTGATTTGTTCTTCAATGGCTTCTTTTCCCCATAAGTGGATCGTTTCATCCCCCATCACGAGAGACGTTTTTTGTGCCTGGACATTTTGCATGATTGAAACAACTTCGGGCAGTCGTTCATTGATCTCACGGATCATTGCGTTTTTTTGCGGGAATTTTTTACTGCGAGTAATAAAAACAACTTGTAACTCCCCAGTTTTGACACCGATTCTAACCATGATTGTGCGGAAGATTCCACTGTTTGTCCGTTCATCATAGATGGGTGCATCAAATTTATTCAATAGTTGAACAACAGTATTCATTACTTTTTGTGTTCGAGGTTCTTGAACCAAGCAGTCTGTTATAGGGACTAACTGATGAGAGTTTGCTTCGTATAAACCAGCTTCAATTTTTTGAGTCTGCTTATTTTTTCGTAACTGAAATTGTGCTTTGTTTCTATAATGCCAAGGCTCATCCATCCCGATCGTCGGCAAAAGTTGATAAGATCGAAAGCCTGCTGGTTTGAATTTTTCCAATGCTTGCAAAAGCAGATCCTTTTTAAAATCCAATTGGGCTTGATAAGCTAAGTGTTGTAATTGACAGCCACCGCATTCATAGTAAACAGGACATGGTGCCACTACGCGATCTTTGCTTGTTTTTTTGACTTTTATTAATTCTCCTTCTGCATAGCGAGGGGTTGCTTTCGTGATTTTCACTAGTACTTCTTCTTTTGGTAGTGCATATGGAACAAATATGATCAACCGTTTGAAATAACCGATTCCTTCACCATTTATGCCTAAACGCTTGATTTTCAAAGGAACCGTTTGTCCAGTTTTGACAATTGTTTCTGCCATAAGTATCTCCCTTTTTTCTTTTTTCTGTGGTTTATTCTAACATATAATACCTGATTACGGGGATTTTCTGTGGTATGATAGAGAATATATGTTCGAGGAGGATGTTTATGTTAACCGTTACGAGAATCAGTAAAGGCAAAGGCCCTTTCTATCGCGTAGATTTATCTGAAGGAGAAGCTTTACAAGTATCTGAAGATGTATTAGTACGCTATCGATTATTAAAAGGACGGGAATTAGACGAAGAAACTATCCAAGAGATCAAGAAGAGTAGCGGAGCTGATTTCGGTTTTCACCTAGCAATGAATTACTTAAGTTATCAGTTGCGATCGGAAAAAGAAATCCGAACATACTTAAAAGAAAAGGAAATCCTTCAAGAAGATCGAAATAAAATCGTAGCCCGCTTAAAAGAATTGGACCTTGTCGATGATTTGGTCTATGGGGAAAGTTATGTGCGCACGAATATACGCTTAAGTGACAAAGGACCAAAGAAATTAGCGCAGCAGATGCAGCAAAAAGGTTTGAAACCTGAAATCATTGAACAAGCGCTCAGCCAATATACATTTGAAGACCAAGTTCAAAATGCACATCAGACAGCCGAAAAAGCGTTTGGAAAAAATCACGGAAAAAGCCAAAAAGAATTATTGAGAAAAATCCAACAAACATTGATGACGAAAGGCTTTTCTCAAGAAGTGATCCAACAAGCGATGGCTGATCTTCCGCAAGAAGCAGATCAAGAAATAGAATATGATTATTTAATCAAACAAGGAGATAAACTATGGCGAAGAAATTTAAGATTTGAACCTAAAAAAAGAAATCTAAAAGTAAAGCAAAGCTTATATCAAAAAGGATTTGATTTGGATATGATCCAGCGATTCATTACGGAAAAGGAAGAGGAAAGTGAATAAAGAATGGGAAAAATGGACAGATAAAGAAACAAAAGAATTTCAAGATCAGTTCATTCAATGGTATGAACAAGAAAAAAGAAACCTGCCTTGGCGCTATAATCGTGATCCTTATCGTATCTGGATCTCTGAGATCATGCTTCAGCAAACCAGAGTAGACACAGTGATCGATTATTTTTATCGTTTCATGGAATGGTTTCCTACAATTGAAGAGTTAGCAAATGCTCCAGAAGAAAAGCTTTTAAAAGCATGGGAGGGCCTTGGTTATTACTCAAGAGCCCGAAACATCCAAGCTGCTGCTAAACAGATCATGTCTGAATTTGACGGAAAAATGCCGCAAACGCCTGAAGAAATCAGCTCATTGAAAGGAATAGGCCCCTATACGACAGGAGCGATTGCAAGTATCGCATTTGGACTTCCAGAACCCGCAGTTGACGGCAACGTGATGCGAGTAGTCAGCAGATTGTTTTGCATTGAAGCAGACATCGCAAAAGCTTCTAGCAGGAAAATGTTTGATGAAGCGATGCGGAAAATCATTGATGAAAAGCATCCAGGTGAATTCAACCAAGCAATGATGGATCTAGGTTCAGCTATCTGTACACCAACTTCTCCAAAGTGTGAGACTTGTCCGATCCAAGCCTTTTGTTTAGCTAACAAACGAGGAATCCAAACGAGTTTTCCTGTAAAAACAAAAAAAGCAAAGCCAAAAGACGTTTATTATATCAGTGCGGCTCTTCAAAATCATTCTGGAGCGTATTATTTTGAAGAAAGAGATAGCCAAAAATTGCTGGCGAATATGTGGACATTTCCAATGATGGAAGTGACACAAGAGGAGTATGAGCGATTGAAAAAAGAATGGGAAACAAAGCCAGAAATCGATCTGTTTGATGACCTAGTAGCAGAAGAAGAGCAAAATCTCCCATTTGAAAAGCAGGAACTCTTTGTTTGGCAGACACGACATTTAGGAGAAGTTACTCATATTTTTAGTCATCTGAAATGGCATGTTCTCCTTTTTTACGGACGGGCAACCGAGGGAGCAGAACAAGAATTTACCGAGAACAAAACTTCGAAGTGGTTGAAGCCTGATGCATTTGATTCGGTCGTTTTTCCTAAGGTCCAAATGAAACTGGTAGATCAGTTAGAGAAAAATCGAAACAATAGGAATCCTTTCTAGGCAAAGCTCATTTTTATTGATATAATAATTATGATGTCGGTGTAATGAACACCCAAACACAAAGCACAAAATGCTGCTTAAGGAAGGGTTGCTATGGGAGTTCCAAAAGAAGGAGAGTTTGTGACGATCCAAAGTTACAAGCACGACGGCAAATTGCATCGAACGTGGCGAGATACCATGGTATTAAAAACAAGCGAACACTCTATGATCGGCGTGAATGATCACACATTAGTCACTGAATCTGATGGACGCCGATGGGTAACGCGCGAACCAGCGATTGTTTATTTTCATAAAAAATACTGGTTCAATGTAATAGCAATGATCAGAGAAAAGGGGGTTTCCTATTATTGTAATCTAGCTTCACCTTTTTTGCTGGACGATGAGGCCTTGAAATATATCGACTATGACTTGGATATCAAGGTATTTCCTGACGGCGAGAAACGACTATTGGATGTCGATGAATATGAGATGCACAGCAAAATGATGAATTATCCGAACGATATTGACTTCATCCTAAAAGAAAATGTGAAGATTCTGGTTGACTGGATCAATAATGGAGATGGCCCGTTCTCGGAAGGCTATATTGATATTTGGTATAACCGTTACAAGCAATTGTCGCGTAAGTAAACACAAAAAAGAACAGTAAGCCAGTGAGAGATTTTTCTCAAAAGCTTGCTGTTTTTTGCTTTTTTCGAAATAAATTTTTATAAAGTCTTTTTCATATAAATATGAGGCATGCCAGCATCTTCAAAAGGATCGCCGTAAGCTGTATATCCTAGTTTTTCGTAAAAAGTTTCAGCTGTGGACTGTGCCCCTAATAAAATCGTATTATAGCCTTGATTCTTAGCAAAGTTTTCTGCTTCTTCAATCAGTATTTTTCCTAACCCTTGGTGTCTGTATTCAGAAAGAATCGCCATCCGCTGTAATTTCATTTTTCCGTTTTCTAAAGGCAAAAGACGTACAGTTCCTTGCGGTTCTTTTTTATCTGAGTACAGGACGAAGTGGATACAATGGGCTTCATCTTTGTCTATTTCTCGAGACAAAGGCACACCCTGTTCGACTACAAAAACTTGATGCCTGATCCGTACAGCATCTAAGTAAATATTGCTCATTGTATCTTTTGTTTGTACAACTTTCATGGTCTAGCCACCTTCCTTTCGTATAGTATACTGGAAAATAAAACAAATAAAAAGTATGGCAAGTTTTCAAAACGCGAATTGTAAAATTAAGTTAGAAAAATAAAAAGGCATTTATGGTACACTCAAATTGTATTTCCGACGAAAGAAAACAAAGGAGTGTAACCATAAATGACCTACAAACATCTTACCATAGAGGAACTGACAATGATAGAATCATATTATCTTCAACATAATAAGCCGGTTGAAATCGCTAACCGAATGGGACGTGCTATACAAACTATTTATAATGTAGTCAATAAGTTCAAGCAAGGCAAGACTGCTCTTGATTATTGGCACCAGTATAAAGAAAATAAGAAAAAATGTGGGAGAAAAGTCATTCAATTACCTGCTCATGAAGTAGATTACATTAAAGAGAAAGTCACTCTTGGTTGGACGCCTGACGTCATTATCGGGCGAAAAGAAAGGCCTGTTTCATGCGGTATGAGAACACTTTATCGTTTATTTTCTAAAGGAATATTTGATATTGACACACTACCGATGAAAGGTAAAAGAAAACCCAATGGCCATCAGGAAAAACGGGGAAAACAACAGTATCAGCGCTCAATCCATGATCGACCTGATAATTATTCTGATTTCAATTCTGAGTTTGGTCACCTTGAAGATGATACGATCGTTGGCATTCATCATAAAAGTGCCGTCATTACTTTAGTTGAAAGATTATCTAAAGTCATTATCACGATTAAACCCAACGGCCGTAAGGCATTAGATATTGAAACTGCCCTTAATCAATGGTTTTCTCGCTTCCCTAAAAACTTCTTTAAATCTATTACGTTTGACTGTGGAAAAGAATTTTCTAACTGGAAAGCCATTAGTAACCAACATGATATTGATATATATTTTGCGGACCCTGGAACACCTTCTCAACGCCCATTAAACGAGAACTCTAACGGGATTCTGCGTCGTAATGGACTGCCGAAATCAATGGATTTTAGAGAAGTGAATCAGACATTTATTTCCAGTGTCAGCAATCAACGTAATCATATTCCAAGAAAATCATTGAATTACAGAACACCAATCGAAATATTTTTGAGCTATGTACAAGAAGCATTTTATTCTAGCTTAATTTGACAAATCATAAAAATAAAAAAAGAATAAAAGAATTTTTAACGAATATAATATATACTAGTAAGAAAGAAAGGAGGAAATCTATTGTTTGAAAAACTTAGACAGTCTAAACTAATGTTTTGGTCGCTTGAATTATTAATCATAGCTGCATTGATCATGATTTCATCAGAAATAAACTTTATTTTCGAACCGATCGGGACATTTTTTTCCACGTTATTTGCACCTGTACTGATTGCAGGCTTTCTTTACTATTTATTGAATCCTATTGTCAAGCTGTTGATGAAAGCAAAAATCAAAAGAATATGGGCTGTCGCAATTGTGCTGCTCCTTTTAGTTGCAGCAATTATTTGGATTTTACTTAGTGTCATCCCAAGTCTAGTACAGCAAATTTCCTCATTGGCATCTAATATGCCTGATTTCATCAAACAGGTAGAAAGCTGGTTGAAAGAGGTAGCCGAATTGCCTTTGTTCAAGGAAGTAGATATTAATAAATATTTTGAGCAATTAGACATTTCTTACGGGACAATCATTCAGCAATTCCTTAGTGGAGTATCCAATAGTTTAGGTTCGATCGTTGGAACGATCGCTTCGGCAACCGTAGTAATCATTACAGCACCATTCATCTTGTTCTATATGTTGAAAGACGGAGAAAAACTAGTGCCAAACATCCAACAGTTTTTCCCAGAAAAAAGAAGAAACCAAATTGTGGAGTTATTGGGGCAACTGAATAAAACATTGGCTAATTACATTAGCGGACAAGCAATCGAATGTTTATTCGTTGGTACCTTCACATTTTTAGGATATATGGTAATTGGTGTGGATTATGCTTTCTTATTTGGGGTCATTGCGGGATTGACAAACCTAATCCCATATTTAGGACCTTATCTAGGACTAGCACCTGCATTTCTAGTAACAGTCTTCAATGATCCGGTAAAAGCATTACTTTGTTGTGTGGTTGTGCTAATCGTCCAACAGTTGGATGGGAATATCATTTATCCTAATGTAATTGGGAAATCACTGAAAATCCATCCATTAACGATCATTATCGTTCTTCTAGTAGCTGGAAATATTGCCGGATTGCTTGGTATCTTCTTAGGTGTTCCTTTTTACGCAATCTGCAAGACGATCATTTCCTATATAATCAAAATCGTCAAAGAAGACAAGCAAAATGAAAACAAGAAGAAAATTGCTACGACCTCGTAGGTAGTTTTAGTACACTTGTTTTTATTGCAAAGAAAATTGCTTTGTGATACCATTTTAACGTGGCTATAGTGCCACGTTTTTTTCTATCGTAAACTAAAAATTAATTTTATAAGGAGAGAATGCGATTATGAATGCTGACCCTGAGAGTCAGTCGCTGTTAGCGCAGATTTTATTATTGATCGTTTTGACATTGATCAATGCTTTTTTAGCAGCTTCCGAAATTGCTGTTGTTTCGATCAATAAGAATCGAATCGAGCAAAAAGCTGATGAAGGAGATGTGAAATCTCAAAAGCTTTTAAAAATATTGCAGAATCCAAATAATTTCCTATCGACAATCCAAGTAGGAATCACTTTGGTCAACATTTTGTCTGGTGCTTCACTAGCTAATACTTTATCGGAACGGTTAGCTCCGGTATTAGGTGGCGGCACAGCGGCAAAAAATATTGCAAATATCATTGTGCTGGCTATTTTGACCTATGTATCGATTGTTTTTGGAGAATTGTACCCTAAACGTATTGCTTTAAATAAATCAGAAGAAGTCGCAAAGTTCACTTCAGGGCTGATACGCTTGATTGGTGTAGTAGCTAAGCCCTTCGTCTGGCTGCTTTCTGCTTCCACAAGTTTATTGGCGCGTATCACGCCGATGACTTTTGATGATGAAGATTCAAAAATGACCAGAGATGAAATGCGTTATATGCTTGAAAACGAAGGCGTATTGAATAATGAAGAATTAGAAATGCTCCAAGGGGTTTTTTCTCTTGATACGAAAGTTGCCCGAGAAGTCATGGTCCCACGAACGGATGCATTTATGATTGATATCAACGACACTGTGGAAGAAAATGTGAATAAAGTTTTATCCGAAAACTATTCAAGAATCCCTGTTTATAACGAAGACAAAGATAAAGTAGTCGGAATCCTTCATACAAAGAATTTACTAAAAGCTGCCCATAAATTCGGCTTTGATAATTTAGATATCAAGAAAATCATGCAGGAGCCTTTATTCGTTCCTGAAACGGTCTTTATTGATGATCTGTTATATGAAATGAAAAAGACGCAGAATCAGATGGCTATTTTATTAGATGAATATGGCGGCGTCGTTGGGTTAGCAACACTAGAAGACCTTTTAGAAGAAATCGTCGGAGAAATCGATGATGAATCAGATGAAGTTGAGAATCTTTATGAAAAAATCGATGAACACGAATATATCATCCAAGGACGTATGCTGATTGATGAGTTCAATGAAGCTTTTGACAGCGATCTGCATATGAGTGATGTAGATACGATGGCTGGTTATTTGATTACAGCATTAGGCATGATTCCGGATGAAGGCGAAAAGTTATCGTTTGATGTCGATAATATTACGCTGGTTTCTGAAGAAATGGAAGGTTCTCGAATCCTTAAAATCCGTGTCATTTTTCATGATCCGGAAGAAACAGAAGCGGAACCTGAAGAAGAACGAAGATACTTCAGAAAAGAATTCGAAGATGACGAGCCAAGAAGATAATTGGAAACTTGGTTATGAAAGACGTGTTGCTTGAATAAACAAGCAACACGTCTTTTCTTTTAGTCAGCTGACAAAAAAATATTTGACTCTTATGGTTTGGTGGCTTTTTCATTCGCTGAATCCATGCTATACTGATTCAGTTGTAGTAGTTGACAAAGGTTGTGAAAAAGCTATCCTGCATTAAGTAATAAGAGCAGCCAAGCAAAAACAGCTTCTCGTGTTTTTGGCTTGGGTGGGCTTATTGCTGATAGGCTGTCTCTAGAACGCCGTTTACTCGGAAAAAGAGACTGCTACACGGCTTTTGTCACAGCCCTATATGAAATTGTCTTTCTTTAAGAGATCGGACAATCTGTGCCTAGAGAAAATATAAATAATTGAATGGAAGAAATGGAGTTAGGTTATGAATAATCCAGAATTAAAGCAACAAGTGGACAATCGCAGAACTTTTGCGATCATTTCCCATCCGGATGCTGGGAAAACAACGATTACAGAACAATTACTATTGTTTGGTGGGGCTATCCGTCAAGCCGGGACCGTAAAAGGCAAAAAAACAGGTAATTTTGCCAAATCAGACTGGATGGAAATCGAGAAACAACGTGGGATTTCTGTTACTAGTTCTGTTATGCAGTTTGATTATCAAGGGAAACGAGTAAATATCTTGGATACACCAGGACATGAAGATTTTTCTGAAGATACTTATCGTACTTTGATGGCCGTGGATAGTGCGGTTATGGTAATCGATAGTGCAAAAGGGATCGAAGCACAGACAAAGAAATTATTCCAAGTTGTAAAAAAACGTGGCATCCCGATATTTACTTTTATCAACAAACTAGATCGTGATGGTCGTGAACCATTGGAATTGTTAGAAGAATTAGAAGAGCTATTAGATATCGAATCTTATCCGATGAATTGGCCAATCGGTATGGGTAAAGGGCTAGAAGGTCTTTATGATATCTACCATAATCGTGTAGAGTTTTATCGTCCGGAAAATTATCAGGATGAACGATTAGTAGAATTGGATGAAGATGGACTGCTTCCCGAAAATCATCCTCTAACTGAAAATTCCTTATATGAACAAGTCTTAGAAGAAGTAGAACTAATCAAAGAGGCTGGAGATGCATTTAATCAAGAAAAAATTGCTCGTGGCGATCAGACACCAGTATTTTTTGGTTCTGCATTGACTAACTTCGGTGTACAGACTTTTTTAGAGACTTTCGTTGAATTGGCACCAGCTCCTTATGGACACAAAACACAAGATGATCAGATGGTAAGTCCTTATGAGGAAGAATTTTCAGGTTTCGTATTCAAGATCCAAGCAAATATGAATCCAGCCCATCGTGACCGAATCGCTTTTGTCCGAATCTGTTCTGGAACATTCGAACGAGGAATGGATGTCTGTTTGGAACGTACAAATAAAAAACTGAAATTAAGCAATGTCACACAATTTATGGCAGATTCGAGAGAAAACGTCGAAAAAGCAGTAGCAGGCGATATCATCGGTGTATATGATACAGGTAATTATCAGATTGGGGATACATTGTTCGAAGGAAAACTAAAAGTTGCTTATGAAGAACTCCCTTCATTTACTCCAGAGCTATTTATGAAAGTGACTGCAAAAAATGTCATGAAGCAAAAATCCTTCCACAAAGGAATCTATCAATTAGTTCAAGAAGGAGCGATTCAGCTTTATAAAACATATCTAACGGAAGAATATATCATTGGAGCTGTTGGTCAGCTACAATTCGAAGTATTCCAATATCGTATGTTAAATGAGTATAACGCCGAAGTAATCATGTCTCCAATGGGACACAAAATCGCTCGCTGGATCGATCCAGAAGATTTGGATGAGAAGATGAGTTCAAGCCGCAATATCTTGGCTCGTGACCGTTTCGACCAACCATTGTTCTTATTCGAGAACCAATTTGCAGAACGCTGGTTTGCGGATAAATATCCTAATGTAAAATTAAAAAGTTTGATGTAAAGAAGTCTTGACAAGCTGCCCTGCATCAAGTAATAAGAATAGCCAAACAAAAACAGCTTCTCATATTTTGTTTAGAGCCGTGACGGATTTTCCGTGACGGCTCTTTTTACTATTTAAAATCATAGAAATGTCTAATCAAAAAAATATAAAAATTATTTTGCGTACATATGATTAAAGAAAGGAGAGTGTGACACATGGAAACAGAATGGCAAAGACGTGAAAGAAAAAAACAGAAAAAAGAAGAGATGTTACAATTATGTCAATTATTAGATGTAAAAGACTGGGACAAAAACGAGCAGATTGCACAAAAAGTACGATCAATCATCCATAAAGAGGAAAAAGTTAAAAATAAAGACACGCGTAGAACTGAAAATGAAAAGAGAAAAGTACAAAAGAAAAGAGAAAAATCAAAAAGCTAGAAAGAAAAAGAGGCTGGGACAGAAGCGTTTAACTCCAAGAAATAAGAAGAAATTCACGAAAATTGCTTTTCAAATTTTTGTGAATTTCAGCTTATTTCCGAAGGAGTTGCTTCTGCTTCCGCCGTTTATACGTGTTTAGAGCGTGAGACAAAAGTGTTCTTTACTTTTGTCCCACGCTCTTTAATTATTATGTTCAAAATTTGTTTACACGGCTAATGTAGCGCCTAATTCATGTTTTGGAATCGAGATCTCAACAAGGCCTGCCAATTCGATTACTTTGATTTCATCCTCGTGGTAAACGGCGTCTTTGATTTTATCTAAGAAATAATTTTTAGCATCTTCGATTTCTTTCGGCTGGATTTTACGTTTGTCATTGATCAGCAGAATTTCATTATGTTCAGGGGCTTCAGTGTAGACAATAGTGGTATTTCCGGCTGTGTAGACCTTGACTAGATGGGCATCAGTGTTTTCAAGCTGGTTTAATACAAGACGGGAATGGCTGTTTGTTACATTTACCAATTTCATGGCGCTCACCTCTTTTATGTATTTTTAATTGCTTGTTTCTCTTATTATAATTTCTTTTTTATAAAATGAACAGTATTTTGACTTTTCTGAAAAAAGAATGAGACGGCATTTCTCAAAGAAATACCGTCTCACGCTATAAAACTGGATTTATTCAGCCGTTTCTTCGGCTGATTCTTTTGCCAAACGTTCTGGTTTAGAAGTAACGATGATTTTTCCATCTTTATCCAGTTTTGCTTTCAACTCATGGATAGAAGGGTGATCAAGATAAAATTCAGCGATACCATCTTCGATTTGTTCTTGGATCGTGCGTCGAAGAGGACGAGCACCCATAGATGGATCATAGCCTAAGTCAACTAATTTTTCTTTGACATTCGTAGGAACTTCGATGTGAAGTTGCTGTGCTGCCAGCATTTGGTTGACATCGTCTAGCATTAGTGTGACGATTGTCATCAAGTTTTCTTTTGATAATGCACTGAATTCGATGATCCCGTCAAAACGGTTCAGAAATTCTGGTGTAAAGTAGTTGTTTAATTGGTTCAATACAGAACGAGTAACACCTTCGCGTGCCGCACCAAAACCAACGTTTGCTTCTACTTTACCAGTTCCGGCATTACTTGTCATAATGATGATCGTATCTTTAAAGCTGACCGTTCTTCCTTGTGCATCTGTCAATCGACCATCATCTAAGATTTGCAAGAACATATGCAAAACATCTGGATGAGCTTTTTCTACTTCATCTAACAAGACAAGACTGTAAGGATTTCTCCGTACTTTTTCTGTCAATTGACCAGCTTCTTCGTATCCGACATAACCTGGAGGAGAACCAATCAATTTAGAGACACTATGTTTTTCCATATATTCAGACATATCGAAACGAATCATTGAATCTTGTGAACCGAATAGTTCGTAGGCAAGTTGTTTCGCAAGCTCTGTTTTACCTACACCAGTTGGACCAACAAATAAGAAGGAGCCGATTGGACGATTCTGTTTGTTTAATCCAACACGGTTTCGGCGAATCGCTTTCGCTACTCGATCTACAGCGTTATCTTGTCCGATGACATGAGCTTTCAAGTCATCTGCTAAGTTTTTCAGTTGTGTCTGTTCTTTTTCTTTTAATTCACCCACTGGAATACCTGTCCGTTGTTCAACGATTTTTTCCATATCTTTTTCGGTAATCACAGGTGTTTCCTCTTCAGTGAGCTGACGTTCTTTCATTTTTTGAAGTTTATTGATCTGATCGCGATAATAAGCTGCTTTTTCGAAATCTTCTTCTCGAGAAGCTAAAACTTTTTGTTCTTCTGCTTCTTGCAGTTTTTTCTCGATTGTTTTAGGATCAACGATTTGGATCGTCAAGTTTTTCTTAGAACCTGTTTCATCTAGCAAATCGATGGCTTTATCCGGCAAGAAGCGATCTTGGACATAACGATTGGATAAAGTTGCGGCTGCTTCGATGGCCTCATCAGTATATTTTACATGATGATAGTCTTCATAACGTTTTTGCAAACCTTTCAAAATACTAATCGTTTCTTCGACAGTTGGTTCATCTACCCGTACAGGTTGCATACGACGTTCTAAAGCAGCGTCTTTTTCGATGATGCGGTACTCGTTTAAGGTAGTAGCACCAACCATTTGCAATTCTCCTCGAGCTAAAGCTGGTTTTAAAATATTACCAGCATCCATATTTCCATCACCAGCAGAACCAGCACCGACGATTTCGTGAACTTCATCTATGAATAGGATCACATTTTCTGCTTGACGGATCTCTTCAATCAATTTTTGCATACGTTCTTCAAATTGTCCTCGTATACCAGTACCTTGGACTAAAGATACGACATCTAAACGAATGACTTCTTTGTCCATTAATTTTTGCGGTACATCACCATCTACGATTTTTTGTGCTAAACCTTCAACAACTGCTGTTTTACCAACACCTGGTTCTCCAATCAAGACAGGATTGTTCTTGGTTCGGCGATTTAAAATTTCAATGACTCGTTTGATTTCGTCATCGCGTCCGATCACAGGATCGATATCACCTTGTCGTGCTTGTTCTGTGATATTGATTCCATATTCTCCCAATAAACCTTCTGTATTGCCTTGAGGTGGCTGACCACCATTGAAGTTGTTGTTTCCGCCAAATTGTGTTGGTGGTGTTTGCTCATAATTTCCTTGCTGTTGCATTTGGCGAGACATGGAACGGAAAAGATCGTCCAAACTGCCAAATCCAAATGGATCGTTTTGGGCCATATTAGTCAGACCTCCATTTTGTTGATTTTTGATTTTTTGATAACAGCTCTGACAATAATCAAGTTGTGTCCGCTGACCATTGACAGTGGCATACAAGTGAATCGTTGCCTCATTCTTGCCGCAGTTTTGACAAAGCATGAATCATTCACGTCCTTTCACAAAAATGGGTACATCCATATTTTACATCTCGTTTTTCATGAGGTAAAAGAATAACCCCTAGTTTTTTAAGAGATTTATGAGGTAGAAAAGGTGAAATTTATATTGATCATTCCTGACCTTTGACTCTTATTATACTAAAAATAAAAAGGGAAGCAAGTAATTCGTTTCATATGAAAACAAAGAGGGTCAAAGGAAAGAATGATAAACGTCAGGAGAAGAGAAAGCGACAAGAAAAAGAAAATAAACATGTTTGTTATAAAATGTGAAGAAAAGGATGAAAAAGAATCCGGAATAATTTGAATACTTTTATCTGAAATTGAATGAAAACTGTTGTATCTAACGAAAAAAAATGTTAATCTTTACAGATGAAAGGGTGGCATTTGTTAGGATTCTCTGAATTACTAAAAAAGAAAACCCTCACATAAAAACAACACTCACTTAAAGGAGACCGATTAATATGGAAAAGAAAGAATTTCACGTAGTAGCAGAAACTGGGATCCACGCTCGTCCAGCTACACTATTAGTACAAACAGCAAGCAAATTTAACTCTGATGTAAACTTAGAGTATAAAGGTAAATCAGTAAACTTGAAATCAATCATGGGCGTTATGTCTTTAGGTGTAGGTCAAGGTTCTGATGTTACTATTACTGCAGAAGGTGCTGACGAAGCTGATGCAATGGCAGCAATCGTTGAAACAATGAAGAAAGAAGGCTTATCTGAATAATGGTTGAAATGCTAAAAGGGATTGCCGCTAGTGACGGTGTAGCCGTTGCAAAAGCTTACCTGCTAGTTCAACCGGATTTAACATTCAGTAAGGCAACAGTAGAAGATACTGCGGCTGAAGAAGCTCGTTTGGATGCTGCATTAGCTAAATCTACTGAAGAATTGCAGCAAATTCGTGAAAAAGCAGCGCAAAGCTTAGGTGAAGCAGAAGCGCAAGTATTTGATGCCCATTTGATGGTTCTTTCAGATCCAGAAATGGTAGGTCAAATCAAGCAAAATATTAAAGACAACAGCGTAAATGCTGAATCAGCGCTAAAAGAAGTAACGGATATGTATATCGGTATGTTCGAAGCAATGGAAGATAATGCTTATATGCAAGAGCGTGCTGCAGACATTCGTGACGTTGCTAAACGTATTTTAGCGCACTTATTAGGCGTTACTTTACCAAATCCATCAATGATCGACGAAGAAGTGGTCGTTGTTGCACATGACTTGACTCCAAGTGATACAGCACAATTAGATCGCAATTTTGTAAAAGCGTTTGTAACAGACATTGGTGGACGTACTTCACATTCTGCTATCATGGCACGTTCTTTAGAAATTCCAGCAATCGTTGGGACAAAAGAAATTACTGCTAAAGTCAAAGAAGGCGATATTTTGGCTGTCAACGGGATCGAAGGCGATGTAATCATCGATCCTACAGATGAACAAAAAGCTGAATTTGAAAAAGCAGGTGCAGATTACGCAGCACAAAAAGCAGAATGGGAAAAATTAAAAAATGCAGAAACTGTCACAGCTGACGGCAAGCATTTTGAATTAGCTGCAAACATCGGAACACCAAAAGATCTAGTTGGTGTCCATAATAATGGTGGAGAAGCAGTTGGTCTGTACCGTACTGAATTCCTGTATATGGATTCTCCAGACTTCCCAACAGAAGATGACCAATATGAAGCTTATAAAGCTGTATTAGAAGGTATGGAAGGAAAACCTGTAGTTGTTCGTACAATGGACATCGGTGGAGATAAAGAACTACCATATCTGCAATTACCTCATGAAATGAATCCATTCTTAGGATATCGTGCATTGCGTATCAGTTTATCTGAACAAGGCGATGAAATGTTCCGTACACAAATGCGTGCATTGCTTCGTGCATCTGTTCATGGTAACTTACGTATCATGTTCCCTATGGTAGCTACACTCAAAGAATTCCGCGCAGCAAAAGCGATCTTTGAAGAAGAAAAACAAAAATTGATCAGTGAAGGCAAGGAAGTATCTGATACGATCCAAGTCGGCATCATGATCGAGATTCCAGCAGCAGCAGTCTTAGCAGACAAGTTTGCAAAAGAAGTAGATTTCTTCTCTGTAGGTACAAACGATTTGATTCAATACACAATGGCAGCAGACCGTATGAACGAACGCGTTTCTTACTTGTACCAACCATATAACCCATCAATTTTACGTTTGATCAAAAATGTAATTGATGCAGCACACGCTGAAGGAAAATGGGCAGGTATGTGTGGAGAAATGGCTGGAGATCAAACAGCTGTTCCATTGCTAGTAGGTATGGGTCTAGATGAGTTCTCAATGAGTGCGACATCTATTCTTAAAACGCGTAGTTTAATGAAACGCTTGGACACAGCGAAAATGGCTGAACTTGCTGATCGTGCATTGAAAGAATGCGATACGATGGAAGAAGTCGTTGAACTTGTTCATGAATATGTAAAATAAACAACGTATCAAAAGCTGGTGTGGCTTGTAAAAGAGCTACGCCAGTTTTTTTGTTCTTTTTTAAGAAAACGTTTTCGTCAGTAAGAATAGACAAAAATAGGGCTTAAGTTTGAGTGACAGTTTGTAGGCTATGTTATACTATATAAGTGAAGGGGGACGTAAGGTGAAGGTATTATTATATTTTGAAAGTGAAAAGATGCTTGCAAAATCTGGAATCGGGCGTGCGCTTGATCATCAAAAACGTGCTCTGACGGAAGTCGGTATCTCTTATACACTAGATGAAAAAGAAGATTATGACATCCTGCACATCAATACATACGGAATCAATAGTCATAACATGGTCAATAAAGCCAGAAGAGAAGGAAAAAAAGTTGTCTATCATGCGCATTCTACAGAGGAAGATTTCCGAAATTCCTTTATCGGATCGAACCAGCTTTCTCCTATCGTAAAAAAATATCTGGTAGGATTGTACCAAAAAGCGGACTATCTGATCACGCCAACACCTTATTCAAAACAGTTGTTGGAAAGCTATGGTATCCGTGTGCCGATTCAAGCTATTTCCAATGGGATCGACTTAGAGAAATATCGCCCTGATCCAATGAAAGAACAAAAGTTCAGAGAATATTTCAAACTGTCTCCGGATCAAAAAGTAATCATTTGTGTCGGTTTGTTTTTCGAACGTAAAGGAATCATTGATTTCGTAGAAATTGCTAAGAAGATGCCCGAATACACATTTATTTGGTTTGGCCATGTTCCCATGTACTCGATTCCTCGGAACATCCGGAAAATTGTAAAAGAAGATCATCCTGAAAATGTCCTGTTTCCTGGATACATTCGTGGAGAGATCATAGAAGGTGCGTATTCAGGTGCAGACCTATTCTTTTTCCCTTCTTATGAAGAGACAGAAGGGATCGTTGTTTTAGAAGCTTTAGCAAGCAAACAAAACGTACTTGTTCGAGATATTCCAGTGTATAATGGCTGGTTAGAAGATAGCAAGAACTGCTATATGGGGAAGACAAACGAAGAATTTATCCGACTGATCCAACAGATTACCAATCAAGAACTACCGAGTACGACACAAGCCGGTTATCAAACAGCAAAAGAGCGAAGTATCAATAAAATCGGTGAAGAACTTAAAAATGTATACGAAAGTGTACTGAATGAAAAAGTCTCTAGCAAATTAAAAAAAGTAAATCAGATCAAGGACTAGTTTGGAGGCGAAAAACATGAAAATCGGCTTTTTTACCGATACCTACTTTCCGCAAGTCAGCGGAGTTGCTACATCGATCAAAACATTAAAACAAGAATTAGAAAGACATGGGCATGAAGTCTATATTTTTACAACGACCGATCCTAATGCGGATAAGTTGGAAAAAGATGTGATTCGAATGCCAAGTGTACCATTTATTTCTTTCAAGGATCGAAGAGTTGTTGTTAGAGGCATGTGGTATGCTTATTTGGTTGCCAAAGAACTAGAACTAGATCTTATTCATACCCATACAGAATTCGGAGCAGGGATACTTGGGAAGATGGTAGCTAAGAAGTTGAAAATACCTCTGATCCATACTTACCATACGATGTATGAAGACTACCTTCATTATATCGGTAAAGGAAAAGTGATCAGGCAATCCCATGTAAAATACTTGTCTAGATTATTTGCAAATCATACGACAGGTGTAGTTTGTCCAAGTGAACGTGTTATTGATACATTACGCAGCTATGGTGTAATAGCACCGCTTCGCGTGATTCCTACTGGTATCGACATTGAAAAATTCAAACGTTCTGATATCACTCAGCAGGATATCAGCAAATTAAGGGAGTCACTAGGTCTTCAGGAAAACCATTTGATGATTCTTTCTTTAAGCAGGATTTCTTATGAGAAAAATATCCAAGCCTTGATTAATGGGTTTCCTCAGGTCATCTCCGCTTATCCTAACGCCAGATTAGTTATCGTAGGAAAAGGACCTTATGTAGAAGAGTTAGAGGAATTGATCTCAGAACTGCAGTTAGAAGAATTTGTGCAGTTCACAGGAGAAGTGGACAACAATGATGTAGCACTTTATTATAAAGCGGCAGATTATTTTGTCAGTGCTTCTACTTCAGAAACACAAGGGCTTACTTATACAGAAGCGATGGCAGCCGGAACACCTTGTGTCGTGGAAGGAAATGCTTATTTGAACCGATTGTTCGATCATCCTTCATTAGGGAAAACTTTTGAAACCGACGAAGACTTTGCACCAGCACTTATTGATTATATTTCCAGTGAAGTTCCTAAAGATCCAAAAGTTTTAGAAGCTAAACTTTATGATATTTCATCTACACATTTCGGCGAAGCTATGATCGAATTTTATCAAGACATGGTTGTTTATCATGAAGAAGAGATGCGAAGAAAAGAAGAAGAAGACTCGATTGAACGAATCAAAATAAAATTAAATTCATTTAAAAGATAAAATTCAAACATTTTTTATGAAAAAATCCTTGTTTCTAGCGTATACTAGCATAGAAGCAAGGATTTTTGATTTTTAGGAGGTCGAAAAAATGAAACTTGGTTTTATCGGAACAGGCGTCATGGGAAGTGCTGTCGCACGCCATCTACTAGAAGCAGGACACGAAGTAGCTGTCTATAATCGGACAAAAGCAAAAGCTGATCCTTTAGTAACAGAAGGAGCTATCTGGGCAGATACACCAAAAGCGGTAGCAGAACAAAGTAATATTCTCTTTACAATGGTAGGTTACCCCAAAGATGTAGAAGAAATCTACTATGGACAGTCGGGGATTTTTTCTGCAGATATCTCAGGACATATTTTAGTTGACTTGACTACAAGTACACCAAGCCTGGCAGAAAAAATTGCAAAAACAGCAAAAGAAAAAGGCGCAGATGCGTTAGATGCACCGGTATCCGGTGGTGACTTAGGAGCAAAGAATGGTACACTGACGATCATGGTCGGTGGAGAAGAAGCCGTTTATGATCAAGTACTGCCTTTATTCAAAGAATTTGGTACGACATTTACATTGCATGGTTCTGCTGGGAAAGGTCAGCATACAAAAATGGCTAATCAGATCATGATTGCAGGTACGATGACAGGAATGACGGAAATGCTTGTCTATGCACAAAAAAACGGACTTGATTTAAAGAAAGTGATTGAGACGCTTTCAGGTGGAAGTGCAGCTAACTGGTCTTTAAGCAATTATTCTCCTCGTATTTTAAAAGAAGATTACACACCTGGTTTTTTTGTCAAACATTTTATCAAAGATTTAAAGATTGCATTAGAAGAAGCAGAAAAAATGGACCTTGTATTGCCAGCAACTACCCAAGCATTGAAACTATATGAAGAGTTGGCAGATAAAGGTTTTGAGAATGACGGAACCCAAGCTTTGATCAAACTTTGGTGGCCTGAAGGAAAAATACCAGAAAAAAAATCATAAAAAACGAGTTTTTTTAGAGAAAATCAATGCAAGTAGGCTATGCTTTTGATACAATATAACAGAAATAAGAAAAGGAGGACCTCCGATGACACATTCACAATTAGTCGCAATCATAAAACGACTGGAGGCTATGGTCGAGTCAGCAGATAATGAACTGCAAGTTCGCCGTTTTGAAAAAGAAGGCGTAGAGAAGTGTACAGTAACTTATGATAAAGCGACCGATACATTTGAATTAACTGAAACAGATACTCATCAGCAATACGAATTTGATAATATCGATATCGTAGCGATGGAAATCTATGACTTAATCCAATAAATTTTAGGATAATTGACATTTGAAGTTGAAGATGCCTAAAAGAAGCCGAGAAGCAACTAATTTAGTTGCTTTTCAGCTTCTTTTTTGTTTAACAGTTCAATTTCAGACTGTTCTTTTTCTAATTTTTTGCGGTAACTGATCAAGATTTGTACAGGATCGATTTCTTCTTTTGATAATTGACGTTTCAAAGATAAATGAGCTTCTTTCTTTTCATAATAGAAGTCAGGAGAAACGTCACCAGAGGCAATCATTGTTTCTACAAGTTGACCATAACAAACGAGGTAGTGCTTTTTCTGACTCTCATCTGCTGCTAATGGCATGCTGAAGGTGAGCGATGGTGTTCTTAAAAACTGCTTTTGTTCCTGGATCCGTCTAATAAAATAAGTAACTAATTCGATATCTTTTTGAAGCATACCGGCTTTTTCGAAATTCAACTGATAGATGAAATGTTGTTGTCTTTTTTTCAAGTAAGTCAGTAGCTTTTTGTTTCGGCCTTGAAACAGCCCTTGGAGTTCCTTTTTTTTCTGTTCAAAAGTCATTTCCTGTAGGTCAGGAAGCTGGACACGCAAAGCTAACAAACTAATTTCAGACAACCAAGGCATTTGATAAGTTTCTTCCATTATACGCAAAATAGACGGCATTTTTTTATAGAGACGAAAAGGCCCGTATGTTCGAGCCGTAGGAGTATCTGTTAATACAAATCCCTTATTGGTAATATGTACATAATTATAATTACTGAAATAATTCATTTGTCGGTTATAAAAAGGTCGGTAATGTTGGATCAATTGACACTCGAGCAATAAAGCATCTAATTCCGTGTCTACTACGACGAAATCAAAATCTGTTATATGATGAATCATGCGTAATACTTTTTTCGAATGCTGTTTATTCTGATGAAAATAGCTGCTTACTCTATTTTTGAGCCGTTTTGCTTTACCAACATAGATGACCTTACCATCTCGGTCTTTCATAAGATAGACACCCGGCAGCATGGGGAGAGTTTTCATTTTTTCTTTTAACATAGGATCTCCTTTTACGCTTTGAATAAAAAGACTATAACAAATTTTGAAATAATGGACAAGTTTTAGGGAATTCTATAGTTCTGTTCACAGAAAATACTTTGATAATCAAAATATGTGAGATAGATGATTTTTCTAATAAAAGAAATTATAAATGCTGATTTATCAGTTGTTTTAAATGAGTAAAATCTTAAAAAAAGCTCATATAGTAAAAAAATGATCTTTTAAGGTTGCATTTTGAAAAAAGTTAAGATATAGTTTGAACATCAAAAGATTTGATAATCAAACTAATTAGTGGACGGTGGAACATGGAACCAGATTTAAAAACAGTAAATGATTATCTTGTTAGTGTCTTCAATGATATTTTGACAATCGAAGAGTCTGAGCTGAAAAAATCTCAATTCAAAGATCTGTCAATCACAGAGATGCACACGATCGAGGCAATCGGGATGTACAAGAAAAAAACAACTTCAGAAGTAGCCAAAGAACTATCAATTACTGTTGGGACCTTGACCACTGCTATTAACAAGTTAGTAAAAAAAGGCTATGTCGAACGTATCCGCAGTGAAGATGACCGCCGCGTTGTAAAGTTGGGACTAACGAAAAAAGGAAAGTTACTATTTCGGGTCCATCAGCATTTTCATCGTGAAATGGTCAAGAACATCTTAGACGGAATGGCTACGGAGGAACAGCATGCCTTGCTGGATGCACTGAAAAACTTGCACGACTTCTTGCAAGACTATAAGTGAGGATATTTAATGGAACAATTTGGAATGATTACTGCAACAGCCAGCGTCCTTCCTGAAAAGATTATTACTAATAATGATCTTTCCAAGATGATGGATACCTCTGATGAATGGATTTCGTCAAGGACGGGTATTCGTGAACGAAGATGTGTAACAAATCAGGAGACTTCTGATTTATGCATTTTAGTGGCGGAAAAATTGATAAAACAGAAAAATCTAAACCCTAAAGATTTGGATTTTATTTTAGTAGCAACAATGTCGCCCGATTACACGACACCATCTGTAGCAGCACAAGTACAAGGGAAATTGGGAGCAACTCATGCTATCGCTTTTGATATCAGTGCTGCGTGCTCAGGATTTGTTTATGCGTTAAGTATGGCTGAAAAAATGATCCGCTGCGGCTCAACTAAGGGACTGGTGATTGGTGGTGAAACACTATCTAAGCTAATCGATTGGTCTGATCGTACGACTGCTGTGTTGTTTGGCGATGGAGCAGGTGGGATTCTCTTAGAAGCGAATCCACAGAAAAAATTGCTGAAAGAAAAATTAGCAGCTGACGGAACCAGAAGTAGCTCATTGACCGCTGGCTACCAGCAAAATAAAAATCCGTTCTATTCAGAAGATTCAGAAGGTTCGTATTATTTGCAAATGACTGGCAGAGATATTTTTGATTTTGCCGTACGAGACGTTGCAAACAATATCCAAGAAGTCATGAAAGACAAACCAGTTGATTATCTGCTTTTGCATCAGGCAAACCTCAGAATTATTGAGAAAATTGCCCGAAAAGTAAAGATGCCGCAAGAAAAGTTCCTGACCAATATGGATAAATATGGGAATACATCTGCTGCAAGCATCCCTATCTTATTGGATGAAGCAGTTTCTAGTGGAAAGATCACCTTGGGAAAACAGCAGAAAGTAATATTTACAGGCTATGGCGGAGGTTTAACATGGGGAAGTATTCTCATGGAGTTGTAGACTGTTAAATTATAAAAATAAAAAGCAAACAATATCGGAGGAATATATTATTATGGTATTCGAAAAAATTCAAGAAATCATCGCAGAAGAATTAGGAAAAGAAACTGAAGAAATCAAATTGACTACTGACATCCAAGAAGACTTAGAAGCTGACAGCTTGGATTTATTCCAAATCATCAATGAAATCGAAGATGAATTTGACGTGAAAATCGAAACAGAAGACGGAATCAAAACGGTTCAAGATTTAGTGACTTACGTAGAAAAACAAACTGCATAATCATTAAAATTAGGTTGGGGGCTGGGACATTTCCTGAAATAGGAATGTCTCGGCCTTTTTGAATAAAAAGAATCAAACATATATTCTGGATATATTGGAGAAAAACATGAAAACAGCATTCTTATTTAGTGGCCAAGGTGCACAATATCAAGGTATGGGAAAAGATTTGTATGAAGAAGTCATTGTAAAGCAGACATTTGATGAAGCAAGTGAAATTCTTGGCTACGATATGGCTGAACTTTGCTTTACAGAAAATGAACATTTGGATCAGACGCAATATACACAGCCAGCTATTCTAACAGTCAGCATCGCATATTATCGCTTATTGAAGGAGCACGGAATCATCCCAGATGCAGCTTTAGGACTGAGTTTAGGAGAATATTCGGCATTAGTAGCTAGTAATGCGTTATCCTTCACTGAAGCAGTTGCGTTAGTAGCAAAAAGAGGCGCTTATATGACAGAAGCGGCCCCAGCTGGAAGCGGGAAAATGGTTGCAGTGATGAATGCGCCGATTGAAACGATCGAGGAAAGCTGTCATGAAGCTAGTAAGTACGGCATCGTATCTCCTGCAAATTATAATACACCTCAGCAGATCGTGATTGGTGGCGAAGAAAAAGCAGTAGACGAAGCTGTTTTACTATTAAAAGAAAAAGGGTTCAAAAGAATGATCCCTCTAAATGTCAGCGGGCCTTTTCATACAGCTATTTTAGAACCGGCAGCAAAAAAACTGGCGAAGGACCTAAGTCAGATTCAATTCTCTGAACCTTCTTTTCCTATCATAAGCAACACAACAACGGAAATAATGAAGAAAGAAACGATCGCGGGACTACTTGAACAGCAAGTCATGCAACCTGTTCGTTTCTATGAGAGTATCCATAAGTTAAAAACAATCGGCATCGAGCAAGTCATCGAAGTCGGCCCCGGAAAAGTATTAAGCGGATTTATGAAAAAAATCGATAAAACAATACCAGTTCTGCGTGTTGAGAATAAGCAGACATTTGATGAAACAATAGCAATACTATAAGGAGGAACGTTATGGATGTAAAAGGAAAAAATGTATTTATCACAGGTAGTACAAGAGGAATCGGCAAAGCGATGGCCTTAGCTTTTGCAAAAGCTGGAGCAAATATCATTTTGAATGGTCGCGGAGAGATTCCAAAAGAAAAGATAGAAGAAATCGAAGCATTCGGTGTAAAATGCGTAGGAGTTTCCGGTGACATCTCTGATTATGAGAAAGCCGGACAAATGATCAAAGAAGCAGAAGAAAAGCTTGGATCGATCCATGTGTTAGTAAACAATGCCGGAATCACAAATGACAAACTTGTGATGCGGATGGATGCAGAAGATTTCAAAAAATGTCTTGATATCAATTTGATTGGAACCTTCAATATGACGCAGCACGTATTGAAAAAAATGATGAAGCAGCGAGAAGGGGCCATCATTAATCTCTCTAGTATATCTGGGTTGATTGGAAATATTGGTCAAGCAAATTATGCAGCTAGTAAAGCTGGCGTAGTAGGATTAACAAAATCTGTGGCACGAGAAGCTGCAACTAGAGGCATTACATGTAATGCCATTGCGCCAGGATTCATCACAACTGATATGACGGAAGTTTTAGCAGACAAAGTCAAGGAACAAGCGGAAAAGCAAATTCCGATGCAGCGTTTCGGACAAGTAGAAGATGTTGCACAAACAGCAGTTTTCTTAGCACAAAATCCATATATCACCGGACAAGTCATCAATGTCGATGGCGGATTGGTCATGCACGGATAAGAAAAGGAGAGCAAATAAATGAATCGAGTGGTAATTACTGGCTATGGAGTCACTTCACCTATTGGAAATGACGCAGACAGCTTTTTGAATAGCTTAAAAGAGGGTACGAATGGCATCGCACCGATCACTAAATTTGATGCTTCAGAAACAGGGATTACCTTAGCGGGCGAGGTCAAAGATTTTCCTTACGATAAATATTTTATTAAAAAAGATAGCAAACGAATGGATATGTTTTCAATCTATGGAATCTACGCTGCTTTAGAAGCAATGGAGATGAGCGGTTTAGATAAAGAAAAAATGAATCAAGACCGGTTTGGCGTCATCATCGGATCTGGGATCGGTGGTCTTCCAACAATCGAAAACCAAGTTATTCGTCTACATGAAAAAGGTGCAAAACGAGTTTCTCCAATGTTCGTGCCAATGGCGATTGCCAACATGGCAGCTGGAAATATTGCTTTGCGCGTAGGTGCAAAAGGTATTTGTACAGCTATCGTAACAGCTTGTGCTAGCGGAACGAATTCAATTGGGGAAGCATTCCGTAACATCAAACATGGCTATTCAGATGTCATTCTTGCTGGAGGAACAGAAGCAACGATTTGTGAGATGGGGATTGCTGGATTTGCAGCTTTAACAGCACTCTCAGAATCAACTGATCCTAATCGTGGTTCGATTCCGTTTGACGAAAATCGGAATGGTTTTGTGATGGGTGAAGGAGCAGGTGTTCTAGTTCTTGAATCTTTAGAACATGCACAAGCTCGCGGTGCCAAAATCTATGGAGAAATCGTTGGATACGGTGCAAACTGTGACGCTTACCATATGACAGCTCCTACTCCAGATGGTTCTGGTGCATCTAAAGCAATGAAGTTTGCGATGGAAGAAGCTGGTGTACAGCCGGAACAAGTCGGATATATCAATGCTCACGGAACAAGTACACCAGCCAATGACCAGGCAGAAGCAAAAGCAATCCAAATCGCATTAGGTGAAAATTTCAGAGATACTTACGTCAGCAGCACGAAATCGATGACTGGACATTTATTGGGAGCAGCCGGCGGGATCGAAGCCTTGGCAACTTTGCTGGCATTAGAACATCAATTTATCCCACCTACGATCAATGTAGAAAAACAAGATCCTGAGATTGACTTGACAGTTGTCAAAAACGAAAGCAAACCTGCAAGTTTTACTTATGCAATGAGTAATTCATTAGGGTTTGGCGGACATAATGCGGTTCTGTGCATGAAACGCTGGGAGGAATAATTTTGGATATCAATGAAATCAGAGAATTAGTCAGTCAATTTGATCAATCCTCGCTAACGGAATTCGATTTGCGTGAAGGTCAATTTGAATTGTATATGAATAAAAATAAAACAAGTCGAGGCATGAATATGGTTCAAACAAACGAAACGTTGCCAGTTTCGGAGCCAGTCAATGTCATACCTGAACAAGCAACAACTGCTCCAGAAACAATGAAAGAAAAAGAATCGGCAGTATTTGATGGAATCGAGGTTGTTTCGCCAATCGTGGGAATCGTTTATCTGCAACCGGCGCCCGACAAACCAGCTTTCAAAAAAGTAGGTGATCAAGTTGCCAAAGGAGAAGTTATCTGCATTATTGAAGCGATGAAACTAATGAATGAGATAACTAGTGAGGCCGACGGAGTAATCACAGAAATCCTTGTAGAAAACGAGTCAGTTGTTGAATATGGACAGCCACTCTTTAGGATCCAGCAAAAATAAGCAAAGCAGGAAAGAGGGAAATCAATGAACATACAAGAAATAAAAGAAATCATTCCACATCGTTATCCAATGCTTTTGATTGATCGAGTGGAAGAAATGGTTGAAGGAGAACGGATCGTTGCTAAGAAAAATGTAACGATCAATGAGCCCTTTTTTCAAGGACATTTTCCAGAAGAACCTGTTATGCCAGGGGTATTGATTGTTGAAGCAATGGCTCAAGCAGGAGCAGTTGCATTACTTTCTCTTGAACAATTCAAGGGAAAGACGGCTTATTTCGGCGGATTGGACAAAGCAAAATTCCGTAAGAAAGTTACACCGGGAGATACCTTATACCTTGAAGTTGAGATATTGAAAGTGAAAGCTTCAGCCGGAATAGGCAAAGGAATCGCTAAAGTAGACGGTAAAAAAGTAGCCGAAGCGGAATTAACCTTTATGATTGGATAGGTGAAATATGTTTTCTAAAGTATTGATAGCTAACCGCGGTGAAATCGCTGTACGTATCATTCGTGCATGCCGCGAACTAGGGATCCAAACCGTAGCGATATATTCAGAAGCAGATGCCGAAGCACTTCATACACAGTTAGCAGATGAAGCAATCTGCATTGGCCCGGCAAAAGCCGTTGATTCATATCTGAATGTTCAGGAAGTACTGAGCGCTGCAATCGTGACAAAAGCCGAAGCAATTCATCCAGGATTTGGTTTTTTATCTGAAAATAGCCGATTTGCCTCCATGTGTGAAGAGTGCAATATCACATTTATTGGTCCTAAAAGTGCAACGATCGATGCAATGGGAAATAAGATCAATGCGCGTCAATTGATGCAAGAAGCAAATGTCCCAGTCATTCCAGGAAGTACTGGTGTATTATCTACAGTAGAAGAAGCATTGGAAATAGCAGACAGAATTGGTTATCCAGTGATGCTGAAAGCAGCTGCAGGTGGTGGCGGGAAAGGCATTCGGAAAGTTCAATCAAAAGAAGAGCTCCCACAGCATTTTTCTTCAGCTCAGCAAGAAGCAGCAGCGGCATTTGGAAATGATGATATGTATTTGGAAAAAATCATTTATCCTGCTCGCCATATAGAAGTTCAGATTTTAGGTGATCATTTTGGCAATGTCATTCATTTAGGAGAACGAGATTGTTCTTTGCAACGTAATAATCAAAAAGTACTGGAAGAATCTCCTTCTGTAGTGATCTCACAAACAAAAAGAGAAGCACTAGGAGACGCTGCTGTTCGAGCAGCTAAAGCAGTCAATTATGAAAATGCCGGAACGATCGAGTTTCTGATGGATGAAGAAGGCGATTTTTATTTCATGGAAATGAATACTCGAATCCAAGTGGAACATCCAGTAACAGAAATGGTCACAGGAATCGATTTAGTAAAAAAACAGGTGGAGATAGCAGCCGGCGAGCCTTTGAATGTGTGTCAAGAAGAAGTAGTATTCCAAGGACACGCAATCGAATGCCGGATTAATGCAGAAAATCCTGCTTTCCATTTTGCTCCTTCTCCAGGGAAGATCCAAAACTTACTGCTTCCAGCAGGTGGGATGGGACTGCGAGTAGACAGTGCAGTTTACCCGGGATATACGATCCCGCCATATTATGATTCAATGATTGCAAAAATAATCGTCCATGGAAATACGCGTTTTGAAGCATTAATGAAGATGCAGCGAGCCTTAAGTGAATTTATCACAGAAGGAATCATCACGAACGCAGAATTTCAGATGGATTTGATTAGTCATCCTGCAGTCATAGCAGGTGATTACAGCACAGCATTTTTACAAGAAGAATTTTTACCGAATTGGACACCAGAAACGGAGATAGGAGGCGCATAGATGGCTCTGTTTAAGAAAAAGAAATATATTCGGATCAATCCTAATAGAGAGAGCAAACCTGCTAACTCGCCATCTGTTCCTGATAACATGTGGGCAAAGTGTCCAAATTGCAAACATATCCTTTATACGAAAGACATCGGTGAAGAAAAAGTATGCCCTCATTGCGGATACGCTTTTCGAATCGGTGCATGGCAGCGTCTAGCTTTGATTATTGATGAAAAAAGTTTTGAAGAATGGGATACGGATCTTGTAACCAAAGATCCGCTAGCATTTCCCGAATATACGGAAAAAATTAAAAAGATGCAAGATAAAACAGGACTTCATGAAGCAGTCCTCACTGGTAAAGCAACCATTCAGGGGATTCCCTTCATTATTGGAGTGATGGATCCTAATTTTATCATGGGAAGTATGGGAACGATTGTCGGAGAAAAGATCACCAGATTATTCGAACGAGCAACAAAGGAAAGACTTCCAGTCGTCTTGTTCACAGCTTCAGGTGGTGCACGGATGCAAGAAGGAATCTTTTCTCTGATGCAGATGGCAAAAATCTCTGCTGCTGTCAAACGGCATAGTAATGAAGGTCTTTTTTATCTAACTGTTTTGACAGACCCGACGACCGGAGGAGTAACTGCCAGTTTTGCAATGGAAGGTGATATCATTTTAGCAGAACCCCAAAGCTTGATTGGTTTTGCTGGAAGACGTGTCATCGAACAGACGATCAAGCAGGAACTTCCAGAAGATTTCCAAAAGGCTGAATTCTTATTGTCTCATGGTTTTGTCGATCAGATTGTTCCCCGCATGGAATTAAAGCAGAAAATCCATACGCTTCTTGAATTGCATACACAGAAAGGATGGATAGATCGTGGATAAGACAGCACATGATGTCGTTCAGTTAGCAAGAGCTAAAGAACGATGGACAAGCTTGGATTTTTTTGAAGAGATCTTCGATTCTTTCGAGGAATGCCATGGTGATCGTTTATTTGCAGATGACGAAGCGATTGTTGGTGGAATCGCTCGATTAGATGGCAAACCGGTAACAGTGATCGGTATTCAAAAAGGACGGGATCTGCAGGAAAATATCCGCAGAAATTTTGGTTCTCCCCATCCTGAAGGCTATCGAAAAGCTTTACGACTGATGAAACAAGCGGAAAAGTTCAATAGACCGGTGATTACATTGATCAATACAGCAGGTGCATATTGCGGTGTAGGAGCAGAAGAGCGCGGCGAAGGAGAAGCTATTGCCAGAAATCTGCTCGAAATGTCTGATTTAAAGGTACCGATCATCGCCATCATCATTGGTGAAGGTGGAAGTGGCGGTGCCCTTGCTCTAGGTTTAGCGGATGAAGTCTGGATGCTGGAAGAAACGATTTATGCTGTGCTTTCTCCAGAAGGATTTGCGTCGATTTTGTGGAAAGACGGTAGTCGCGCCGCAGAAGCAGCTGAGTTGATGAAAATTACTGCGCCAGAACTACGCGAGTTAGGAATCGTTGATCGAGTTATTCCTGAAACGTTCAACGGCGAGCAGTTGCCACGATATAAAGTCGCACACATTATGAAAAAAGCGTTGATTGAAAGATTGACGGAACTTGTTCGATTCGACCAGCATGAATTACTGGAAAAACGGTACAAGAGGTTCCGCCAATATTAGGTGTTTAACAACTAAGCAAAGAGTAAAGAATGGTTCTTGCTCGCTTAGTTGTTTTTTGTTTCTAAATTTTTCTGTGATCAATCTTTATTTTTGGTCATTTTGTAAAGAAATGCTTTTTCTGAAAGACGAACGAGTATAGAGGTAGTTTTTTTTGCTGATATGCAGTATAATACGGGGTTGAGGAGTACTTTATGTGCTCCTTCATTTTTTGCAGATGAGGAGACAGCATGTTTTCAAATTACAAACCAACATGGATGGTAGAAGCCATCTATCAGATTACACCTGCCCAATTAAAGAATCTAGGCATCAAAGCAGTATTGACCGATTTAGACAATACGTTGATTGCATGGAATAATCCAGATGGAACAGAAGAGTTGCTTACTTGGATTTTAGAAATGAAAAATGCAGGAATCCCTGTTGTTGTTGTTTCAAACAATAATTCAAAACGTGTCGCGCGAGCGATTGAAAAATTTGATCTTTTGTATGTTGCACGAGCAATGAAACCTTTAGCAAGAGGGATCAACATAGCAAAGAAACAATTGGATTTAGCAGATGATGAGATAGTAATGGTAGGCGATCAGATTATGACTGATATACGTGGAGCCAATCGTGCAGGGATACGTAGCATCCTTGTAAAACCCATTATCGCAACAGATAGTTGGAAGACACAATTTAATCGTTTTTTGGAAAAAAGAATTATGGCCTATCTATTAGCAAAACACCCTGATATGGGCTGGCGAGGTGGAATCGAATGACAGAAGAATTACAATGTATCGGCTGTGGTGCCGTTATACAAACAAACAAACCCGGTGAATTAGGATACACGCCGCAAACGGCTTTGGAAAAAGGTTTAGCTTCCGGGGAAGTCTATTGTCAGCGTTGTTTCAGATTACGCCATTATAATGAGATCCAAGATGTCTCATTGACGGATGACGACTTTTTGCGCTTACTGAATGAATTAGGGCAAAAAGATGCATTGATCGTCAATGTGGTGGATATTTTTGACTTCAATGGTTCACTAATCCCAGGACTACACCGTTTTGTCGGTGACAATCCAGTACTTTTAGTTGGGAACAAAGTGGATATATTACCTAAATCATTGAAAAAAACTAAATTAACACAATGGATGAAGGAACGTGCTTACGAAGCAGGAATTCGTCCAGTAGATGTATTATTAACTAGTGCTAAGAAATCTCATGAGATGACGGAACTATTAGAAAAAATCGAAGAATACCGCGATGGACGGGATGTCTATATCGTCGGGGTAACAAATGTCGGAAAATCGACGCTTATCAATCAAATCATCAAAAATACAGTGGGAGTACAAGATGTAATCACAACTTCGCAGTTTCCAGGAACGACCTTGGATAAAATCGAGATTCCTTTAGATGACGGGCATTTTTTGATTGATACACCGGGAATTATCCATCGCCATCAAATGGCGCACTACTTAGGTAAAAAAGATTTGCGGATCATTGCACCGTTAAAAGAAATCAAACCTAAAGTTTATCAGCTGAATGAAGGGCAAACACTTTTCTTGGGCGGGCTTGCAAGATTTGATTTTATCAGCGGCAATCGTGCTTCATTTATTGCTTATGTGTCGAATGATGTTAATATTCATCGAACAAAACTGGAAAAAGCAGACGAATTTTATCAAAAACACGTAGGTGGGTTATTGCAGCCGCCTCGTCCTAATGAAGTCGAGGAATTTCCCGAGCTTGTTCGTTTTGAATTTTCCGTGAAAGAAAAAACAGACATCGTTTTTGCCGGTCTAGGCTGGATCACCGTAACAGCACCAGCAGTAATTGCTGGCTGGGCGCCAAAGGGTGTAGATGTCTTGAAGCGAAAAGCATTGATTTAAGGAAGAAGGAAAATTATGAGTTTAAGAGGAAAACAAAAGCGTTTTTTACGTAGCCAAGCGCATCATCTTCAGCCGATTTTTCAAATCGGAAAAGGTGGGATCAATTCAGCAATGATCGTTCAAATTGAAGAAGCTTTAGAAAAAAGAGAACTGATCAAAGTATCGTTACTTCAAAATACAGATGAGATTGCAGAAGAAGCAGCTCAAGTATTAGAAAAAGAAATAGATTGCGAAATCGTCCAAATCATTGGACGTGTTATCGTATTATACAAACCTTCCACAAAAGAAAAGTATCAAAGGCTATCAAAAGAAGTAAAAGCAATATAAGGAGTGACCATGATGAATACGCAAGCTAAGACATTTGTTCGTTCACAATTATTTCCTGAAGAAATGCCTCAATTCCTAGAGAAGAAAAAGCAAGTAGGGATCTTGGGCGGAACATTTAATCCCGTTCACCTTGCACATTTAGTGATGGCTGAACAAGCTGGCCGGAATTTAGGTCTTGACCGCGTATTTTTGATGCCTTCTTATCAGCCACCTCATGTTGATGAGAAACAGACGATTGATGCAAAACATCGACTCAACATGTTGGAATTAGCTGTGGAAGACAATCCTTTTTTGCAGATTGAAACGATTGAATTAGCTCGTGGTGGGAAAAGTTACACCTATGATACTATGAAGGAATTGACGCAAAACAATCCGGATACAGATTATTACTTTATTATCGGTGGGGATATGGTAGAATATTTGCCAAAATGGTATAAAATCGATGAGCTGACTTCTATGGTCAACTTTGTGGGTATACGTCGACCAGGATACACAACGGATACTCCATATCCTGTAATTTGGGTAGATGTACCTGAGATCGACATCAGTTCCACGAAAATACGTCAAAAGATCAAAGAAGGCTGTTCTATCCGCTACCTTGTTCCAGATAAAGTAATTGATTATATTCAAAATGAAGGGTTGTATGAATATGGACTATAGTAATGAATATACTGCTTATTCTAGAGAAAACCTGATGCAAAAAATACAGATGAGAATGAGCGAACAACGCTTCAAGCATGTGCTTGGAGTAGAAGAAACAGCCGTGGCTCTTGCCAAAAAATACGGTGCTTCTCCTGAAAAAGCTAGTATTGCTGCATTGACACATGATTATGCAAAAGAACGACCAGATGAGGAGTTCAAAATGGTAATCGTAAGAGACGGTTTTGATCCAGAGTTATTGAATTATAATAATGCAATCTGGCATGGTCTTGTTGGCGCTTCGTTTGTAGAGCGGGAATTAGGAATCACCGATGCAGAGATTCTTCATGCAATCCGGGTGCATACGACTGGGGCTGCTAAGATGAGTCTCCTTGACAAAATCATTTATGTAGCAGACTATATTGAACCAGGTCGAGATTTTCCTGGGGTACAAGATGCACGAGCCATTGCATGGGCTGATCTAGACGAAGCTGTAGCATTTGAAACAAAACATACATTGGCCCATTTGCTTGCGCAAGAACAACAGATTTATCCAAAAACAATCGAAACATATAATTACTGGGTAGCAAAAAAATAAGCTGCTCATATTAGGAGGAAATCATCATAGATAGTAAAGAACAATTAAAAATTGCGGTTGAAGCAGCAGATTCAAAACGGGCAGAAGACATTATCGCTTTAGACGTTCGAAATGTTTCCTTGTTGGCAGATTATTTCATGATCTGTTCAGCAAATAGCGAACGTCAAATCAACGCAATTACAGAAGAAATCATTGATAAAGAAGAAGAAAACAAATATGAAGTAAAACGTATTGAAGGAAAAGAAGGCGGAAAATGGGTATTGATCGATCTTGGAGATTTGATCGTACATGTTTTCCATGCGCCAGAACGAAGTTTCTATAATCTGGAAAAACTATGGTCAGATGCTCCGCTAGTCGATCTTAGTGAATGGTTGGATTAACATATGGCTTATGAAACATTTGCTTTCATTTACGATGAAGTGATGGACGAAACACTTTATCAGCAATGGCTAGCTTTTTCGAAACGTCATTTACAAGAAGACACAAAAAATATTTTGGAACTGGCATGCGGTACTGGAGCATTAGCGGTTGCCTTTGCAAAAGATGGATATAAAGTGACAGGGTTAGACCTTTCAGAAGAGATGTTGATGATTGCCAGCCAGCGAGCATATGAAGAAGACGCATCGATCCAATTTGTGGAAGGCAATATGCTCGATTTATCAGAAATCGGACAATATCAGGCAATTACCTGTTTTTCTGATTCGCTGTGCTATATGAAAAATAGACAAGAGGTACAGCAAGTGTTTGATGAAGTCTATCAAGCGTTAGAAGAAAATGGCCGATTTTTATTTGACGTACACTCCACCTATCAAGTAGATGAGGTTTTTCCAGAATATAGCTATCATTATCAAGGGGATAATTTTGCTTTTTTGTGGGATAGTTATCCAGGAAGCGAGAAACACAGCATCGAACATTTTCTTACCTTTTTCGTTGAAGAACAAGAAGGGTCTGGTCGATTTATTCGTGAAGATGAACTACATCAAGAGCGTACCTATCCATTGGAAAGTTATTTAAGAATGCTGGAAAACAGCGGCTTTTCGAAAGTCGAAGCATTTTCTGATTTTACAGACGAAGCAGCATCAGAGAAATCAAAGCGCTGGTTCTTTGTAGCATACAAAGACTAGCGGTTTTGCCTGCTCGAGTTAACAAGAAAAGAATAAATCTTCAACATAAATTATATATCCGAACGATATAGGCATTGCTCTTGCAGTGCAGCTTTTCGTCGCAGAAGTATTGTGTTTGCGAGAATAGTTTATATAGTTCGGGTATTTTTTCCGATTTTTGCCTTTTTTTACTTGTCTCTATTTCTTTTTTATCGATAACTATGAAGGAGGATGCGCATGAAAAGCTGCGGGATTATCGTAGAGTACAATCCTTTTCACAATGGACATCGCTATCATGTGGAAATGGCACGAAAAACAACAGGAGCAGAGGTCGTCATTGCTGTAATGAGCGGGAATTTTTTGCAACGAGGCGAACCGGCTATCATCGATAAATGGCATCGCGCGAATGAAGCTTTACAAAATGGTGTGGATTTAGTAGTGGAGCTTCCCGTCGAATGGGCGGTTCAGTCAGCTGACTATTTTGCTAAAGGTGCAGTAAAAATCTTGCAAACACTGGACTGTGACAGTTTGTGTTTTGGAACAGAAGAAGAGACTTCGTTTGATTACAGCAGTTTCGGACGCTTTGTCCAAGAGAATCAAGATAGGATAGAAGAGGCATTTCAAGAACTGTCTGATCAAACGTATAGTTATCCGCAAAAAATGACTGAGGTTTTTCGCAGTCTGTATCCCGATATTGTGCTTGATTTTTCTTCGCCAAATCATATCTTGGGATTAAGTTATGCAAAGGAAAATGCCAAGTATGTCCACCCTATGGAATTACATCCGATCCGACGTAAAAGTGCAGGCTATCATGAAAAAATCATCACAGATCAGACGATAGCCAGTGCAACAGCCATTCGCCATGCGTTAGAAGAAGGAAAAAGGATAGCTGGACTTGTGCCGCCTCAGACAGAAGAAGATCTTTCAACTTGTTCGCTGCAGACTTGGGAATCTTATTGGCCGTATTTGCGTTATCGGTTGTTATCTTCTACTTTGCTGGAACTGACAGATATCTATCAGATGACCGAAGGAATAGAATCGCGCATGAAAACAGCAGCTGCAACTGCTGATAGTTTTGAGGATTTTGTGTCAAAGGTAAAAACAAAAAGATATACATGGACACGGATCCAACGATTATCTTGTTATGTCTTGCTGAATATCAAAAAGCAAGAGATTCCTGTCCAACAAAATAAAAATTATCTTCGACTACTTGGATTTACCGATGTTGGAAGAAGATTCTTAAAAGAAAAAAAAGAGATTTCTATTTATTCCCGAATCGGAAAAAAAGAGGCACAAGAAGCGGAACTGTTAGTTAGAAGTGATCAAATCTATCAATTGGGAGGCAATATTCCGGAACAGAATTTCGGGCAAATCCCAATCCGAGTATAGATAATTGACTAAAAATGAGAAGAATGAAGGAAGAAAGAAAAAAAGCTTCACAGAATCGTGATTCACAAGTATAATGGAACAGGACGTTTTTGCGTTATGAAACTATCAAATCAGAAAGCGAAGTGAAAATATGGGACGTAAATGGGCAAATATCGTAGCAAAGAAAACTGCTAAAGATGCTAATAATAGCCGGATTTATGCAAAATTTGGGATTGAAATCTACGCGGCAGCAAAATCAGGTGATCCTGATCCGCATGCAAACCAAAAACTACGTTTCGTCATTGATCGCGCTAAAACTTATAATGTACCAAAACATATTATTGACCGAGCAATCGAAAAAGCAAAAGGTGCAGGAGATGAAACATACTCTGAATTGCGCTATGAAGGATTTGGACCAAGCGGCTCAATGGTGATTGTTGATACATTGACGAACAATGTGAATCGAACAGCAGCAGACGTACGGGCAGCATTTGGGAAAAATGGCGGGAACATGGGTGTTTCCGGAGCGGTTTCTTACATGTTTGACAATACAGCAATCTTTGCTTTTGCAGGAGAAGACGCTGACGAGATCCTTGAATACCTAATGGAAAAAGACATCGATGTTCGCGATGTAATGGAAGAAGAAGGACAAATCATCGTTTACGGTGAAGTAGCGGATTTCCATAGTATACAAGAAGCATTAAAAGAAAAAGGAATCACTGATTTTTCAATCGCTGAGATCCAAATGATCCCTCAAAACGAGGTAACACTATCTCCAGAAGATCAAGAAACATTTGAAAAAATGATTGATGCACTGGAAGATCTAGAAGATGTACAGCATGTGTTCCATAATGTGGCATTAGAAGACTAAGCAACCAGTTTTAACGAAAAGTATTCAGTCTTTTTCGAAAAGCAAGACAATCTCACTAACAGATTGTCTTGCTTTTTTGTGTGATTTATTTTCTTTTCTAATTCAACCTGTGGTATGATGAGAGCATAAGTATCATGTGAAATGATATGAAGTATGTGGAAGATGGACGGGGAAGAATATGGAAGCAAAAATCACTTTAGAACCTTTTGAACGTATCTTAAGCGGTTACCGCAAAGTAGAAGAGTTAGCTGTGAACGTAACTGATTGTTCAAAATTAGCGCAAAAATACGCAAGATTCGGCGTTGAAGGCTATCGATTAGGAAACTATGTCGGTACAGGGTATCTGAACCGTTATTTAGAGTGTATGGTGGACCGCGCACCAATGCTGATTTATAGACAAAAATATTTGATTCCGCTGCTTTTTCGTCGTTCTGATTCAGCCTTTCGGTTATTTGAAGAAGAGTATCGGATGGAGGCTTTCTTTCTACTATTAGAGTGGAGCTTGAAGCATCGTCCTGAAAAAATTCTTATCGAAAGAAATGAGAAGATAGACACGAAAAAAAATAAAGTGATCGATAGTGCATACCTAGCATTTCGTGTATCAGAGATTTTGGATTGTGGCGGCTATCCAATCAGCAATTTCCAATCAATTGACCAATTCATTGAATGGAATCGAATTTACCGATTGATCGACAATGGCGGGATTGGCCGTCATAGCAAGGTATTTGACCCAGAATATCCAGAAAACATGGGAGAACTGAAAATGATTATTTCGCTTGTCAAATTAAAATATCCTGAAACAGATTTGGATTTATATATAGAATAAATGACCTTAAATGATTGAATTACTTTTTCTGCAATTATTATTGTAAATAAAAAGACAACTGCTAACATTAATGATAGCAGTTGTCTTTTTACTTACAGTACTTTTTTCTCATAAGATGAAATATCCATATTGTTTAACAAAGGACTTTCATTATTGGAGGTAAAAAGGGTCAATTCATGCATCGCACGTGTACACATGGTGTAAAGGATCAATTTGTCTTGCTGAGAAGAAAAATGTTCTGCATCTACATCCCACAAGAAAACTCGGTCAAACTCCAGACCTTTTGCTAAAAAGGCTGGAAGTAAAATAATGGAACGCTTCATAAAGTCACTCTCATTTAAAATCAGCTGGACTTGTTGTTTCAACTCGTCTGGCAGTTGAGCATAAAGAGCTTCGCATTCTTCTTGTGTTTTAGCTATGATTGCTGTACGCCAATACCGGGCTTTTCCCTGAGTCGTTCGAATGGCATCTGCTAACCAATTCAATTTGATATCATCTGTTGTTCCTTGGATGAGCAAAGGAAGGTCTCCTTTTCTTGCTGTTGTTTCTACTTGATGTTCTTTTGCAATAAAATGATTAGCAAAATCAGTGATTTCTTTTGTGGAGCGATAGCTTGTCGTTAATTGGAAACGAGTGACTTCACGGTCCACGAAAAGGTCTTCCAATGATCCAACGATCGTTTCATTTCCAAAGACATTTTGATTTAGATCTCCACAGAAAGTCAAATTTGCTTTTGGGAACAAGGCTTGCAGCAATGCCACTTGTGATGGTGCGAAATCCTGCATTTCATCAATAAAGATATAGCGAGCTTTGTGTGTAACCGTCACTGGATATGTTCGGCGCATCAGTAAAAAGAATAGTACAGCATCCTCTTGACGCAATTCTCTTTGACGCAAGTGTGTACGAACAGTTGTCAAATGTTCCTGCCATCTGGTCTCGCTGATTTTATGTCGTGTTAGAAGAGAAAGTGGCACAGTTTGTAGAAAGTGGAGATATTGTTTCGTTATATTGACAAATTGATAATTCATGATCCCTCGATGGATTCGACGGAATCTTTTACGTACGATTTGGTTGGCCAGTTTTTTACGTAATGAACGCTCCTTTTGTTCTGTATATTCAAGATTTGGATCTGTTGCGTATAGTTCTTGGAGCTGTTCTTCCGCTAGATCTTTGACCCATTGCTGACGTGTTTCGTCTTTTTGCAGACCGCCTAATTTTTTCAGGAGCTTCGTTTGTAATAGAGAGAGTCTATGATGTAAAGGTAATTGTTCATTTGTTTCTTTATACCATTGGCGAATCGATTCCTTTGATAGGATCGTACGGCCATTTATTTTCATATCACGGAACAAGGGACCGTAGTTTGTGATGCCTTGGATATAGCGATCAATCTGATCGACTAAGGTCAATCCGCTTTTCATCACTTGTATCGGATCTTTTTCCCCTAGCAAAAAACCACTTTCTTGTTGTTGTTCATCTAGTAAAGAAAACTCTGGCAGCAGCTGCACCAAATAATTTTTGAATGTCTGTGTAGGCACGCCGCTTTCACCTAATGAAGGCAATACAGTCGAGATGTAATCAGAAAATAAATGGTTGGGTGAAAATAGAAGAACGTTTTCAGCCTCTAGCCACTTGCGATTATGATACAACAGAAAAGCAATACGTTGAAGCAAAGCGGATGTCTTTCCACTTCCGGCGATTCCTTCAATCAGCATTACTTTACTTGTTGTGTCCCGAATGATTGCATTTTGTGCTTTTTGTATCGTAGAGACGATGTTTTTCATATGGTTGCTTGATGATTCATCCAATATCTCTAGCAAAAAGTCATCATTGATTACTTCCGACGTATCTGCCATAGATAAAATACGTCCTTCTTGGATTTTAAATTGTCGTTTCAACTGCAGATCGACATCTATTCTATCTGTTTCAGTTTCATAAAATGCGGGACCAATCTCACCTTCATAATAAAGATTGGCAATTGGTGCGCGCCAGTCAATAACGATTGTTTCTTCTGCCAAATCTCTTAAAGAAGCGATACCTAGATATAATGTTTCTGTTTCACGGTCTTCTTTAAAGTCGATACGGGCAAAATAAGGACTATCTTTCATGACAGACAACGTTTGCAGGCGTTTTTGCTGTGCTTCAAGAGTATGGTATTTCAAAAGCAATTCCTGCTCATGTTGGCGATATTCAACAGCAGATTCATAAAAAGCTTCATTGGAACCAGCTCGAATCTTGTGATTAGCTGTGTCTTTTGTCGAATGATTCATTTCCTGAGTCAATTCTTGTTGTTTTGTATCCAGCATATTTTGTTCGATCTGGATTAGTTCGATCGTTTCATCCACGTGCGTTTGTTCTAGTTGTTTCTCATTCATCGCATGTTTGCTCCTTCCGCCGTAAATAACGAATTAAAAGTATAGCATAGTTTTTCGAAAAAAGGTACTTTTTAACTGATGAATCGAAAAAGTCATCCTTGCTGAATATTTTTGTTTGTAGAACTGATGAATTTTGGAAACGCTGATAGTGATAGTTGTTTTCAATTAAGACCTATTGTTTTAAAAAGTGCTAGTCAAGGACTATGCTTAAGATGAAAGAGGCAGCTGGAAATTTATTACTAACCTCTCTAAGTCACATAAAAGAGGAGAAAAAACAATGACACATTTCAAAAAATTTTTACTTACTTTGCTTATTGGTGGAATAGCTTTATTAAGTGAATTTGTTTTTCACCAGCCGGCCCTTGCATTTGCGATTGTCGCATTTACTGGAGGGATTCTCGCCTTCTTGATGTTTTTGGAAATGATCAAGACGTTACGTTCAGGAAGATATGGCGTAGATGTATTAGCGATTACCGCAATCCTTGCAACATTAGCCGTCAAAGAATACTGGGCTAGTTTGATGATATTGATCATGCTTACGGGCGGAGATAGTCTAGAGGATTACGCGAATAAACGAGCGGGTAAAGAACTCCAGTCTTTGTTAGATAACACCCCAAGAATTGCCCATCGATTCAAAGAAGGAAATTTGCAGGATATAGTGATCGATGAAATAAATATTGATGACCAGTTACTAGTCAAACCTGGCGAACTTGTACCTGCAGATGGTCGAGTGATCAAAGGAGAATCTTCGGTCGATGAATCTTCTTTGACAGGTGAGTCCCGCCCGGAAACCAAGAAACCTGGAGATCAGATTATGTCAGGGTCTTTAAATGGAGACGGATCGATCCAAATGATCGCTGAAAAACGTGCCGCAGACAGCCAGTATCAAATGATTATTAAACTAGTCGAAGAATCAAAAGAAAAGCCTGCCCGATTTGTCCGTTTAGCTGATCGTTATGCAGTCCCTTTCACGTTGATTGCTTATTTGATCGGTGGCATTTCTTGGTGGTTCTCAAAAGACCCTTTACGATTTGCTGAGGTACTGGTAGTGGCATCACCTTGTCCACTGATTCTAGCTGCGCCCATTGCTTTAGTTGCAGGAATGAGCCGTTCAAGTAAAAACGGGATCGTTGTAAAAACTGGAACAACGATTGAAAAGCTCGCACGTACAAAAACGATTGCTTTTGATAAAACAGGAACGCTTACCAAAGGGGTATTGGAAGTAGAGGCGATTCAGCCAGTCAATGGAATAAAAAAAGAAGAGTTACTTCTGTATGCAGCTAGTGCAGAACAGGAATCTAGCCATATCTTAGCTCGTTCGTTAGTGAACAACGTGAAAAACAGCCAACTGTATCCTGTTAGTCAACTGAAAGAAGTGACCGGTCAAGGAATCCAAGCAGTAGTCAATAATCATGAAGTAAAGATTGGACGTGCCTCTTTTGTTTCAGCTGAAGAAATAGAAACGTCCAATACAGCAATCTATGTAACAATTGATCGATCTTTTGCAGGAACGATCCTATTTTCGGATCAGATTCGCCCAGAAGCAGCAAAGACAATCAAGGAGCTAAGAAAACTTGATGTGAAAAATTTGATGATGATCACCGGGGATGGATCTGCCATTGCTCAAACGATTGCAGAAAAAGTCCAATTAGATTCTGTACATGCCCGTAGCTTGCCTCAAGATAAACTGACCATTTTAGAAAGTATCCCTAAAGATCAAAGACCTGTTGCGATGGTAGGAGACGGCGTGAATGACGCTCCAGCACTTGCTGCTGCAGATATCGGTATTGCAATGGGGGCTCATGGTTCTACAGCTGCTAGTGAAAGTGCAGATGCGGTCATCTTGAAAGATGATCTCTTGCGTGTAGCAAAAGCAGTAGTGATTTCAAGAGATACGATGAGAATAGCTAAACAGTCTGTACTGATTGGCATCTTTATTTGTATTTTTTTGATGTTAATTGCAAGTACGGGACTAATCCCCGCATTATTCGGAGCTGTTTTGCAAGAAGTCGTGGATACGGTCTCTATTTTGAGTGCCTTGAGAGCAAAAAAAGATCCAGCCATTTTTCCTGATTCAGTACCCAAGACAAACATAGTATGATAGAATCGAGTTGAAAAAAGAACGATCAGAAAGAGGAGAGAGCATTATGCCATTCGTACATGTCGAATTAGTAGAAGGTCGCAGTCCGGAACAATTAGAAAATATGATGAAAGATATCACGGAAGCTGTTCATAAAAACACGCAGGCACCAAAAGAACACATCCATGTCATCATCAATGAGATGAAAAAAGGAACATACGGTGTAAATGGGGAATGGAAAAAATAAGTTTAGTTTCCCACTTGATTTTTCTATTTATTAGTGGTTAAATAAACACATAATTGATTGATGAGAAAGCCAACTGAATTTGAGAGTCTTCGATAAGAGAGGAAAAGCTAGGCTGAAACTTTTCCAGGAGAAAACCAAAGGATGACCACTTTCGAAACCCTTGTTGAAGCAAGGGCGGTCGGACCGTTACAACGCTTGAGGAACGCATTTGCGTTTGAACATTAGGTGGAACCACGAACTTTTCGTCCTAGTATCTCTTTTCAAGAGATGCTAGGATTTTTTTGTTTTTCAGCTTGATGATCTGATCAATCAAAACATTTCAAGGAGGAAACTATTATGATAAAAATTACTTTTCCAGATAGTGCAGTCAAAGAATTTGAGTCTGGAACAACAACATTGGCAATTGCTGAAAGCATTTCAAAAAGCTTAGCAAAAAAAGCTTTAGCTGGTAAAGTGAACGGCAAACTCGTTGATTTGACTCGTCCAATCGAGGAAGATGCAAGTATTGAGATCATCACACCAGACCATGAAGATGCACTTGGCTTAGTCCGTCATTCAGCAGCTCATTTGATGGCCCAAGCCATGCGTCGCCTCTATCCAAATATCCACTTTGGCGTTGGACCAGCTATCGATTCAGGGTTTTACTACGATACAGATAATGGACAAAACCAAGTAACTGCAGAAGATTTGCCAGCAATTGAAGCAGAAATGATGAAAATCGTCAAAGAAAATCTGCCAATTGAACGCCGTGTTCTTTCAAAACAGGAAGCATTAGAAATTTTTGCAAGTGATCCGTACAAAGTAGAACTGATTAGTGAATTGCCAGAAGAAGAAGTGATTACTGCTTATCAACAAGGCGAATTCATCGATTTGTGCCGTGGACCACATGTTCCATCCACTGGCCGTATACAAGTATTCAAATTATTATCAGTGGCAGGTGCTTATTGGCGTGGAAACTCAAACAATCAAATGATGCAACGTGTATATGGGACAGCCTTTTTTGACAAGAAAGCTTTGAAAGAATATATCCGTCTCCGTGAAGAAGCAAAAGAAAGAGACCATCGTAAACTAGGAAAAGAACTTGACTTGTTCATGGTTTCCCCAGAAGTAGGTTCTGGTTTGCCATTCTGGCTTCCAAAAGGGGCAACAATCCGACGCACGATCGAACGTTATATCGTAGACAAAGAAGTTAGTCTAGGTTACCAACATGTATATACACCAATAATGGGAGATGTTGAGTTGTACAAAACATCTGGACACTGGGATCATTATCAAGAAGACATGTTCCCGCCAATGGATATGGGAGATGGCGAAATGCTTGTTCTTCGTCCAATGAACTGCCCTCATCACATGATGGTCTACAAAAACACGATCCATTCTTATCGTGAATTACCAATTCGTATCGCTGAATTAGGAATGATGCATCGCTATGAAAAATCAGGTGCTTTGTCAGGTTTACAACGTGTACGAGAAATGACGTTGAATGATGGTCATACATTTGTTCGTCCTGATCAAATCAAAGATGAATTTAAACGTACGCTTGAATTGATGGTGGCAGTATATGCTGACTTCAATATTACAGATTATCGTTTCCGCTTGAGCTATCGCGATCCAAACAATACAGATAAATATTTTGATGATGACGCAATGTGGGAAAAAGCCCAAGCAATGCTGAAAGCCGCTATGGATGAATTAGAATTAGATTACTTTGAAGCAGAAGGCGAAGCAGCCTTTTACGGACCAAAACTAGATGTTCAAGTCAAAACAGCTCTTGGTACAGAAGAAACATTATCAACTATACAATTAGACTTCTTATTGCCAGAGCGCTTTGATTTGACATATGTTGGAGAAGACGGGGAAAATACGCATCGTCCAGTAGTTATCCACCGCGGAATCGTTTCTACAATGGAACGTTTTGTCGCTTATTTAACAGAAGTATACAAAGGCGCTTTTCCAACATGGTTGGCACCTATACAAGCAACAATCATCCCTGTTTCTGTTGATGCACATGGCGATTATGCTTATGAAATCAAAGAACGCTTGCAAATGAAGGGTTTGCGTGTAGAAGTTGATGATCGTAATGAAAAAATGGGCTATAAGATACGTGCCTCTCAAACACAAAAGATCCCTTACCAATTAGTTGTTGGAGACAAGGAATTGGAAGATGCAACAGTAAATGTACGTCGTTATGGAAGTAAAGAAACAGCTGTAGAAGATTTGAATATCTTTATTGATGCTATGGAAGCAGAAGTCAAAAATTACAGCAGAGAAAACTAATAGGTAAATTTCCTGTAAAAAAGTAGTAGATAGAAAACAATCCGAACAATAGATAACAGGTATTCCTCAAAGACACAGATGCTCAATAGAATCTGTGGGATTGATGGAATAAGATATTCTGTTGGGCGGATTGTTTTTTTGTTTTTTTATCCAGTATACGACCGTGAATAAGGGTCTGATATGGTATACTTACATAGACTATCATTAAAAGGGTGGAGGAACTTATGAGCGTAATTAGTCGTATTGAAAGTATGATGGAAGATTATTCCTCAGCAGAAAAAAAGTTGGCCAACTACATTATCGGTAATATTGAGAAGGTCCCTACAATGACTGCTAATGAATTAGCAGAAGCTTCCGGGTTGAGTGCGCCGACAGTTGTACGTTTTTCCAAAAAAATCGGTTTTCAAAGTCTGACGGACTTCAAAATCACGATTTCAACAGAACTACAGACTGGAATCGATGAAGGTTTTAGTGATATAGAAGCAAATGAGTCCTTTTACTCTATCAAAAACAAACTTGGTAACAATGCACAAGTAGCGATAAAAGAAACAGTAGATATTCTAGAAGAAGAAACGATCCAAAAAGTCGTAGAGTGTTTGGAATCGGCAGAGACTGTTTTTTTATATGGGGTTGGCGCCTCTTCTTTAGTAGTAGAAGATATTCTGCAAAAATGGTCTCGTGTCGGTAAGCCAATCATTTTTGAAAAAGATATCCACGTTTTGCTCCCGCAACTTGTCAGCAATGAGAAAAAGAAAGTGCTTTGGCTTGTTTCAAACTCAGGTAGAAGTGCAGATGTAGTCGCATTAGCCGAGCTGGCGAAAAGCATGAATATCGAAATCATTGCGTTGACGCAATTTGGAAATAACCCGCTTAGCAAGATAGCCGATGTACTCGTACAAACATCTAGACCAAAAGAAATCACGAATCGAAGTGCGGCAACTAATTCACTTTTGGCCCAATTTGCTACGATCGATATCATTTTTTATTTCTATATGGCTAAAAACGAAAAGCTTAGCGAAAAAGTGAAAAAAACACGAGAAGCAATCCAAGAATATTTTATGGATTCGAAATAAAAACCTTACTATTTTTTATATAAGTTTTTTAGAATAACAAAACGTAGTTTTCCACAAATAAATGACCCACCAAAGTGTTTCACGACTTAAGAAAACATAATTTTCAAAAATAAGTTTATTTTTTAATGAAAAAAATAGTTGAATATGTAACTTTAAGTGATTACTGTGAAACAAAAAGTTGATTTTATCTTGAAATTAGGTAAAGAATTTCTTGCTCCGCCCATTTTTTCTTTTTTATTAAGAAGTTTTTGGGTACAATGAAGCATGAATGTAAATAGGCGGAAGGATAGGAAATGATGAAAGATTTTATGAAAAAAATATTAAATACTTCTTGGTTAGAAAAAATAAGAAAAGGTGCACAAGAACCTAAGAACAAAACGTTTCGCCGGTCCCATGTTCCTTTTCGCTTAAATTTTCTTTTTTTCATTATATTTACGTTATTTGTTGCGTTGATTGCTAGATTGGGTTATTTGCAGATCGTGAACGGCGAAGAGATGGAGGCGCGAGTGAAGTCTACTTCTACGATTACGGTCCAAGAAAGTACTCCTCGCGGAATGATCTACGACTCCACAGGAAAAGCTTTAGTCACGAATAAAGCGAATCAGGCCATCACATATACGAGAGGAACACAAGTTACGGCTAAAGATTTTCTTGAAATCGCAACGAAGTTGAACTCGCTGATCGATGTTCCGGTAGATGAAAATCTGACAGATAGAGATAAAAAAGATTTTTGGCTGGCTGACCCCAAACATTTGAAAGAAGCCACAAAAAGACTTTCGGCAAAAGAAAAGCAATTAGGGAACAGCGAACAATATAGTGCGATGGTCAATAAAGTCACAGCTGATGAGATTAATTTAAACGAGGAGCAATTAAAAATTGCTACCATCTTTAAACGGATGAATAGTGCATATGAATTAAACACTGTCTATATCAAAAACTCTGGTGTTACTGATCAAGAGTTAGCTGTTGTGGCAGAACGCGCTTCTGAACTTCCAGGAGTTTCGACTGGCACAGACTGGACACGAGAATATAATGCAGCAAGTTCACTGAAAAGTATTCTTGGCAGTGTGACGACTGAAAAGCAAGGACTTCCAGCAGATGAAGCAGAGAAATACCTAGCAAAAGGTTATTCTCGGAATGACCGTGTAGGACAAAGTTATTTGGAAAAACAATATGAAGATGTCCTGCAAGGAACCAAAACCCAATATGAAGTTTCCCTTGATAATGAAGGAAATGTTTCGAATCAAAAAGAAATCTTCTCTGGGGAAAAAGGTTCTAATTTAATGTTATCTATGAATGCAGAATTCCAATCAAAAGTAGAAGAAATTTTGAAAAGGAATTATCAAACATTGATCAACAACGGCAAAGCACAGTATTCGCCTGGTGCTTATGCAGTGGCTATGAATCCTCAGACAGGAGAAGTGCTAGCAATGACTGGTTTCAGTCATGAACAAGGTTCCAAAGAAATCACCGAGAATGCTTTAGGCACGATTACTAGCGCCTTTGCTCCAGGGTCTGTAGTCAAGGCTGGTACTTTGACAGCAGGCTGGGCAAGTAACGCGATCAGCGGAAATCAAGTTTTGATTGATGAGCCGATTCGTCTGCAAGGTGCTTCAGAAAAAAGCTCTGTCTTTAATCGAAGCGGACAAGTTGCTCTTGATGCAGTCAAAGCATTGGAATTGTCTTCTAATACGTATATGATCAAAGTGGCGTTAAAGATGTTAGGACTAGACTATACACCTGGAATGGGACTACCTAGTTTAGATGAAGAAGCTAAAGCTTATCAGCAATTGAGAGACTCTTTCAAAGAGTTTGGTCTTGGTACAACGACTGGAATCGATTTGCCGAATGAATCTCCTGGGATCTCACGTTCTGTTGATTATATGAAGAAGTTCAATGCGGATAATGGCAAAGAATGGTATACTCCAGGTAACTTTACCGATTTGGCATTTGGACAGTTTGACACATATACACCAATCCAATTAGCTCAATATGCTTCAACAGTCGCTAATGGCGGGAAACGAGTACAGCCGCACCTAGTCAAAGCGATCTATGGCAATGACGAAAATGGAAACTTGGGTGAAGTGAAGAAAGAAATTGGCACAACAGTAGAAAATACGGTCAATATTTCTGCAGAAAATATGGCGATCCTCCGTGAAGGATTCCACCAAGTTGTCCATGGTACCGATCCTTACACAACAGCCAAACCATTAGCCAGTGCGAAAATGGACCTTTCCGCAAAAACAGGGACTGCAGAAACGGTTGCGGAAGGTCATCCAGATATTACGACAGTCAATAGTAATATCGTGGCATACGGACCAACAGACAATCCGGAAATTGCCATCAGTGTTGTCTTGCCGAACTTATTAGACGAACAAGACCACATGAACTTGACGATTGCTAAAGAAATAATGGACGCGTATTATGATATGTTCATGGCAAAATAAAAAAGAGGTCGTGAAAAAGCCGCTTAGTTTCGAGTATGAAGAAAAATTTTGTGAAAATAGCTTCTCACATTTTTGCTTAAATTTGACTTCATACCGAGAAACTGGCTTTTGAACGCCGTTTATCAAGAGGTCGTGGGCCTGCCATTCAGCTCCGAGTCACAAGGAACAAGTTCAAAAAAACAGCTTCTCATGTTTTATGAATATTGTGACTTGTGATTGAGGAGTTGGCAGGAGAACACCGTTTACTCGGCAAAAAAGGTTGTGACAAAAATTGTCACAACCTCTTTTTTGTGGAATCTAATTCTCTATTATAGTTTAAGTAGTTTTTCCAGATAAACAGCTAAACCGTCTTCCTGATTGCTCAAAGGAGTGACATCATTTGCAATGCCTTTGAGTTGATCAGTACCGTTAGCCATAGCTACTCCCCAACCTGCATAATCCAACAATTCCAAATCATTATGCTCGTCACCAAAGGCAATGACGTCTTTTTGATCGATAGACAGGTAGTTAGCAATCTCTTGCACGCCTTTTGCTTTTTGGATTCCTTTTGAAACAATCTCTAAGATGGCAGTAGGTCCACCCCATGTCCGAACATCGACATAACTGCCAAATTGACGTGTTAATTCAGCAGATACAGCTCCTGCAAAACGTTTGTCTGTTCGGACAAGCAAAGACGTAGGATTTGTCGTCAAATTTTTAGGAGAAAGCAAATTCTTCTCTCCTGGACGAGAAGAAGCAAAAATTTTTTCATCAAAGAAATCAAAACTGTCAATAAAAAAAGTATCACGATTTTCAGCAGCGATAAAATCTAAATTTAGCTGCTTTTTTTGCGATAAGATTTCAAAAGCGATTTCACGATTGATCAACGTTTCTCTTTCACCATCCCAGTGCTGATTAGGGATGTGTACTAATGCGCCGTTAAAATTAACCATCGGTGTTGTTAATTCTAATTGTTGGTAAAACTGATGGCTCATTCGGAATGGGCGTCCTGTAGCAATACTGACATGATGACCGGCATTGATTGCTTTTTTCAGAGTCTCTTTTGTTTTAGATGTAATCATCGAATCTTGATTGAGGGTAGTTCCGTCCAGATCGATGGCAATTAATTTTTTATTCAATAAGGGTCCTTCCTTCCTCAACTAGCATTTGTTTTAGTCTAGCATATTTTAGGTAATTAACAAGAGCAATCAGCTATTCCTAACAAAAACTACAGTTATGGCTATATAAATAGCTAAACACAAGCTAAACACGAACGTTAAGTATTATTTTCGCTTTTTTTGTTAAAAAAACGTTGAAAAGCGAATGAAACGTCTATATAATTTGAAATTGTTCGATGGATTTGCCCTATTTTACTTATTTTTTATTATTATAGTTTTCCATCAGAAAAAAATTCAGGGAGTGGAACTTTTTATGGAAAAGTTTTTCGGTTTAAAGAAAAACAATACAAATGTATCAACTGAAATAATGGCGGGAGTAACGACATTCTTTGCCATGAGTTATATCTTATTCGTAAATCCGACGATTTTGTCAGCATCAGGTATGCCCTTCCAAGCAGTATTTCTAGCGACAATCATTGCATCGATTATTGGTACGCTGGTAATGGGATTGTTCGCAAATGTACCATATGCTCAGGCACCAGGTATGGGATTGAACGCATTTTTCACTTTTACGGTCGTTTTTGGGCTTGGTTATTCTTGGCAACAAGCCTTGGCGATGGTGTTTATTTGCGGATTAATCAATATTTTTATTACTGTCACAAATATTCGAAAAATGATTATTCGGGCGATTCCCGAAAGTCTTCAACATGCGATTGGTGGCGGGATCGGTATTTTCGTTGCGTATGTCGGAATCAAAAATGCAGGATTCTTATCTTTTTCAGCAGACCAGTCAGCTATTTCGAGCTCTGTCGTTGAAGGCGGAAAAGCGACAAATGTTACGATAAATGGTGGAATCGTCCCTGCGTTAGCCAACTTTGACAACGCTCCTATCTTATTGGCTGTGATTGGTTTGGTACTGACAGCCATTTTAGTTGTAAAAAATGTCCGTGGGGCTATTCTTATCGGTATCGTAGCGACCACAGTCCTTGGTATCTTTATGGGGGTTGTTGATTTAAGTTCCATTGATTGGCAAACGAATTCGTTAGGTAATTCATTTAAAGAATTAGGAACAACTTTCGGTGCAGCATTTGGCTCTGAAGGCATGCAATCTTTATTCAGTGATTCTTCCAAGATTCCTCAAGTATTGATGACGATCATCGCATTCAGTTTATCTGATACTTTCGATACGATCGGAACATTTATCGGTACAGGACGCCGTACAGGCATTTTCTCAAAAGAAGACGAGATCGCGTTGGAAGATGGTCGTGGGTTCAAAACAAAAATGGATAAAGCACTATTTGCCGATGCGATCGCTACTTCCGTGGGGGCTATCTTTGGTACATCGAATACAACAACTTATGTCGAATCTGCAGCTGGGATCGGGGCCGGTGGACGTACTGGTTTGACTTCAGTAGTAGTGGCAGTGCTATTCGCATTAAGTAGTTTATTCTCTCCACTGATCGCCATTGTACCAAATCAAGCAACTGCGCCAGCATTGATTTTAGTTGGAGTAATGATGATGGCTTCTTTTGCAGACATCAAATGGCTAGATATGGAAGAAGCTTTACCGGCCTTCTTTGCATCGATCTTTATGGGATTGTGCTATAGCATTTCCTATGGGATTGCAGCAGGATTTATTTTCTATACAATTGTGAAAGTAATCAAAGGAAAATACAATGAAGTTTCTGTTGCTTTGTGGATCGTTGATATTTTATTCATTATCAACTTCATCATTCTAGCAACAATTTAACTAAAGAGAAGGGATTGGAACAGTATTTGTTCCGATCTCTTTTTGTTTTACATAAAAAGAACGTTACATATAAAATGACCTTTGCGGGATTTTTCTCTTTTTACTGGCGAGATCGTTGCTTGTTTATTCGAAAATAGGTATGATAAAAGAGACGAAAGAGGGATGATAGATGGAGATTAATTGGAGAAAAAATTTAGTGATTGCGTGGATTGGCTGTTTTTTCACTGGTGCAAGTATTAGTTTAGTTATGCCATTCATACCAGTTTATGTCGAGCAACTAGGAACACCAAAAGATCAAATCGAATTGTTTTCGGGACTAGCAATCTCTGTGACTGCTTTTGCATCTGCCGTGGTTGCACCAATCTGGGGAAATCTAGCTGATCGAAAAGGCCGAAAACTCATGATGATCCGTGCAGCAGCAGGGATGACATTAACAATGGGATCTTTGGCTTTTGTACCGAACGCGTATTGGCTTTTGATCATGCGGTTTTGGAATGGGATTTTGTCTGGATATATTCCAAATGCCACAGCGATGATTGCTTCACAGGCACCTAGAGAAAAGAGCGGATGGGCGTTAGGAACATTGTCTACCGGAGCGATTGCTGGAAATCTGATCGGACCTTCAATGGGCGGTGCACTGGCTCAGTGGTTTGGTATGGAAAATGTATTCTTGATCACAGGGGCTTTGTTGATGATCACAACGGTGCTGACCATCTTCTTAGTCAAAGAAGATTTCCATCCAATCGAGAAAAAAGATCTGATAAGCACCAAAGAAATTTTTTCAAAAATGGATCATCTCTCTATTTTGATCGGTCTCTTCATTACGACCTTGATTTTACAGATAGGAATCACTACGATCAGCCCTATTTTGACCTTATATATTCGTGAATTGAGCGGAAGTACAGAAAATATCCTTTTTGTCAGCGGCTTGATTGTTTCGATAGCTGGTGTTTCCGCTGTCTTTTCTTCACCGAAACTAGGAAAACTAGGGGATAAGATTGGGAATCAAAAAGTTCTAATTGGAGGACTCATTTTATCATTTTGCTGTTATTTACCTATGGCATTCGTCACTACACCGCTCCAATTAGGTATACTTCGCTTTATTTTAGGCTTTTCAACTGGCGCTTTGATGCCTTCTGTCAATACACTGATCAGTAAGATTACGCCTCAAGAAGGAGTCAGCCGAATCTATAGCTACAATCAGATGTTTAGCAACTTTGGACAAGTTTTAGGTCCCATGCTAGGATCGACAGTCGCGCATGCTTATAATTACAGTGCTGTTTTTATTGTGACAAGTTTGTTTGTTCTGTCAAATATTCTTCTTTCTTTATTCAACTTTCGTAAAGTTCTTCGCAGCAGATTATAATGGTGGTGAGGAGTAGAAAATAAAAAAGAGCTTGAGATATCTCAAGCTCTTGGCTGTTTTTTTACGAATGGGCAGAGGTTTCTTTTCTTGGCGCAACTGCACCAATCAAAAGGATAATGACACCCGCAATGAATGAAATGATTGTTGTCAAAGTAAAATCATATGTTCCGCTTGTTAATGCAGCACCAATATAACCGACTACTTGACCTAGAACGACAGCCCAGAATAATGTAACGATATATCGCATAAAGAACACCTCTTTTCTATCTTAATTTTACCAGATTTTCTTTGAATGTAAAGAAACGAGACCAAATCTCAATAAAATTTGAGTTCTTGCGAAAGAACTCATTCCTAAAGATTACAAGCAAGCAAATGAAGTGGAATAATCAACTTCAGCGCCTGCTATCTTAATGAAAGTAAAAGGATCAAACCTTTTAACGCTAGTGAATTTTAACGAAAAAAAAGGCGGAATGCAAGATGTTTTTCCCACAACTTTATACAATTACTTCTTATTCTCTTTTACAAAGTACAATACGTATTCGAGAATATGTACAAGAAGCAAAAAAACAAGGCTACACTTCATTAGCCATAACGGATAAAGATGTCTTATACGGTGCACCTGAATTCTATCGTATTTGTGTAGAAGAAGGAGTACAGCCAATCATTGGATTACATCTTAGTTATACTTATGAAGAAAAAAATTATGGCTTGCTTGCGTACGCAAAAGATGAAATAGGTTATCAGCAGCTGATGAAACTTTCCAGCCGAAAAATGATCCAAGAAAAATTGGAACTTGCAGAAATGACAGAAACCGACCATCTAGCGTTTGTTGTTCCGGCAAATCATTCTGTTTCTGAGGCTTTCAATAAAGAGGATAACTTTTTCGGTCATTGGCAGTTTTTACTTGAAAATGTTTTTACTAGAAATTTTTATATCGGCTTGACAGAAAACACGCCTGATCAATTGCCTGAATGGTATCAGTATGTGATAAAAGAAAATTATTCGCTTTGTGCATTACATCCCATCGCTAGTTTACAACAAGAAGAACTTTTTGCACTTGAAGTGATGAAACATATCAAAGATGGAAGCCAAATACCTTTAGAAAATTTATCTGCATCTTTACCACTAACAGCAAATGGCTATCTTCTTTCAGAACAAGAAATGATCAAACGATTCGAAAAAGCGGGTCTTTCCCAAGCTGTAATAGGCGCCCAGCGTTTAGCTGAATCGATTTCATTTGAATTCCAGTTCCATCAGAAATTACTTCCGCATTATCCAGTTCCTAATGGAAAACAAGCTGGAGAATATTTAAGAGAGTTATGCTATTCGCAAGTGGAACGCCGAATCACTGATTATACAAAGGAATACCAAGAACGTTTGGACTACGAGTTATCTGTCATCCATCAAATGGGATTCGATGATTATTTCTTGATCGTATGGGATGTAATGGCTTTTGCTCATAGAAACAAAATCGTTACCGGTGCAGGTCGTGGTTCTGCTGCGGGTTCATTAGTAGCCTATGTGTTAGAAATCACAGATGTGGATCCATTAGAATATGATTTGCTGTTCGAACGCTTTTTAAACCCCGAACGCTTTACGATGCCAGATATCGATTTGGATATTCCTGACAATCGACGTGAAGAAGTATTGAATTATGTTCGAGAAAAGTATGGACAATATCATATGGCACAAATCGCAACATTTGGCACAATGGCAGCAAAAATGGTTCTTAGAGATGCAGCTAGAGTGTTTGGTTTATCGCAAAGTGAAGCAAACCGCTGGTCAAAAGCAATACCCAATCAATTGAAAATCACATTGACCCAAGCTTATAAAACTTCGCATCAATTAGTAGAATTAGTTCAGGCAAGCGAAAAAAACCAACTTTTATTCAAAACTGCAGTGATTTTAGAAGGATTGCCAAGACATGTTTCGACTCACGCAGCAGGTGTAGTTATCAGCGATAAGAATCTACTTGAACTAGTTCCGCTCCAACGCGGTTCTGATGAAGCTTTTCTGACCCAGTATACGATGAATGAGGTAGAAGCAATCGGTCTTTTGAAAATGGACTTTTTAGGACTACGCAACTTATCGATTATTGATTTTACTTTGAAAGCTGTTAAGCGAGTAGAAGGGTATGAGATCCGATTAAAAGAGATCCCGCTAAATGATGCAAAAACGCTGCTCTTGTTTCAACGAGGCGAAACCTCAGGAGTATTTCAATTTGAATCTGCTGGTATCCGGAACGTTTTACGAAGATTAGGTCCAGAAAACATCGAAGATATTGCCGCAGTCAATGCATTGTATCGACCAGGCCCTATGCAAAATATAGATACCTTCATTGCCAGGAAGAAAGGAAAAGAAGCCATTCGCTACCCAGATGATTCACTGATCCCGATTTTGAAAAACACATATGGAGTGATCGTCTATCAGGAACAAATCATGCAGATCGCCTCGACTATGGCTGGATTTACATTAGGGCAGTCAGATATTCTGCGACGGGCAGTGAGTAAAAAGAAAAAAGACGTATTAGATGAAGAAAAGTCGCATTTTGTATCAGGAGCATTACAACAGGGATATTCGGAAAAAACAGCAGCGACCGTATATGAATATATCGAAAAATTTGCAAACTATGGATTCAATCGGTCACATGCATTTGCTTATTCATTCGTGGGATTCCAAATGGCGTATCTAAAAGCCCATCATCCAGGTGCTTTCTTTACCAGCCTGATGAATTCTGTTCGGCATAACACATCAAAATTGAAAGAATATATTGCAGAAGCACGTAAAAATAAACTCAAACTTTCCTCGCCGTCCATTAATCAAAGTAATTCCAGTTTTGAGTTGGTCAATAAGAAAGAAATCAGATTCGGACTGACAGCGATAAAAGGTATTCGGCGTGATTTTGTAGAAGATATATTAAACGAAAGAAAACAAAATGGCCCGTTCCAGTCAGTGGATCAATTCCTCATACGGATCGATAAGCGTTGGCTGAAATTAGAGTTACTGCAATCACTGACAGCAGTAGGCGTTTTTGATGAATTATCTCCTAACAGGAAACAATTGATGATTGATCTCGAAGGAAAAATCCAAAATATCGTTTACAGTGGTGGAAGTCTTGACTTGCTGGGAATCATGGCATTAAAAGAAGAAGAAGTCGCTGACTATACACTAGAAGAACGCTTGAAGCTGGAAGAGGAGTACTTAGGTATTTATTTGTCAGGTCATCCTGCAGAAGGGTTTGATCGTCTTCGTTTAGCTAAACAAGTTCAGCTGATTACAGATATCGTCCCTAATCAACCAGTCAATTTATTAGTGATGATCAAGGAAGTTAGAGAAATTCGGACAAAAAAAGGAGAACTGATGGCCTTTGTTGAAGGAACCGACAGTAGTGGAGAAATTTCTGTCACAGTTTTTCCAACTCTTTATCGTAAATATCGTAATTTGTTTGCCGTTGATCGAGTGATCTTTGTTCAAGGGCGGAGCGAAATCAGCAAATATAATCAGGAACTGCAACTAATTGGAGAAAGCTTTGCTGATCCTAACCAGTTAGAAGCCCAGTATCCTTCGCAAACTTGCTATTTGCGTATTACAGAAGAACGAGAAGATCCCGAGATAATGAAACAATTACAAGTGATTTTTCAGAAACACCCAGGATATATACCAGTAGTTATGTATCACGAAAAAACGCAACGAAAAGTAGTTCTGTCAGATGCTTATTGGGTGGATGACAGCAAGAGTATAAAGGGGCAACTTATTTATCTGCTTGGCGAAGATAATGTGGTTTTCAAATAACTTACGGTAAAAAATACTACTTGCTTTCATTTTTTTTCATTTTTTTATCCGTAAATCAAGACAAGTGAGAAAAATAATGTTAGAATGTTAGTCGTGGTTAACGCAAAAATGGTTGTAAACCTAAGTAATACTTAGGATAAAGTATTTTAATGAGGTGAATGTTTATTATGAAACGCATCGGAATTTTGACCAGTGGCGGAGACGCACCTGGAATGAATGCAGCTGTTCGTGCCGTTGTTCGTAAAGGTATTTACGAAGGACTGGAAGTATACGGGATCAATTATGGTTTTGCCGGTTTAGTTGCTGGAGATATTCGTCGTCTTGATGTGGCAGATGTAGGTGACAAGATCCAACGTGGTGGTACATTCTTGTATTCTGCACGTTATCCAGAATTTGCAACTGAAGAAGGTCAATTAAAAGGAATCGAACAATTGAAAAAATTCGGAATCGAAGGTCTAGTGGTTATCGGAGGAGACGGCTCTTATCATGGCGCAATGGCTTTGACAAAACGCGGTTTCCCAGCAGTAGGTATTCCTGGAACAATCGATAATGATATTCCTGGGACTGATTTCACAATCGGTTTTGATACAGCAATCAATACAGTACTAGAATCAATTGACCGTATTCGTGACACAGCGACTTCTCATGTTCGTACATTCGTTATCGAAGTAATGGGACGCAATGCAGGAGACATCGCTTTATGGTCAGGTGTGGCTGGCGGAGCGGATGAAATCATCATCCCAGAACATGATTTTGATATGGCTTCAGTTGCTAAAAAAATCCAAGAAGGCCGCGATCGCGGGAAGAAACATTGCTTGATCATCTTGGCTGAAGGTGTAATGGGCGGAAATGAATTCGCTGAGAAACTTTCAGAATTTGGCGACTATCATACACGTGTATCTATCTTGGGACACGTTGTCCGTGGTGGAGCACCAAGCGCACGCGACCGCGTGTTGGCAAGTAAATTCGGTGCTTACGCTGTCGAATTGCTTCAAGAAGGAAAAGGTGGATTATGTGTCGGTATCCATGACAACGAAATCGTTGCGTCTGACATCATTGATACACTTGAAAACAACAAACATAAACCAGACTTATCACTATATGATCTAAATAATTCACTTTCATTTTAAGAGTGAAAGAAACCAAGCTATTTAAGCTGTGTACAGCTTTAAATAAACAAAATTGAATGGGAGAGTTTTTTAAATGAAAAAAACCAAAATCGTTAGTACATTAGGACCAGCAAGTAACTCAGTAGAAATTATTTCTCAATTGATTGAATCTGGGGCAAATGTCTTCCGCTTTAACTTTTCTCATGGTGACCATGAAGAACAATTATCACGTATGACTATGGTCCGTGAAGCAGTTAAAAAGACAGGAAAAGATGTCGGTATTCTTTTAGATACAAAAGGAGCTGAAATCCGTACAACTGTTCAAGGCACAACAGAAGCTGATTTTGGTCGTGCAGGATACATCAAATTTGAAGTAGGAGATCAAACACGCATCTCTATGGATCCTGAACATGTAGGTTCAAAAGAAAAAATCGCGGTTACTTACCCAGGATTATTTGACGATGTTCACGTTGGTGGACACATTTTATTTGATGATGGTTTGATCGATATGCAAATCATTGAAAAAGACGAAGCAAACCGTGAATTAGTCGTAGAAGTTAAAAATGCAGGTATGCTAGGATCACGTAAAGGGGTAAATGCACCAGGCGTTTCTATTAGTTTGCCAGGTATTACTCCAAAAGATGCTGACGATATTCGTTTTGGTTTAGACAACGATATCGACTTTATCGCTGCAAGTTTTGTACGTAAAGCACAAGACGTTCTAGATATCCGCGAAATCTTAGAAGAAAAAGACATGACTCATGTTCAAATCTTCCCTAAAATCGAATCTCAAGAAGGTATCGACAACATTGACGAAATCATCAAAGTTTCTGACGGTGTTATGATTGCCCGCGGAGATATGGGTGTTGAAATCCCAGCTGAACTAGTACCAATGGTTCAAAAACGCATCATCAAAAAATGTAATGCTGCTGGTATCCCAGTTATCACTGCTACACAAATGTTAGAATCAATGCAAGAAAACCCACGTCCAACACGTGCGGAAGCTTCTGACGTTGCTAACGCTGTATTTGATGGCACAGATGCAACAATGCTATCTGGTGAATCTGCAAACGGGGACTACCCAGTTGAAGCTGTTTCAACAATGGCACGTATCGACCAAGAAGCTGAAAATGCATTATCAGAATTAGGTACATTCCAATTGAACGAATTCGATAAAACAGATGTAACTGAAACAATCGGTTTATCTGTAGCTCGTGCTGCAAAAAATCTAGGCGTGAAAACAATCGTTGCTGCAACTGAATCAGGATACACTGCAAAAATGATTTCAAAATATCGTCCAGATGCAGATATCTTGGCTGTTACTTTTGACGAACGCACAAAACGTGGTTTGATGTTAAACTGGGGCGTTTACCCAACAGTTGCTGAAAAACCATCAACAACTGATGAAATGTTTGAACTAGCAGCTAAAAAAGCTGTTGAATTAGGTTTCGCATCAGAAGGCGATTTAATCTTGATCACTGCTGGTGTACCAGTTGGTGAACGCGGAACAACTAACGTGATGAAAATTCAAATGATTGGTTCTAAATTATTAGAAGCTCAAGGCGTTGGACAAAAATCTGTCGTTGCAAATGCAGTTATTGCTTCATCTGCTGAAGAAGCTGTAAAAAAAGCAAAAGACGGAATGGTTCTAGTTGTACCATCAACTGACAAAGAATATATGCCTGCAATCGAAAAAGCAGCTGCTGTTATCGTTGAAGAAGGCGGATTGACTTCTCACGCTGCAGTTGTAGGAATTGCACAAGATATTCCTGTAATCGTTGGTGCTAAAGGCGCAACAACAACAATTACAGAAGGTGAATTGATTACCGTTGATTCACGTCGCGGCATCGTTTACCGTGGCGAAACAACAGCTATCTAATTTAGCTTAATAAAAAATAAAAACAGCTCTTCTTTTACGAAGAGCTGTTTTTTTGTGCTGTAACGAATTCATGGATAACTTGGACTACTTGTTCTTGAAGAGGCGTGACGATCTGCTGTGTTCGTTTTGCCAATGAAATCAAGAAGCGAGGCTGAACTTCATCTGAAAGAGGGAGGCAAACTAAATGATCTTCAGGATGGACAGCAATCTCTGCCAAAAAACCGATACCCACATTTTCTCGGACCATACTCTTTAAAATCGTCAAGTCATTGCTTTGATAAACAACTTTTGGATGAGTATGTGTTTGTTTAGAAAGCTTAGTGAATGCTGCGGGGTGGACATAATGTTCGTTCAATAGTACAAACTGTTCATCTGCTATATCTTTGAAAGAGACAGTATCCTGCTTGGAAAGAGGATGTGTAGGTGGCACGACGATCATGAAACGTTTGTCCAAAAGTAACTCTGTTTCTAAATATTGATCCACGATTGGCTGTGTTGAGCCTAATACAGCTAAATCGATCCTCCCTTGTCGGATCATCCCGTATAAGTCCCGAGAGCCTCCATCGGTAATCTCAATTTGATTCATCAATTCATGCTTGATAAAGTAACTTGACAGTTTAGGAAAGTATTCATTGCCGATAATAGGAGGCATCCCAAAACGAAGCTTTTTCTTTTGCAACTGAGTGATTTCAGCTCTTGCAGTAGAAATCTCTTGGAGAATGGTTTGTGCATGGAGAAACAGCTGCTTTCCAGAAGGCGTGACGATTAAATCGTGATGCGATCGATCTCTTGTAATAAGTACGGTATCAAACTCTTTTTCAAGACGTTGTAATGCATATGTAATAGTAGGTTGGCTCACACGGAAATAATTAGCCACTTTCGTAAAGTTTTTTTGTTTGACGATTTGGACATAGTATTCGATATCTTTCGTGTTCATGAAGATCATCCGCTCCTTTAATGGAATAATGATTATTGTAAATGATTCTGAGGGTGATAGCAAACAGAGGCTTTCTAATAAAGATTTTTCTGTTTTTTTATGAACTGCAAGGTGTCAAGAAAATTTCATTGACAACATGCTTTTTGCCCTGTATAATTGCTTTTGTTGCTTAGGAGTGATGAAAAATGAAATGGTCTTTATTGGAATTGAGAAAATACCAGGAGACACCGTTAACTTTTCATGAGACGCTCGACTTGAAAGCCGCTCTCATGAAGCGAGACAATTTAATACTTGATGTTGCGCCAGTGGAAGTCGAAGGTTTGGTCTCAGTTGATAAGAAAGGCTATATCGTTCATTACACTGTGCAGACGACTTTGACAGTTCCTTCAACACGTTCACTAGAACCTGTTGAACTGCCCATGGATTTTTCTGTAGACGAAGTATTCATGACAGAAGAACAATTCCAAAGTAGAGATGAACAAATGTCTGCGGATGAGATTTTGCTAATTGAAGGTCCATTATTGAATTTAGCAGAGTCGATTGAAGACAACATCTTATTGGCGATTCCAATGCGGGTATTGACAAAAGAAGAGGAAGCAGCAACAGAACTTCCAAAAGGCAATGATTGGGAAGTTGTTTCCGAAGAAGAATACCAGCGCAGAAAAATGGAAGAAGCCGAGAATAAAATTGATCCTCGTCTTGCAAAACTATCTGAACTTTTTGATTCTAAATCAAAAGACGACGATAACAAGTAAGATTGGAATATATTGTGTCTAATTTAGATACAAGACTTTACAAGGAGGTGTAGCAAAATGGCAGTACCAGCTAGAAGAACATCAAAAGCTAAAAAAGCAAAACGTCGTACACACTACAAATTGACAATCAAAGGGTTAAACGAATGTCCAAACTGTGGTGAAATGAAAAAAAGCCATCACGTATGTGCAAATTGTGGTTACTATGATGGTAAGGACGTAATGTCAAAAGAAGCTTAATACATTTTAATTAGAAAATGTAAAACCTCAAGGCTAACCATGGAGCCTTGAGGTTTATTTTTTTGTAGTCGGTAAATAAAAAATATGTTGTTCTTTAGTTTGCAATGTAGCCGTGTTAAGCTATAATGTAAGAGATTAGGGAGAAATCCCGTATGTAGGAGGAGTTCATATGTCAAAACAACAAATCGGCGTTGTCGGTATGGCCGTTATGGGTAAAAATCTAGCCTTGAACATAGAAAGCCGCGGCTATTCAGTGGCTTTATTCAATCGTACAGGGGCTAAAACAACCGCTGTAGTAGAAGAACACCCAGATAAAAATTTCAAAGCAACATATACAATCGAAGAATTTGTAGAATCTATCGAGAAACCACGTCGGATCTTGCTAATGGTCAAAGCAGGACCGGCAACAGATGCAACAATCCAAGAGTTACTTCCTCACCTTGATAAAGGCGATATTTTGATTGACGGAGGAAATACATTCTTTAAAGATACGATGCGTCGTAATGAAGAGTTAGCCAACTCTGGCATCAACTTTATCGGTACAGGCGTTTCCGGTGGTGAAGAAGGAGCTTTAAAAGGACCTTCAATCATGCCTGGTGGACAAAAAGAAGCCTATGCGCTAGTTGCACCAATCTTAGAGCAAATTTCTGCAAAAGCAGAAGACGGAGCACCATGTGTCACATATATTGGCCCAAATGGAGCCGGACATTATGTGAAAATGGTACACAACGGTATTGAGTATGGAGATATGCAACTGATTGCTGAATCTTATGACTTAATGAAGAATATTTTAAACCTTTCAGTAGAAGAAATGGCTGATATCTTTAAAGAATGGAATCAAGGCGAATTAGACAGCTATTTGATAGAAATCACTGCTGACATTCTGACACGTAAAGACGATGAAGGAACAGGTAAACCAGTAGTAGATGTGATCCTTGATGCAGCTGGGAATAAAGGAACAGGTAAATGGACAAGCCAAAGCGCGCTTGACTTAGGTGTGCCACTTCCATTGATCACTGAATCTGTATTTGCCCGCTATATTTCTGCTTATAAAGAAGAACGCGTACAAGCAAGCAAGATTTTATCTCGTACGAACGATTTTGAGTTCACGGGAGACAAAAAAGAATTGGTCGAAAAAATCCGAGAAGCGTTGTATTTCAGTAAAATCATGAGTTATGCCCAAGGATTTGCTCAATTACGTGTCGCTTCAAAAGAATTTGATTGGGACTTGCCATTTGGTGAAATCGCAAAAATCTGGCGCGCTGGATGTATCATCCGAGCTCGATTCTTGCAAAAAATTACGGATACCTATGACAAAAATCCTGAGATCGAAAATTTATTGCTAGATGATTACTTCGTTGAAATCACGAAAAAATATCAGCAATCAGTCAGAGACGTCGTTGCCTTGGCTGTCCAAGCTGGCGTACCTGTACCGACTTTCTCATCAGCCATCGCTTACTTCGATTCATACAGAGCAGAACGTCTGCCTGCAAATATAATCCAAGCCCAACGCGATTACTTTGGCGCACATACCTATGAACGTGTCGACAAAGAAGGAATCTTCCATTACTCATGGTACCATGAAGAATAATAGTCTTTCGGCTGTTAGGAAATGAGAAAATAAAAAGAGGACGAAAGAGCTGAAGTCGATTGTTATGAGTAGACTTCAGCTCTTTTTTAAAATTGCTATCCATGATAAAATGACTATAGATTTTTAAGCATATTATCGGTATAATGATAGAGTTTTTAAAAAGCCAGTAGAATAGAAAGGATAAAATAATAAATGAGCAATATTCTAATCATTGAAGATGAAAAGAACTTGGCACGATTTGTCGAGCTAGAGTTGAAGCATGAAGGGTATAACGCAGAAGTCCACTACAACGGCCGAACTGGTTTAGATGCGGCATTAAATAATGAGTGGGATGCCATATTGTTGGATCTGATGCTCCCAGAATTGAACGGTTTAGAAGTCTGCAGACGTGTACGCCAAGTCAAAAATACACCAATCATTATGATGACTGCAAGAGATTCTGTGATCGATCGTGTATCTGGACTTGACCACGGAGCAGATGACTACATCGTCAAACCATTTGCTATCGAAGAATTATTAGCACGTCTTCGTGCATTGTTGCGTCGAATCGATATTGAAGGCGATAAAAATGTGGCTAAACAAACTACTATTACTTATCGCGATTTGACTATCGAAAAAGAAAACCGTGTCGTACGTCGCGGAAATGAAGTAATTGAACTAACAAAAAGAGAATACGAGTTGCTGCTTACTTTAATGGAAAACGTGAACGTGGTATTAGCACGTGACGTTTTACTAAATAAAGTGTGGGGATACGAAACAGAAGTTGAAACAAACGTAGTGGACGTATATATTCGTTATCTTCGCAACAAAATTGACGTTCCCGGGGAGGAAAGCTATATCCAAACTGTACGCGGAACAGGTTATGTGATGCGCTCGTGATAAAGCCGAAAAAATCGGAAAAAAGAGAACTGAAAGGGCCCTCCTTGACAATCAAGTGGGCCTTTGCGAGTTCTTTCTTCATATTCGTTGTGTTTACAATTTTCGCTGTCATTACCTATAAATCATCTATCAATCTGATTGTGGCAAAAGAAAGAAACAATGTAGAGCGTACGATTTCAGAAGTAGCTTCTCGTTTGGCTAACTCGGATGAAGAACTGACATTAGTAAATACGTATCGTAATCTGACGAAAGCGACAAATGACGGAGATGAGGTCGTAGATCATACTTCACTGGTCGAAGGAAACTTAATGAAGATCGATTCCTTTATAGCTGAGCTAGGGCAGCCATCAATGGGTCTTTATGTTTATGATTTGGACGAGAACTTGATTTTTAAAACCCATGAAAACAGTCGAAACCTGATTCAGACTACTCGTAAAGTGCCAACGATCGTTACACTAGAAGGAAAAACTGGCTTTTTATCTATCCAGCCTATATATTCTAAAGGTACAAGAGAAAAGATTGGCTATGCGCAAAGCTTCTATGAATTATCTTCTTTCTATGATATCCGAAATAAGCTATTATTGACTCTTATTGTTTTAGAAGTTGTTTCTTTGATCTTAAGTAGTATTTTAGGTTTCTTTTTATCTTCTTATTTCTTAAAACCACTCAAGGTACTCAGAGATACAATGGATACTATAGGTAAAGATCCGCAATCAGATATCCACATGCCTGAAATCGACACAAATGATGAATTGGCAGATTTAGCTGAAATATTCAATGAGATGCTTGACCGTATGCGTTTGTATATTGAACAACAAGAGCAATTCGTGGAAGACGTATCTCATGAGTTAAGGACACCTGTTGCAATTATTGAAGGGCATCTTAGTCTGCTAAATCGTTGGGGGAAAGATGATCCTGAGATATTAGAAGAATCATTAAGCGCCAGCATGCAAGAAATCAGCCGTATGAAAAGCTTAGTTCAAGAGATGCTAGACTTATCAAGAGCAGAACAAGTAGATGTTCATTATGCGAATGAAACAACTAAAGGAAAAGAAGTCACCTATCAAGTTTATAATAATTTCAAGATATTATATCCAGACTATGTGATCACTTTAGATGATGATTTGACAAAAGAAGTGACCCTGCAAATTTATCGTAATCACTTTGAACAATTAATCATTATCATATTGGATAACGCAGTAAAGTATTCAACTACACGAAAAGAAGTCCATATCTCTATTTCTTCCACTCTGAATGAATTTGAGATCGCGATTCAGGACTTTGGCGAAGGAATACCCAAAGAAGACCTTAATAAGATCTTCAATCGTTTTTATCGAGTGGATAAAGCAAGAGCTAGAACGAAGGGTGGAAATGGTCTGGGGTTGTCTATCGCTAAACAACTGGTTGAAAACTATAAAGGACGTATCTTAGCAGAAAGTGTAGTAGGGCAAGGGACAATTTTTAGAATCTTTATTCCTATCGCAAAGGCAGAAGACAAGTAAAGCATGTGCTTTACTTGTCTTTTTATATAGGCTCTTTGTCAAATGATGTTGGTAAAGAGAAATCTTAGAATAATTGGAGATCAAGTGGATCAGTTCCTCTTGATCTTTTTTAGTTGAAAATCAATGCGTTGCCATGACGAATCATGATGCGCAATTTGAAATTATAAAAGCTACGAAAGCCATATGCATTTCGTTTTAACACTTTGATATGGTTGTTCAGACATTCAAGTGGGCCATTTGAATAACTTTGTTGTAAAGCATTTTTGATTTGTGGCAGAAATTTCTGGAACGTTCTCAAGGTCGTCTGATAGCCTTCGGGAAGCATGATATTATTGGTAAGTAGTTCTTCAAACGATACGTAGTCTCGTTCCTTTACAGCGTAAAGAAAGTCTTGATATAACTGATAGCCTACACGCAAAGCAGGGCTCCCTTTCAGTAAGCGATCCACAATATCGGTCTCTGTTAAATGAGCTTTGAAGCCAGGTCGCCAAAGGCGTCGAGTATAATCAAGCTTGCGTTCATCTTTTTGAAGAAGTTTCCAGTATCTTTTTAATTGCTTACCTAATTGATAGTGTTTTTGTTCTTTGCTTTTTAATAGTTGGTTCGTTTCTTTGATTCGATGATTGCGAAAGGTACGACCAATATGTTGGACGATGTGAAACCGGTCAATAATCAGCTGTGCTTTTGGAAACAGCTTTTTAACGAGCGATACATAAGGAGCGTACATATCAATCACGATCCATTCGACCGCTTCACGAATTTCTCGTGAAAAATGACTAAAATAACGTTTTAAAAAGGCAGTTGTCGGTTCTCGACAATGTCCAATAAGCGCTGTGTTTGTCCATCCATCATGATGAAACTCATAGCACCTGAAACACCCCGAACTGATTTGAATTCATCAAAACAAAGTACCTTAGGTAACGGTGTCCGAAAAGGATTCAACGGACGATAAAATCGCTTCATAATACGGTAAACAGAAGAGACCGATAGATTTTTCTGAGCGGCGATCTCTGTCATTGAGGTATTTTTTTCAGACGAGTCACGACAGACCAGCGGACTTTCTCACTGATGAAACAATGTTTTTTCGCAACAGAAGTATCTGCGACAAAGGTCCGCTGACAAGCTTTGCATTTGAAGCGTTGCTTTTTCAATTCGAGGTAGGTACGGTATTCAGAAACATCGTTCATTAACAACCGGACGGTTGTTGTACCCCAACGCACAATATCTGAAGCAATCTGGTGTTTACAGTGGATGCATTCTTGGGCTGTATAAATCAAGTTTCCACGATAAATATGACAGATTTGCCCTTTGTATTTTTCTTTTGTGAGACAATTTTCGTTAAAAGTAACTGATAAGTCTAGAATATCTAATGTTTCTTTGATAAGGTGAGTGTAAGACATCTTGATTCCTCCTTTTGGGTTGGTTCGCCAAATTAATTCTAAAGGATTTCAAGGTGTCTTTTCTATATGTTTTGGAAAATAAAAAAGATGCTGGTGTCATCCACCAACATCAAAAAGTATAGAGCCTTTATATATCCAACAAAGAATAAGGTACAAAATACAAGCAAGTGAGAAATTCAGGGATGTCATTATAAAAAAACTAGCGAACAATTAAATAGAATAACATCCGTTAATTAAATGTAAGTAGCTTTTAGATGAACGAAAAAACAATAAAATACTGTAATATTCGTGTTTAAAAATAATAAATAAAAATAGGGAATTTTCTATTGCAATTTTATAAAGAGATTGCTATATTATTATTTGTTCTAAATGATTCCTTTAAGGTGTCGCTAAAAATTATAAAAAATAGTGTTGACGCACTTTTGATGTCATGTTATAATAACGAAGTCGTTTAAATGAGATAGCTAATAAAGCTTGATTTTATCGAAAAAAACTTCAAAAAAGTTATTGACAAATAACAATAAAGATGATACGATAATCAAGTCGCTGCTAATGAGTGATAAAGACGTTTAGAAAAAATAAACAAAGAAGTTGTTGACATTCTCTTTTGAATCTGATAAGATTAAAGAGTTGTTGAAACAAAAAGATTAGACCTTTGAAAACTGAACAAAGTAAGATAAACCAAATGTGTAGGGCGTCTTGATTCAATTCGAGACAACAAACATTTTTAACAAGCAAGCAATATGCTAGCAAACAAATTGAGCTTAACAATCGCAAGATTGTTCGAACTTTTTATGAGAGTTTGATCCTGGCTCAGGACGAACGCTGGCGGCGTGCCTAATACATGCAAGTCGAACGCTTCTTTTTCCACCGGAGCTTGCTCCACCGGAAAAAGAGGAGTGGCGAACGGGTGAGTAACACGTGGGTAACCTGCCCATCAGAAGGGGATAACACTTGGAAACAGGTGCTAATACCGTATAACAATCGAAACCGCATGGTTTTGATTTGAAAGGCGCTTTCGGGTGTCGCTGATGGATGGACCCGCGGTGCATTAGCTAGTTGGTGAGGTAACGGCTCACCAAGGCCACGATGCATAGCCGACCTGAGAGGGTGATCGGCCACATTGGGACTGAGACACGGCCCAAACTCCTACGGGAGGCAGCAGTAGGGAATCTTCGGCAATGGACGAAAGTCTGACCGAGCAACGCCGCGTGAGTGAAGAAGGTTTTCGGATCGTAAAACTCTGTTGTTAGAGAAGAACAAGGATGAGAGTAACTGTTCATCCCTTGACGGTATCTAACCAGAAAGCCACGGCTAACTACGTGCCAGCAGCCGCGGTAATACGTAGGTGGCAAGCGTTGTCCGGATTTATTGGGCGTAAAGCGAGCGCAGGCGGTTTCTTAAGTCTGATGTGAAAGCCCCGGCTCAACCGGGGAGGGTCATTGGAAACTGGGAGACTTGAGTGCAGAAGAGGAGAGTGGAATTCCATGTGTAGCGGTGAAATGCGTAGATATATGGAGGAACACCAGTGGCGAAGGCGGCTCTCTGGTCTGTAACTGACGCTGAGGCTCGAAAGCGTGGGGAGCAAACAGGATTAGATACCCTGGTAGTCCACGCCGTAAACGATGAGTGCTAAGTGTTGGAGGGTTTCCGCCCTTCAGTGCTGCAGCTAACGCATTAAGCACTCCGCCTGGGGAGTACGACCGCAAGGTTGAAACTCAAAGGAATTGACGGGGGCCCGCACAAGCGGTGGAGCATGTGGTTTAATTCGAAGCAACGCGAAGAACCTTACCAGGTCTTGACATCCTTTGACCACTCTAGAGATAGAGCTTCCCCTTCGGGGGCAAAGTGACAGGTGGTGCATGGTTGTCGTCAGCTCGTGTCGTGAGATGTTGGGTTAAGTCCCGCAACGAGCGCAACCCTTATTGTTAGTTGCCATCATTCAGTTGGGCACTCTAGCAAGACTGCCGGTGACAAACCGGAGGAAGGTGGGGATGACGTCAAATCATCATGCCCCTTATGACCTGGGCTACACACGTGCTACAATGGGAAGTACAACGAGTTGCGAAGTCGCGAGGCTAAGCTAATCTCTTAAAGCTTCTCTCAGTTCGGATTGCAGGCTGCAACTCGCCTGCATGAAGCCGGAATCGCTAGTAATCGCGGATCAGCACGCCGCGGTGAATACGTTCC